>NZ_CP016294.1:3017500-3617500 GCF_001704155.1 Stenotrophomonas rhizophila | reverse complement strand
ACGACATCCCGCGCGGGCGCTACTGGTACCTGCGCGCGGACCTGCGGTTCTGATTGAAACGCAGATTGAAACGCAGAAAGCCGGGCTTGGCCCGGCTTTCTGCTTGTTACCGGCCACCCCGACCAACGGTCGGGTGCTACCTCAGAACGACCAGGTGAAGGTGATCGAGCCGTTGCGGCCGTCGCCGTAGGCACCGTAGCCGTTGATCTGCGAGAAGTATTCCTTGTCCAGCAGATTGTTGAGGTTGGCCTGCACGCTGAACTGCGGGGCCAGGCGGTAGCGCACGAAGGCACTGACCAGCGCGTAGCTCTCCTGCTCGATGCGGCCGTAGGCCGGCACCGGGTAGTAGATGCCGTTCTGCCAGTTCACGCCGCCACCGACGGTCAGGTCGCTCAGCGCCTGCGGGGTGTAGCTGGTGAACAGCTTGATGGTGGTCTGCGGCAGGTTGGTGTTGATGTCCGCGCCGTTGATGTCCTTGGCCACGTAACGCGAGGCACCGAAGGTACCGTTCCAGCCCGGGGCCAGTTCACCGTTCAGTTCCAGCTCGAAACCTCGGCTGACGGTGCCGCGTGCGCCGATGTAGGCAAACTCGCCCGGACGCGACGGAATCGGCTCATTGGTGATCTGGGCCACGTTGTCCTGTTCGATGCGGAACACGGCCAGAGAGGCGTTCAGACGGTTGTCGAACCAGGCGGCCTTGACGCCGACTTCGTAGCTCTTGCCGTCAACCGGATCGAGGTAGGTCGCGTTGCGGTCGCGCGCGGTCTGCGGCTGGAAGATCTCGGTGTACGCCGCGTAGGTGGTCCAGGTGTCGTTGAGGTCGTAGACCAGGCCCGCATAAGGCGTGGTTTCCTTGTGCGAACGATCCGAGCCTTCGCCCTCGCTCTTCCAGTCGGTGTACCGCGCGCCGAGGATCAGCTTGAGCGGATCGGCCAAGGACAGACGGGTAGCGGCGTAGCCGGCCTTCTGGGTGATGGTGCCTTCGCTCTGCAGCGGCAGTGTGCCCACCCAGTTCGGTTCGGAAATGTCACCGTTCCAGCCGAGGTAGCTGCTGAAGGGATCCCAGGGCAGGCCGGGGCCACCGACCTGGTAGTCACCGTAGTTGGCGTAGTCGCGCTTGTTGTAGCTCAGCCCGGCCATGACCTTGTGTTCCTGGTCGAACAGCTGGAACGGACCTTCCACGTAACCGTCGACGGCGTCGACCTTGCGCTCGGTGTTGTAGAAGCCGGCCGACGGGGACACGCCGGCACCGGTCACCGGGTCGAACAGCGAGGCACCGCTCACCCAGTCGTTGTATGCCGGGTAGAACAGCTTATCGTCGGCCTTGGTTTCGTCATGGGTCGCGCCGATGCGGACCTTCCAGTCATTGGCAAAGCCGTGTTCCAGCGTGGCGAACGCGCGCTTGCTGGTGGTGTCCCAGTAGGTCCACTTGGCGGCCGAGTTGAAGGTCTTGTCATACGGGGTCGGGCTGCCGTCCGAGAACAGCATCGGGAAGCCGCCCCAGGTGGCGCCGTTGGCGCGCTTCTGCTGGTAGTCGTAGCCCACGCTCAGCTGCGTGTCCGGGGTCAGGTCGGCATCGATCACCGCATAGCCCAGCGTCTTGTGCTGGTCGTAGCGGTCCATCTGAGATTCGGTATCGAGGTAGCTGCCGATCACGCGCGCGCGCACCGAACCGCTGGCATTCAGCGGGGTGGTCACATCCACGGTGCTGCGGGTGCGGCCCCAGCTGCCGACGTTGACCGACACGCTGCCGGTCAGTTCGGCGCTGTCGGCGTGCTTGCGGATCAGGTTGACCGACGCCGACGGGTTGCCCGCGCCGGTCAGCAGGCCGGTGGCGCCACGCACCACTTCTACGCGGTCGTACAGGGCCAGGTCCAGGCCGGAATCGCCGTAGCTCCAGTTCTGCACCATCTGGGTGGGCAGGTTGTCGTACTGGTAGCTGTCGATATAGAACCCGCGCGAGTAGAACTCGGTGCGCTCGGTATCGGACTGGGTGCTGCTCACGCCGGTGGTGTTGGCCAGCACGTCGATGATGTCATCAAGGTTCTGGTCCTCGATGCGCTGGTGGCTGATGATGCTGATCGACTGCGGGATCTCGCGCGGGGCGAGGTCGAAGCGGGTAGCGGCCGAGGTCTTGCGAACCGAATAGCCTTCGGCGCGCTCGCCCTTGACCACGATCTTGTCCAGCGTGGTGGCGTCGGCGCCGATGTCCTGCGCGAAGGCGGGAGCCGCAGCCAGGGTGGCCAAGGCGATCAACAGCGCCTGCGGCAGGCGGCCTTGCGGCAAGGTGCGGGACGGCAGAGCGGAAGTACGGGTCATCAGCGTTTCCTGGGCGGCGGCGCGCACCAGGCGGCCATCCTCGGATGCCGGGCGCTGCAGTCAAAGTGGGGGCAGTACGCGGCTGGCGGGTGCCGTGAAAACAGGCACGGGCGTTGGCAACTGATCGCCGCTGCGCCTCCCTGGCGCGAACGGGATCTCATTATGGTAATGCGAATCAGTCCTATCCGCAATGTCTACCGGTCGCAAGTGGGGGGTGGGTCCCGATCAAGGGTCCGGACCTACCAGCGCTTAACATCGGCGGGCCTACCGTTGGTCTCACCCGGGCCGGAGCCCGATCCCAGGAAACGGTGATGATCGCCAAGAACACCCTGTGCCTCTGGTATGACGGGACCGCCGAAGAAGCGTCGGCGTTTTACGCAGCCACCTTCCCAGACAGTTCGGTGCAGGCCGTGCACCGCGCGCCCTCCGACTTTCCCGGCGGCAAAAAGGGCGATGTGCTGACCGTGGAGTTCACTGTGGTCGGCATTCCCTGCATCGGCTTGAACGGCGGGCCGGCGTTCAAGCACAGCGAGGCGTTCTCTTTCCAGATCGCCACCGACGACCAGGCCGAGACCGACCGCCTCTGGAATGCCATCGTAGGCAACGGTGGCCAGGAGAGCGATTGCGGCTGGTGCAAGGACAAGTGGGGGCTTTCCTGGCAGATCACCCCGCGCGTGCTGACCGAGGCGTTCAACAGCACCGACCCGGCCGTGGCCAAACGTGCCTTCGAGGCGATGATGACCATGAAGAAGATCGACGTGGCCAGGATCGAGGCGGCAGTGCGCGGGTAACGACACGGCAGGTATCTCGCAACGTGTGCCTGGGCGTATCCTCGCGCGATGACTACGTCGCGCCTCTCCACGCTGTTCCCCGTCCTGGCCGTGCTCGGCTCGGTCACTTCGCTTGCCGTGGGTACCTCGTTCGCCAAGGATCTGTTCCCGGTGATCGGCGCGCAGGGCACCAGCGCGCTGCGCGTGGGCTTCTCCGCACTGGTGCTGCTGGCGGTGTTCCGGCCGTGGCGCTGGACCACCACGCGCGCCGATGCGGGCGCGATCTTCCGCTACGGCATCACCCTGGGGGTGATGAATCTGCTGTTCTACATGGCGCTGCGCACGATTCCGTTCGGCATCGCGGTGGCCATCGAATTCTGCGGTCCGCTGGCGGTCGCGATGTGGTCCTCGCGGCGCCCGATCGATTTCGTCTGGGTGGGGTGTGCGGCCGCCGGCCTGCTGCTGTTGCTGCCGCTGGGCCACGGCGAGCCGCTGGACCTGACCGGTGTGCTGTACGCGCTGGGCGCGGCGGTGTGCTGGGCGCTGTACATCATCTTCGGCAAGCGTGCCGGCCACCTGCCGGCCGGGCATACGGTCTCGCTGGGCATGTGTGCGGCGGCGCTGGTGGTGGTGCCGGTGGGCGTGGCGCATGCGGGCATGGCGCTGCTGGACCCGAAGATCCTGCTGTTCGGGCTGGGCGTGGCGGTGGTCTCCAGCGCGATTCCGATGTCATTGGAGATGGCGGCGTTGAAGCGCTTGCCGAAGGAAACCTTCGGCATCCTGATCAGCATGGAACCGGCGGTGGCTGCACTGCTGGCGATGGGTCTGCTGGCCGAGCACCTCACGCCCCTGCAGTGGGCGGCGATCGGCTGCACGGTGCTGGCGTCGGTGGGGAGCACGTTGACGGCAAACCGGCGGCCGCCGGCGCTGCCCGACCCGGCGGGATGAATCCAATGGTTAGCCGATCGGGCACGCATTTTGTGCATCAGCCGCGCACCGGCGCGTCGCCGGCCACGTAGTACGTGGCCGTGCTGCGCGGCAACGGCTCGCGGCCCCGGATGCGGTCGGCGATCTTCTCGGCAATCATGATCGTGGTCGCATTGAGGTTGCCGGTGATGATGCGCGGCATGATCGAGGCGTCCACCACGCGCAGGCCCTGCATGCCATGCACGCGGCCCTGGCCGTCCACCACGCTCATCGCATCGGTGCCCATCGCGCATGAGCACGACGGGTGGTAGGCGGTTTCGGCACGGGCACGCACGAAGGCATCCAGCTCCGCATCGGTGCGGCAGTCGGCGCTGGGGCTGATCTCGCGGCCGCGGTATTCGTCCAGCGCGGGCTGGGCGATGATCTCGCGGGTGATCCGGATCGCATCGCGGAACTCCTGCCAGTCCTGGTCGGTGGACTGGTAGTTGAACAGGATGGACGGATGCTGGTGGGGGTCCAGCGAACGCGCATGCACGCGGCCACGGCTGGGCGTGCGCATCGACCCGACATGCGCCTGGAAGCCGTGTTCCTTCACCGCGTTGGTGCCGTTGTAATTGATCGCCACTGGCAGGAAGTGGTACTGGATGTTGGGCCAGGCGAAGTCGTCACGGGTGCGGATGAAGCCGCCGGCCTCGAACTGGTTGCTGGCGCCGATCCCGGTGCCGGCGAACAGCCATTCGGCGCCGATCGCCGGCTGGTTCCACCACTGCAGCGCCGGGTACAGCGACACCGGCTTGGTGCAGGCGTACTGCATGTACACCTCAAGATGATCCTGCAGGTTTTCCCCAACGCCGGGCAGGTCGTGCACCAGCGGCACGCCGAGCGCGGCCAGCAATGCGGGCGCGCCCACGCCGGAGCGCTGCAGGATCTGCGGTGAGGCGATCGCGCCGGCGCACAGCAGCACCTCGCGCCGGGCCTCGACATCGATCGGTTCGGCGCTTCCGCCGGCCAGGTAGCGCACGCCCACCGCGCGCTTGCCGTCGAACAGGATGCGATCGGTGGTGGCGTGGGTGACGATCTCCAGCCCGGGACGGCCCTTGGCCATGTCCAGGTAGCCGCGCGCAGTACTGGAGCGGCGCCCGCGCGGGGTCACGGTGCGGTCCATCGGGCCGAAGCCTTCCTGCTGGTAGCCGTTGAGGTCGTCGGTGCGCGGGTAGCCGGCCTGTACGCCGGCCTCCACCATGGCGTGGAACAGCACGTTGTTGTCGTTCTTCGGGGTGGCCACGCTGACCGGGCCATCGCCGCCGTGGTAATCGTTGGGCCCGATGTCGCGGGTTTCGGCCTTGCGGAAGTAGGGCAGCACGTCCAGGTAGCTCCAGTCCTCCAGCCCATCGAAGGTGGCCCACTGGTCGAAATCCAGCGCGTTGCCGCGGATGTAGCACATGCCGTTGATCAGCGAGGAGCCGCCCAGGCCCTTGCCGCGCCCACATTCCATGCGCCGGTTGTCCATGTGCGGTTCCGGCTCGGTTTCATAGGCCCAGTTGTAGCGCCGGCCCTGCAGCGGGTAAGCCAGCGCGGCCGGCATCTGGGTGCGGAAATCGAGGCGGTAGTCCGGGCCGCCGGCTTCCAGCAGCAGCACGCTCACCCCGGCGTCTTCGGTGAGGCGCGCGGCCAGCGTGTTGCCGGCCGAACCGGCGCCGATGATGATGTAGTCGTACTCGCGTTTCATCGCGGGGGTCTCCTGGTCAGGCCGGTCAGAACACCGACGCGTAGCGGTCCAGTTCGATCTGGACGGATTTGGTGCGGGTGTAGGCACGCAGCGTGGCCAGGCCGTTCTCGCGGCCCACGCCGGACTGCTTGTAGCCGCCCACCGGCATCGTGGCCGGCGATTCGCCCCAGCAGTTGACCCAGCAGATGCCCGCTTCCAGGCGGTGGATCAACCGGTGTGCGCGGCTCAGGTCCGGTGTCACCACGCCGGCCGCAAGGCCGTAGTCGGTGGCATTGGCGCGACGGATCGCCTCGTCTTCATCTTCATAGGTCAACAGGCTGAGCACCGGCCCGAAGATCTCTTCGCGCACGATGGCCATGTCGTCGCGGCAATCGCTGAAGATGGTCGGGGCTACATAGCAGCCCTTGCCCAGCGCGCCGTCGGTAAGGCGCTCGCCACCGCATACCAGGCGCGCGCCTTCTGTCTTGCCGCTCTCGATGTGCGCCAGCACCCGGCGCATGTGCGCGGCGCTGACCAGTGGGCCGAAGTTGGTGTCTTCGGCCAGCGGATCGCCGATGCGGATACGGGCCACGCGTTCGCGCAGCGCCTGCTCGACATCGGCCTGCAGGGCGTGCGGTACGAACACGCGGGTGCCGTTGGTGCAGACCTGCCCGGAGCTGTAGAAGTTGGCCATCATCGCCACATCGGCGGCCAGGTCGATATCCGCATCGGCGCAGATGATCAGCGCCGACTTGCCGCCCAGCTCCATGGTCACCTCCTTGAGCGTGGAACTGGACGCGCTGGCCATCACCTTGCGCCCGGTGGCGGTGCCGCCGGTGAAGGAGATCTTCTCGATGCCGTGGTGTTCGGTCAGTGCGGTGCCGACCCCGGCGCCATCGCCGGGCAGTACGTTGAACACGCCATCGGGCAGGCCGGCTTCGGTGAAGATTTCGGCCAGCTTCAGCGCGGTCAGCGGGGTCACTTCGCTGGGCTTGAAGATCATCGCATTGCCCGCCGCGAGCGCAGGGGCCGCCTTCCACAGCGCGATCTGGATCGGGTAATTCCAGGCCCCGATCGCGCCGACCACGCCCAACGGTTCCTGCCGTGTGTAGAAGAAGCTGCCTTCGCGCAACGGCACCTGGCTGCCTTCCAGCCCGTGCATCACCCCGGCGTAGTACTCCAGCACGTCCGCGCCGGTGACGATGTCCACGCTGCGGGTTTCGCTCAGCGGTTTGCCGGTGTTGAGGCTTTCCAGTTCGGCCAGGTCGTCGTTGCGTTCGCGCAGCAATGCCACCGCGCGCAGCAGGATGCGCGAGCGCTCCACCGTGGTGAGCGCGGCCCAGGCCTTCTGGCCGGCATGGGCGCTTTCCACCGCGGCATCCAGGTCGTCGCTGTTGGCGCTGTGCACGTTGGCCAGCACCTCGCCGTTGGCCGGGTTGACCACCTCGAAGGTGCGGTTGCCCTGCGAGGCCACAGGGCGGCCGCCGATGTACAGCAGCTGGTCGGGGAAGGTGGGCATGTCGATGACTCCTGTTTGCGTCGGGAGACCAGCGGGTTCAACGGGTCAGATGCAGGAACTGCAGGTGGCGCTCGTACTGGTCGATGATGTCGTTGATGATCTGCTGGCGGCTGTAGCCGACCAGCTCGTAATCCTGTCCACCTTCATAGAGGTGCACTTCGGCGCGGTAGTAGCGCTGGTTGCGGAAGCGCTGCGCGGCGAACGAAGGGGTGAGGTAGCCTTTCATCACCACCTGGTAGGTGAACACCTGCTGCTCGCCATGGTCCACGGTGAGCTGCATGTCGCCTGGCTCGAAGCGGGTTTCCACGTCCAGCCCCTTGTCGCGCAGCTGCGCGGCCACGGCCTCAAGCGCTGGGCGCACTTCTTCATCCATGAAGCGGTACACCTCGTCGCGTGCCGGGAAGTGCACGGCCTGGGTGATGCGCTGGCGCCAGCCACGCTGGTGCCGTGATTGCCCCACCACGGGAATGGGCGAGTATTGCGAGGCTTTCTTCCGCTGCGATTCCTCGCCCAATGCACGGGTCAGCCCCCACAGCATCAACAGCAGCACCACCGAGAACGGCAACGAGGCGAGCACCACCGCCGATTTGAGCGCATCCATGCTGCCGGCCAGCAGCAGCCCGGCGGTAACCAGCGCGGTCATCACCCCCCAGAACACCCGCAACCAGCGCGGGCCATCTTCCTCCGGCAGGCCGCCGTGCGAGGACAGGGTGGACAGCACCACGGTGCCCGAATCGGCCGAGGTCACGAAGAAGATGAAGCTCACGATCACCGTCACGGTGATCACCGCGCGGCTCCACGGGTAGTTGTCCAGCAGCGCGTACAGCACGGTCGGCGGGTTATCCACGGCCATCTGCGCCAGGTGCTCCTGGCCGTGGTGCAGCACCTGGTCCAGCGCGCTGTTGCCGAAGATCGACAGCCACGCCAGGGTGAAGCCGAGCGGGATCAGCAGCACGCCGAACACGAATTCACGGATGGTCCGCCCGCGCGAAATGCGGGCGATGAACAGCCCCACGAACGGCGCCCAGCCGATCCACCAGGCCCAGTAGAACACCGTCCAGTTGCCCAGCCAGTCGGCGCGGCCGCCGTAGGCATACACGTCGAAACTCTTGCCCACCACATTGCCCAGGTAATCGCCCAGGTTCTGCATGAAGGTGCTGAGCAGGTACTGGGTGGGGCCGGCGAACAGCATGAACAGCAGCAGCGCGATGGCCAGCAGCATGTTGATGTCCGACATCCAGCGCACACCCTTCTCCACGCCGGACACCGCCACGATGATCGCCGCGCCCATCATCAGCGCGATCAGCGCCACCTGCACCCACGGCGCGTGCGGGATCGGCAGCAGCACGTTCAGGCCGGCATTGAGGTGCAGCACGCCAAAGCCCATGTCCGCGCCGATGCCGAACACGGTGGCCACGATGCCCAGCGCATCCACGGTGTAACCGATGGGGCCGTTGATGCGCTTGCCGATCAGCGGGTACAGCGCCGACCGCAGCGCCAGTGGCAGGTTGTGGCGGTACGCGAAGTAGGCCAGCGCCATCGCCGCCAGCGCGAACACGCCCCAGCCGTGCAGGCCCCAGTGCAGGAACAGCAGCTGCATGGCCTGGCGCGCGCCGGCTTCGCCACCACCCACGCCACCTTGTGGCGGCTGCAGGTAATGGGTGAGCGGTTCGGACACGCAGAAGAAGAACAGCGTGATGCTGATCCCGGCCGCGAACAGCATGCCGGCCCAAGAGAGATAGCTGAACTCCGGCTCGTCATGGTCCGCGCCCAGTTTCACCTGGCCGTAGCCGGACAGTGCCACGCCGACCACGAAGACCAGGTACACGGTCATTGCCAGCAGGTAGTACCAGCCCACGTTGCGCGACGCCCAGGTCTGCGCTTCCAGCAGCAGCACGCCGGACGAAATGGGAAACGCGGTGACCAGAATGGCGAATGCCGCCACGATCGTGGCGGCAAGCAGGAAGACCGGTCGAAGCGTGCGCACCTCGCTGGGAGGCGTCTCCACGATGTTCATGGATGAAGGGGCTCACGGTGCCGTTGCCGGCAGACCCCACGCATTAGCGCATACGCGCTGTGGACATCCCGTTTACGCGGTCAGCGCAGGGCGTCGCTCGGCACGTCGATCTCCATGGCCAGTGCCAGGTGATCGGAAAACGCCGCCGGTACCGCTTCGGCACTGCGTTGCTGCAGGCCGCTGCTGAGCAGGATGTGGTCGATGGCCCGGTCCGGCCGCCAGCTCGGGAAGGTGGGTACCGCGCAGCCGGGCGGTTGCAGGTTGGTCTTCTGGTACAGCACCTGCATTTCCGGGCGTTCGGCCAGGCAGTTGAAGTCGCCCATCAGCACCGCGTTGGAATGCTCGGACAACAGATCGGCGATGAAGGCCAGCTGCGACATGCGCGAGTTGGTGCCCAGCGACAGGTGCGCCACCGCGACCGCCAGGCCCTCGTTGCCATCGCCGAACTTGGCCAGCAGCACGCCGCGCCCGCCGATCCGGCCGGGCAGGGCATGGTCCTGGACTTCCACCGGTTCCAGCCGGCTCAGCAGGCCGTTGGCACTGGAGGCCACCCCGCCCATGCGGCGGTTGGGTTGGTGGCTCCAGTAATTGAAGCCGGCGCGCTCGGCCAGGTAGTGGGTCTGGTTGGTGAAGCCCGAGCGCAGGCTGCCGGGGTCGGCCTCCTGCAAACCGACGATGTCGTGACCGCGGGCCAGCTGGGCGATGGCGTCCAGGCTGGTCCGCTTGCGCCCCGCCGGCAGCGCATGCGACCAGCTGCGGGTCACGTAGTCGCTGTAGCGGCGGGTGCTGGAGCCGGCCTGGATGTTGGCCGTCAGCAGGCGCAGGGTCCGCGTGTTGGGGGAAGTCACGACGGTCGCTTGCTCTTGGATGCTCAGTTGCCCTTGGCGGCGCGTTCGCGGGCGATCAGGTGATCGGCGATGCGCAGCATGTCCGGGAAGCTCTTGCCCTTGACCAGGTACTTGCCGTTGACGATCACCGACGGCGTGCCGGTGATCTGGCTGCGCTGGGCGAACTGCTTGGCGGCACTGGTCTTGGCGCTCACCGCGAAGCTCGACATGGTGGCTTCGAACTGCTTGGCATCGGCGCCGTGCTTGGCATAGAAGGCAGCGATGTCCTGCACCGAATCACGGCCGCGCTCGCCCTTCAGGGCCTGGTCGACGTGGATGGCCTTGTACAGCGCTTCGTGGGTCTTGTCTTCCAGGTTCAGCGCCTGTGCGGCGTAGAAGGCCTTGGCGTAGTCATCCCAGGTGCCGCCGAACATGGCCGGCACGTAGACGAAGTTCACATCGCTCGGCAGGCCGGCTTTCCACGGCCCGATCAGCGGCTGGAACGCGGCGCAGGCCGGGCAGACGAAGCCGAAGACTTCGGCCACTTCGATCTTGCCGGTGGCCGGCTGGAACGGCTTGCCGTTGGCGATGACCACGTAGTCGGCGCCTTCCACGGGCGCCGGACCGGTCGGCTGCGAGGAAGCCGGTGCCGGGGCCGGGGTGGTGGCTTCGGCAGCGGCGGTCTCGGCGGCGGCGGTTTCGCCGCTGGCGGCCGGTGCGGCCTCGGTCGGGGCCGGGGCGGTTTCAGCCGCCGGGGTGCTGGTCGGCGCAGCCGGTTCGGTCGGCGTGGCGGTGTTGGCGGTGCCGTCCTGCGCCTTGCAGGCGGCCAGGATCGGCAGCAGGGCCATGAGCATGAGGGCGAAACGGGTCTTCATCGAAGCGTCTCCAGCAGAGCATGTTGGGGCCGGCGCGTCGGGCGCCGGCCAGGGGGGAATGATGACACGCGGCCGCCGGGGCGCCGCGTGCAGGGTGCGTGACGGTTCAGCGAGCCTTCGCGGCGCGTTCGCGGGCGATCAGGGCATCGGCGTTGCGCAGCATGCTTTCGAAGGACGTGCCCTTGACCAGGTACTTGCCGTTGACGATCAGCGACGGGGTGCCCTGCACCTTGACCCGCTGCGCGAAGGATTTGGCCACGGCCAGCTTTGCCTCCACTTCATCGCTCTTCAGCGCGGTGGTGAACTGCTGTTCGGTCACGCCGTAGTCCTTGTAGAAGCCGGCCAGCTCCGTGGGCGATACGTTGGACAGGGGCAGCGAGCCCTTTTCATGCAGTGCATCGAACATCGCCACATGGCTGCGCTTGGCCACGCCCAGCTGATCGGCGGCGTAGTAGGCGCGGGCATAGGAATCCCAGTAGCCGCCGAACACGGCCGGCACCGGCGTGAAGCGCACATCCTTGGGCAGCTTCTTCTGCCAGGCCTGCAGCAGCGGCTCGAAGTGGGCGCAGTGCGGGCAGGTGTAGCCGAACACCTCGGCCACTTCGATCTTGCCGGCCAGCGGCGCAAGCGGGCCGGCTGCCTGGATCACCTCGTAATCCTTGCCTTCCACCAGTGCGGCGGGGGCAGGCGCGGCCAGTACGGACAGGGGGCTCAGGGCCAGCAGCAACAGCATCAGGCGGGGCATCAACGTCATCTACATCCATCTCCATCAGAAAAAACAACGCCGGCCCAGTGCCGGCGTGGCAGTGAACATAACCCGCCGCCTGGGCGGGGCGCATCTGTCATCGGTCCCGGACAGCCGTCATTGGCGTGCACCACCCACGACCGAACGCGGCGCGGCGGTGGCCACGTCATCGGCGCGGTTGTGCAGGCCCTGCAGGTAGCTCCCCAGTGCCTGGATTTCCTGCTCGGTCAGCGACTTGGCAATGGTGGCCATGATCTGGAAGTGCGCCTTGTCGGTCTGTTGGGTCACGCCCGCCTGGTACTCCTGCAGCCGCCGCGCCACATACGAGGCGTGCTGGCCGCCCACGTGCGGGTAGGCCGGGCCCGGGTTGCCGGCCCCGGTGGGGCCGTGGCAGGCCATGCACGCCGGAATGCCACGCTGGGCATCGCCGCCGCGGTAGAGCTGCTGGCCGATTTCGTAGAACTTCTTGTCCTTGTAGGGACCTTCGGCCACCAGGCTGTCATCGGCAAGCCCGGCGCTGGCCTTCTGCGTTGCGAAATACGCACCGATGTCGCGCATGTCCTGCGGGCTGAGGTCCTGCACGAACGGCACCATCGCCGCCGATGCCCCCGACGTGCGCTGGCCGTTGGCGATCAGGGCCATCTGCTGCGAAGAGTAGCGCTCGCTCTGGCCGGCGATGCTGGGGTACATCTCCACGGTCGAGTTGCCATCGGCCGAGTGGCACGCCGCGCACGCGGCAGCCTTGGTCTGGCCCGCCTTGGCATCGCCCCACGTGGTCTTGCTGAAATCGACTTCGAGCGACGCCGTCCTCACCGGCGTGTTGTCCGGCAGCGGAGTCACTGCGGTCTGGGCATAGGCAACAGCGGCGAGCAACGATACAGCGACAGCGGAAACGGCAAGAACGCGAGCATGGCGCATGCGGAAGCTCCGTGTGGACCGGCCTGGCGTGTGCAGGCTGCACACGCGGGGATCGCCCGATTATCCATGCCGTTTCACGCCGGGGTCAACGCGGCAGTGCGGCAAAACCCGTGACCGGCAGCACGCGGCGGGCCCGGACATGCGATCCTATGCCCATGTCATTGCTCCTCGAACGCGCCCATTACCTGCTCTCGGCCCACAATACCCGGCAATTGCCGGACGACGTGGGGGCCGAAGTGGCCTTTGCCGGCCGCTCCAACGCCGGCAAATCCAGTGCCCTCAACGCCCTGACCCGCCAGAACAGCCTGGCCCGGGTGTCCAAGACCCCCGGCCGCACCCAGCAGCTGGTGTTCTTCGAAGTCACCCCCGAGGCCAAGCTGGTCGACCTGCCCGGTTACGGCTACGCCAAGGTGCCGCTGGACCTGCAGGCGCACTGGCAGGCCTTCATCGACCAGTACTTCCGCACCCGCGAGGCCCTGCGCGGGCTGGTGGTGGTGATGGACATCCGCCACCCGCTCAAGGACTACGACCGGCAGATGCTGGCCTACGCGGTCCGGCGCGGGCTGCCGGCGCACGCGCTGCTGACCAAGGCCGATAAGCTCGGCCGTGGCCAGCAGGGCATTGCCCTGCAGAAGGTGCGCAAGGAACTGCAGTCCGCCTTTGGCGACACCGTCAGCGTGCAGACCTTCTCCGGCCCGGCCCGCCAGGGCGTGGACGAGGCGCGCGGGATCATCGGCGGCTGGCTGGGCCTGAACAAACCGGCGCCCGACGCGCCCTGATTGCTGTCACCCGACCAACGGTCGGGTGCTGCCGGCAGGTACCGACCGTTGCTCGGTGCATGCGTCAGCGCGCAGGTAAGGGTGCGAATTCGCCCGGTACCCAGGCGAAGGCTTCGCCTTCCCGACGGACATGCCCCAGGCCCGGGAACGGCAGGTGGGCACCGGCGACCCACCACCCCCCATCGGCGGCCTGCGCCATCATCGCGCGACGGCTGGCAATGGCGGCCGTGCGGTCGCTGTCGGCTTCGTAGGCGGCCTGCGGCTGGGCGAACTGCACGGCATGGAAGTGCACGATGTCGCCCCACACCAGGACCGCCTGCCGCTCACCGCCGTCGATCTTCCAGGACACATGGCCCGGGGTATGCCCGTGGCTGTCCAGCGCGGTGACGCCGTTCGGCAGCGCCTGCCCGGGGCGGAAGCGGTGCAGCTTGCCGCTGGCCACGTAGGGCGCCACGGCCTTGCGGGCCAAGGCGAAGGCAAAACGCACGCCCTGCGGCGCGCCGGCCTCGCTGGCCGGGTCCAGCCAATAGGCGGCATCGGCTTCAGACAGCCACACGGTGGCGTTGGGATACGCGACCTTGTCCTGCGCATCGAGCAGGCCGCACAGGTGGTCGGGGTGGGCATGGGTGAGCAGGACATCATCCACCTCGGCAGGGTCGTAGCCGGCCTTGCGCAGGTTGCCCAGCACCTGGCCCAGCCCCGGGCCGAAGCAGCCGGCGGTGCCGGTGTCTACCAGGGTGAGGTGGTTGCCGCGCTGGATCAGGTAAGCGTTGACCGCGGTCTGCAGGCCCTTGCCGTCTTCGGGCACGTAGCGGTGGTCGAGCAGGCGGGTGACCGCGCCCGGTGCGATGCCGACCAGTTCCGAACGGCCCAGGGCCACGGTGCCGTCGAACAGGGCGGTGACTTCCAGCTCGCCGACCTGCTGGTGGTACACGCCGGGCACCTGCTCCAGCGGGTGGTGGGTGGTAGTGGCGAACGCAGGTGCGGCAACCGCGGCCAGCAGCAGGGCGGTGGCAAGGACACGCACACGGGGGAAGGACATGATCGTTTCCGTACAAGGCGGCAGCGCCGCGGTGCCTGCATGGTGCGCGGGGCGGGCACGGCGTTCCGCTCAGAATGCGCGGCGAAACGCTCGCGGTGCGCTCAGCTGTTGCCGATCGCTGTCGGTTCCAGCCCGTAGCGCGCGGCGAAGCGCTTGCTGAAACTGCCCGGCGAGCGGTAGCCGACCCGCGCGGCCACGGTCTTGAGCGGCAGTTGAGTGGTGTAGAGCAGGTTCATGGCGTGGGCCAGGCGCGCATCGGCGATCAGCTCGCGCACGCTGGACTGTTCGCTGGCCAGGCGCCGCCGCAGGGTGGCGCCGCTGAGACCGAGCTGGTCTTCGAAATCGCGCGATTGCCAGTCGCGTTCGGGCTGGGCCGCAATCAGGTCGCGGATGCGTTCGCCCAGGCTGGGCTCGGGCGGCACCAGCAGGCTGCCGTGGCCGCGCCGGCAGAACGCCAGCACCAGCGAGGCCAGGGCCAGGCGGGCTTCGGTGTACTGGGCGTGCTCCAGTGCCTGGCGCCATTGGCGCAGGGTGTCCGCATGGTCGTGCAGCGACAGTCTGGCCAGTGGGTCGCCGGCCTCGGGCAGCGGCTCGTTCCACAGCACGCGTGCGGCCGCCAGCGCTTCGGCGCACAGCGGCACGATCGCGCTGAGGTACAGCCCGCTTTGCGGATCGGGCGTGTTGACCACGTCGATCCGGCAGCGTCGGGTGATCAGGAACAGATCGCCGGGCACCAATTGAAGGATCTGGTGCGCGGTGCGCACCTGCTTGCGCCCCTGCAGCAGGATGGCGAACTGCGGTTGCGGAATGTCCACCGACTGGGCGCCGTGTTCACGGCGGGCGGTGATGCAGGCATACCCGCCCGCGCGCTGGCAGTCGGCAAGGCTGGCCATCTCGGCCAGCAGCGGATCGGGGGTAACGGGCATGTCCATGAGGATGCAGTATCGGCCAAGCGGCCGCGCCATGCTGCTGCCACGCGCCGGGCCAACGCGCGCAAGCCAGTGGCGGCGGGCATGGCAGGCGGTCAAGTCCCATCCAATAGGATGCAGAAAACCGTCACGGTGGCATGACGGCCGGAACCGCCACCCTATACTGCGCCCTTGCGATGCGGGGCGATCAGCCCCACATCCCCGTCCAGTCCAGAATCCCTGCGAGCCTCCCCTTGTCGAGCCCCAGCCACGTCGCCGAGACGCCGATCACCGACCGTAATGAACTGGTCGCCACGTTGGCCTCCGGCGAAAAGCCCAAGGCGCAGTGGCGCATCGGCACCGAACACGAGAAGTTCGGCTTCCGGCTTGACGACCTGCGCCCGCCCACCTTCGATGGCGAGCGCGGCATCGAAGCGCTGCTCACCGGGCTGACCCGCTTCGGCTGGGCGCCGGTGCAGGAGAACGGTCGCACCATCGCGCTGCTGCGTGACAACGCGTCGGTGACGCTGGAGCCGGCCGGGCAGCTGGAGCTGTCGGGCGCGGCGCTGGAAAGCATCCACCAGACCTGTGTGGAAACCGGCACGCACCTCAACGAGGTGGCGCAGGTGGCGGCGGAGCTGGAGCTGGGCTTCCTGGGCATGGGCTTCCAGCCGAAGTGGACGCGCGAAGAGATGCCGTGGATGCCCAAGGGCCGCTACCGCATCATGCGCGATTACATGCCGAAGGTGGGTTCGCTTGGGCTGGACATGATGACGCGCACCTGCACGGTGCAGGTGAACCTGGATTACGCCACCGAAGCGGACATGGTGAAGAAGTTCCGGGTGTCGCTGGCGCTGCAGCCGATCGCCACCGCGCTGTTTGCCGATTCGCCGTTCACCGAGGGCAAGCCGAACGGTTACCTGAGCTACCGCTCGCACATCTGGACGGATACGGACGCGGACCGTACGGGCATGCTCGACTTCGTGTTCGAGGATGGCTTCGGTTACGAGCGTTACGTGGATTACCTGCTCGATGTGCCGATGTATTTCTCTTACCGCGATGGCGTGTACCACGACGCCAGCGGGCAGAGCTTCCGCGATTTCATGGTGGGCAAGCTGCCGGTGCTACCGGGCCAGCTGCCGACGCTGCGCGACTGGTCGGACCACATGACCACGGCGTTCCCGGAAGTGCGCTTGAAGAAGTATCTGGAAATGCGCGGGGCCGATGGTGGCCCGTGGGCGCGGCTGTGTGCGCTGCCGGCGTTCTGGGTGGGCTTGCTGTACGACGATGCGGCGCTGGATGCGGCCTGGGACCTGGTGCGTGACTTCAGCCTGGTGGAACGCCATGCGCTGCGCGATGGGGTGCCGAAGCATGCGCTGAACCTGCCGTTCCGCGGCGGCACGGTACGCGACCTGGCGGCCGAGGCGTTGAAGATCGCTGTAGCTGGCCTGAAGCGGCGCGCGGCGCGCAATGCGGACGGGCAGGATGAAAGCCACTTCCTGGACGTGCTGCAGGAGATCGTGGCGTCGGGCATCACGCCGGCCGAGCGCAAGCTGGCGCTGTACCACGGCGAGTGGAACCAGAGCGTGGACCCGGTATTCAAGCAGTTCGCGTACTGAACCCCGAAAAAAAACCCCGGCCAGGCCGGGGTTTTTTCTTCTACATCATGCCGCCAACGTTGCCATGTCGATCACGAACCGGTAGCGCACATCGTTCTTCGCCATGCGCGCCCAGGCTTCATTGACGGTCTTGATGTCGATCACTTCCACGTCGCTGACGATGTTGTGTTCGGCACAGAAATCCATCATTTCCTGGGTCTCGGCCATGCCGCCGATCGCCGAGCCGGTCACGTGCTTGCGGCCGAAGATCACGCTGGAACCCATCAGTGGCGGGTCCAGCTCGGTGATCACGCCCACCAGGCACATGGTGGCGTCGCGCTTGAGCAGCTGCATGTACGGGTTGGTGTCGTGGCTGACCGGGATGGTGTTGAGCAGGAAGTCGAAGCTGTTGGCGTGGGCCTTCATCTGCGCCGGGTCGCGCGAGACCAGCACTTCGTCGGCGCCCAGGCGCTTGGCATCGGCACCCTTTTCCGGGGTGGTGGTGATCATCACCACGGTGGCGCCCATCGCCTTGGCGAACCTCACGCCCATGTGGCCGAGGCCACCCAGGCCGATCACGCCGACCTTCTGGCCGGGGCCGACCTTCCAGTGGCGCAGGGGGGAGTAGGTGGTGATGCCGGCGCACAGCAGCGGGGCGGCCGCCTTCAGGTCGAGCGTGTCGGCGACCTTCACCACGAAGCGCTGTTCAACCACGATGTGGTCGGAGTAGCCACCGAAGGTGAGCTGGTCGCTGCCGCGCTCCTTGCTGTTGTAGGTGTAGGTCGGGCCCTTTTCGCAGTACTGCTCCAGGTCGTGGTCGCAGGCGTCGCAATGGCGGCAGGAGTCGACCATGCAGCCGACGCCGGCGAAGTCGCCGACCTTGAAGCGGGTGACGTTGGCGCCGACTTCGGTGACCCGGCCGATGATTTCGTGGCCCGGCACCATCGGGAACTGGGCGCCGCCCCAGTCGTCGCGGGCCTGGTGCAGGTCGGAGTGGCAGATGCCGCTGTAGAGGATCTGGATGCGGACATCGTCGGCACCGACCGGGCGGCGCTCGAAGGAGAACGGCACCAGCGGCGCGGTCTGGTCATGCACGGCATAGCCATGGGCGAGGGACATGGAAACATCCTGGGATTTATGGAAAGGCGCTTTACAATACGCCCGCTATCCATCGGTATACAGTCAGGATATCGGCATGATTCATCAAGGCAGACTGCACAATCGTGGCTACTGACAACCTGACCCACCTGGCCGCGTTCGCGGCGGTAGCCCGCCACCGCAGCTTCCGCCGTGCCGGGGCGGAACTGGCGCTGTCGACCTCGGCGGTGAGCTACGCCATCCGCGCGCTGGAAGAGCGGCTGGGGGTGGGGCTGTTCCACCGCACTACCCGCAGCGTGGCGCTGACCGAGGCCGGGCAGCGGCTGCTTGATCGCCTGCAGCCGGCGCTGGGCCAGGTGCATGACGCGCTGGAGGAGATGAACCACTTCCGTGCGGCGCCGGCCGGGCTGCTGCGCATCAATGCCACCCGCGCGGCGGTGCATACCGAGCTGGGCCCGCGCCTGGCGCATTACCTGCGCGCGCACCCCGATGTACGGCTGGAGGTGGCGCAGGACGATGGCCTGGTGGATATCGTGGCCGAGGGTTACGACGCGGGGGTGCGGCTGCATGAGTTCGTACCCGAAGACATGGTGGCGGTGCCGCTGGGGCCGCCATTACGCGGGCTGATCGTGGCATCGCCGGCCTACCTGCAGGGCCGGGCGGTGCCACTGCACCCGCGCGAGCTGGTGGAGCATGAGTGCGTGCGCTTCCGCTTTGCCAGCGGCCATCTGTACAAGTGGCAGTTCGAGCGCGATGGACAGACGCTCGACATCGATGTGCCGGGCCGGCTCACGCTCGGGGATCAGCACACGATCCTGCAGGCGGTGCTGGACGGCCTGGGCCTGGCCTACGTGCTGGAGGATGCGGCGCGCCCGTACCTGGACGACGGCCGGCTGGTGGCGGTGCTGGAAGACTGGAGCGAACCGTTCGCCGGCTGGGTGCTGTACTACCCACGCCAACGGCAGATGTCCTCGGCATTGCGCGCGTTCGTGGATATGCTGCGCGGGACCGATTGAAAAAGGGGAACCTGCATGATCCGTTCGATCCTGGTGGTGCTGTGCACGCTGGCGTTGCTGCTACCGGGGACGGTGAAGGCCACCGCGCAGATTTCGGACACGATCGAGGTGAACGGCGAGAAATTCCCGCTCAACACCAATCCGCTGTCCGCGCATCTGAAACGGATCGGCTGGACGCCGCCGGAAGACGCCGTGATATCCAGCGCGAACTGGCGCGGCTACGTGGCCCGCTGGCGCATCGACCAGGACCAGCTGGTGCTGGCATCGATGACCATCCGGGTATCCCCGGAGGAAACCAAGGAGCTGCTTCCGACCCTGTTTCCCAACGTTGCGCGCGTGTTGGCCGACTGGTACAGCGGTACGCTGGTGATCCCCGATGGGAGCCAGATCCGGTACGTGCACATGGGCTATGGGTCCCTCTACGACCACTACCAGCTGATCCGGGTGGAGGCCGGAAAGGTGGTCGAACGCCAGGCGATGGACGCTGCGGCGTTCGAGGCCTACCGCGCGGCGAAGTTCGAGGCTTACCAGAAAACAGCGGAATTCCAGCGCGATTTTGCCGACGCCCGCAAGAGCGGCATGTCCAAGCGCGAGGCAGATGATTTCCTGCGCTCTTTTTCCGCCGAACAGTACCTGTCGCACTGATGACGCGCGTCAGTCGCTGATCTCGTCGTAGCCACGGCCGAGGAACTGCAGCAGGCAGAAGCCGTGGCCGAACGGATCGGCGAGCAGGGCGATGCGTCCCCAGGCATGGGTTGCCGGCGGCTGCTCCACGCGTGCGCCTGCGGCCACGGCGCGTGCCAGGGCAACATCCAGGTCTTTCACTACCCAGTCCAGGTGCAGCGGTGTCCAATGCCGGCGGTAATCGCGGCGGTCTCGCACCTGCGGCGTGGCCGAGGTGCCTGATGCCTTGACCAGCAGGTAGATCGGTGCCGGTCCACCCAGCAGCTCCACGCCGTCGCTTCCGAAGCGCCGTCCCGCGCGCAGCTCGAAGGCCCGTGTGTAAAACGCCAGCGCGTCATCAAGATTATCGACATCGATGTTGACCAGAAACTCCATGAAGGATCCTCAAGAAGCCAACAGACACCCCGGCGCCATCGTAGAGCCAGGCCCTGCCTGGCTGCCACGTTCAGTACATTTACTGACCTTCGCCGGCCAGAATGGTGCAACGATGGTTTCCAGATTAGCGGACCCGCACCACTCCCTTGAGCTCGGCCACCCCGGAGCACCGGTCATGTCGTTCTCCCTGCCGTCCCGCAACAGCCTCTTCATCCTCGGCCTGCTGACACTGGTGTTGGCGTTCGCCCCATGCGCCCACGCCGTAGAACCGCTGGACACCTTCAGTGTACGTGTCAGCGGCTATGTGACGTCGTTCGATACCGAGATCCGTGCCGATGGCGGAGGCAGCCGCGGTACCGACATCGACCTCCACCGCGACCTGGGCCTGGGCGACGACAACCTGGTAGCCAACGTCGGCCTCACCTGGCGCCCGTGGGAAAAGCATGAGTTCGCACTCTCGTACTACACACAGAGCGCCGATGCGACCCGCCAGATCAACCGCGACATCGAATTCGACGGTACGCTCTACGAAGCGTCCAGCACGATACGCACCGATGTGGATATCGATGCCTACGAGGCGTAGTATACCTGGTGGGCAGCATCGCGCGACCAGTGGGCATTGGGTCCGCGCGTCGGCCTGGTCTGGTACCGCATGGAGTTGGGCATCAAGCTCGATGTGGACGTGGGTGGCAACCAAGGCGGTGGCGCAGCCAGCAGCCGGGTATCGGCCGATGTGCCGGCGCCGATGATCGGCGCCGGCTGGCGTTGGACGCCGTCAGACGACTGGCGCCTTTCCGCCGACGTGGGCTACTTCACCGTGAGCGTCGACGACATCGACGGCGACATCTACTTCGGCCGCGCCGGTGTGGAATGGTTCCCCTGGGAGCGCACCGGCTTCACCCTCGATTACACCTATACCCGCATCGAAGCCGACGCCGACAAGGACAGCTTCAGCGGCAACGTAGACTTCAAGGACGCCGGCCTTCGGCTCGGATTCGTGTACCGGTTCTAAGGCTATGAGGCGAGTAGTTTGCGGATATGCGCTTCGGTGGCCGCGTAATCGCCTTCGCCGAAATGCCGGTACACGATGCGGCCTTCCTGGTCGATCAGGTACAGCGCCGGCCAGTACTGGTTTCCGTACGCGCGCCAGGTCTGGTAGGCGTTGTCCTGCGCTACCGGCCAGGTGACACCGAGCCGCTTCACTGCCGCCTCCACGTTGCGCGGCAGCTTTTCATAGCCGAACTCGGGGGTGTGCACGCCGATCACGGTCAACCCCTGGCTGGCGTAGGTGTCATGCCACCGCTTCACGTGCGGCATCACGTTGAGGCAGTTGATGCAGGAGTAGGTCCAGAACTCCACCAGCACCACCTTGCCGCGCAGCTGCTGCAGCGATTGCGGCGGGCCGTTGAGCCAGTGCTCGATGCCGGTGAACTCCGGCGCCTGCGGCGCCGGCATGTTGGGGCTGGGCGGGACCGGGTCGGCCGCTGCGCCCGGCGTACAGGCGCTGGCGGAGATGCACGCGGCCAGCAGGGTGATGATCGGGCGAAGCATGCGCATGGTCCTTCTCCTCAGGCGACCGAGAGCTGTACGTCGATGTTGCCGCGCGTGGCCTTGGAGTACGGGCAGGTGCGGTGCGCAGCCTCCACCAGTGCCGTGGCCTGCGCGCGGTCCATGCCAGGCACGCTGACAAGCAGCCGTGCCTGCAGCTGGTAATCCTCGCCGACCATGCCGAGGTCGACTTCGGCATCAACGGCGGTGTCGGCGGGCAGGGTCAGGTTCAAGCTGCGCGCGGCCGTGGCCATCGCGCCCTGGAAGCAGGCTGACCAGCCGGCCGCGAACAGCTGCTCGGGATTGGTGCCCGGCTGGCCGCTACCCGGCGGGGACAGCGCGATATCCAGTTGGCCGTCGTCGCTGTACGCGCGTCCGGCGCGACCGCCGACGGTGTGGGTCTTGCCGGTGTACAGAACCTTGTCGATTGCATTCATGGGGATTGCCTCGGTATGGATGAAGGGGGCGGATCAGAGTGCAGCGGCGTCGATTACCGCCTGGACGAACGCCTGCGGTGCTTCCTGCGGCGGGTTGTGGCCCACGCCGCCCTGCAGCAGGCGATGCTCATAAGGCCCGGTGAACTTGGCGGCATAGGCCTCGGGCTTGGGGTGCGGCGCGCCATTGGCATCGCCCTCCAAGGTGATGGTCGGGACGCCGATGCTCGGCGCCTGCGCCAGCCGCTGCTCCAGCGCGGCGTACTTCGGCTCGCCGTCGGCCAGGCCCAGGCGCCAGCGGTAGTTGTGCACGACGATGGCCACGTGGTCGGGGTTGTCGAACGCGGCGGCGCTGCGCGCGAACGTGGCATCGTCGAAGCGCCACTGCGGCGAGGCCAGCTGCCAGATCTGGCGGGCGAAGTCGTGCGTGTAGCGTGCGTAACCGGCCTCGCCGCGATCGGTGGCGAAGTAGAACTGGTACCACCACTGCAGTTCGGCCTGCGGCGGCAGCGGCGTCTTGCCGGCTTCCTGGCTGCCGATGAGATAGCCGCTGACCGAGACCAGCGACTTGACCCGTTCCGGCCACAGCGCGGCAACGATGTCGGCCGAGCGTGCGCCCCAGTCGAAGCCGGCCAGGTTGGCGCGCGGGATGTGCAGGGCATCAAGCAGGTTCAGCACATCGGAAGCAAGCGCCGCCGGTTCACCATTGCGCGGCGTCTGCGCCGACAGGAAGCGGGTGCTGCCATAGCCACGCAGGTGCGGCACGATCACCCGGTAACCCTTGGCCGCCAGCTGCGGCGCGACCTCGGCATAGGCATTGATGTCATAGGGCCAGCCGTGCAGCAGTACGACCACCTCGCCGTCGGCGGGGCCCAGCTCGGCGTAGGCCACGTCCAGGTCGCCAGCGACGACATGCTTGTTCGCCTCCAGCGCGGGCGGCGCGTGTGCGACCGCCACCGTCGGCGCAGGGACGGGCAGGGCAGGTGATGCGATGGCGGATGCAGAGGCCGCCAGGGCCATCGCCATGCCCAGCAGGGAGGCGCCGAACGACCGCGGCGAATGGGACAGCGGGAAAGAAGAAGGGGTGTGCATGGTGCTCTCCGTTGACGTTCAGATGGCCCAGCCGCCATCGATGGTCAGGCTGGAACCGGTCATGTAGGCCGCTTCATGGCTGGCAAGCCAGGCGGTGAGTCCTGCGACTTCATCGGGCTGGCCGACCCGGCCAAGCGGGTTGCGCTGCACCAGCTGGTCGACGAAGTCGGCGGTGATGTCGGTGGCGATCGGTCCGGGCTGGATGTTGTTGATCGTGATCCGGCGCGGCGCCAGGTCCAGCGCCAGTTCGCGCACCAGCGTGGCCACGGCGGACTTGGTCATCGCATAGACGCTGCTGCCGACCGCACCGCTGCGCACGGCGGTGTTGCTGCCGATGGTGATCAGGCGCCCGCCATCGTTCATGGCAGCGGCGGCGGCCTGCACGGCGAGGAACACGCCACGCACGTTCACGGCCAGCATCCGGTCCAGCAGGTCGGTGGGAAAGTCGGCCAGCGGGCTGCCCCGGTAGATGCCGGCATTGACCGCCGCCACCTGCAGCGGGCCAAAGGTGTCCACTGCTTGTTTGACCGCTGACGCGATGGCCTGCGCATCGGCGCTGTCCGCCTGCAGGGCGATGGCTTGGCCGCCGTCGGCCTGGATCGAGGCGACCACCGCGGCGGCTTTCTCAGGCTGGGAGACGAAGGTCAGCGCCACGGGATGACCCTCACGGGCCAGCCGCCTGGCAATGGCGGCACCAATGCCACGGGAGCCGCCGAAGACCAGCGCGGTGTTGGAACGGGGGGAGACGGTGGCATTCATGCAGATGTCCTCGGGGTAGGCGGCCAGCGGAGGAGCCGCCGGCGTTGGAGGCCATTCAACGCCTGCCCCGTATCCGGCAGGTGTCGGCGAACCCGGAGATTTGTCGCCTTTCCGCACCACGGCGGCGGTTGATACACAGTCATACAAATGGATGCCCCCGCCGGCCCGCAGCACCGCGCCGGCGGCGATACCATGCGTCCACGGGCCCGCAGCGGGCCGCCGATGGCCATCACGCGGAGCAGGCATGAGCACCCACACCGACCACATCCTGGTTGTCGATGACGACGCCGATATCCGCCAGCTGGTCGGCGACTACCTGCGCCGCAACGGCCTGCGCGTAAGCCAGGCGGCCGACGGGCGCGAGATGCGCGCCACGCTGGAGACCAGTGACGTGGACCTGATCGTGCTGGACGTGATGATGCCGGGCGAGGACGGGCTGTCGCTGTGCCGCAACCTGCGTGCCGGCAAGCACCGCGCCGTACCCGTGGTGATGCTGACTGCGCGCGATGATGAAACCGACCGCATCATCGGCCTGGAAATGGGCGCCGACGATTACGTGGTCAAGCCGTTCTCCTCGCGCGAGCTGCTGGCGCGCATCACTGCGGTGATCCGGCGCGCGCGCATGCTGCCGCCGAACCTGCAGGTGAGCGAGGCCGCACGGTTGATCCGCTTTGGCAGCTGGCGGCTGGATACCAGTGCGCGGCACCTGCTGGACGAGGCCGGCACGGTCTATCCGCTCAGTGGCGGCGAGTTCCGCCTGCTGCGCGTGTTCATCGACCATCCGCAGCGCGTGCTCAGCCGCGACCAGCTGCTCAACCTGACCCAGGGCCGCGACGCCGAACTGTTCGACCGCTCCATCGACCTGCTGGTCAGCCGCCTGCGTCAGCGTCTGGGCGATGGTGCGCGCGAACAGACCTTCATCAAGACCGTGCGCAGCGAAGGCTATGTGTTCAGCCAGCCGGTCGTGCTGCTCGACGAGGACGCATGAACGCCCCCGCGCATCGCCGTAGGTTCTCCTGGTTGCCGCGCACGCTGGGTACCCGTCTGTTGCTGATCCTGGCCGCTGGCATGCTGCTCGCGCACGGCCTGTCGTTCGCGCTGCTGTTCCACGAGCGCGCCACCGCTACCCGCGCGATGATGTTGAGCAACATGGAAGACGACGTGCCGCTCAGCGTGGCGCTGCTCGAGCATCTTTCACCGGCCGAACGCACGGCGTGGCTGCCGCAGCTGGAACGGCGCACCTACCGCTATCTGCTGCGCCCCGCACAGCCGGGCAGCGCGCTGGCCAGCGAGCGCGCGCGCCAGGTGGCCGGGCTGATCGATGATTCGCTGGCGCATCGCTACGCATTGCGGCCGCGCGCGGTCTCGGCCTCGCCGGAGCGCTACGAGGTGGAGCTGACCCTGGCCGATGGCCAGCCGTTGACCATCGAAGTCACCCCGTCGCTGCTGCCGATCGCGCGCTGGCTGCCGTGGGTGCTCGCCGCGCAGGTGCTGGTGTTGCTGGGCTGCGTGTGGCTGGCGGTGCGCCTGGCCACACGCCCGCTGGTACGGCTGGCCGAAGCCGCCGACCGCCTGGACGTGGCCGGGCAGGGCGATGCGATCAGCGAACGGGGACCGCAGGAAGTGGAGGCCGCGGCACGCGCGCTGAACGCGCTGCAATCGCGCGTGGCCGCCCACGTCAGCGAACGCATGCAGATACTGGCGGCGATCTCGCACGACCTGCAGACGCCGATCACCCGGCTGCGCCTGCGTATCGAATCGCTGGACGAGACGCCCGCGCAGGAGCGCCTGCTGGGCGATGTGACCCAGCTCAGCCAGCTGGTGCGCGAGGGCATCGATTACGCGCGCAGCGCAACTGTCAGCATGGGCACTCCCGTGCAGCTCGACCTGCCCGCGTTCCTCGACAGCGTGGTGGGCGACTACGCGGAGGTGGGCAAACCGGTGTGGCGCGTGGCCGGTGCGCAGGCCACGCTGCCGACCCATCCGCAGGTCCTGCGGCGGGTGGTGCAGAACCTGATCGACAACGCGCTGGCGTACGCCGGCAGCGCCGACGTGGGCCTGACCATAGGCGCGCAGGGCGAGGTGAGCATTGATGTGATGGACCGTGGGCCGGGCATTCCCGAGGCGTCGCTTGCGGCGGTGCTGCAGCCCTTCCATCGGCTGGAGCCTTCGCGCGGCCGCGCCAGTGGCGGCACCGGGCTGGGCCTGGCCATCGCCGACCAGCTGGCCCGCGCGCTGGGGGGGCGGTTGATCCTGGCCAATCGGGAGGGTGGCGGGCTGCGCGCAACCTTGGAGCTGCGCCGGGAAAATGCTGCAGTGCGCACAAAGCCGGCGCTTGAATCGATCTAAACTGACCCTTCGATGATCTGGCATGGGAGGGCAGGGCATGGGGTTTCGCAGCACGATGATGGTGGCCGCAGCACTGGCGGCAGCAGTTTCATTTGGCGCGGTGGCCGCGCCGATGTCCGGCAACCCGATCCTGCCGGGCTGGTATGCCGATCCTGAGGCGGCGGTGTTCGGCAAGACCTATTGGATTTTCCCCACCAGCTCGCGACCGTATGCCGAGCAGACCGCGTTCGACGCGTTTTCCTCACCCGACCTGGTGCAGTGGACCCGGCATCCCGGTGTGCTGAAGATCGAGGCGGTGTCCTGGGCAAAAGAAGCACTGTGGGCCCCGTCGGTGGTGGAGAAGGAAGGAAAGTACTATTTCTTCTTCTCCGCCAACGACATCAAGAACGACAGCGAGGTGGGCGGCATCGGCGTGGCCGTGGCCGACCGGCCCGAAGGCCCGTACCGCGACCTGCTGGGCAAGCCGCTGATCGGTTCGTTCCACAACGGAGCGCAGCCCATCGACCAGTTCGTCTTCAAGGACGACGACGGCACCTGGTACATGCTCTATGGCGGCTGGAAGCACGCCAACATCGTGCGGTTGAAGGATGACTTCACCGGCATCGTGCCGCTGCCCGATGGCACGCTGTACAAGGAGATCACCCCCGCGCCGGAGTATGTCGAGGGCTCGCTGATGTTCAAGCGCGGCGGCCGCTATTACTACATGTGGTCCGAGGGCGGTTGGGGCGAGCCTGACTATTCGGTGGCCTACGCCATTGCCGACGCGCCCACCGGGCCGTTCAAGCGGATCGGCCGGATCCTGCAGCAGGACCCGGCGGTCGCCACCAGCGCTGGCCACCACTCGCTCATCCACGCGCCTGACGATGACAGCTGGTACATCGTCTACCACCGCCGCCCGCTGGGCCGGACCGGCCGCAATGAACGGGCCACCGCCATCGATCGCATGGAGTTCGATGCGCAGGGGCATATCCTGCCCGTGAAGATGACCCACGAAGGCGTGCCGGCGCATCCTTTGCCCTGACGCGGTTTATGGCAAAGTGCCTCATGGCTCACCCGCCATGGCTACAAGGAGAGCAGGGATGATGAACAGGAGCGTATGGGTGCTGGCGCTGTGCCTGATGGCCGGCTCGGCGATGGCTGACAGTGTCCGGTTCGGCAACAATCTGGTGAATTCGGGCGACAACGCAGGCCGGGTTGTCCAAGTGGCCGGCAAGCCGGACCGGGTCATCCAGGAAGAAAGTGACCAAGGCGGGAACCTGGGCGAGCGCTGGGAGTATTACCAGTCGCGCAAGACCGTCCAGATTGTCTTCCGGGACGGCCGGGTCACTGCCATCCGGGAAATCTTCAACTGACCACGCCGGCGGCGGACCATTTGTCCGCCAATGCGTTGCGCACCCCCGTGATGTGCCATGCTTCCCCTTCCAACAGGGAGCATGCCGTCATGGCCAAGGGTCTGGACAAGCAGAAAGAGCAGAAGAAGAAACCTGCCAAGACTGCGAAGGAAAAGAAGGCGGAAAAGAACGAGAAGAAGAGCACGCGCGGTTTCGCACCGACCTGATCCCTTCTGTTCGCTTCACCGCTCACAACGTAGGGGCTCCGCCCCCGGCAGTACAAATACCGGCCGCGCAACCGTGCAAATTCGGTTTCGCGGCCGGCGTTATCGAAGCATCCTGTCCCACCGGAACCGGGTAACTCCGATGCCGTTGCTGAGCTTCACCGACTTCGAGGCCTACGCAGACGCGCTCGCCGGTGTGGACGGCCTGATGCGCGTGACCGGACCGGTCGGCCGTGCATGGACACTGGACATCCTGGATGCCGGTGACGTCACTGCGATGCTCGGCGTGGACGGCGCCCCGGCGCTGTACAACGGGCTGAGCCAGCCCGGTCGATACGTGGTCCACATCTCGCTGCCCGGCAGCGATGCGTTCATGCAGGGGAGCGCGACCGCCGATGACCAGTTCGTCTGGTTCGCACCGGGTGTGGAAGTGCACGGCTTTACCCGCAGGCAATCACAGTTCCTCGCGCTGGACATGGACGCCGCTGCGGTGGTGCAGCGTGCGCGCGAAGTGGCGGGACTGTTCGACGACCATATCGATCGTACCTACGCGGTGAATGTCGGCCGTGCCGAGATGGCACCGATCATCACCCTGGTCACCCGCGCACTGGCGATCCATCGGCAGACCCCCAGCGTGTTCGATGAGCCCAGTGTGCGCCGCTCGTTCAGTGGCCAGGTGATCCACGCACTGCTGCGCTGCATGGTGCTGGCCAATCCCGAAGCCGTGCGGCGCACGCGCGGTCGGCCGACCTTGCCGCGCAACGAGATCATCCGCCTCAGCCTGGACCACATCCACAAGAGCATCCGGGGGGAAGCGGTGATCGGTGACCTGGTGCTGAGCGCGGGCACCTCGCAGCGTTCGTTGAGCCGCGCGTTCGATGAAGTGTTCGGCATGGGGCCGCACCAGTACTTCATGCTGGAACGGCTGCACGTGATCCGCAAGGCGCTGCGCGAGGCTACCCCGGGCGACACCGTCACCTCGGTGTGCGCACGTTACGGGGTGTGGGACCAGGGGCGCTTTGCCGGCATGTACCACCGCACGTTCGGCCTGCATCCGTCGATGGAGCTGGCGGCGGCGCTGGAGTCATGGCGGGCCAATACAACCGCCAGGGACAAACGCTGAGGCGCCGCGCCGCGGCCTAGCGTGTCTCGGCCAGTACCGCGCGCACGCGCGACGCCAGGGTATCCACGTTGAACGGCTTGCCGATCAGCTGTACGCCCGGGGCGATCACCCCATCGCGCTCCAGCGCGTTGCGGCTGTAGCCAGTGGTGAACAGCACCTTGAGATCCGGTCGGCGACGCAGGGCCTCGTCGGCCAGCTCGCGTCCGTTGACCTCCGGCATCACCACATCGGTGAAAAGCAGCGCGATGTCCGCATGCTGGTCAAGCAACACCAGCGCCGCGGCCGCGCCATCCGCGGCCAGCACGTCATAGCCCAGTGCAGTGAGCGCTTCCACCGAGAACTGCCGCACGGTCGGCTCGTCTTCCACTACCAGGATCAGCTCGCGGCTGCCTGCGGGCATCCGAAGCCCGGCCGGTGCCGCAGGCGCCACCGGCGCCACCTCGGCCACCAGTCGGGGCAGGTAGAGTTTCACCGTGGTTCCCCGGCCGATTTCCGAGCACAGCTTCACGTGGCCGGCCGACTGTTTGACGAACCCATAGACCTGCGACAGCCCCAGCCCGGTGCCCTGACCGACCTGCTTGGTGGTGAAGAACGGATCGAAGGCCTTGGCCACCACCTCGGGTGACATGCCGCAGCCGTTGTCGGCCACGGTGATGAGGATGTACTCGCCACGGGGCACCCCGGGGTGCTGCTCGGCGTTGCCGGCGTCGATCGTGCAGTTGGACGTCTCCACTGCCAGCCGCCCGCCACCGGGCATGGCGTCGCGCGCGTTGACCGCCAGGTTGAGGATGACGTTCTCCAGCTGATTGGCGTCGGCGAAGGCCAGCCACAGGTCGGCGGCCAGCAGGGTTTCCAGCCGGATCGTGCCCCCGAGCGAGTGCACGAACAGGTCGGACATGCCCGACACCAGCCGGTTGGCATCCACCGGCACCGGCTGCAGCGGCTGCTGGCGGGAAAACGCGAGCAGGCGCTGGGTAAGCTGGGCGGCGCGGTTGGCGCCATCGATGGCCATGTCGATGTAACGGCTGACCAGCGGGTCGCTCTCGCCCAGGCGCAGCGACAGCAGGTCCAGCGGTCCGATCACGGACGCGAGCATGTTGTTGAAATCGTGCGCGATACCGCCGGTGAGCTGGCCTACCGCTTCCATCTTCTGGCTCTGCCGGAGCGCATCCTCGACCCGGGTGCGCTCGGCGACTTCCTCTGCCACCCGGATCTCAAGGTGCTCATTGAGTTCCTTCAGGCGGGCCTCGGCGGCTTTGCGCGCGGTGACCTCGATCGCCACGCCGACCACGCGCACGCAGCGGTCGCCCTCGAAGTGGCCCCGGCCCTTCGCCGCGACCCAGCGCACCACGCCGTCCTCCTTGCCGATGGTGCGGTATTCCACATCGTAAAGCGCGCGTTGCGCAGGATCGGCGGCGGCCGCGAAGGCGGCGCTGGTGGCCTCGCGGTCGAGCGGATGCAGGCCGTCATAGAAATCGTCCAGGCGCACCGCAACATCGGGTGAGATGCCGAACATCGCCTTGGTGCGCGGCGGCCAGATCAGCACGTCGTGCACCAGGTCCACGTCCCAGAAGCCCATGTCACCGGCCTCGGTGGCGAAACGCAGCCGTTCCTCGCTTTCGGCCAGGGCGGCTTCGGCTGCCTTGCGCCCGGACAGGTCGAGCATCGCGCCGATCATGCGCACCGGCTCGCCCGCCGTGCCGCGCAGCACCGCGCCGCGGTCCAGCACGTCCGCGTAGCTGCCATCGGCGCGGCGGAAGCGGTACTCGCCGTACCAGATCGTGCCGCCGCCGTCGATCACGGTGTGGATGTCGGCATCAATGCGCGGGCGGTCGTCGGGATGGATGTGGTCGAGCCACCACTGCGCGTCGGTTTCCATCCGGTCGTGGCCGAACAGGTCGGCCAGCGCCTCGTTCCAGACAACCTGGCCATCGGCCATGCGCCAATCCCAGATCGCATCGTTGGTGGCGCGTGCCGCCAACCGGTAGCGCTCTTCGATCTCCCGGTGACGTGCTTCGGCGGCCTTGCGCTCGGTGATGTCCAGCGAGGTGCCGATCAGCCCCACCACGTTGCCGTCGGCATCGCGCAGTGGGGCCTTGGTCGAGAGCCAGTAGGCGCGACGGCCGTCGGGGAAGCTGATGTCCTCCTCCAGCTGCTGGGACTGGCCGGTGGCCATGATGCGTTCATCGGTGGCCATCACGGCAGCGGCCTGCACCGGGTCGTTGAGCAGTTCCGCATCGGTGCGCCCGACGTACTGCTCCGGCGGCAGCCCGATCAGCTCGGTCGTGCCGTGGTTGCCGATCAACAGCCGGCCCTGGCGGTCCTTGGCGTAGACCACGCCGGGGGCCGCGTCCAGGAAGGAGCGCAGCAACGTCTGCGCCTGGTCGCGCTCGGTCTCGATCAGGCGGCGTTCGTCGATATCGATCAGCACGCCCTGGAACCCGGTGGCGCGCCCCTGCGCATCCAGGTCGACCCGGCCGATGGCCTCGAGCCATCGGTACTCGCCGTCGGCATTGCGCGCGCGGTACTGGTGCGCATAACGCCCGCCGCGCATGAGCGCATCGCTGATGGCCGCTGCCAGCTCCGCATGATCGTCAGGGTGTACCGCGGACAGCACCTGCTCCAAGCGCAGCTCGCGATGCGATGAGCCCGGCTCCAGTCCGAATGCGTGGGTCAGCGCGTCGTCCACGGTCAGCCGGTCATGGGCCACGTCCCAGAACCACGTGCCGACGATGGCGCCGGCGGCAAGCGCCATCTTCACCCGCTCGGTGTCGCGCCCGCTGTGCTTGTCGGTGGGATCGGTAACGTTCAAAGGGCTCTCGCGGGCGAAATGGGGCGTGCGCAGGCCGGGTAGATTATCTGATCGCGTGTAGCGACCATGAAGACGGACCCGGCCCGGCCGGCGCGCGAGCTGAAGGCTTCATCCCGGGTCGCCCAACGCCGCGCGCCGCGCGCGGTACACCTCCGGCGTCTGGGGCTTGACGAACAGCGCCACCAGCTCCGGGTACTCCTGTTTGACCGCGCGTTCGATACGCGTGATGCACGCCTCGATCTGCGGGGTGGTGCGGTCGTCCTCGAATTCGGCGCTCAGCATCGCCACCACCTGGTCCGGGCCCATCTGCATGGTGGTCACCCCGTTGGCGTTGCGCAGGTCCGCATCGGTGTTGGCCACGGCCATGATGCGCTGTGCCACGTGCGGGTGGGCCGGCTCGCCGACCAGCAGCCCCTTGGTCTCGCGCGCCAGCAGGAACGCGGTGGCGGCCAGGACGCCGGCGATGCACAGCGAGGCCACGCCGTCGAGGACCGGCATGTCGAGCCATTGCGCCGCGGCCAGGCCGATGGCGGCGAACGCCAGGCCGAGCAACGCGGCGCTGTCTTCCAGCAACACGGTGAAGGTGGTGGGGTCCTTGCTGCGCCGGAAGGCTTCGAAATAGCCCTGCGACCCCTTGGTCGCGCGGAATTCGCGCAGCGCCACCCACCAGGAGACGCCCTCGAACAGGAACGAGATACCCAGCACCACGTAGCTCACCGTGTGGTTGGTGGCCGGTTCCGGGTTGCGTATGTGCTGGATGCCTTCGTACGCCGATACGCCCGCGCCGGCGGCGAACACCAGCAGGGCGACGATGAAGCTCCAGAAATACAGCTCACGGCCATACCCGAACGGGTGCACGGTGTCGGGCTTCTTGTCGGCGCGGTGCAGCCCGTACAGCAGCAGGAGTTCATTGGTGGTGTCGACCAGCGAGTGCACGCCCTCGCTGAGCATCGCCGAACTGCCGGAAAGCCCGGCTGCGACGAACTTGGCGATGGCGATGCACAGGTTGCCGACCAGTGCGGCGTAGACAACAAGACGGGAGCCGGACGGCTTTGCCATGGCGTGCCTTCCGCGTGCAGGGCGCCGCTCAGAAGCGGATGGTGACCATCGGTGCGCTGCGGCTCATGGCGCTGTCGCGCAGCACCGGTGCCGGGGCGGTACTGGCATCGAGGCGTGCGTGGCTGATGGCCTGGTGCGAGCCGCACTGTTCGCAGCGGAACAGCGCGCCACCGGGCAGGTGGATCAGCTGGCTGGACCCGCATGAGGAGGTCGTACCGCAATTGCAGTCAACGGTCAGCGAGAGGATCCGCTCGACACTGCCGGACGCGGCGTAGTTGGCTTCGAAGGAGCGGACAACGAAGGAGGGGGCGTCGGGCATCGTCGGTCCGGCTGGGGGTGGGGTTGGAACGAGCATCCATGGACGGCCGTGATGGCCTCGTGCAGCACCCGGATTCGATCTGTGTATACTATCCCCCAGTATAGTTCTCTGGTCGCGTTTCCGTGCCGCATTCCCCGGAAGAAAAGAAGAAGGTCCTGGCCCGGGTGCGGCGCATCCGCGGCCAGTGCGATGCGCTGGACCGCGCGCTGGAAGCCGGCGCCGAGTGCGGCCCGGTGCTGCAGCAGATCGCCGCCATCCGTGGCGCCGTCAACGGGCTGATGTCCGAGGTGATGGAAGCCCACCTGCGCGAAGAATTCGGCCAGCCGGCGCAGTCCGATGCGCAGCGTGCCGAGCGCGTGCGCGATATGAGCGCGCTGATCCGTTCCTACCTGAAGTAAGCGCGCGTCCTGCCGCGCGCTGTCCCGTCCTGTCATCTGTCCTGGAGCCTTCCCCATGAAATCCCGTGCTGCCGTTGCCTTCGCCGCTGGCGAACCGCTGAAGATCGTCGAAATCGACGTTGCCCCGCCGCAGAAGGGCGAAGTGCTGGTGCGCATCACCCACACCGGGGTCTGCCACACCGATGCCTTCACCCTGTCCGGTGATGATCCGGAAGGCCTGTTCCCGGCCGTGCTGGGCCATGAAGGTGCCGGCATCGTGGTGGAAGTGGGCGAGGGCGTGACCAGCGTGAAGCCGGGCGACCACGTCATTCCGCTGTATACCGCCGAATGTGGTGAGTGCCTGTTCTGTACCTCGGGCAAGACCAACCTGTGCGTGGCCGTGCGCGCCACCCAGGGCAAGGGCGTGATGCCCGATGGCACCACCCGCTTCTCCTACAACGGCCAGCCGATCTACCACTACATGGGCTGCTCGACCTTCAGCGAGTACACCGTGGTGGCCGAAGTCTCGCTGGCGAAGATCAATCCGGAGGCCAACCCGGAACACGTGTGCCTGCTGGGCTGCGGCGTCACCACCGGCATCGGCGCGGTGCACAACACCGCCAAGGTGCAGGAAGGCGATTCGGTGGCCGTGTTCGGGCTGGGCGGCATCGGCCTGGCAGTGATCCAGGGCGCACGCCAGGCCAAGGCCGGCCGCATCTTCGCCATTGATACCAACCCGTCCAAGTTCGAGCTGGCCAAGCAGTTCGGCGCCACCGACTGCATCAACCCGAAGGACTTCGACAAGCCGATCCAGCAGGTCATCGTGGAAATGACCACCTGGGGCGTGGACCACACCTTCGAATGCATCGGCAACGTCAACGTGATGCGCGCGGCGTTGGAATGCGCGCACCGTGGCTGGGGCCAGTCGGTGATCATCGGTGTGGCCGGCTCGGGCCAGGAAATCTCCACTCGCCCGTTCCAGCTGGTCACCGGCCGCTCGTGGAAGGGCACTGCCTTCGGTGGCGTCAAGGGCCGCAGCCAGCTGCCGGGCATGGTTGAAGATGCAATGAAGGGCGATATCGAACTGGCGCCGTTCGTCACCCACACCATGGGCCTGGAAGCGATCAACGAAGCCTTCGACCTGATGCATGAAGGCAAGTCGATCCGCTCGGTCGTCCACTACTGATCACGGCGGGAATACCCATGGAACGCATCGAACACCGCGCCGCCTTCGGCGGTTGGCAGGACGTGTACCAGCACCGCTCGGCGGTGCTCAACTGCGAAATGAAAGTGGCCGTGTACCTGCCGCCGCAGGCGGCCACGCAGAAGCTGCCGGTGCTGTATTGGCTGAGCGGGCTGACCTGTACCGAGCAGAACTTCATCACCAAGGCCGGCGCGCAGCGATATGCGGCGGAACATGGCGTGATCCTGGTTGCGCCCGATACCAGCCCGCGCGGCGATGATGTGGCCGATGCCGAGGGCTACGACCTGGGCAAGGGCGCGGGGTTCTACCTCAATGCCACCGAGCAGCCCTGGGCGGCGCACTACCGCATGCACGACTACATCGTCGACGAGCTGCCGGCGCTGATCGAGGCGCACCTGCCGGCCACCGGCGTGCGCAGCATCAGCGGGCATTCGATGGGCGGGCATGGCGCGCTGGTGATCGCGCTGCGCAATCCGGGGCGCTACCGTAGCGTCTCGGCGTTCTCGCCGATCGTGGCCCCGACCCGGGTGCCGTGGGGGCAGAAGGCCTTCGGCGCGTACCTGGGCGAGGATCGCAGCGGCTGGACGCAGTGGGATGCCAGCGAACTGGTGGCCACGGCCGCCGAAAAGCTGCCGCTGCTGGTCGACCAGGGCGCAGGCGATGAGTTCCTGGACAGCCAGCTGCAGCCGCAGTGGCTGCAGGCTGCGTGCACCGCGGCAGGGCATCCGCTGCAACTGCGGATGCAGCCGGGGTATGACCACAGCTACTACTTCATCGGTACGTTCATCGGCGAGCACATCGCGTATCACGCCAAGGCGTTGTACGCCTGACGCTTACGCGTCTTCTTCTTCCGCCGCTTCGCGGCCCTGCTGGCGGATCAGCGCTTCTTCGCGCGCATCGTTGATGGCGTGGCGCACGCTGTCCAGGTCGATGGTGGATTCGTCGTGGACGAATTCACCGGTCAGCGGGCTGTCCGGCAGCAGGTCACCGGCCTCGAACAACGCCCACATCTCTTCGCCGTACCAGGTGTCCAGCAGCTCGGGGGCCGAACGCCCCAGGTAGGCGGTGAGGTTGTTGACGTCGCGCAGCAGCATGCTGCGCGCGGCGTTGTTGCCACCGGCGCTCACCACCTGCGGGAAGTCGATCACCACCGGGCCATCGGGGCCTACCAGCACGTTGTACGGCGACAGATCGCCGTGGATCAGGCCGCAGCACAGCATCAGGACCACCTGGCGCACCAGGATCCGGTGGAACTCACGGGCCTGGTCCGGCTCCAGTTCAACCTCGCCCAAGCGCGCGGCGGAGAAGCCTTCGGCATCGGTCACCAGCTCCATCACCAGCACGCCGTGGAAATACCCATGCGGCTCGGGCACGCGCACGCCGGCATCGCGCAGCTGGTACAGCGCATCGACCTCGGTGTTCTTCCAGGCGGTTTCCTGCTGCTTGCGGCCGTACTTGCTGGCCTTGCCCACCGCGCGCGCCTCGCGGCTGCCCCGCACCTTGCGGCCTTCCTGGTACTGCACGCGCTGCTGGAAGCTGCGCTGGGCCATGTCCTTGTATACCTTGGCGCAGCGCACGTCGTCGCCGCTGCGTACGACGTACACGGCCGCTTCCTTGCCGCTCTTGAGCGGGCGCAGTACTTCGTCGATCACGCCGTCTTCGATCAGCGCCTGCAGGCTTTCGGGGGTCTTCACGTAATCTCGGTCAGGAGGGCGGCGCCAACGCGCCAACCGGCAAGGGAGGGCCGGCGATTCTCGCACCTTCGCGGCGGCCGGGCCAATTGCGCACCCCATCCCGGTTCAGCCACGCCGGCCGGGCAGGGCTCAGGGCAGGGCCTGCTCACCGCGCAGCACCGGGTAAGGATTGAGCGACTCGCCCTTCCACCACTGCTTCTCCGGGCCCAGCCGGTGGATCTCGAAGTGCAGGTGGGGGGCGTCCGGGCTGGCGTTGCCGGTATGCCCGACATAGCCGATCACGTCGCCGCGCTTGACCGCCTGCTTCTCGGCCAGCCCGTCGGCGTAGCGCTGCAGGTGCGCGTAGTAGTAGCAGTAGGTACCGCCCGGCTCGAACTGGTACACGGTCAGCCCGCCGCGCTCGCTGTCGAACAGCTTCTCGATGGTGCCGTCGGCCACCGCCAGCACCGGCGTGCCTTCGGCCGCCAGGATATCGATGGCATCGTGCACCCGGCCCTGGCTGCGCGCATCGGTAAAGGTGTCCTGCAGCTGCGCAGCCGTGATCCCCTGCACCGGCAACAGCAGCCCCGACGGGGCTGCGGCAGCGCCTGGCCCTGCCTGGCTGCCTTCAGCAGGTGCTGCAGGTGCAAGCGGATCCGCCCCGGGTGCGCCAGGCCCTGCCTGGCGGCTTTCAGCCAAGGGCGCCGCTGCCACCGGCGCGGCCACCACCTGCGCCGCAGCCGCCTTCTCCGGGACATCATTCCCGGACGCCAGCAACCACCACCCGGCCACGCCAATCACTACACCCAGTGCCAGCAATCGCGTCAGCATCGTCGTTTACTCCTGCATCACCACGGGCACCGAGGCGTCCACCGCATCGGCCACCTGCAGCGCGTCCCAGTTGGTCATCCGCACGCAGCCGTGCGATTCGGTCTTGCCCACGTGGCCCGGTTCGGGGGTGCCATGCAGGCCGTAATGCGGTTTGGAAATATCGATCCAGACCGGCCCCACCGGATTGTTCGGGCCGGGCGGCAGGGTGGCCTTGCGGTCGCCGGCCTTGGCATCCCAGAACAGCTTCGGGTTGTAGTGGAACGGCGGATCGCGGGAGATGCCCAGGATCTTCCATTTGCCGATCGGCAGCGGGTCGTGCTGGCTGCCCGACGACACCGGGAACTGCGCGTACACCTTGCCCTGCGCGTCATACAGGCGCAGCGTCGAATCGGACTTGTCGATGACCAGCTTGGCCGCCTTCGGCAGCGCAGCAGGAGCGATGTTCGGCACCTGGATCGTGCTGCCGGCCTTGCGCAGGTCCACGCCCGGGTTGAGCGCCTGCAGCAGCTTGGGATCGGCATGGAAGCGCTCACCGAGTGCCTCGCCTACCGAGGTGAAGCCCATTGCCTTGAGCTTGGCCTGCTCGGCAGGCTTCTTCGGAATCGGCTGGAAGGGGCCCGCCACGTCTTCGGCGGTGAGGGTGTAGCTGGCCAGGGGCGGCGTGCTGTCCGGCTGCAGCGCCTGCCAGGTGGCGTCGTCGAGCTCGCCGGTCACCTTCAGCCCGCGCGCGGCCTGGAAGCCGGCCACCGCGCGCTTCTGGTTGGAGCCCGTCAGCCCGTCGATCTGGCCCGGCGAAAAGTGCTCCCGGTCCAGCAGCACCTGCGCATGCAGGTCCGAGCGCGGGCCGGTGGCCACGGCGCCGTCTTCAGCGATGGGCGCGGGCAGGGTAGCCGGTGTCTGTGCCAGTGCCGGGGTTGCGGCAGCCAGGGCAAGGGCAAGCAGGGAAGCGGAAGCAGGCAGGCGCAGCGGCATCGAGTACTCCAGGGCAGGTTCAACCCCACCATGCCGGAGCGCGCTGCACAGGTCCTGTGAAATGCCTGACGGGCAGCTGACCGGCAACGCGATTGTGGTGGCGTCGCCGGTCGGGTCGGTTTTTACCGGACGTCGCGCAGTTCCCAGTGGTGGCCGGCGAGCAGGCGCAGCCGCTCCTTCAGCACATCGCTGTTGATGGTGGTGCTGACCACCAGGTTGATGCGCAGGTCCTTCTGCTCACCCGTCACGGTCGCATTCGGGTCGGTTGCACCCCACTGCGGCTCGACGGCATCGGGATCCGGCTGCTTGGCGCGCCAGCGGTCGAACAGGCCGGTGGTGCGCAGCGCGGCCTGCAGCTCCTCGGCGAAACCGCCGGCGCTCTGCGAACGGAAAGAAAGATCGGGATCGTTGCCGTGTGCCTTGGAAGGGTCCGGCAGGCTGATGAAATACTGCGACATGGTGGTCTCCGTTGAATGCGCCAAGGCTGGCAGATGCACGGTGGAATCGGTGTGCAGAAACCGGCCGCTCGTCCGCTGGCTCAAGCGCTGAAGGTGTGCGGTTCGTCGGCAAAACCAATCGTGACCGCGCCCTTGCCCACGTTGACCATGCCGGTCAGGCTCATCACCGATTCGTACACGTCCACCCCGTGCGCCTTGCAGGTCTCGCGCAGGCTGGCATAGCCCGGCAGCGCCTGCAGGTCGGCCAGCTCGCCGCCGTAGCTCACACACACCGTGGGCGTCATCAGGCCACCCTTGACCCGTTGGCCGACGAAGTCGAACAGCTTCTGCACCGCATTGTCGAAGCCCTTGATCTTGGCCACCGGGCCGGTGGTGCCGCGGTAGCCGTGCAGCACCGGCTTGATGTCCAGCGCGCTGCCCAGCGCCGCGCTGATCAGGCCCACGCTGCGGTCGCCCTTGTGGCGGGCGCGGGCGCGCATGTAATACAGGTCGCGGGTGACCATGTACCCGTGCACGTTCAAGGCCAGCTGCTCCAGCCGCTCGCGGATCTGCTGCACGCCGGCGCCGCTGTCGCGCAGGCGCACCGCTTCCACTGCAGTCACGCCCTGCGCGGCGAACAGGTTCTGGGTGTCCAGCACGCGCAGCGCGAACGGCGAGTTGTGACCCGCCGCCTGGCGCACCGGCTTGTAGTCGTTGAGGATGGCGAAGCTGGCCTGCATCGCGTTGTCGTGGATCGGGCTGCGGGTCTTGGTGATCGTCATGCAGAACACATGGTCGTAATCGATCACCAGCTTGCCCAGGAACAGATCACGGATCTGCACCACGCTGAAGGGAATGGTTTCGGCCTCGGCGCCATGCTCGGCCACGTGGGCGTGCAGGAAACTCAGGGTGGCCTGTTCGTCGCGGTGGTCGGCCAGCACGGCCTCGCCAATCCGGACGGTGATGGGCAGCAGCACGATGTTGTGCTGCTGGATGAAGTCCTGCGGTAGATCACAGGCAGAGTCGACCACGATTCCGATGCGCATCCTGTTTGCCCCCTCCAGGCAGGGTGTCCGTTCGAAAGTGTGAAAGCTATCTCAAATCGCGTCCGGCTGCCTGACCACGCCGGTCAGCTTGGCCGGCTGCGCTCCACCGCCACCGGCAGCGTGTCGATCCGCTGCCATTCCGGCTGCTGCAGAAGACCGGGGTCGGCCAACACCGCCGCCATCAACGCGTGGCTTTCGTTGCCCCAGAACAGCTCGCCATCGATGGACAGGGTGGGGACCCCGAACACACCGGCGGCGATGGCCGCCTCGGTGTTCTGGCGCAGCTGTTCCTTGACCGACGGCGCCGAGACGGCGGCCACGACGTCGCCCACGTCCAGCATTGCCGCCGGCAGGGCCAGGGCCTGTGGCGTATCGGCCGCGCGGCCGTCGCGCCAGATCCAGTTGAACAGGATGTCCACCGACGCCGGCGTGGCGTCCGCCGCCAGGCACAGGCGCAGGGCCGCCAGCGGGTTGAACGGGTGGCCGGGCGGGAAGCGCAGCGGCACGCCCTGCTGCTGCGCCTGCCACAGCACCTGGCGGTAGGTGAAGCGGCGCTTGGCCGGGATTTCGGCCGGGCCCAGGTTGCCCAGGTGGTGCAGCACCGCGCCCAGCGCGATCGGCACCGGGGTGATGCGCTCGAACTGCGGCAGCGTTTTCAGCTGCTGCCAGTGCAGGTAGGCGAACGGTGAGACGAAATCGAAGTACCAGCGCAGGGTCATGACGTTCCTTGGCGGTGCAGCCAGGCAGGGCCTGGCTCTACGGGTGGGTGAGCGGACCTTATCGCGAATACGCCCTGGGTTCGCGGGTGGCCGGGGCGGCGTAGCGGTCGCGCAGTTCGGTCTGGCGCGAGCGCATCGGCATGGCGCGGCCGCCCAGCCAGACCTGCTCGGCGTAGTGGCCCACGTCCAGCGGGTCGCCTTCCCACAGCACCAGGTCGGCCAGCTTGCCCGGCTCGATGCTGCCCAGCGTGTCACCCACGCCCAGCACCTGCGCCGGCACCCGGGTCAGCCCGGCCAGGCCGTCCTGCCAGGGCAGGCCGTTGGCCACGGCATTGCCCGCCAACTGCCGCATCTTGCGCGCATTGTGCGAGGCATCGTCGCGCTGGGCGAAGCTGACCTGCACCCCGGCGGCGTGCAGCCGCGCGGCGTTTTCCAGGGTCGCACCGAGCTGGTCGAAACTGGTGGGCAGGTTGCCCAGCGCATCGACGAACACCGGCACCTTCGCCTGGGCCAGCAGTGGCGCCACCCGCCACGCCTCGGCACCGCCGGCAATGGCGATGCTCACCTTCTCGCGCGCCGCCCAGCGCAGCAGCTGGCGGATGTCCGCCGCGCGGTCCACCTCCACCACCAACCGCCCCTGGCCCGCCAGGTAGCGGGCCAGCGTGGCGCGGCCGGCAGGGGTGAGCAGGGCATGCGGCGAATCGACCGGCACCCGGTTGCGCGCTTCGCTCACCATCTGCTCCAGCAGCATCCACTGCGCCGCCCGCGAGCTGCCGGTGAGTTCGGCACCGGACGCGCCGAGCCGGATGAACAGCGCGCGCGGGCCGATCGGATCGGCGCTGCCGTCCAGCCGCATCACCCCGCCCTGGCCGGCGATGAAGCTGCCACTGGTGTTGGCCCCCAGGGCGGTGAAGCCGATGCCGTCCAGCCGTGCCACCGGGATCAGTACCGAGGCCGGGTTGTAGGCCAGCGTCACGTCGAATTCGGGGCGCAGCGGCTGGTCTTCCAGCTTGAGGCCGCTGTCCACCGTGGTGGACTCACCGGACACTTCGTCGATGCCGATGTCGGTGATGCCGCCAAACAACGCCGGGGTGAGCGGGCGACCGTTGGCCTCCACCACCGTGGCGCCGGCAGGCGCGACCAAACCGGTGCCCACGGCGCGGATCACGCCGCCCTGGACCAGCACATCGCCGTGCTTCAGGCTGCCGCGCGCGCTGGCGGTGTGTACCGTGGCATTGCGGATCAGCAGATCCTGCGCCCAGCTCGCCGGCGCGGCGCCAAGCAGTGCAAGAAGCAGCAGGCTGCGCTGCAGTACGCGGGTGCCGGTCATGGGCGTGCCTCCTGGCCGAGCATGAAGTCCGACAGTGGCTGCCGGCGCACGTCCTGGCGGTCGTAGACCTGGTGGCCGTCGATGTAGACCTTCTCGGCCAGCGCGTAGGAACTGAAGGGGCTGCCGTTCCACACCACCACATCGCCCATCTTGCCCACCTCCAGGCTGCCGGTCTGCTTCTCCACGCCCAGCGAGCGGGCGGCGTTGAAGGTCAGCCAGCCGATGGCGCGCTCGGGCGCGATCTGCATGCCGGCGCGGCGCGCGTTGGCGATCACCTTGGCGGCCTCCTGGTTGAGCCGCTGGATGCCTTCGGGCGAATCCGAATGCACGATCGCGCAGCTGTTGGCCGGGCGGTCCACCAGCGCGATGTTTTCCTGGATGCCGTCAAAGGCTTCCATCTTGAAGCCCCACCAGTCGGCCCAGAGCGCACCGCAGACGCCTTCGGCGGCCAGCCGGTCGGCCAGCTTGTAGGCCTCCACGCCGTGGTGGAACGCGGCGATCTTGAAGCCGAACTCCTTGGACAGGTCCAGCATGGTGGCCATTTCATCGGCGCGGTAGCAGTGGATGTGCACGCGGATGTCGCCGTCGATGGCGCCGGCCAGCGTGTCCAGCTTCAGGTCGCGCTTGCCACCGGTATCGCCGGCGCTGTCGCCCTTGTCGCTGCCGCCGAACCAGCGCTTCTTCTTGACCTTCTTCGGGGCGTTCTTGGCCAGGTATTCGCTGGCGTCGATGAAGGCAGCGCGGTAGCCGGCCACGTTGCCCATGCGCGTACCCGGCGCAACACCTTTGCCGCCGCCATACACCCGCTTGGGGTTTTCGCCGCAGGCCATCTTCAGGCCCCACGGCGCACCGGGGAACTTCATGGCCTGGTAGGTGGTGGCCGGGACGTTCTTCAAGGTCACCCCGCGCCCGCCGACCAGGTTGGCCGAGCCGGGCAGCACCTGCATCGAGGTCACCCCGCCGGCCAGCGCGGCGGCAAAGCCCGGGTCCTGCGGCCATACCGAATGCTCGGCCCACACGTTGGCGGTCACCGGTGCGGTCATTTCATTGCCATCCGCATGCGCACCGACCCCGGGGCTGGGATACACGCCCAGGTGCGAATGCACGTCGATGATGCCGGGGGTGACCCACTTGCCGGTGCCATCGACCTGCACCGCGTTGGCCGGTGCCTCCAGCGCGCTGCCCAGCGCGGCGATGCGGCCATCGCGCAGCAGCAGGTCGGCATGCTCCAGGCGCGCGCCGGTGCCGGTAAGCACGGTGGCGTTGCGGATCAGCACCGGCGCCGAGGCGATCGGCGCATAGGTGCTGGGGTAGGGGTCCTGGGTGAAGCGCGATGCTGCCGGCGCCGAAGGCGCAGCCAAGGTGAACAGCGCCAGACCCAGCCCGGCGGTCAATCGTGTACGCATGTCATCCCCGATGCGGCGTGAAAGATCCCCCGCGACGCTAGCCGCTGGCCGGCGCGTTGCCAAGTGGCCAAGTGCATGCCCGGTCCGCCGCCCTCTTGCCAAGAAAACCATATCCAGATCGGTATCGAGGCGCTTAAGCTTATATGGCGCAACGGCAAGTCGGTCCGCCACCTGCGCGTTGACGAATGATGGTAATGGCATGGGTGGGCGCCGGGATGGCGCGCCGCCCGCAGGGGTAGTGAATGGACGTGGCGGCAAAAGTAGTGGAATTCTGGCGCAACGCGGGACCGCAGCAGTGGTTCGCGCGCGATGACGCGTTCGATGCGCGTTTCCGCGAGGCATTCCTCGACGAACACTTCGCTGCCGCACGCCGTGCGCGCGAGCATTGGCTGGAAACGGCCGATGGCGCGCTGGCGCTGATGATCCTGCTCGACCAGTTTCCGCGCAACTGCTTCCGCGACACCGCCCATTCCTACGCCACCGACGGCCTGGCCCGCCACTACGCCATGCGCGCAGTGGAAGAAGGCCTGGACCTGCAGCTGGTGCCCAAGCTGCGCGCCTTCATCTACCTGCCGTTCGAGCATTCCGAAGACCCGCAGGACCAGGAACGTTCGGTCGCCATGTTCGACGTGCTGGGCGACAAGGAATACCTGCAGTATGCCGAACTGCACCGCGACATCATCCGCCGCTTCGGGCGTTTCCCGCACCGCAATGCGGTGCTGGGGCGGATGCCAACGCCGGAAGAACTGGACTACCTCGCCGAAGGCGGGTTCGCCGGCTGACAAAAAAACGCCGGCAATGCCGGCGTTTTTTCATCCATCGCGGTTGAACCTGCGATCAGTACTTCGGCACGCTGTTGTCCACCGCATCCGACCAGGCATCGATACCGCCGGTGATGTTGTAGACCTTGCTGAAGCCAAGCGCACGGAACTGCTCCGCCGCCTGCGCGCTGCGGCCACCGTGGTGGCACAGGAACGCCAGCGGGGTGTCCTTGGGCAGGGCTTCCAGCTCGGCACGGTTGTTGCCGTCGAACGTCTTGAAATCGCCGCCAATCGAAGCAATCGCACGCTCATCGGCCGGGCGCACATCCACCACGGTCAGGGTGCCGGCACGGCGCTGGTCGTCGGCGTCGCGAACGGCCAGTTCCTGCACGGCCTTCGGTGCGTTCGGGTTGTCGATGGCCAGGCCCTTGCCACGGATGTCGTCCACCCAATCGATGGTGATGCCCTCGGCGCGGCGCGCGCTGGCCAGGTCGAACTGCACGCGCAGGCCGTTGGATTCGGCGGCAATGGCGTTGTCGTCGTGCGGGGCCAGCTGGAAGTTCGGCTGGAAGCTGGCATCGATGCCCAGCTGCAGCGAGGCACCCGGTGCATCAGCCAGCGCACCGCGCAGCATTTCCACCGCGGCCGGGGTCACGGTGATGCGCGGCGGGGTACGGTCCGGCGCGGCCAGGCCCAGCACGCTGCTCAGCTCACCGCTGCTGGCCATCTGCAGGATGATGTCGCTGCCGCCGACCAGTTCGCTGTCGATGTACAGCTGCGGGATGGTCGGCCAGTCGCCGTAGGCCTTGATGCCTTCGCGGATTTCCGGGTCGGCCAGCACGTTGACGTGGGCAAACTCCACGCCCAGGTCCTGCAGCGCGCCCACGGCCTTGGCCGAGAACCCGCACTGCGGCATGGTCGGCTGGCCCTTCATGAACAGCACGACGCGGTTGGCGGTAAGAATGGATTCGATGCGCGAGCGCAGGGCGGGATCAAGGGACATGGTGGTCGGGTCCGGAGTTTCGAACCGTACATTCTACGCGGCATGGCATCATGGGGCATGACCGTACCGGAAACGTTGCATCGCATTCCCCGCCGCCCGTGGCGCTGGCTGCCCTGGCTGCTGCTGTCCCAGCTGGCGGTGGTGCTGGCCTGGTGGGCCTGGGGCTGGGCCATCGGGCTGCCGCTGATGGTGGCCTCGCACGCCCTGTTCCTGGTGCCGGTGTTCCTGCCCAACAGCCGCTTCTACGCCCCGGTGCTGAGCCACCTGCCGGCCCCGGCCGGACACGTCTGGCTGACCATCGACGACGGCCCCTCGGAAGAGACCCCGGCGGTGCTGGACCTGCTGGACCGCTACCAGGCCAAGGCCACCTTCTTCATGGTCGGCGAGCGCGCCGCCGCCCGGCCGGAACGGGTGCGCCAGGTGCTGGCCCGGGGCCACGACCTGGGCAACCACAGCCACCGCCATCCGCAGACCCGCTTCTGGCGGCTCGGCCCGGCCGCCATGGCCGACGAGATCGCGCAGTGCCAGCAGACCCTGACCGGGATTGCCGGCACCCCGCCGCGCTGGTACCGCTCGGTGGTGGGCATGACCAACCCGTTCGTGGCACCCGCACTGAAGCGCTGGGGCCTGACCCGGGTGGGCTGGAGCGCGCGCGGTTTCGACGGCGTGGACTGCCAGCCGCAGGCCGTGGTCGACCGCATCGTCGCCCAGCTGCGTCCGGGCGCGATCGTGCTGCTCCACGAAGGCGCCGCCCACGGCCATAACCTCGCGATCATCGAAGCGGTGTTGCAGGCCATCCAGGCCCGCGGCCTCAGTGCGGCGTTGCCTCTGCGTCCGCTGTCGGGTGCGCATCCACCCATTGCTGGTGGATCCAGCTCCCCAGCGACGCCTGCGCCCACAACAAGGTGATCGACAGCCCCAGCGCCAGCACGCCGGTGACCCGGCGGCGCTGGTGCTGCAGCGCGCTGCCGATGCCCAGCAGCAGGCCCACCACCGTGACGCCCAGCGCCACGAACAGCATCGCCAGCACCGCCACCGGCACCTCGTGCATGCCCGCATAGCGGGGCAGGTGGGCCACATGCGCGGTGACCGCGAACAGCACCAGCGCCACCAGGCTCACCACCAGCGCGGCGATGCCCAGCGCGGAATGGCGGGGGCGCGGCGTGTTCATGCCGGCTGCCCGCGTTCGGCGGTGACCAGCCAGTTGTTGAACGGCGTATTGCCGTACAGCGGCGTCATCTCCAACTGCAGCCCGGCGGCCTCCAACGGTGCGCGCACACTGGCCGCATCGGGATAGTGCCGGGGCCGCGTGCCCATCCAGCCGACCAGATGCGCCAGCATGTCGGTGATCCGCGTCGTGCGGTCGCGCCCGCTGTTGTCGGCCAGCGTGGTGCGGATCACCAGCCGCCCGCCGGGTGCGACCCGTGCCGCCGCTTCACGCAGCAGCACCGGCTGTGCGTCGGCCGGCAGGTACTGCAGCACGTCCAGCAGCGCCACGCTGCCGTGGTGATCGGGCAGGGAAGCGCTGGCATCCACGCAGTCGAAGCGCGCATCGTGCAGTGCCGCGCGCGCACCGGCGCGCTGTGCACGGGCAATCTTGTCCGCGTCGATATCCACGCCATGGTAGGGCTGCGTGCGCTGGTTCTGTCGCAGCACATGGGCCAGCAAGCCCAGCCCGCAGCCGATGTCCAGCAGCGGCAGCGAACAGGGCGCGAGCGCGCCGAGCACGCCCGGATACAGCGGGTCGCTGCCGAGCTTGCCCCGGCTGTAGTAGTAATCGCGGCGGTTGCCGAAGCGCTGCGCCGGCATGAAGGCATCGGCGATGCGGTGGGCCTGTTCCCTGGCCAGTGGTAACGCGTCCGTGCTCAGCGTGCTGCCTCATCATCCAGGTGGGCGCGAACGACCGGGAAGGCCCGGCGCGTCCACTCGGTATACATCGCCGCCGACGGGTGCAGGCCATCGTCGACCAGCATGTCAGGTTGCGCACCGCGTTCGCGGCTGATCGCGGTGATGTCCACGAACGCCACCGCGTGCTCGGCGCAGATCGCCTGCGCCGCGGCATTGTAGGCATCCAGCTCGCGTGCGATCTGCACCGGATCGCGGTTGTTGTCGCGCGCATACGGGGTCACGCCCCAGTCCGGAATGGACAGCACGAACACCCGCCGGCGCTGCTGCCCGGCAAAGCCGAGCGCGCGCTGCAGCAGGGCGGTGAAGCGCGGGCGGTACTCCTGCACGCTGCGGCCGCGGTACTGGTCGTTGACCCCGATCAGCAGGCTCACCAGCCCGAATGGCCCGGTCGGGGCCGCCGCATCGATGCCGGAATCCAGCTCGTCGGTGGTCCAGCCGGTGGTGGCGATGATCTGCGGCTCGGCCACCACGTGGCCGGCTTCCTGCAACGCCGTCGCCAGCTGTACCGGCCAGCGTCCGGCCGGGGCCACGCCTTCGCCGATGGTGTAGGAATCGCCCAGGGCCAGGTAGGACAGCGCCACCTCAGGCCACCGCGCTGCGCGGCTTGAGCGGCACCACCTTGGTGTTGGCCTCGGCGCGGCGGGCCAGCGCCCGGTCGATGCGTGCGAACACATCGCGCATCACCTCGGCTTCCGGCAGCAGCGTCACCCGGAAATGGTGGCGGTAGGGCACGTTGAAGCTCGAACCCGGCACCACCAGCACGCCTTCCTCGTTCATCAGTTCCAGCGCGAAATCGTGGTCGTCGAAGCTGCGCGCGGCCGCGCCCACCACCGCCGGGAACGCGTACAGCGCGCCGGCCGGGGCCACCAGCGACAGATGCTCGCTGGCGTTGCACGCCTCGATCACCGCACGGCGGGTTTCATACAGGCGGCCACCGGGGGCGCACAGCGCCGACACCGTGTCCGGGCCGTTCACCGCCGCATCGATGGCGTACTGGCCCGGCACGTTGGCGCACAGGCGCAGCGCGCTGAGCAGGTCCATCGCAGCGCGGAACTCGCCCAGCCGTTCGGCCGCACCGGACAGCATCGCCCAGCCCACGCGCCAGCCGCAGGCGCGGTGCACCTTGCTCAGGCCGCTGAAGGTGATGCAGGGGTGCTCGCCGGCCAGCGGGGCCACCGGCTGGAACCGCGCGTCGTCATACAGGATCTGGTCGTAGATCTCATCGACCATCAGCAGCAGGTTGTGCTTCGCGGCGATGGCCACGATGCGCTCCAGCAGCTCGCGCGAATAACTGGCGCCGCTGGGGTTGTTCGGATTGATCAGCACGATCGCGCGGGTGCGCGAGGACACCAGCGTCTCGATTTCCACCGGGTCGGGCTGGAAGCCGTTCTCCGGCGCGCAGCGGTAGTACACCGGGCGGCCGTCGTTGAGGATGGTGGCCGCCGACCACAGCGGGTAATCGGGCGAGGGCACCAGCACTTCGTCGCCCGGGTTGAGCAGGGCGCGCAGCGACAGGTCGATCAGCTCGCTCACCCCATTGCCGATGAACACCCGGTCCGGGTGCGCATCGGGTGCGCCACGGCGGGCGTATGCGGCGGCAATCGCCTCGCGCGCTTCGGGCAGGCCCTGCTGGTGGGTGTACGGATCGGTGCGGCCCATGTCGTCGGCAATGGCACGCTGCAGGTGTTCCGGCGCGCGGAACCCGAAGTTGCCGGGGTTACCGATGTTCAGCTTGATCAGCTTGCGGCCCTGCGCCTCCAGCTCACGCGCTCGCCGCGCCAGTTCGCCCCGGATCTCGTAGCGGACTTCGGACAGGCGCTCGCGGGTGGCAAGCGGCTTCAGCGGGGGCGTGGACATGACTGGGCCGTGGTTCGGGCATGGAAATCGCATACTAGCGGAAATGCTGCGTTGCAGGGCAAGGGCTCCGGGGCAAATTCCCAGTATTGGCGGGCAGTTGCCGCCGATGCCTCTAGAATGGGCGCATGAGCGAACCGATCGACTACCGCGCCCTGCAGACCATGGGCTGGCCCTGGGCAGGCGCCCCCGAACTGCCTGCCTGGCAGGCCCTGTTCGAGCAGTACCCCCAGGCCCGCCCGGGCCGGGTGGTGGAACAGCACCGTACCGGCTACGTGGTGGCCGATGCCCCGGGCGCGGCGATCAAGACCGAATCGCCCGCCGAATGGCAACGTCCGCGTTTCCCCAGCCACGAACGCGCGGCCGTGGGGGACTGGGTGCTGCTGGACGGCATCCTGATCGTGGCCCTGCTGCCCCGGCGCACCGCGATCAAGCGCGGCGCGGCCGGCGAGCATTACCACCAGCAGGTGATCGCGGCCAACATCGATACCGTGTTCATCGTCTGCGGGCTGGATGCGGACTTCAACCCGCGCCGGATCGAGCGTTACCTGATGCTGGTGGGCGGTGGCGGCGCGCAGCCGGTGGTGGTGCTGACCAAGGCCGACCAGACCGAATACAGCGAAGATGCCCTGGCCGTGCTGGAAGAACTGGCCGCGCAGGACATCCCGCTGCTGGCCATCAACGGCCGCGACCCGGCCAGCGCCAGCGCACTGCTGCCGTGGCTCGGCGCCGGGCAGACCGTGGTGCTGGTCGGTTCCTCCGGTGCCGGCAAATCGACCCTGACCAACACGCTGCTCGGCTACGAGCTGATGAAGACCGCCGAAGTGCGGGGCAACGATTCCAAGGGTCGCCACACCACCACCCACCGCGCGCTGATTCCGATGCCGTCGGGCGCCTGCCTGATCGACACCCCCGGCATGCGTGAGCTCAAGCCCACCGGCGAAGAGGCGCTGGGCGAAGTAGGGTTCGCCGATGTGGAAGCGCTGGCCGCACAGTGCCGCTTCCGTGATTGCGCCCACCAGCGTGAGCCGGGGTGCGCGGTGCGCGCGGCGATCGACTCCGGTGAACTGGATGAAGAGCGGCTGCTCAACTACTTCAAGCTGAAGGACGAAGTGGCGGCCGCGGCCGCCAAGCTGGCGGTGCGCCAAGCCCAGCAGGCATTGGAGCGCAAGCATGTGAGCAAGGGGGCGCAGTGGCGCCCGCCGGGCAAAAAGCGCTGAGGCGCATCTCCGCGCCTCGATTACCGGCCTCTGCTCCGGAACAGCAGGTTGTACTGAAGTCGGCGCGTGGCCCGCGCGGTCATGCGCAGGGCATCGGGATGCTGGGCATTGATGAGAACAATGGTCTCTTCCGGAGCAATCACCGACGGTAGTTCGATGATCGCGTGAGCGCCCTCGCTGTACCACGCAGATCCCGTGTTCACCGAGATCATGCCGTGTGGAATGGCGTCCCAACCTACCGGCAGCGTGGCAGCGGAAGTAACACGTCGCGCCGCCCAGACATCATCCGGTACGTCGATCTCGATGACGTACCTGTTCAGCGGCAGGCCGTTGTCATCGATGTGCGCGGCGGTCTCCAGGACCGCCATGGCGAGACTGGGGGCCGCATACTCCACCTTCTCGCCAGGCCGGTTCCAGCGGCCCGGCGAACAGGCGGCGCCGGTGCCGCTGATGTCGTCGGGCGTCCACGCAGGCCCTGTCGAGCCAATGCGGGCCAGCTTCATTGATAGGCGCCGCTCTGGATGGCCCCCAGCACCCGCATCACCGACGCACGGCCGGTGGGCGTATCCATCACGTCGGCCGGCGCCAGGCCACCCAGCGCAGGTTGCGGCCGCTGGATCCACTCGCCCACCCATTTTTCGACGTCGAAGCCACGCGCCTGTTCGTTGTCGCGTTCGGCCGCGAGCATGTCTTCCACGCGGTTGATCAATTCCATCAAGCCCACGACGGACTGCCCGGTGGTGCCGGCGAACAGGGACTTGTCCCGCATCTTCTTGGTAAAGGTGGCTTTGGGAATGCGCACGAAGGTCTGGAATTCGGTACTGCTGTCGAATATCTCATCGATCAGGCCCTTCACCACCTGGTAGGGCACGCCTTCGCGTTCGATCTGCACGCGCTCGGCCAGTGGCGCGGTGCGCAGCAGGGCCCTGAACGAATCCACCTTCACCGGCAGTTTGAATTTCACGGTTGTCGCATCGCGCACAACCTGCGCGGAACGGGGTTCTTTCAGGGGTCCGATGGCGTACGACTCAACCTTGGCCGACGCGGGGGCACGCTTGCTGGCGGCGGACATCGTCATCTCCTCTGGCTACCAATAGTCCAACTATAGGCCAATAGTGCTCCATCCGCACCTGGCTGCCCATCCCCCTTTTGACCCTGCTAATGTCCGCTTCATGAGCATCGCTCCTCACCGCCCGCCGATGACCGTGGACCGGGACGTGGCCCACCACACCGAGCTGGACGCCCGGCTGGTGGAGGCCGTGGGGGGGCTGCGGCTGCTGGGCCTGACCAGTTGGCCGGCCGCCCTGCAGGCGCCGTTCCTGGCCAGCGTGGCGCGTGGCCAGCCGGTGCTGCCGGTGCTGGACTACCCGAAGCTCGATTTCGCCCGCACCCGCCGCGAACTGGCCGCGATCAGCGCCCAGTGCGATGTGGACCACCCCATCGGCCTGTACATCCGCCGCTCCGCCCACAGCTGGGACCTGGCCGCCGGCCTGCTCGAATCGCTTGGCACCGCTGCCGTGGACCGTTACTCGGTGGAGCTGTTCGGCTCGCCCGAACAGCCGCTGCCGGGCAACGGCCCCAGCACCCGCGAAGCGGCCCGCCACTTCATCCAGATCGCGCAGGAACTGGACCACGAGCTGCTTGCCCCGGAAGAGCAGGTGCCGGTCTCGGCCACCGCATTGCAGCTGCAGCTGCAGAGCGACCTGGATGCGTTCTTTGAATCGCGCATCATCAGCGTGCAGCTGGACCCGGAGCTGATCTCCAAGGCCGCTGCCGGCCCCACCCGCATCCGCCTGCGCACCAGTGCGCGCTTCAGTGCCTACGACCGCGCGCAGCTGTTCCACCATGAAGCGCTGGTGCACTCGCTCACCGCGCTCAACGGGCGCGAACAGCCGCACTTGCCCAGCCTGGCCTTGTCCTCGCCCCGGGTGACCGCCACCCAGGAAGGCTTGGCCACGTTCGCCGAACAGATCACCGGCAGCATCGACATCGAGCGGCTCAAGCGCATCAGCCTGCGCACCGAAGCGATCGCGATGGCACGCGAAGGCGCGGATTTCATCCAGGTATTCCGCTACTTCTGCGACGCCGGGCAGAACAACGAAGAAAGCTTCGCCTCGGCCCAGCGCGTGTTCCGCGGCGTGCCCGCCACCGGCGGCGCGGCCTTCACCAAGGACACCGTGTACCTGCGTGGGCTGGTGTCGGTGCACACCTTCTTCCGCCATATGCTGGCCGAAGACCGCCTGCAGAACTGCCGCTGGTTGTTCGCCGGCAAGATGTCACTGACCGACGCGGTGGATTTCGCGCCGCTGTTCGAAGAAGGCATCCTGCGCCCACCGCGCTGGCTGCCGCATTGGGTCAGCCGCGCCAATGGGCTGGCCGGCATGCTGGCGTTCTCGCTGTTCGCCAATCGCATTCGCATGGATCAGCTCGCGGCCGAGTAACCGAAATTGGACCCACGCATTCCATGCACCCGGTCGCACTTTGCGACGAGCCTCGCCAACCCGTAAGAATCCTTTCATCTTCCGTCCCCATGATGGCCGCGCACCTGCACCACGCAGGCACCTCCATCATGTAACGGACCCTCATGCTCAACCGACCCCTGACGATCGCCGTGGCGATCGCGCTGTGCGCTGCAAATGCGCACGCCGCCGACGTGGACAGCTCCCTCGACGCCAGCGGCGCGCCCAGCGCCCGCACCCTGGACGCCGTATCGGTGATCGGCCAGGGCGAAACCCGCCAGGTGCAGCGCGTTACGGCCGTGGACAAGCAGGTGTTGCCGCCCGGCACCAGCGCGCAGAAGATCCTCGACCGCCTGCCCGGCGTCTCGGTACAGTCCAACGACGCGTTCGGCGCCAACGAGGAATCGCAGACCATCAGCCTGCGCGGCTTTGACAAGAGCCGCCTGGGCTATACGCTTGATGGCATTCCGCTGGGCGACAACAGCTACGGCAACTACAACGGGTTGAGCATTGCGCGTGCACTGATCGCCGAGAATCTGGCCGGCGCCGAACTGTCGCAGGGCATCGGCTCGCTGGGCGTGGCCTCCACCAGCAACCTTGGCGGCACCATCCAGTACTTCTCGCAGGACCCGTCCACGGAGTTTGGCGGCCGTGCCAGCGTCACCGTCGGCGACGACAACCAGCGGCGTGGCTTCCTGCGCGTGGACACCGGCGACCTCAACGGCTTCTCGGCGTACGTTTCCGGCGTGCACCAGGACGCGGACATGTGGGCCGAACCGAACCAGAACCAGACTACCCGGCAGTTCAACGCCAAGGCGGTGTGGAACGTGGGTGATCACCGCTTTGGCGCATTCGCCGCCACCTCGCGGGTGAGCCAGGCCAACTACGCCTATCTGTCCAAAAGCATGCTCGAGCGCGGCCTGGGCTGGGACTGGAACATCTACGCCCCGGACTGGGATCGCGCCTTGGCCGCGGCCTACTGCGCGCCGGCCACCTACAACCCGCAGCGCTGCGCCTTCAGCGGTGGTGTCAACAGCATCGACGATGCGTACTACCAGAGCCGTGCGCTGCGCGATGACAACCTGTACTCGCTGGATGCGGATCTGGCATTGGGCGACAGCGCCCGCCTGAAGCTGCTGGCCTACCACCACGAGAACCGCGGCCAGGGCCACTGGTGGGCACCGGGGCAGGCGTCCAATCCCGGCACCCCGCAGGCGCTGCCGATCTCCATCCGCAGCACCAACTACACCATCAACCGGCAGGGCGTCACCGCTGCGCTGAGCTGGCAGCTTGGCCTGCACGAGCTGGAAGCCGGGCTGTGGTACGAGCGCAATGACCACAATGTCGAGCGCAACTTCTACTACATCACCGGGCCGTTCCTCGATGATGGGTACCTAAATTACCCGAACCGTCGCCTGTTCGACCAGGACTATGACATCCGCACCCGCCAGTTCTACGTGCAGGACCGCATGCGTTTCCTCGACGACAGGCTGACCGTGGACGTGGGCATCAAGAGCCCGAACACGCGCATGACCGCCGTATCCAAGCCGGGTACCGAGGCCAGTTATGCCTCTGGCACCCTGACCGCGAAGGAATCGGTGCTGCCGCAGGCCGGTATCGGCTTCAAGCTCAACGCGAACAACGAGCTGTTCGCCTCCTACGCGGAGAACATTGCCGCGTTCGTCGGCGGTGGCAGTGGTGGCCCGCTGCAGGTGTCGCCGGAATCGTTCGCGGCCAGCGTGGACGATCTGGAGCCGGAAAAGTCGCGTTCGTTCGAAGCGGGCTTCCGTACCTTCGGCGAGAAGTACCAGGCCTCGATCGCGGCCTACCACGTGATGTTCGACAACCGCCTGCTGTCGCTCAATCCCTGCACCAGCATTGAAGTGGGCACGCGGCCGGAGTGCATCACCCGCTTCATCAACGTCGGCTCGGTGAAGAGCCAGGGCGCGGAGCTGACCTTCATCCTCAAGCCGGTGGATGGGCTGCAGTGGTACAACGCGGTGTCGTGGAACAAGAGCACCTACGAGGATGATTACACCTCGGGCGGCGCGGTGGTGCCGGTGGCCGGCAAGATCACCGTGGATACGCCGCAGCGGATGGCCTCCAGCGAGATCAGCTGGAACCGGGATGGCTTCTTTGCCAGCCTGCGTGCCAAGTACACCGGCAAGCGCTATTACACCTACACGAACGATCAGTCGGTGCCGGGCGTGACCACCTTCGATGCGGGCATGGGGTATTCGTTCGGGCCGGGCCTCGGCCTGCGCGACATCAAGGTCTCGCTCAACGCCACCAACCTGACCAACAAGCGGTACGCGGGTCAGCTGAGCTCATTTGCCCCGACCGACCCGACCGGTACGCGCTACGCGATCCATGCGAGCGCGCCTCGGCAATTGTTCATGACGGTCAGCGCGGAGTTCTAACTCCGCGTCGCCGCCCGACCAACGGTCGGGCGCTACCGACCAGGGCGACATCGATCCAGGATGCAGGGTAGGAGCCGACCGTTGGTCGGCACATTGCCCGTCATCCCGGCACTGCATCAGAACATATGCAACCCGCCGTTCACGGCGTAATCGGCGCCGGTCACATACGCGGCATCATCCGACGCCAGCCACGCACACAGGCTGGCCACCTCTTCAGGCTTGCCGAGGCGGCGGATCGGGACCGAGCCTGCCAGGCGGTCCAGCACATCCGGCGGGAAGCTGCTGATCGACTGGCTGGCAATGTAGCCCGGCGAAATGGTGTTGACCGTTACCCCGCGCGTGGCCACTTCATTGGCCAGCGCCCGGCTGAAGCCGTGCATCGCCGCTTTGGCGGTGGCGAAGTTGACCTGGCCGATCTGGCCCTTGTGCGCGCTGACCGAGCCGATGTTGATGATGCGGCCCCAGCCGCGGCCGGCCATGCCGTCGATCACCTGCTTGGTGATGTTGAACAGCGCATGCAGGTTCGAGCCCATCACCGCGTTCCAGTCGTCCTGGGTCATCTGCCGGAACAGCACGTCGCGGCTGCCGCCGGCGTTGTTGACCAGTACGTCGATCTCACCCACTTCGGCCTTGACCTTGGTGAAGGCCGCCACCGTGGATTGCCAGTCCGCCGCATTGCCTTCAGAGGCGATGAAATCAAAGCCCAGCTCACGCTGTTCGCGCAGCCAACCGGCCTTGCGCGGCGAATTGGGCGCACAGCCGGCCACCACCGTGTGCCCGGTGCGAGCCAGCTTCTGGCAGATGGCGGTGCCCACGCTGCCCATGCCGCTGGTGACGTATGCGATACGAAGGGTCATCTCGGAATCTCCCGGGTCAAGCGGCAAGGGGATACAGCGCGAACAGCAGGCTGCCGGCCATCAGCACCAGCGACACCATCACCGCCCACTTCAGGGTGAACTTCTGGTGGTCGGCAAATTCCACCTTGGCCAGGCCCACCAGCAGGTAGGTCGATGGCACCAGCGGGCTGAGCAGGTGCACCGGCTGGCCGGCGAGCGAGGCGCGCGCCATTTCCACCGGGGTGATGCCGTAGTTGCCGGCCGCCTCGGACAGGATCGGCAGCACGCCGAAGTAGAAGGCGTCGTTGGACATGAAGAACGTGAACGGCATCGAGGCCAGCGCGGTGATCACCGCCAGGTAAGGGCCCCAGGCATCGGGAATGATGGCCAGGAAGCTGTGCGACATCGCCTCCACCATGCCGGTGTTGTTGAGGATGCCGGTGAAGATGCCCGCCGCGAAGATCAGCGACACCACCGACAGCACGTTGCCGGCATGGTTCACCACGCGGCGGCGCTGCTCGGCCAGGTTCGGGTAGTTGATGACCAATGCGATTGCAAAGCCGACCATGAACAGCACCGGCATCGGGAGCACGCCCATCACCAGCGCCGTCATCAGCGCCAGGGTCAGGCCCAGGTTCACCCACAGCAGCTTCGGTCGCTTGGTGTCTTCGGCATCTTCCACGGTGGGCAGCGCGCCGTCATCGGAAACGCTGGCATCCATCCAGCTGCCCCCCTTGGGCAGCGTCACCACACCCAGCCGACGGCGCTCCTTCAGGCCCAGGTACCAGGCCAGCAGCAGCACGGAGATGCAGGCCAGCACCATCGCTGGGATCAGCGGAATGAACACATCGGCCGGGTCCACGTGCAGCGCCGTGGCCGCACGCGCGGTCGGCCCGCCCCACGGGGTGAGGTTCATCACGCCGCCGGCCAGGATGGTCACGCAGGTCATGTTCAACGCGCTCATGCCCAGTCGCTGGTACAGCGGCAGCATCGCCGACACGGTGATCATGTAGGTGGTCGAGCCATCGCCATCCAGCGAGATCAGCATCGCCAATGCGGCCGTGCCCAGCACGATCTTCATCGGGTCGCCCTTGACCAGGCGCAGGATGATCCGCACCAGCGGGTCGAACAGGCCCGCATCGATCATCACCCCGAAGTACAGGATGGCGAACATCAACATCACGCCGGTGGGCGCGATCTTCTTGATGCCATCCAGCATCATCTGGTCGATATCCGCACCGAAGCCGCCCATCAGCGCGAACACGATGGGAATGGTGATCAGCGCGACCAGGGGCGACAGTCGTTTGCTCATGATCAAGTACATGAACGTAATGACCATGCCAAAACCGAGGATGCTCAGCATCATCTGCGGGTTTCCTTGCAAGGGGGGTTAGAAATCGAACTGCAGGCGGCCGGTAACGGCTCGGGTGTGGTCCACGGTGGCCGCGGCGAGGTAATCGCGGTTGCGGCTGTCGATCAGGTTCAGCATGAAGCGCAGATTCGGGCGCAGGTACCAGTTGCCGCCCAGGGTCCAGGCGTCGGTGCGCGCATCGATCAGGTCCGGCTGGCCGGACAGGTGCTGCTCGCCGCGCATCTGGTCGTAACGCAGCGCCAGCTCGAACGCACCGGCCTTGTGGCGGATGTCCTTGATGCGCGCGAAGCGCCCGGTCTTGCGGTCGTAGCCGCGCGATTCGCCGGTGACGAACCAGCTCAGCATCCCGTAGCCCGCCAGCACCGTGCCGCGCTGGCTGCCGTCATCGAAGGTGGCGCCGCTGAACTCGCCCTGCCACGACAGCGGGCCGCGCACCTGCGCGTATTCCAGCGACCACTTGTTGACGTCGGTATCGCGCCCGGAAGAGAAATCGATCAGGGTCAGCCGGCTATTGTCGGAAAGGTGCCCAGCCGGGCGCGGGCGGATCCGCAGCGCCGGCACGCCGTTGGCGCCCGGGGTGTCGTAGCGCTCATGCGCCAGCGACAGCCCCAGGTGCAGCACGTCGCCGGCAGTGGCGCCCGGTGCCCAGGTGGCGCGGCCGCCGGCCGCACGGCCCTTCACCTGCCACGCATCGATGCTCTCCAGACTGTAGGCACTGGCGGCCCAGGTCATGTCGTTCTTGGCAGCCTGCCACGACGCGCCCAGCCGGTACAGCGGCGCCAGCGTGGTGCCCGCGTTGCCTCGCTCCAGGAAGCTGCCGTAGTTGGAGCCGGTGCGGTCATCCAGCGAGAAGAACTGCTTGAACTGGCCCACGCTGAGCTTGCCGCCGCTGAAATCACGGCTGACGTAGACATCCTTGGCTTCCACCTGGTCGCCGGAGAAGTCCGCTTCCAGCTTGTAGTCCACCACGAAGAACCTGCCGGACATGTCCAGCCAGGCACGGCGGATCTCGGTGTCGTCCTTGTTCGGGGTGCCGCGCGCATCGTTGTCGAAATCAGCGAAATCCAGGTGCAGGCGGCCGCCGAAGGTGGCGGTGACCGGTCGGTCCGCATCGACCTCATCGGCGGCCCAGAGCGGGGCGATGGGCAACAACAGGGCGCAGGCGGCCAGCCCGCGGCAACGCAGGAGATTGAAGTGCATGAACCCTCCCAGGTACATGGCGGTGGGCGGGCAGGGCGTGTGGGCCATGCCAACCCGCAGGTTGTCGGGACGCGTCCGCACGGGGGTGCCTGGCGATGGCGCAGCCTAGTGCGGGGAAGCTGTCATCCACCTGTCGGCGCCTGCTGCAGCGCAGCGCAACCCACGGCACACCCCGCTCGCGCTAGGATTCCCGCACCCCCGCCTGTTTCCGCCCGATGCGCATCCTGCTGGTAGAAGACAACCCGGACCTGGCCGACGCCATCGTCCGCCGCATGCGCCGCAGTGGCCACGCGGTGGATTGGCAGAACGACGGCCTGGCCGCCGCCAGCGTGCTGCGTTACCAGAGCTTCGACCTGGTGGTGCTGGATATCGGCCTGCCCAAGCTCGATGGCCTGCGCGTGCTGGCGGGCATGCGCGAGCGTGGCGATGCCACCCCGGTGCTGATGCTTACTGCGCGCGATGGCATCGAAGACCGCGTGCAGGCGCTGGACGTGGGCGCGGACGATTACCTGGGCAAGCCGTTCGATTTCCGCGAATTCGAAGCGCGCTGCCGCGTGCTGCTGCGGCGCACGCGCGGGCAGGCCAGCGAAGTGGTGCAGATCGGCGGCTTCCAGTTCGACAACGCCTCGCACCGGGTCAGTCTGGATGGCCAGCCGATTGAACTGCCCAACCGCGAGTACCGCCTGCTGGAAATCCTGATGGGCCGGCTGGGCCACGTGGTCGGCAAGGACGAGATCGGCAACGGGCTGTTCGGCTTCGACGACGAAGCGGGCCCGAATGCCATCGAACTGTATGTGGGCCGCCTGCGGAAGAAGCTGGCCGATGCGCCGCTGCGCATCGTCACCGTGCGTGGCAGTGGTTACCTGCTCGAAGCCATCGACGGCACGCCCGATGCCGAAGGCTGAAACCCGCGCGCCCAGCTCCCTGCGGCGCACGCTCACCCTGTACCTGGGCGTGCTGCTGGCGGTGTTCGCCGTAGCGTTGCTGTTTGCCGCCCGCGATTACGGCCAGCGTGCCGCCAACCGTTCCTACGACCACCTGCTGGTGTCGTCAGCGCTGTCCATCATCGACTCGGTGGCGCTGGTGGATGCGCAGTGGCAGGTGGATCTGCCGTATGCCTCGCTGGACCTCTTGTCGATGGCGCCGGATGACCGCGTGTTCTACCGCGTGTTCGACGGCCAGAACCGCACCGTGACCGGCTACGCCGATCTCCCTCTGCCGCCACGCACGCCTTCGGACGAACCCCAGTTGTTTGATGCCCAGTACAGTGGTGAAACCGTGCGCTTCGTAGTGGTGTCGCGGCGCGTTTCCTCGCCATCGGCGCAGGCCGAAGTACGTGTACAGGTCGGCCAGACGCGACGCGCGCGCGAAGCGGTAGCGCAGGACATCGTCAACCGCGCGTTGCTCGCCATCGGCGTGCTTTCGCTGCTGTCGCTGGCGCTGGTTGCCTTTGGCGTGCACCGCGCCTTCCGCCCGCTGGTGAAGGTGGAGCGCGAACTGTCGCGGCGTGAGCCGTCCGACCTGAGCCCGCTGGATGCCCGCGTGCCGCGCGAGATGGACCAGATGGTGGCCGCGCTGAACCGCTTCATGGCGCGCCTGTCCAGCAGCAATGAAACCCTGCGCGCCTTCATGGCCGAAGCCGCCCACCAGATGCGCACCCCGCTGGCCGCCCTGCGTGCGCAGGCACAACTGGCGCTGGACGACGACGACCCCAAAGACATGCGCCGCAGCCTGGCCGCCATCGACCGCAACGCTACCCACATGAGCCGCCTGCTCAACCAGCTGCTCAGCGATGCCAGCGTGATCCACCGCTCTAACCTGCAGCGCTTCGCCCCGGTGGACATGGTGGAAACCGTGCACCAGGCGCTGCACGAAGCGCTGCCGCAGGCCTTGCCTGCTCCACGCGTGCAGCTGGCCGTGGGCGTGGCCTCCTCGCGCGTGCAGGGCGACGCACTGCTGCTGCGCGAAGCAATCAAGAACCTCATCGACAACGCCCTCAAGTACGGCGGCGACGGCCCGTTGCAGGTCGCGCTCACCGAAGAGGGTACCTACTGCGTGGTCACCATCGCCGACCACGGCCCGGGCATTCCGCCGGGCGATGCCGAGCGCGTGTTCGAGCGCTTCGCCCGTGGCGAAGATGCCGCACCGGGCGGGGCAGGGCTGGGCCTGGCCATCGTCAAGCGCGTGGTGGACAGCCACGGCGGCCAGATCGACCTGAGCAACCGGCCCAGCGGCGGGCTGGTGGCCACCATCCGTCTGCCGAGGCTGCACGCATGATGCGCACCGTGTTCCTGTTGTTGCTGCTGGCGGCAGGGCCGGCGTTCGCCGCCCCTGGCGATGTGCAGCGCTTCCCGGCCAAGGGCACCGCCACGGCCGAGCTGCGCATCCACGGCTCCACCGACATCGAAGTGTTCGCCACCGTCATCACCGATTACCAGCGCCTGCACCCCGGCACCGAGATCGTCTACGAAGACGTCATCACCCAGGACATGTACGCCCAGTACCTGCGCCAGCGCCACAGCCCCACCGGCCCGGACATGCTGATCAGCAGCGGCATGGACCTGCAGGCCAAGCTGGTCAACGACGGCCACGCCTTGCCACACCGCTCGCCGCAGACCGACGCACTGCCCGCGTGGGCGCAATGGCGGCATGAAGCATTCGGTATCAGCTACGAACCGGTGGCGATGGTCTACAACACCCGTACCCTGCCAGCGGCCCGCGTCCCGAAAACCCGCCGCCAGCTGCTCGAACTGCTGCGCGCCCCGGACGCCCCGCTGGCCGGCAAGGTTGGCACCTACGACGTGGAGCGCAGCAGCGTCGGCTACCTGCTGGCCACCCAGGACGGCCAGCGCGGCAGCATGGCCGGCGCGCTGCTCGGCGCGCTGGGCGACAACCAGGTACAGCTCGAAGAACGCACCGGTGTACTGCTGGACCGCGTAAGCAGCGGCCAGCTCTCGCTGGTCTACAACGTACTGGGCTCCTACGCCCAGGCCCGCATCGACGCCGGCGCTCCACTGGGCATCGTCGAGCCCGAGGACTACACCCTCGTTGTCCTGCGCACCGCCGTCATCCCGCGCACGGCCCAGAACGCAGCAGAAGCCCGTCGCTTCCTCGACTACCTGCTATCCCCCCGCGGCCAGCAGGTGCTCTCCCGCGAAGCGCGCCTGATGTCGATCGTCCCCACCCAGCGCGGCCGCGCCCCCGGCCGCAGCTACCGCCCGATCCTGCTGGGCCCGGGCCTGCTGGTCTACCTGGATGCCCTGAAACGCCGCCAGTTCCTCGACGCCTGGAAGGGCAGTACCCAGCCGCGCTGAACGGAACCACGTGGGGTGCACGGGTTGCGCTTCTTTCCGCGCGGACACGCATGGCGTACCCCTACCGCTGGGTGGCAACCCCACCCATGCGTGTCCGCTCTTCGCGGGATCCAAAATTCCCCCCTACAATCCCCCCATGAGCGAAACCACCATCCTCGTAGCCGACGACCACCCGCTACTCCGCGCCGCCGTCGTCCACTCCCTACGCCAGGCTCTCCCAGCGGTCCAGGTCATCGAGGTGGCCAGCGCCCAAGCCCTGGAAGTAGCCCTCAACCAGCACCCGGAAATCGAGCTGGTCCTGCTGGATCTGACCATGCCCGGCGCCCGGGGCTTCTCCTCACTCCTGCACGTACGTGGCTCCCACCCGGACATCCCGGTGGTCATCGTCTCCTCCAACGACCACCCACGTGTCATCCGCCGTGCCCAGCAGTTCGGCGCCGCCGGCTTCATCCCCAAATCCGCCCCGGCCGAAACCATCGGCCAGGCCGTCGCAGCAGTACTCGACGGCGGCCTCTGGTTCCCGGCGATGGCAGCAGAGCGCAGCGAATCCGACGCATTGCTCGCAGCCCGCCTGGCCCAGCTGACCCCCCAGCAATTCCGCGTGCTCCTGTGCCTCGCCGATGGCCTGCTCAACAAGCAGATCGCCTACGAACTGGGGCTTGCTGAGAACACCGTAAAAGTCCACGTAACCGCCATCCTGAAAAAGCTCGAGTGTGTCAGCCGCACCCAGGCAGCGGTACTGGTAAAGGCCCTTGAACCAGAAGGCGACGCAGGCGCAGACCTCACCTAGGCCCGGCGTGTGTGGCAACGCGGTGCAAACCAAGCGTTGCCCCAACAGGTAGGGTCGCATCCCAATCGACCGCCGATACGGCCCATCATCACGATAACGGCATGACCCAAACCGAAGACGCGCTCTTACCTCAGGTCGCGAGAATCTCAAGGACGAGCCAAACCATGCCACACCCTTGAGATACGACGAGAAGAGGAAGAGTCCTGTGGAGAATGCGGAGCAGATTAGCCTCGAAGAGTCGATGAAAAATTGCCTCTTCTATCTCGATGCCGCCGTGCTAAGCGTAGCCGGCGGGCCTGAACGCGCCTATCTGGACATGGGGGAGATCAGCGCGGCAGCGTGGGAATTGCGGCAGGAGCTGCTCGCAGGACAAGCACTTTTACAGTGGCAAGGGATCTCAGAGCGGGTCCGCGTCGCGCTTGAAGAAATGGTTTCTTTAGTGAATGCGCTGCCCGAAGCCGTATTCCAGGGAGAAGGGTTTGAAGGGCTCTGTCATCCGGCTTGGGGTGAAGTTAGGGGGGCTGCGAAGAAGTTCATTGGCGTCAGGCATAACGATGCGCCAACGGGTGAGTAGCTGGAACCTTAAAGCGCATCGTTAAAGGCGTAGGAATATGAGCGGAAACATCCACTACGTAGAGACCACGACAGGACGTACGTTCCCGCAGATACGTCATCGAGCTGACGAAGATCGATTTGGGAACTGTGATTTCGTGCGACATGAGATATAAGAATTAGCGCACATCGCCTGCTGGCTGGGCGATCCTTGCCGGCTTGATGATCTCGGGCGGCGCCGCCGCCGCCGAGAAGTCGGCGTTCTTTGTTGAGAATGCCAGCTCTGTGGCCGATGGGTGCCTCGACGTTGGCACACGAGAACTGCAGTTCTCATGCCACCCAATGCAACCGGGGGGGGCTCCCTCGGCCTTCTGTCAGTAGCCAATTGATCCATCGGAACGCCAGAAACACTGACCTTCTTCCCACGTGTTCCGTGTAGTGCGAGGGAGTCCCGCCGCGCCTAGACACTCATGAAGGCATCCATCCACGGCGCACGCCACTCGCTATGGAGGTCCCGCCTGACCAGGCAGGAAAAGCGTCTAGGTTGTTCGCCGGGCAATTCTCCCATAATCGTTCCCTCAATCAACTGGTCGTCGTACCCGAGCGGGAGCCCGGTTGAAAGAAGGCGAAAAGACATGTCGCTTGCGCCAGATCCTCCTCCCTCAAATCGCTCCATGGAAGGAAACATCTGCGACAGGCCAGGCGACGCTGGTCTTACGGAGACGCTGGTAATAGCGTGCTTGTCGTCGACGCCGGAAACCTCGATAAAAAGGTTATAGGGGGACGCGCGGGTACGTGGTCTGCTCGGGTCGTAGGAGCCGGTGAGCCTTACATGCAACGTCGCATCGCCAGCCGCGCACTGCGTGATCTCGTAGTCGTAGTAGGTAAATCTGTCGAACATCAGCACGAACAGGACCACCAGCGTGGATGCGATGGCTCCGAGGTAGATGATGGTAGATGCCTGAATTCGATTCATCTCATCTCTCCTGCCAATCGACCGTTGACCCTGCACGGTAGCGCGGTGTCGGTATCAACCTCGCCGAAGCTGCGTCTTCCGGATGGGGCATGCCTTCGTCGCGCCGCTCATCCGTCCGTGCAGTCGGCAGGTGCGCGACCCTACCTCGGCTTCTGCGCGAATAGTATGCCTTTCCGCGCTGATTGCGACGAGCCAAAGTGTGCGCCTATCAATACTCGAATATCATTCAAAACAAGCAATTTAACTTTGCGCGCTGCATGGTGCATGGTGTTGCCTCGGAGCTTGAAATCTCCTCAGTAACTGAACGTTGACGTGCCTTTTGTCGGGAGGGTGGCGAAATAGAACACCCTCGTGGGAATACGTCGCGCCGTGTGTTGCTGAGCGGATTTCAACCTCCCGACTCCCTCGCCATTCCGGCGAGGGAGACTTCCTTGGAGGTGGCAAATGCGTCGTTCAAATTCGGATCTGCATTCCAACGAACAGCCCCAAACCCGCATCGGCATGCATGTGCCGGAGAGCCTGCGTGTCGGGTCCTTCTCACATCCCGGCGGTCATGCGCTCCCTGACGGTGGTCGCATTCCCTGCCTGGTACTGCGCGGCATGTGGATGGAACGGTTTGAGCTGCCGGTAGGCAGTCGCGTCATGGTTGAAGTGGAGCACAAGCGCATCACGCTGACGTTGGATGAGACGCCGATCCCGGTGCCGTATCGGTATCTGGACCACGCTCCGAAGAAGAGCCGACGGCTGGCCGATACGACAACCGAAAAGGCGTCGGAGTAACGGGATTGGTCCGGTATCGCGGGGTGCGCCCGGTAGGGTCGCATCCCGATCGACCGCCGACGCCGTTCGAACGTTCGGTAACGGCATGACCGTCGGCGAAGAAGCGCATTCCGTTCGGAGGTCATGCGTTCGTCGCACGTAGCAGCGTTACGTGCAGTCGACCGGGGTCCGACCCTACCGAAGCAGCCGGGCGGATCCCGGTAGGGTCGCATCCCAATCGACCGCCGAGCATGCCCGAGCGTTCGGTAATGGCATGACCATCAACGAAGAGCAGCATCTCGCGCCGGTGAGGTGCACACCGGTTTACGCCCGGTGGCGCACCAGCAACTGCGTCATCAGCGCCCGAAGGGCCGGCGGGCGAACCGGCTTGGACAGGAAGCCCCAGCCGTTCTCCGCCGCCTGCGCCTTCAACGCATCATCGCGTTCAGCAGTAACCAGAATCACCGGTGGCCGTGCCCGCCACAGCTCGCACAGCTGCTCGTACAGGTCCGGCCCATGCCACTGGCCCATGCGTACGTCCAGCAGCACCAGCTGCGGCACGTTCAATGCAGAGGCAATCTCCAGCGCGGCATGCGGGCCATCGGCCAGCTCCACCCGGCAGCCCCAGCGTTCCAGCAGGGCGCGGGTAGCCGCACAGACACGCGGGTCATCATCAATGCTCCACACCCGGCACTGCCGCAGTGGGCTGTCATCGCCCGAATCCGCCGACACCGCCGGGGCAGGGGCGGGCGCCGGTATCGCATCGGCGCTGCCCAGCGGCACGGTCACGGCGAACACGCTGCCGCTGCCCAGTGTGGAGCGTAGGCTGATGCGGTGCCCCAGCAGCCGCCCGATGCGCTCCACGATCGCCAGGCCCAGCCCGGCCCCGCGCTCCTGGTCCACGCCATCATCCAGCCGCCGGAATTCCTCGAAGATCTCGCCCTGCAGGCTCTCCGGAATACCCGGGCCCTGGTCATGCACCTCAATGCGTAGCTGGTCGCCCACCCGGCGGCACCCGATCAGCACCCGCCCACGCGGCGTATAGCGCAGTGCGTTGGAGAGGAAATTCTGCAGGATGCGACGCAGCAGCGCCTCATCGCTCACTACCACCGCACGGGTATCCACCCAGTCCAGCCGCAGCCCACGCGCCTTGGCGGCAATCCCAAACTCACGCGCCAGTGTTTCCAGCAGTGGCGACAGCGCAAACGCACGCACATGGGTCTGCAGCGTGCCCGATTCCAGCCGCGAGATATCCAGCAGGCTGTTGAGGATGGAATCCTGCGCGGCCAGTGCAGCATCCACATGCTCGCTCAGCTCGCGCGCATCGCCACTCAGCTTGCCGCGCAGCACCGAGACGAACATGCGCGCCGCATTGAGCGGCTGCAGCAGGTCATGCACGGCCGAGGCCACGAAGCGGGTCTTGTAGCGGTTGGCGCGCTCGGCCTCACGCCGCGCCTCGTCCAGGTCGCGGGTGCGCTCGGCCACGCGGTGTTCCAGCGCATCGGCGAGCGAGCGCAGCTCACGTGCGGTGTTCTTGTAGGCGGTGATATCGGCGTAGCTGGTGACGAAGCCGCCATCGGGCAGCGGGTTGCCACGAATCTCCAGCACCGTGCCGTCGTCCTTCTCGCTCTCGCGCATGTGCGGCCGGCCGCTGCGCAGGTGGTTCAGGCGACGCTCGATGGCCTCGTCAATCGGTCCCGGGCCGAGCAGGCCGCGGCGGGCGTTGTAGCGAAACGCCTCGGCAATGGGCACACCCACCCGGATCAGGTCCGGCGGGAACCGGAACAGTTCCAGGTAACGCGCATTCCACGCCACCAACCGCTGCTCGCTGTCGATCACCACCACGCCCTGCGGCAGGTGCGCCAAGCTGCGGCTGAGCCCGCTGTCGGCCTGCTGGGCGGCCTGCAGCACGCCATCCTGCGCGGTGCGCAGTTCCTGTGCGTGCTGCTGCAGCACCGCCTCCAGTTCCAGCCGGCTGCGCTGCCGGTGCGAGGCCAGGCGCCGGCGCTGCTGGACGAACAGCGCCAGGAAGCACAGCGCCAGCCAGATGCCGCCGGCGGCCAGCGCGGTACTGCGGCCCACGGCGGCGCTGGCGCCGGCATCGTGCAGCAGGTGCAGCTTCCACTGCGGGTCATCCAGCACGTAGGTCTGCCACAGCATGGGGCGCGGCAGCGAGGGCTGCTCCAGCCGCACCATGCGCCCGCCATCGGCCAACACATCCAGCGTGCGCGCCTGCAGCGGCTGCAGCGAGCGGTCGGCGTACTGGCGGGTGGCCAGCATCTCCTTGCGCTCGGCCGGGGAGAGCGGGCGCAGCAGGCGGTAGCGCCATGCATCGCCGTTGGCCAGGAACACCACGTCATGCGCATCGCTGGCCATCACGATGTCGGTGCTCTGCAGCCATTCCTGCTCCAGCGCCCGCAGCTCGATCTTGATGGCGATGACACCCAGCACATCGCCCTCGTGGTCGAGGATCGCCTGTGACAGGAAGTAGCCCGGCACCGCCGTGGTCATGCCGATGCCGTAGAAGCGCCCGGTGCCCTTGGTCATGGCCTGCTGGAAGTAGGGCCGGTAGCTGTAGTCCTCACCCACGTTCGTGGTGGGCTGGTCCCAGTTGCTGGCAGCCACCGCTACGCCGTGGCGGTCGATCAGGGTCAGGGTGGAGGCGCGGGTGACGTTGTTGGCCTGCTGCAGTTTCAGGTTGAGCCGGTGGCGCTCGGCGTCATCGAGCGGGTTGCTCACCGCCTGCAGCAGTTCCGGGTCCAGCGCCAGCAGCTGGGGCAGGGTACGGAAGCGATCGATGCGCTGCTGCAGCGTCTGCGCGTACAGGTCCAGCTGGCGGCGCACCTGGCTGCTTTCGGCTGCGAGGGCGCGCTGCTGGGCATAGCGGCCGGCAACCAGGCCAGCCAGGAGCGTACCGCCCACCATGACCAGCAGGGTCAACAGCAACGGGCGGTAGCGGGAGACGCGGTACATGGCGTCAGTTTACGGCGTGCCGGCGGGTGCGCGTTGCACGCACCCGCCGTTGAACATCAGAAGTGAACCTGCGCCCGAAGCTCGAAGATCTCCGGCTTGGTCCGCACGCCACGGCGGCTCGCATCGGCCCACACGTAGTTCGCCTGGAACTTGAAGTGGCTGGTCAGGTACCAGTTGGCGCCCACGGTCCAGTCGTGCTGGCGGCCACCGAACACGTCGGCGTCGTCCAGGTCGATGCGGCTGTAACGGGCCAGCAGTTCCACCGCGCCGTAATCGTGCGCCGGCTTCACGTTGGCCACGGCGCCGGCGCTGTACGGGCGCGATTCGCCGGTGACGATCCAGCTGCCCATCACGTACTGGCCATCACCGGTGTAATCCGGCTTGCCATCACGGGTGACGGTGGTGCGCAGCGCTTCGGCCTGCACCGAGAACGGGCCATGGATGTAGATGCCCTCCAGGCCGGTGCGGCGGATCTGGTCGGCGGTGACCAACGAGCCCGAGTCCACCAGGCGGATGTCGGTCAGGCCGGCTTCCGGGCGCGCGCGCAGGCGGGCGCTGGCATTGAAGTGCACATCGCGGCCGTCGCGGTAGCCGCGCGGGTTTTCCTGCGAATAGGCCAGGCCCAGGTGGATCACATCGCCCGGTGCCTTCACCGGGGTCCACACGCCGCGCACGGCCTGGGTGGTGCCGGGGTTGTCACCCTGCAGGTCCTTGCCGCCATAGGCGCCGACCTGCATCAGGTACTGCGGGCGCTCCAGCACCCACTCGGCACCGGTGCGGCGGCCGGCGTAGAAGGCCTGCACGGGCAGGGCGGTTTCCACGAAGCTGCCGGCGCGCGAGGAGGTGTTGGAATCCAGGCCGACCGGGGTCTTCATGTAGCCGAAGCGGAAGCGGCCGATGTCCTTGCCGAACACGGCCTTGCTCTCGAAGCGGAAGAACACGTCCAGCCAGGTGTCGGCCTGGAAGTCGTAGTACACCATCGCGTCGTACACGCCCTTCTTCTTCAGGGTCGCGCCGAACTCCTTGCGGCGTACCGCATCGTCATCTTCGAACGCGTCGGCGCCGGAGAAGTCGTTGAGGTCATAGGCGATGTTGGCAGTGGCGGCCAGTTCGGTGCCGTCGCTGAAGGACACCTTGGTCGGCCAGTTGTCCCAGTCCGCGGCGGACGCGGCGAGGGGGGCGGACAGGGCGGTGAGGGCGATAAACAGGGGGGTCAGGCGCATGGATATGGTCTGGCTTCTAAAAAGTGGGGCAGAACAACAACGGCCGCGAGCGGGAAAACTGTTGGGCCACAAGGCCCGGAACGACACGGCCACCCGCCGCCGTGGGGGCGCGGTGCCCGTGCAGTGTAGGCACTGGGCTTGGCTGAACAGGGGGGCTAGTACCAATAGGTTATCTGCGTGGCGATGCAGCGGGCGTAAAAAGACCACGCCCGATGCCGCCGCCTGCGGCCGGCATCCCCGTGACACTGCCGGAGTTTCCCATGCACGTTCCCACCGCTGCCCCGCTTGCAGCCAAGCCGTTGCCGTTCTACCGCCAGCTGTATTTCCAGGTGGTGGTGGCGATCGTGCTGGGCGCCATCCTTGGCCATTACGAGCCGGCCTTCGCCGAATCGCTCAAGCCGCTGGGCGATGGCTTCATCAAGCTGGTGAAGATGATCATCGCCCCGGTGATCTTCCTGACCATCGTCACCGGCATCGCCGGCATGACCCACCTGCGCACCGTGGGTCGGGTGTTCGCCAAGTCGATGGCCTACTTCCTGTTCTTCTCCACCCTGGCGCTGATCGTGGGCATGGTGGTGGCGCACGTGGTGCAGCCCGGCGCCGGCATGAACATCAACCCGGCCGACCTGGACCAGACGGCGGTGCACAGCTACGTGGAAAAATCCCACGAGCTGACCCTCACCGGCTTCGTCATGGACATCATCCCGGCCACGCTGGTCAGCGCCTTCGTGGATGGCAATATCCTGCAGGTGCTGTTCGTGGCGGTGCTGTTCGGCATTTCGCTGGCCCTGGTGGGTGAGCGCGGCCGCCCGGTGCTGACCTTCCTGGAGGCGCTGACCGCCCCGGTGTTCCGCCTGGTCCACATCCTGATGAAGGCCGCGCCGATCGGTGCGTTCGGTGCCATCGCCTTCACCATCGGCAAGTACGGGGTGGGCTCGCTGATCAACCTGGCCTGGCTGGTGGGTTCGTTCTACCTCACCGCGTTCCTGTTCGTGGCGGTCATCCTGGGCGTGGTCTGCCGCCTGTGCGGGTTCTCGGTGTTCAAGCTGGCCCGCTACCTGAAGGCCGAACTGCTGCTGGTGCTGGGCACCTCGTCCTCGGAATCGGCGCTGCCGTCGCTGATGGAAAAGATGGAAAAGGCCGGCTGCAGCAAGTCGGTGGTGGGCCTTGTGGTCCCCACGGGCTACTCGTTCAACCTGGACGGCACCAACATCTACATGACCCTGGCCGCGCTGTTCATCGCCCAGGCCACCAATACCGAACTGACCTTGGGCCACCAGATCGCGCTGCTGCTGGTGGCGATGCTCAGCTCCAAGGGCGCTGCGGGCGTGACCGGGGCGGGCTTCATCACCCTGGCCGCCACCCTGGCGGTGGTGCCGGAAGTGCCGGTGGCCGGCATGGCGCTGATCCTGGGCGTAGACCGCTTCATGAGCGAATGCCGCTCGCTGACCAACTTCATCGGCAATGCGGTGGCCACGGTGGTGGTGTCGCGCTGGGAAGGCGCGCTGGACCGCAACCGCCTGGCGCTGGCCCTGGATGGCCGCGAGGCCGAGCTGCCGCCGCTGGCCACCGACGACCTGCCGTCGCCGCTGACCGCCCCGGCGCACTGAACACGCCCCTCCCCCTGATGTGTGTGCAGCAGGTCCGTGCTGTCCCCCCCTTGGGCGGCACGGCCTGCTTTTTCATAGGGGTTTCCGGTGATGTAAGTTGTCATCGGAGCCCGTCAGGCTGGCGTGGCATACGCCGGCGCACGGCCTGCCTGATGTGCGGTCGCAGCATGATCGCGACAGCGTAGCGACAGGTCCAACACCGCCAACGGGGGTATGATCCCCTGTTCCTCTCGCCCATTCATCTGCAGAAAGCGATGTCCAACGAAGATTTCAAACAGGCCGCCCTCGACTATCACCGCATGTCGCCGCCGGGCAAGATCAAGGTCACGGCGACCAAGCCGATGCTGACCCAGCGCGACCTGTCGTTGGCCTATTCGCCGGGCGTGGCCCACGCCTGCGAAGCCATCCTGGCCGACCCGCAGCAGGCCAGCGAGCTCACCGCCCGTGGCAACCTGGTGGCCGTGATCTCCAACGGCACCGCCGTGCTGGGCCTGGGCAACATCGGCCCGCTGGCCGGCAAGCCGGTGATGGAAGGCAAGGGCGTGCTGTTCCAGAAGTTTGCCGGTATCGATGTGTTCGACATCGAGATCAATGAAAACGACCCGGACAAGCTGGTCGACATCATCGCCTCGCTGGAGCCGACCTTCGGCGGCATCAACCTGGAAGACATCAAGGCGCCGGAGTGCTTCATCGTGGAGCGCAAGCTGCGCGAGCGGATGAACATCCCGGTGTTCCATGACGACCAGCACGGCACGGCGATCATCGTCGGCGCCGCGGTGCTCAACGCCATGGTCGTCACCGGCAAGAAGATCGAAGAAGTGAAGCTGGCCACCACCGGCATGGGCGCCGCCGGTGTGTCGTGCGTGAACATGCTGGTCTCGCTGGGCCTGAAGCCGGAAAACATCCTGGCGTTCGACCGCGAAGGTGTGATCCATACCGGCCGTGCCGACCTGGACCCGGAAAAGAAGCGCTATGCCCGTGATACGGACAAGCGCACGCTGGCCGAGATCGTCGATGGCGCCGATATCTTCCTGGGCCTGTCGGCGCCGGGCATCCTCACCGCGGACATGGTCAAGACCATGGCCAAGGACCCGGTGATCTTCGCGCTGGCCAACCCCACCCCGGAAATCATGCCGGAAGTGGCGCGCGCAGTGCGCCCGGATGCGCTGATCGGCACCGGCCGTTCGGACTACCCGAACCAGATCAACAACGTGCTCTGCTTCCCGTACCTGTTCCGCGGTGCGCTGGACGTGGGCGCCACGGCGATCAACGAAGAAATGAAGATCGCCTGCGTGCACGCGATCGCTGCGATGGCGCGCCGCGAAGCCAGCGACCTGGGTTCGGCCTATGGCGATGACACCCCGAGCTTCGGCCGCGACTACCTGATTCCGCGCCCGTTCGACCGCCGCCTGCTGGTGGAGCTGTCGGCCGCCGTGGCGCAGGCCGCGATGGATTCGGGCGTGGCCACCCGCCCGGTGGCCGATATGGGTGCCTACCGCGAGAAGCTGGCCCAGTTCGTCTACCGCACCAGCCTGATGATGAAGCCGGTGTACGACCGCGCGCGCGCCGATAAGCAGCGCGTGGTGTACGCCGAAGGCGAAGAAGAAGTGGTGCTGCGCGCGGTGCAGAACGTGGTCGACGAAGGCCTGGCCTTCCCGATCCTGATCGGCCGCCCGGACGTGATCGAATCGCGCATCGAGCGCATGGGCCTGCGCATGAAGGCCGGCGTTGATTTCGACGTCACCAATATCAACGACGATCCGCGTTTCAACGACTACTGGCAGTACTACCACAACCTCACCGGCCGTCGCGGCGTGACGGTGGCGGCGGCCAAGAACCTGATGCGCTCGCGTCCGACCTTGATCGCGGCGGTGATGGTGGCACGCGGCGAAGCCGATGCGCTGCTCACCGGCGTGGTGGGCCGCTTCCACAAGAAACTGGGCTACGTGCGTAGCGTCCTGCCGCTGGAATCGAAGGTCACCTCGACCTCGGCCATGACCGGTGTGATCAACCAGCAGGGCGTGTTCTTCTTCGTGGACACGCACGTGCAGGAAGACCCCACGGCCGAGCAGATCTGCGAAGCCACGCTGCAGGCGGCCTACCGCATGAAGCTGTTCGGGATCGAGCCGAAGGTGGCGCTGCTGTCGCACTCCAACTTCGGCAGCCACGATTCCAAGGACGCGCTGAAGATGCGCACCGTGCGCGAGCTGCTGCTCAAGCGCAACCCGCGTCTGAACGTGGACGGTGAAATGCAGGGCGATACCGCGTGGGATGAAGCGCTGCGCCAGAAGCTGCTGCCCGACAGCACGCTGAAGGGCCGCGCCAACCTGTTCGTGCTGCCCAACCTGGAAGCGGCCAACATCGCCTACAACCTGGTTCGCGTGTTCACCGACGGCGTGGCGATCGGCCCGATCCTGATGGGCGTGGCCAAGCCGGCGCACATTTTGACCACCAGCGCGACCTCGCGCCGCGTGCTCAACATGACCGCCATTGCCGCGGTGGATGCGCAAATCCGGAAACAACTCGAGGCGGAAAAGGCCTGAGGGTTGGATACCTGGTAGCTACCGACTGTTAGTCGGTAGGCAAAAGAGAGGGATCGGTGCAGCGCACCGATCCCTTTTTCGTTTCCGGGGTCGGCAACATCGCCGCAGTCCCGGCGTCACCGGCCTGCAACCTCCATCGGGCCAAATACCCCCACGCGGCCCGGCCGTGGCGGTGGTCCGCTGGACCCCGCCACCCTGGGCCCGACCACTTCCCCCCCCTCTGGAACAGCGCCATGCGCACTCGTCCTGCAAAGCGGTACTTCAAGCAGTTGTTCGCGTTGTATGCGGGTCTTGTACGCGGCAGGTAAACCGAAAAGGGGGCGCATTGCACCCCCTTTTCTTCACGGTGCGGCCGGCGCCAGCAGCTCCACTTCCGCCAGCTGCATCCGCCCCGGCCCTTCAATCCGCAACCGGTACTCGGCATAACGGCCCGGCTTGGCGATCCGGAAGGGACGGGTCTGCTGCTGCCACTCGAACGTTTCACCGCTGCGCTGGTCCAGCGTGACCCAGCTGCCGCCGGTCGTGCGCGCTTCCAGGGTCCACTTGCCACCTCGGATCGGCGCATTGCCGCTGGTCAGGGTGTACATCGACGGCGTGCCGTCAGACACCCCGGTGAACACCACGCTGCCCTTGCCGCCGAACGGCACCACGGTGCCGGCGTCATCATCGGTCAGCGCCGCCAGCACCTTCCCATCGTCCAGCTGCGCACGCGCGCCGCTGCCCAGCAGGTCATGCAGAATCGCCGGGCGTTCACCGCGCGCGGTCAACGAGCGCGGCGCATCGTCCGGCCCGGTGCCCCACCTGGACGGCGCCGGACCCATCTCGAAGTCCAGCGTGGCGCCCTTGGCAATCACCTCATGCGGCACCCAGGTCCTGGTCCACGGTTGGCCGTTGATCTTCAGCGACTGCACGTAGACGTTGCGGTCCGAATTTTCCGGGGCATTCACGGTCAGCACCGCGCCGCCCTGCAGTTCCACCTTGGCATGCCTGAAGGCCGGCGAGCCGATCACATATTCCGGCGAACCCATGCGCAGCGGGTACAGGCCCAGCGAGGCCAGCACGTACCACGCCGAGGTTTCGCCGTTGTCCTCATCGCCCGGGTAGCCCTGGCCGATCTCGCTGCCCACGTACAGCCGCGACAGGATCTCGCGGACGTGCTGCTGGGTCTTCCACGGCTGCCCGGCGTACAGGTACATCCACGGAATGTGGTGCGAGGGCTGGTTGCTGTGCGCGTACATGCCCATGCGCACATCGCGCGCTTCGGTCATTTCATGGATGGTGCCGCCGTAGGAACCGGAGAATTCCGGGTCGGCGGTTTCCGGGGTGCTGAAGAACGTATCCAATTTTTCAGCCAGCTTTTCGCGGCCACCGTACAGGCCGGCCAGGCCTTCGCCATCGTGCGCGGCGGTGAAGGCGAACGTCCAGCCGTTGGATTCGGTGTAATCGTGGCCCCACACGCGCGCATCGTAGTCCTTCGCAGCCACGCGCCAGCTGCCATCGTCCTTGCGGCCCTGGAAGAAGCCGGCGGCCGGGTCGAACACGGTGGCGTAGGTGCCGGCGCGGGCGCGGAAATACGCCGCTTCGGTGCTGTAGCGCTCGCGTGCGGCCGGGCTGCCGGCGGTTTTCGCCAGCACGGTGGCCATGTTGGCGATGCCGAAGTCGTTGAGCGCGCCTTCCATCGTCCACGACATGCCTTCGTGCACGTCGGCGCTGGCGTAGCCACGGAAGGTGGATTTATCCATGCCCTTGCGGCCGACATGGCGGTCCGGCGGCACCACGGTGGCGTTCTTCAAGGCGGCCTGGTAGGCCTCATCCGGATCGAAGCCCTTGATGCCCTTGAGGTAGGCATCGGCGAAGGCCACGTCCGAACTGGTGCCCACCATCAGGTCGGCATAGCCCGGCGAGGACCAGCGCGCCACCCAGCCACCGGCGCGGTACTGCTCCAGGAAGCCCTGCACCAGCTGCCCGGCATCGTCCGGGGTGAACAGTGCATACGCCGGCCAGGTGGTGCGGAAGGTGTCCCAGAAGCCGTTGTTGACGTACACCTTGCCATCGCGGATCGGTGCGAAGCTGCGCACCGCGCTGCCATCGGTGTTGTCGTCGGCGGCGCTGGCCTGGCTGGCGTAACGCCAGTCCGGGGCGGCAGCGGTACCGGCATTCTCGAACCCGGAATTCGGGTACAGGTACAGGCGGTACAGGCTGGAATACAGCGTGGTCTTCTGGTCGTCGCTGGCCTGGCCGATGTCGAAGCGGGCCAGGCGCTGGTCCCAGGCGTCCTGTGCGCGGGCGGCGACGGTAGCGAGCGTGTCTTCAGCAGCCAGTTCCAGCGCCAGGTTGTGGCGGGCCTGCTCGACCGAGATCAGCGAGGTGGCGATGCGCATGGTCACCCGACGGTCGCTGCCCGGGTCGAACTTGATGTAGCCGGTGGGCCGGCCGCTGGCGATGGTGCCGCTGCTGCGCCACGGCCGGTCGAAGCTGGCCACCACGTACATGCGGGTAGCGCCGTTGGACAGGCCGCTGCGCGTATCGGTGTAGCCCGACAGCGTCTGCGTGGCCGCATCCAGGGTCAGTCCGCCACGCGCGTCGACATTGTCGAACAGAAGGTTGGCATCGCCGTCCTTGGGGAAATCAAACTGGAACAGCGCGGCGTGGTCGGTCGGCGCGATGGCGGCGGCAATGCCGTTGTCGAAGCGCACCGCATAGCGGTACGGGCGCGCGCTTTCGTTATCGCGCGAGAACGACAACGCACGCTTGGCGCGGTCCGCTTCCGGCACGCCACGGGTGGCCGACGGCATCACCTGGAAGGTTTGGCGGTCGCCCATCCACGGGCTGGGCTGGTGGCTCAGGGCCAGTGCCTGCAGCTGCGGGCGGTTGGCCGCGTTGTTCTGTTCGTTCCAGCGATACAGCCAGTTCAGCGCGCCGGCATCGGTCACCGGGGTCCAGAAGTTGAACCCGTGTGGCACGGCGGTGGCGGGGAAGTTGTTGCCGCGCGAGAAGGTGCCATTGGCCTGCGTGCCGCGGGTGGTGAGCACCCAGTCGGACGGGCGGGCGGGGGCGGTGCGCGGCTGGCTGTCCAGGCGCACATCGTCGATCCAGCCGGACACCGGCGCGTTGGCGGCGCTGCCCAGATCCAGTTCGAGGGCGACCACGCGACGGCCACGCAGTGCTTCAACATCGCCCAGGCGCACCGACTTGTGCGCCCACTGCTGCGGGTAGAGGGTCTTGGAATCCCCTTGGGCCTTGGCGCCGAGCGAAATGCCGTGCAGGTCGCGCGCGGCGCTGGCCGAGACCCGGCTGCCATCGTCCAGCACCAGGTCCAGCGAAACGTAGGTGGAGGCCACCGTGTCCTCGCCCACGATCTCCGGCAGCACCAGCCAGGACAGCGTGGTGTCGGCGTCGATGGTTACATCGGTGGTGAACAGCGTAGTGGTGGCGGTACCGCCGGCACTGGCGTAGTGCAGGGCACGCAGGCCGCTGTAGCCCACCCCGGGCTTGGCCGCATACGGCGCCTCCGGGCCCTTGCCGATTTTCACCTGCACGCCGCCCTTGCTGGCCTGCGGGGCAGGTTCGCCGGGCTCGAAGGAGGTCTGCAGGCCCTGCGCGAAGACGGGCAGGGCAACCGGCGCGCAGGCCAGGGCGAGGGCCAGCGGAAGCAGGGCGCGGCGGGCAGGGCGGGGGTGCGGCAGGGTCATGCAGGGATCTCCCGGGTGGGACAGGCGGCAGGCGGAGCCCGCATCGGCGACCTCGGCAGACAGCACCACGCCGGCCGCCTGGAAAGGCAGTCGAAGCGATGCAGGTCCGGCGGGGGACGGGCCATGCGATCGGGTGTTTGATCGGAACGCACCCGATCCTGCAACACCCGGAGCGGGCTTGGCAAGTGAAATTAGTTCGATCTAAACCCGGAAAAATCGCATATCGGCCTTTTGCCGGCGGCGTCCCGCACGGAACCGGCCGCGCCGCGCCCGGCGCCTCGGGTGCTAGAATCGAGCCCCTCGCAATTCCTTTCCGTGCCCCGCCATGAGCCATACCGCCACCGCGCCCGCCAATGCCGAAAAGCGTTACACCGTGCACCGCAGCGACCTGCCGCTGAGCTGCCCGACGCCGGAGATGGCGCTGTGGAACTCGCACCCGCGCGTGTACCTGCCGATCGAAGACGAGCCGAACTGCGAAGCCGCGTGCCCGTACTGCGGTTCGGTCTTCGTGCTGGCCGACTGAGCAGGCGGAAACGAACGTGCGCCGACTGACCGTGGTGCAGCTGCTGCCGGCGCTGCACTCCGGCGGGGTTGAGCGCTCGACGCTGGAAATTGCCGCCGCGCTGGTCGCGGCCGGGCACCGCGCCATCGTGGTCTCCGCCGGTGGCCGGCTGGTCGAGCCGCTGCTGGCCAGCGGCGCCGAACACCTCACCCTGGATATCGGCCGCAAATCGCTGTGGACGCTGCGCCACGTGCGCACGCTGCGCAACCTGCTGGCCGAAACCGGCGCGGACATCGTGCACGCGCGCTCGCGGCTGCCGGCCTGGCTGGGCTACTACGCCGTGCGCAACCTGCCGGCGGCCACCCGCCCGCACTGGGTGACCACCGTGCATGGCTTGAATTCGCCCAGCCGCTACAGCGCGGTGATGACCAGCGGCGAACGGGTCATCTGCGTGTCCAACTGCGTGCGCGAATTCGTGCTCCAGCATTACCCGAGCGTACCCCCGGAGCGGCTGCAGGTGATTCCGCGTGGCGTGGATACCGCGCAGTTCCCGCGCGTGGGCCGCCAGGACCGGCGCCCGCGCCTGGCGGTGGCCGCGCAGCATCCAACGCTGGCTGGCGATGCGCCGCTGCTGTTGTTGCCGGGCCGTGGCACCCGCCTCAAGGGGCATCACCATGCGCTGGGGCTGCTGGCCGGGCTGCATGCGGCCGGGGTGCGGGCGCTGCTGTGGATGCCGGGCACCCGCGAGCCGGGGCGTGAGCGTTACGTGGCCGAGCTGGAGGCGCAGGCGCGCAGCCTGGGCATCGCCGATGCGGTGCTGATGACCGCGCCGACCTCGCGCATCGCCGAGGCCTACGCCGCCAGCGATCTGGTGCTGCAGCTGTCCGACAAGCCCGAGGCCTTTGGCCGCACCGTGGTCGAAGCGTTGTCGGTGGGCCGACCTGTACTGGGCTGGAACCAGGGCGGGGTGGGCGAGCTGCTGCAACACCTGCAGCCATCCGGCGCGGTACCCTTGGGCGACGCCGGGGCATTGCAGGCGCGTGCGCTGCAGTTGCTGGCGCAGCCGCCGTCGCTGCCCTCGCGTATTCCGTTCACCCTGCAGGCGATGCAACGTGACACGCTCCACCTCTATACCTCCCTCGCTGGCTGAGCCGGTCAAGGCGCCCGGTTCGCCGGGCTTCCGCGCGGGCCGCTGGGCGCCGTGGTGGGTCATTGCATTCGTGGCACTGCTGCCGCTGCCCGGGGTTGCCGAAACCGTACTGGGCCTGGGCGCGATCTACGCCGCCGCGCGCATGGTCCAGCTGCGACTGCAGGGCAAGCAACGCATGCTCAGCAGCCCGGCCTGGGCACTGACCAGCATCCTGTTCCTGGGCTACTGGCTGCCACAGGCGTTCTCCGCCTTCGATGCGATCGATCCGGGCACGGCGTGGCGCAAGACCGCTGCCGGCCTGCGCTATCTGCCCTTCATGTGGCTGGTGGCGATCGCGGTGGCCACGCCCGAGCGACGCGCACTGACCCTCAAAGGCATTGCGCTGATTACCGGGGTCTGGACGCTGGACGGACTGGCGCAGGCCGTACTCGGGACCAGCCCGCTGTTCTGGTCGATGGACCAGTTGAAGTGGGCGATCAGTGGGCATGGCTTGTGTCCACCGGCGGAGATGGCGGCAGCCGATCGCCTGAGCGGCGTGCTGGGGCCGTGCAATCTCAAATTCGGCCAGGTACTGGCGAGCCTGTCACCGTTCCTGCTGTTTGCCGCCGCCGCGCGCTTCGGCCGCTGGGGCTGGATGCTGGTGGCGGCTGCGGTGGGCGTGGTGCTGGTGCTGGCCGGTTCGCGCGCGGCATGGCTGACCTATGCGCTGGTGCTGGTGTTTTCCGGCTGGCGCCTGCTCGGCGCGCGCGGCCTGCTTGCCTGCCTGGCGGTGGGCCTGGTGGCGGCGGTGGCACTGGCCGCCGGCTCGCACCAGGTACGCGAGCGGCTGGAGCGCACTGCGATGGCGTGGGAAGGCGAGAGTGACGGCGTGAACCAGGCGTTGTCCGGGCGCGCGCAGATCTGGGCCGCGGCGGGCTGCATGATCGAGCAGCATCCGATCAACGGTGTAGGCGCACGGGGTTTCCGCGATGCCTACCCCGATTGCAATCCGCGCCCTGAAGAACAGGAAGTATGGGGCGCCGGCCCGGCGTTGCACGCGCACCAGATCCTGCTGGAGATCCTGGCCGAAACCGGCGTGCTCGGGTTGCTGCTGTGGTTGGCGGCTGCGGCGCAGGCGTGGCGCGCGTGGCGCTTCGCACCGCTGCCGGCACGCGAGCGCGCCCGCCCGGCGATGCTCGCCCTGGCCGTCACCGTGTTCCCGTTCAACACCCACCTGGCGTTCTATTCCACCTTCTGGGGCGGCCTCACGCTACTGCTCGCCGCCCTCTACGCAGGCAGCCTGCTGGCCAGCGACGACCCGTGATCCGTACGCGTTATTTGTAGAAATCGCTGCGGCCGCCCGGTTGGCGCTTGAAGCGGCGGTGGATCCACAGGTACTGGTCAGGGGCCTCGCGCACCATTGCTTCGATGGCCTGGTTGACCCGTGCGGTATCGGCTTCCACATCTTCGCTGGGGAAGTTCTCCAGCGGCGCGCCGATCTTCAGGAAGTACTTCCCGCCTTCGCGGCGGTGGAAGTACGGAATCACCGCGCAACCGGTCATCCGCGCCAACTGGTGGGTGGCGGTGATGGTCGAGGCGGTGTGCCCGAAGAACGGCACGAACACGGTGTCCTTGCCGCGCATGTCCTGGTCCGGCGCGTACCAGAGGAAGCCGCCCTTCTTCAGGTGACGCACGGTGGCGCGGATGTCCTCGTTGGCATACATCGCCTTGGCATAGCGCAGCCGGCCGAACTTCACCGCCCACTCGTACACCGGGTTGCGGTGCTTGCGGTACATGCCCGACAGGTCGACGTGGTCGCACAGCAGCCGCCCGCACATCTCCAGGGTCATGAAATGGCCCGATACCAGCAGCACGCCACGGCCTTCGGCCTGCATGCGGTGCAGGTGCTCCAGTCCTTCCACCTGCACCTTCGGGCGGATGCTGTCGATGCTGCCCCACCAGGCCCGGGCGAATTCGAAAATGCCCACGCCCAACGCGTCGAAGCTGTCACGCAGCAGGCGCTGGCGCCAGGCGTCATCCTTCTCGGGGAAGCACAGCTTGAGGTTGACCTCGGCCGCGCGCCGGCGGCTGCTGGCCACATGGTAGGCCACGGTGCCCACGCCCCGGCCGAGCGCGCGCTGCAGGCCCCAGGGCAGCCGGGCGATCACGAAGGCGGCCAGGATGAAGGCGAAGGTCGGCCAGTGGCGGGGATTGCGCAGGGACGGCCGGGTGGCGGTGGAAGCGTTATCTGACATGCCCCGATTCTAAGTCATGCGTCCCCGCAGGTGCGTCAGCGCGGGGATCGGCCCGCTCCTGCATGTTTTTCCCGGTGCCGCTCCCGTATCCTCTGCGCATGCGTAAAAGTCCCGTCGAATGGATCCTGCGCGGCCTGTATTCGGTCGTGCTGTACCTGTTGTTGCCGATCACCGTGTACCACCTGGTCTGGCGCGGATTCCGGGTGCGCGAGTACTTCCAGCGCTGGGACGAGCGCTACGCTTCCTACCCCGATTCCACCGCGCAGCCGCGGGTCTGGCTGCATGCGGTATCGGTGGGCGAGGTGAACGCGGCCGCGCCGCTGGTCAATGCGCTGCGCCAGCTGCGCCCGGACATCCGCTGGGTGATCACCACCATCACCCCCACCGGGTCGGAGCGGGTGCGCTCGCTGTGGGGCGATGCGGTGGACCACGTCTACCTGCCCTACGACGTGCCGGGCAGCGTGGGCCGTTTCCTGGGCCACTTCAAACCCAGCCTGGCGCTGATCCTGGAAACCGAACTGTGGCCGAACCTGCTGTTCGGCTGCCGCGACCGTGGCATTCCGGTGTATATCCTCAATGCCCGGCTGTCGGCTCGCTCGCTGCGCGGTTACCGCCTGCTGCGCCCGCTGATCGGGCGCACGCTGCGCACTGTCACCTGCGTGGCCGCGCAGTCGGCCGACGACGCCGAGCGCTTCATCGAACTGGGCGCGCTGCCCGAACAGGTCAAGCCGCTGGGCAACCTGAAGTTCGACATCGCCACGCCGAACGTGCGCGAGTTCACTGCCAGCTTCCATGCCGCCGTGCCCGGCACGCGCCCGGTATGGATTGCGGCCAGCACGCACGAGGGCGAGGAGCAGGCCACCATCGACCTGCACCGTCGCCTGCGTGCTGAAATACCCGGCCTGCTGCTGCTGTGGGCGCCGCGCCATCCCGAGCGCTTCCCGCGCGTGGAAGCGCTGGCGCGCGAGCAGGGCTGGAAGGTCAGCACGCGCCGCCAGCAGCACTGGCCGCAGGCCGACAGCGACGTGTTCGTGATCGATACGCTGGGCGAACTGATGGCGTTCTATGGCTGCGCGCAGGTGGCGTTCGTCGGTGGCAGCCTTCAGCCGATCGGCGGGCACAACCTGCTCGAGCCGGCGGCGATGGGCACCGCCACGGTGACCGGCCCGCACCTGCACAACTTCGCCGAGATCTCCCGGCGCATGCGCGAAGCGGGCGCGGTGCTCATCGCCGACGACGTGGCCGGCGTGGGCGACGCCCTGCTGACGCTGCTGCGCGATCCCGAGGCGCGCGAGGACATGGCCAGCGCAGGCTGTGCATTGGTCAGCAACGGACGTGGTGCGCTCAAACGAACGGTGGAGCTGATTGCTCCGCAGCTTCCGCCGCCGCTGGACCCATGAAAAAAGCCACCCTTGCAGGTGGCTTTTTCGTTTCCGGTTACGCCTGGGTTACTGGCCGTTTACCGTGGTGCTGGGCGTCGCGGCCTGCTGGGTGAGCAGACGGTTGATGTCCTGCAGGTCGGCGATGTCCAGCGTGCCGACGGCCTGGCCCAGCTGCAGGCGGTTCTGCAGGAAGGTGTAACGGGCATTGGCGTACTCGAGCTGGGCCGAGAACAGGATGCGCTGGTTCTGGATCACGTCCAGCACGGTGCGGGTACCCACTTCCAGGCCGACCTGCGACGCGTCATAGGCGCTCTGTGCCGAGACCACCGCCAGGCGGCGCGCTTCCACTTCGCTGATGCCGGCCACCAGGGTCTGGTAGGCGTTGCGGGTGTTGCGGTCCAGGGCGCGCTTCTGCTGCTCGTAGCCATCCTGGGCGATGTCACGCTGGGCCAGCGCCTGGCGCACGCCGGACTGGGTGGCGCCGCCGGAGAAGATCGGCACGCTCAGGGTCAGGCCGACGCTGTTGCTGCGGGCATCGGGGCTGAAGTTCGACCCGCTGCCGACCACGTCGCCCCAGCTGGCCTGGCGGCCGACGCTGGCGCCGAGCGAGAGGGTGGGGAGGTGGCCCGCACGCGCCGCCGACACGCTGGCTTCCGCCGCGCTCACCTGCAGTTCCTGCGCCTTCAGCGCCGGGTTCTGGGCGACCGCCTCGTTGACCAGCTGGTCAACGGTGGCGTACTTGGCCGGCAGTTCCGGGCGGAAGTCGGCCGGCAGTGCACGCAGGTCGGTAACCGGCTGGCCGGTCAGTTCGGTCAGCGCCTGGTAGGCGTCGGCCAGGGTGTTCTGCGCGATGATCGTGTTGGCACGGGCCTGGTCGTACTGGGCGCGGGCTTCATGCACGTCGGTGATCGGGGCCAAGCCCACTTCCAGCCGCTTGTCGGCGAAGTCGAACTGCTTCTTGGCGGCCGCTTCGTTGGTCTGCGCCGCCGACAGCGATTCAATGCCCACCAGCACGTTGAAGTACGCCGCCGAGGTGCGCACGATCAGGTCGTCGTTGGCCGAATCCAGGTTGAAGTCGGCTGCCTTGCTGAGCTCGCGCTGCGCACGCAGGTTGGCGAACTGGCTGAAGTTGACCAGCGTCTGCGAACCACTGATACCGTAATTGCGGTTCTTGGTGGTGTACGAGGTCGAACTCACATCGTGGTTCGGGTTGGTGCGGTTGCGGGTGAGCGAGGCTTCGCCATTGATCTGCGGCAGCAGCGCGGCACGGGCCTGCACGGCGCCTTCCTTGTCGAACAGACGGGTCGATTCAGCCGCGGACAGCTGCGGATCGCCGTTGCGCGCCATTTCGTAGACCTGCAGCAGGTCGGCGGCAGAGGCGGTCATGGGCAGCAGGGCGGCGGCCAGCGCAATAGCGAGGGATCGGCGGATCATTGCGGCTTCCTTGGACTCAGAGGTGGAACTGGGGTGCCGGCGCGGCACCGCGCAGGTAATCGATATCGGTTTCAAACAGCGAATCGCTGATGCTGCCATCGGTCTTGACCAGCACCGCTTCCATTGCCGGCGAATGGCCACGGATCACGAACAGGCGGCCACCGGTACGCAGCCACTGGGTGAAGCGGGCGGGGATGGTCTCCACCGCGCCGGTGACGCAGATGGCATCGAAGCGGCGCTCGGTATCCCAGGTCAACGCGTCGGCGGTTTCAATGCGGACATTGGTGCCCAGGCCGGTTGCATCCAGGCGCGCACGCGCGGCCACGGCCAGTTCCGGGTCGATTTCCAGGCTCAGCACTTCGCGCGCCAGGGCGCCCATGCAGGCGCTGAGGTAGCCGCTGCCGGTGCCGATTTCCAGCACTTCATCGCCCAGCTGCAGGTTCAGCGCCTGCAGGGTGCGGCCTTCGATGACCGGCTTCATCATCTTCTGGCCGTTACCGAGCGGCAGCTCGACATCGGTATAGGCGAGGGTACGGTTCGCATCGGCGACGAACGCCTCGCGCGGCAAACGTGCCAGTACGTCGAGCACACGGATGTCCAGCACGTCCCAGGGACGGATCTGCTGTTCAACCATCAGTTCGCGGGCGTGGGCGTAATCGATCGTCATGAGGTTCTTAATCCAGCGCAGTGGGCCGGCCATTTTACCGGTGCCGGGAGCCGGCGGCGCGCTGAGAGCATCGCTGCCGTCGCGCCGGGGTCGCAGTGCCGGAAGTCACCGCGACCTCCGGTCCATTCATGTTGTCATCACCGCCCGGGGCGGGTGGCGTAAGCCCTCAGGAAGAAGGTCACGCTGGCCTCGACATGGGCGTCGGCGTCGCACTCGGCCGGGGCCGTTCGCAGCCCGCACATCATATGCGTATGCAGCTCACCTTTGATGAGGGTGAAGAACTGCAGGGCGGCGGTCTGGAAGTCGGTGATCTCCAGTTCGCCACGCTCGGTGCGGGCCCGCAGGAATTCGGCCAGGGCATCGCTGGTGCGCTGCGGGCCGGCCACCCAGAACATCTCGCGGATACGGTCGTCGGTATCGGGGGCCATCATCACCCGCTGCACGGCCACGGCCGCCGGCGAGGTGATCATGGTGAAGAAGGCCCGGCCGATGCCCAGCAGCTGCTCGCGCAGCGCGCCATCGGCGTCGGTGACGAACAGCGCGTCCGGCAGCATCTCGACGCAGGTTGACTTCACAGCTTCGGTGAAAAGCGTTTCTTTGTCGCCGAAATGGCTGTAAACGGTCAGCTTGGATACGCCGGCCTGGGCCGCGATGCTGTCCATGCTGACGCCGCCATAGCCCTGGTCCACGAACAATGCCTTGGCCGCATCAAGGATGGCCGCGCGCTTGCCCAGATCCTTGGGACGGCCGGGCCCGGCTGCCTTGGCGGCAGGCTTGGACGGCACGGCTGAAGTGGTCGGATCGGTCATGCAAACAATACTAGACCAATCGGTTCGATATTTATACTATACCGACTGGTTCACTATTAGCCGTCGTGGAATAGAGTGTTGCTTCCAGACGGTTTCCCCCGGCAATTCAAGGTCCAGGACCTCATGAACAACTTGCGATGGATGGGCGGTAGCCTGCTGGCGTTGATGCTGGCGGCGTGTGGCAAACAGGACGCCGAGCCGGCCGCACCGATCCCGGTGCTGGTGGTGCAGCCGGGCACGGTGAGCGGCCAGGAAGTGGCGGCCTACCCGGGCGAGGTGCATGCGCTGCAGGAAAGCCCGCTGTCGTTCCGGGTCGGGGGCAACCTGGTCAAGCGGCATGTCGATGCCGGCCAGCGCGTGCGCAAGGGCGACCTGCTGGCCGAACTGGATGCCGCCGATTTCGCCTCGCAGGCAAGCGCCTCGCAGGCGCAGCTGGCCGCAGCCGAAGCCGACCTGGTGCGCGCCCGCGATGACCAGAAGCGCTACGCCACGCTGGCCGAGCAGCAGCTGGTCAGCCAGTCCGCCCTGGATGCACAGACCGCCGCGTTCAAGGCCGCGCAGGGGCAGGCCAATGCCGCCCGCGCCAACCTGGCGGTGGCCCGCAACCAGACCGGTTACGCGCAGCTGCGCGCGCCGGCCGATGGCGTGATCGCCAGCCGCCAGGCCGAAGCCGGGCAGGTAGTCGGCGCCGGGCAGACGGTGTTCACCCTGGCCGCTGATGGTGGCCGCGAGGTGCTTATCGCCCTGCCGGAAAGCAACATCCGCGATTACCAGGTTGGCCAGGACGTGCAGGTGGAGCTGTGGAACAAGCCGGGCCAGATGCTGCCGGGCACGATCCGCGAGATCGCCCCCGCTGCCGATGCACAGGCGCGTACCTACGCCACCCGGGTCAGCCTGGCGCCGGAGGCGGCCGCTGAAGTGGAACTGGGCCAGAGCGCGCGCGTGTTCGCCGCCGCCGGCCGCACCGGCACATTGCAGCTGCCGCTGGGCGCGGTGCTGCGCGGCGCCGATGGCAAGGCCAGCGTGTGGGTGGTGAACCCGTCCAATGGCGCGATCAAGGCCACGCCGGTGACCGTGGGTGCCTATGGCCCCGACGCGGTGCCGGTGCTGTCCGGCGTGGCCGCACAGGATTGGGTGGTGGCCGCCGGCGGGCACCTGCTGCGCGAAGGCCAGGCGGTCACCCCGGTGGACCGGCAGAACCGCCCGGTGCTGAAGCCGGCCGCCGCGCCTGCTGCCACGGCCAAGGGGCACTGAGCCCGTGCGCCGGTTCAATCTTTCCGAATGGGCGCTGGGCAACCGCGCGCTGGTGCTGTTTGCGATGCTGGCCTTCGCCATCATTGGCGCCTGGTCGTACAAACACCTGGGCCAGTCCGAGGATCCGCCGTTCACCTTCAAGGTGATGGTGGTGCGCACGATGTGGCCGGGCGCCACCGCCGAGCAGGTCTCGCGGCAGGTGACCGAGCCGATCGAAAAGGCGCTGCTCAATACCGGGCAGTACGAATTCATCCGCTCGTACTCGCGCCCGGGCGAATCGCAGGTGATCTTCGCGGCCAAGGACAGCCTGCGCTCCAAGGCGATCCCGGAACTGTGGTACCAGGTGCGCAAGCGCGTGGGCGACATCAAGCCGACCCTGCCGCGCGAAATCGTCGGCCCGTTCTTCAACGACGAGTTCGGCGATACCTTCGGCAACATCTACGCACTGACCGGTCAGGGCTTCGACTACGCGGTGATGCGCGACTATGCCGACCGCATCCAGCTGGAACTGCAGCGGGTGCCGGACGTGGGCAAGATCGAGCTGGAGGGCCTGCAGGACGAGAAGGTCTGGATCGAACTGTCCAATACCAAGCTGGCCACGCTGGGCGTGTCGCTGCAGCAGGTGCAGCAGGCGCTGGCCGACCAGAATGCGATTGCCGCCACCAGCTTCTTTGAAACCCCCACCGACCGCGTGCAGCTGCGCGTCACCGGCCAGTTCCAGAGCGTGGACGACATCCGCCGCTTCCCGATCCAGGCCGGCGACCGCACCGTGCACCTGGGCGACATCGCCGAGGTCAAGCGCGGCTTTGCCGACCCGGCCTCGCCGAAGATGCGCTTCATGGGCGAAGACGCCATCGGCATCGCGGTGGCGATGAAGGACGGCGGCGACATCCTCAAGCTGGGCACCACCCTGGATGCCGAGTTCGAGCGCCTGCAGAAGACGCTGCCCGCCGGCATGCAGCTGCGCAAGGTCTCCGACCAGCCGCATGCAGTGGAAGAATCGGTGGGCGAGTTCGTGCAGGTGCTCACTGAAGCGGTGGTGATCGTGCTGCTGGTGAGCTTCTTCTCGCTGGGCCTGCGCACCGGCCTGGTGGTGGGCGTGACCATTCCGCTGGTGCTGGCGATGACGTTCTTCGTCATGCACTACTTCGACATCGGCCTGCACAAGATCTCGCTGGGCGCGCTGGTGCTGGCGCTGGGCCTGCTGGTGGACGATGCGATCATCGCGGTGGAGATGATGGCCACCAAGATGGAGCAGGGCTACGACCGCCTGCGCGCGGCCAGCTTCGCCTGGGAGAGCACCGCGTTCCCGATGCTGACCGGTACGCTGATCACCGCCGCCGGCTTCCTGCCGATTGCCACGGCCGCCTCCAGCACCGGCGAATACACCCGTTCGCTGTTCCAGGTGGTGACCATCGCGCTGGTGGTGTCGTGGATCGCGGCGGTGCTGTTCATTCCGTACCTGGGCGACAAGATGCTGCCGGACCTGTTCAATCCGCAGCCGCCAAAGCCGGGCAGCGTCGCCGCGCGCTGGCAGGCCCGCCGCGCGGCATGGGGCGACCGCTACCCCGCGTTGGCACGCTGGATCGTGCCCAAGCAGCACGCACACGACCACGATCCGTACCAGCGTCCGTTCTACACGCGCTTCCGGCGCTTTCTGGATACCTGCCTGCGCCATCGCTGGTGGGTGATCGGGGCCACCGCGGCGCTGTTCGTGTTCTCGCTGCTGATCTTCCGCTTCGTGCCGCAGCAGTTCTTCCCGGACTCGACCCGGCCGGAACTGATGGTGGACATCGAGCTGGCGGAAGGCGCCTCGCTGGAGGCGACCAAGGCGCAGGCGGCAAAGCTGGAAAAGCTGCTGCACGGCCGTGAGGGCATCAGCAACTACGTGGCCTACGTGGGAACCGGTTCGCCGCGTTTCTACCTGCCGCTGGACCAGCAGCTGCCCGCCACCAATTTCTCGCAGTTCGTGGTGCTGACCGAAAACGCCGACGCGCGCGAGGCCACGCGCGACTGGCTGATCAAGGACGTGATTCCGCAGTTCACCGACGTGCAGATGCGCGTGACCCGCCTGGAAAACGGACCGCCGGTGGGCTACCCGGTGCAGATGCGCATTTCCGGCGAGCACATCGACCAGGTGCAGGCGATCGCGCGGCAGGTGCAGGCCAAGGTGCGCGAGAACCCGCACGTGATCAACGTGAACCTGGACTGGAGCGAGCCGAGCAAGGTGGTGCGACTGGTGATCGACCAGGATCGTGCGCGCGCGCTGGGGGTAAGCAGTGCGCAGGTGAGCCAGTTGCTGGGCACCTCGCTGTCGGGCATGAGCGTGAGCACGTACCGCGAAGGCAACCGCCTGATCGAGATGCTGCTGCGCGGCCCGGAAAACGAGCGGGTTCGGCTGGACATGCTGGGCAGCCTGGCGATTCCGACCGCCAGCGGCACCTCGGTAACGCTGTCGCAGGTGGCGCGGCTGGAGTATGTGTTCGAAGACGGCATCATCTGGCACCGCAACCGGCTGCCGACGGTGACCGTGCGCGCCGACGTCGGCGACGCCACGCAGCCGCTGGACGTGGTGCAGCAGATCCTGCCGACGCTGGACGGCATCCGTGCCGAGCTGCCGTCGGGGTACCTGCTGGAGACCGGCGGCACGGTGGAGGATTCGGCGCGCGGACAGGATTCGATCAAGGCCGGCATGCCGCTGTTCCTGATCGTGGTGGCGACGTTGCTGATGCTGCAGCTGCGCAGTTTCTCGCGCGCGGCGATGGTGCTGGTGACCGCACCGCTGGGCATCATCGGGGCCACGCTGTTCCTGCTGCTGTTCCGCGCCCCGTTCGGGTTCGTGGCGTTGCTGGGCACGATTGCGCTGGCGGGCATGATCATGCGCAACTCGGTGATCCTGATCGACCAGATCCAGCAGGACATCGACGCCGGCCATGACCGCTGGCACGCGATCATCGACGCCACCGTGCGCCGCTTCCGCCCGATCGTGCTGACCGCGCTGGCGGCGGTGCTGGCGATGATCCCGCTGTCGCGCAGTGCCTTCTACGGCTCGATGGCGATCTCGATCATGGGCGGGTTGATTGTCGGCACTGTGCTGACGCTGGTGTTCCTGCCGGCGTTGTATGCGGCGTGGTTCCGGGTGAAGCCGGACGAGGCCCAGTAGGGCCTCGTCCGGCGCTGCCATGCCCACGGGGCATGGCAGCCTTGTGTATCCCGAACGGGATGCACAAGGGGTAGAGCGGACTGTCAGTCCGCTGCCGTTCGCGCGGTGTGTGGGTCTGCGCCGAAAGCAGCGGACTAACAGTCCGCTCTACCATTCCGCCGCCGCTCTACCCGGCGCGCCGCTTATCCCAGACGCGCCAACACCGCGTCGGTGGCCTGCGTGGTGCTCACCGCCTGGCCCTTGGCGGCCAGGTCGGCGGTGAACACCCCATCGTCCAGCGCGGCATGTACGGCCGCTTCCACGGCGGCTGCTTCGGCTTCCAATCCCAGCGAATGGCGCAGCAGCATCGCAGCGCTGAAGATCGTGGCGTACGGGTTGGCGATGCCCTTTCCGGCGATGTCCGGGGCCGAGCCGTGGATCGGCTCGTAAATGCCCACCGCACCCGGCTCACCCAACGACGCCGACGGCAGCAGGCCCAGCGAACCGGCCAGCATCGAAGCCTCGTCGGTGAGGATGTCGCCGAACATGTTCTCGGTCACGATCACGTCGTACTCGCGCGGCTTGGCCAGCAGGTGCATGGCCATCGAATCCACCAGCTGGTGCTCCAGCGCGATCTCCGGGAATTCCTCGCGGCCGATCCGCGCCGCCACGTCACGCCACAGGCGCGAAGTTTCCAGCACGTTGGCCTTGTCCACCGAGGTGACCTTGCCACGGCGCTGCCGTGCCAACCGGAACGCACTGCGCATCACCCGCTCGATCTCGCCGACGCTGTAGCTGCACAGGTCACTGGCGGTGTCGGCCGTGCGCGTCTTCTCGCCGAAGTAGATGCCGCCGGTGAGCTCGCGCACCACCACGAAGTCCACGCCCTCCAGCAGCTCGGCCTTGATCGGCGAGGCGCCCAGCGCGGCCGGGTGGGTGCGCACCGGGCGCAGGTTGGCGTACAGCCCCAGCGCCTTGCGGATGGCCAGCAGGCCCTGTTCCGGGCGCACTTTCGCGTTCGGGTCGGACCACTTCGGGCCGCCCACCGCGCCCAGCAGGATCGCATCGGCCTGGCGGCAGGCCTCCAGCGTGGCCGCCGGCAGCGGCTCGCCGTGGCGGTCGATGGCGATGCCGCCGATATCGTGTTCGCTGAAATGGAAGGTGTGGGCAAAGCGTTGGGCCACGGCGCCCAGCACCGCAACCGCGGCCGCGGCGACTTCCGGACCGATGCCATCACCGGGCAATACGACAATCTCAGCGTGCATGTTCACTCTCGTAACGTTCAATGTCAGGGGTACGACCCAACAGATACCCCAGCTGGTCCACGCCTTCCAGCAGACAGGTCTGCGAGAAGCCGTCCAGCGGGAAGGAATACACCCGGCCATCGGGCGTGCGCAGCTCGCGCGCGGCGATGTCCACGGTCAACGCGTCGTCCGGGCGCTGCATCAGCGTCTGCACGTCGGCCTCGTCGAGCACGATCGGCAGCAGGCCGTTCTTCAGCGCATTGCCGCGGAAGATATCGGCGATTTCGCTGCTGACGATCGCGCGCAGGCCCAGGTCGGCCAATGCCCACGGCGCGTGCTCGCGCGAGGAGCCACAGCCGAAGTTGCGCCCGGCCAGCAGGATGCTGCGCCCGGCATTGTGCGGCTGGTTGAAGGCGAAACCCGGGTTCGGGCTGCCGTCGGCCTGCCAGCGCCAGTCGTTGAACGCGTGCTTGCCCAGCCCGGCACGTTCGGTGGTGGACAGGAACCGCGCCGGAATGATCTGGTCGGTGTCGATGTTGGTCTCGCGCAGCACCACGCTGGTCGAGGTCAGGGTGCGGAAGCCGCTCATCAGGCCACCTCCTGGCTGGCATACAGTTCACGCGGGTCGGCCACGTGGCCATTCACCGCTGCCCAGGCGGCCGTCATCGGCGAGGCCAGCAGCGTGCGCGAGCCCGGGCCCTGGCGGCCTTCGAAGTTGCGGTTGCTGGTGCTCACTGCCAGCTGCCCCGGAGCGACCAGGTCGCCGTTCATGGCAATACACATCGAGCAGCCCGGCTCGCGCCATTCGGCGCCGGCGGCGCGCACGATGGCATCGATGCCTTCGGCTTCGGCCTGGCGCTTGACGATCTCCGAACCCGGCACCACCAGCATGCGCACGCCATTGGCAACGCGCCGGCCCTGCAGCACCTGCGCCACTTCGCGCATGTCGCTCAGCCGGCCATTGGTGCACGAGCCGACGAACACCACGTCCACCGGCGTACCGGCCAGGGTCTGCCCGGCGTGGAAGTGCATGTAATCCAGGCCCTTCTGGTCGGCCGCGTCGTTGGCGGCAGGGATCGGGGCGTCCACCGCGATCGCCGTGCCCGGATGCGTTCCCCAGGTCAGGGTCGGGCGGATGTCGCCCGCGTCGATGTGGACTTCCACGTCGAAGCGCGCGCCGGCATCGCTGCGCAGCTGCTTCCACTGCGCCACGGCGATGTCGAACTCCGCGCCCTCGGGGCCGCGCGGCGTATTGGCTACCCAGTCGAAGGTGACCTGGTCCGGCGCGACCATGCCGGCGCGCGCGCCGGCTTCAATGGACATGTTGCACAGGGTCATGCGCTGCTCCATGTCCATCGCGGTGATCGCGCTGCCCCGGAACTCCAGCACATGGCCGGTGCCGCCGTTGACCCCGATCACGCCGATGATGTGCAGCACCACGTCCTTGGCGCCCACACCCGGCGCCAGTGCGCCATCGACGGTGATCGCCATGGTCCTGGCCTTGCGCTGCAGCAGGCACTGGGTGGCCAGCACGTGGCCCACTTCGCTGGTGCCGATGCCGAACGCCAGCGCACCGAACGCACCGTGGGTGGAGGTATGGCTGTCACCGCACACGATGGTCATGCCCGGCTGGGTGAAACCCTGCTCGGGTGCGATCACGTGCACGATGCCGCGGTTGGCCGACTGCAGGTCGAACAGCTCGATGCCGTGCTCGGCGCAGTTGCGCGCCAGCATGGCGACCTGCGCTTCCGAAGCGGCACTGGCGTACGGCAGCTTGCCGTCGGCACCGGCCGGCAGGGTCGGGGTGGAGTGATCCATGGTGGCCTTGGTCCGGTCCGGGCGGCGCGGCGACAGGCCGCGCTCGCGCAGTTCGGTGAAGGCCTGCGGCGAGGTCACTTCGTGGATCAGGTGCAGGTCGATGTACAGCACGGCGGGCGCGCTGTCCGATTCGGGCACGACCACGTGGGCGTCCCACAGTTTGTCGTACAGGGTGCGGGGAGCTGGGGTCATGGAATGGCCTTGCTGTGGTTCATGTGACGATAGGGCGGTTCGGGTCGGTCAGGAAGTGCGCAGCCGCGCCTCGAAGCGCAGCCGCACGTAATCGGCGGTCCATTGGCCGTGCGCGTTGCGCTGGGTCGGCGCCAGCAGCGCCACGGTGTCATCCAGCACGCGCTGGCGCTGGGCGGCATCCAACCCCACCAGGAAGGGCGAGGCGAAGGTGCGCAGCCAGCCCTGCATGCCGGTGGGCAACACGGTCGGGCGTGCCAGGCATTCGATATGGCGCACCTGGAAACCGTGCGCGCGCAGGCGCTCGGCGTAGGCTTCTTCGTCAGGGAAGTACCACGGGAACGCCGGCACGGCGTGGCCGTTGCTGCACAGGGCGGCCTGCAGTGCGCTGGTGATGGTGGCCACGTTGCCCTGGCCACCCATCTCGGCGACGAAGCGGCCACCGGGCCGCAGCGCACGGCGCACGCCGTCGATCACCCTGTCCGGTTCCCGCATCCAGTGCAGCGCCGCGTTGCTGAACACCGCATCGAAGCAGCGCTCGAAGGTCATCGCATGCGCGTCCATCAGCCGTGCATCGATCCCACGCGCACGCGCGCCACCGATCAGCTCCGGCGAACTGTCCACGCCGGTCACGTGCGCACCGCTCAGTGCCAGATCGAAGCTCAGCACGCCATCGCCGCAACCCAGGTCAAGGATCCGCTCGCCGCGCTGCGGGTCGAGCAGGCGCGCCACCGCACCGCCGAGCAGCGGCACGAAGCCGGCGTCGATGGCGTAGTCGTGCGCGTTCCAGTGCTGGGAAGCATCGGCGGTGTAGGGGCTGTCGAAGGCACTCATGCGTGGGTTCCTCAGGCGGCGGCAGTGGCCGCGGGGTGTTCGGCGCTGGCCTGGCGCTGGCGCAGCAGGCGGTTGGCCACGTCCAGCCAGGCCAGCGCCGAGGCTTCGATGATGTCGCGGCTGGTGCCGGTGCCTTCGTACTCCACGCCGTCGTGGCGCACGCTCAGGTTGGCTTCGCCGCGCGCGTCGGCGCCGATGCCCACGCTGTGCACGTGGTAGCTGTCCAGCATCAGCTGCACGCCGGTGGCGGCCGACAGCGCGCCGAACAGCGCGTCCACCGGGCCATCGCCCTGCGCGGTTTCAGCCACGCGGTTGCCGTCCGGGTCGGACAGTTCGACCAGCGCGTTGGCACGGCTGCCCACGTCGCTGATCGTCATCGAGGCCAGCCGGTAGCCGTTCTGGGTGGAGCTGCCCTGCATGAGTACCTGCAGGTCGGCGTCGGTGACCACGCGCTGCTGCTCGCACAGGGTCTTGAACTGCTCGAACACCAGCTTCAGCTCTTCTTCCTCCAGCCAGAAACCCAGGGCACGCAGGCGCGCTTCAACCGCGGCCCGGCCACTGTGGCGGCCCAGCACCATCTGCGAATTCTCCCAGCCCACGTCTTCCGGGCGCATGATTTCGTAGGTGCCCCGGTGGCGCAGCATGCCGTGCTGGTGGATGCCCGATTCGTGGGCGAAGGCATTGGCGCCCACGATCGCCTTGTTGCGCTGGACCGGCATGCCGACCAGGCGCTGCAGCAGCTGCGAGGTGGAGACGATGCGCGGGGTGTTGATGCGGGTGTCTTCCTCGTAGAAGGCGTTGCGTACCTTCAGCACCATGGCCAGCTCTTCCAGCGAGCAGTTGCCGGCGCGCTCGCCGATGCCGTTGATGGTGCACTCCACCTGGCGGGCGCCGCCTTCGATGGCCGCCAGCGAATTGGCCACGGCCAGGCCCAGGTCGTTGTGGCAGTGCGTGCTGAAGATGATGCGGTCGCTGTCGGGCACCCCGGCGATGACCCGCTGGAACATGCCGCGGATCTCTTCCGGGGTGGTGAAGCCCACGGTGTCGGGCAGGTTGATGGTGGTGGCGCCGGCAGCGACGGCCACGCGGGCCACTTCGATCAGGAAGTCTTCTTCGGTGCGGGTGGCATCCTCGGCCGAGAATTCCACATCGTCGATGTAGCTGCGCGCCAGGCTCACGTGCTTGTGCACCGATTCCAGTACCTGCTCGCGGCTCATGCGCAGCTTGTGCTCGCGGTGCAGCGGGCTGGTGGACAGGAACACGTGCAGGCGCGCATTGGCGGCTGCGTCCAGGGCCTTGGCCGAGGTTTCGATGTCGGCGGCCAGGCAGCGCGACAGCACCGCCAGGGTCGGGCGGCGCACTTCGCGGCCGATCATCGCCATCGCGTCGCGGTCGGACTGCGAGCTGGCCGGGAAGCCGGTTTCGATGACGTCCACGCCCAGCTCGTCGAGCGCGCGTGCCATCACCAGCTTCTGCTGCGGGCTCATGCTGCAGCCGGGCGATTGCTCGCCGTCACGCAGGGTGGTATCGAAAATTCGAATTCGGGGGGAGTTGGGCGTATTCACCAGGAGGTCTCCTCGACGGCAAGGTCGGATGGCAAGGCAGGGGAAGGAAGGACGATGGAATTCGGCGGTGGCGCGAGCACGGTCGGTAGCGGTGGCCGTGTCCGCTCGCTGGCGCGGCGGCGCGGTTTGCGCGGCGGGCGCGGGCGGATGTCGGACAGCAGCTGGGCCAGCACCATGGCGTCGATGTTGCCGCCGGAGACCACCGCGCACTTGCGCTTGCCGGCCACGCGGCGGCCGGCGGCCAGCGCCAGCGCGCCGGCGCCTTCGGCGATGATGTGTTCTTCCAGCGCCAGCCGGACCAGGGTTTCGCGCAGCTCGGCTTCGCGCACGATCACCACGTCGTCCAGCAGCGCACTGCACAGGCGGCGGGTCAGGGTGCCAGGGATCTTCACCTTCACGCCGTCGGCCAGGGTGGCCACCGGTGCGATCTCGCGCGTGTCGCCGCGGATCGCGCGCGCCATCGAATCCACGCCCTCGACCTGCGCGCCGACGATCCGCACGCCCTGCGATTTCAGCGCCAGCGCGACGCCGGAGGCCAGCCCGCCACCGCCGATCGGCACGATCACCACGTCCGGCGCATGCGCGGCCAGTTCGATGCCCAGCGTGCCCTGGCCGGCGATCACGTCCGGCTCGTCGAAGGCGGACAGGAAGCGGTAGCCGTGCTGGTCGGCCAGGGCGCGCGCGAAGGCGTACGCCTCGTCGTAACTGCTGCCGTGCTGGCGCACGGTGGCGCCCCAGTGGGCAACGCCCGCGATCTTGGTCGCCGGGGCGCCGTGCGGCATCACCGTGATGGCCGGGATATCCAGCCGGTAGGCCGACCACGCCACGCCCTGGGCATGGTTGCCGGCCGAGGCGCAGATGACCGGGCGGTCATCACCGCGTTCGCGCCCGGCCAGCAGCGCGTTCAATGCGCCGCGCACCTTGTACGAGCCGGTGCGCTGCAGGTTTTCCAGTTTCAGCCAGGTGCCGAACCGCTCCGCATAATGCAGCGGCGTGGGCGGCAGGAACCGGCGCAGCCGCGCCTGCGCGGCCAGCACGTCGGCGACGCTTACGTCGCCTACCTCCGATTCCTGCGGGGCACGGCTAGGCGGCATGGCGGCTCCGCAGATCGCACGCGGGATGACGGACGCGGTCGTGCGTGGGCGACGGGCCTTGAAGAAGACCCCTCCGTACCGGCACCGGAACCACGGCGCGGGCGTTCATACGGTTACCCCAGTACCCGGCTCCAGCGCGCTGATCCGCACCGAAACACAGTCATAGATCTTTTCGATCTGGCGGCACAACGTCTCCGGCGGGCGGGTGCTGTCCACCACCAGCTGCAGGTGCCAGCGACCATCGTCGGCCGCATTGGGCGCACCCACGATCGCGCGCGGCGCAAAGCCACGGCGTTCGGCCATGCCGATAACGCGCAGCAGCGCGCCTTCGGCGGGAACCAGCACCAGGTCAAGCCGGTATTGCATGGGGGAACTCCTGGGGCTGATGGGCGGGGTTGCTTTCCAGCATCGTGCTGTTGGCGTTGTTGGGCGGCACCAGCGGCCATACGTTGGCGCGCGCATCGATGGCCACATGCAGCAGCGCCGGGCCGGGTTCGGCCAGCAGCGCGGCCAGGCCGCCTTCGACGTCGTCGCGGTTCTCGATGCGGGTGGCCGGAATGCCGAACACCTTGGCCAGCGCGGCGAAGTCCGGGTTGTCGGACAGGTCGATCTCGCTGTAGCGCTCGGCGAAGAACAGCTCCTGCCACTGGCGGACCATGCCCAGCGAGCTGTTGTCCAGCAGCACGATCTTCACCGGCAGGCGGCAGCGGGCGATGGTCGCCAGCTCCTGCACGTTCATCATGAAGCTGCCGTCGCCGGAGACCAGCACCACGGTGCGGTCGGGGCAGGCGAACTGCGCGCCCATCGCCGCCGGCAGGCCGAAGCCCATGGTCCCCAGCGCACCGCTGGTCAGGTGGTTGCGCGGGTGGTTGAACCGACAATGCTGCGCCACCCACATCTGGTGCTGGCCGACATCGCAGGCAATGATCGCGTCGGCCGGCGCCACTTCGCTCAGGCGCTTCAGCAGCGCCGGTGCATAGATGTGCGCGCCCGGTGCGTCGTAGCGTGCGGCGAAGCGCTCGCGGTGCCCGGCGCAGCGCTTGCGCCACGACTCCTGCGATGCGGCGGCGCGCGGCAGGGCCGCAGTCAGTGCGCGCAGCGCGGTGCCGACGTTGCCCGGCACCGCCACATCGGCGGTACGCAGTTTGGAAATCTCATACGCGTCGGCATCGATATGGATGACGCGGGCGAACGGGGCGAACTCGTTCAACTTGCCGGTCGCGCGGTCGTCGAAGCGGGCGCCGACCACCACCAGCAGGTCGCTCTCCTGCACGGCCATGTTGGCCGCGCGGGTGCCGTGCATGCCCAGCATGCCCAGGTAATGCGGGTGCTGCGCCGGCAGCCCACCCAGACCGCGCAGGGTCAGCACGGTGGGAATGGCGGTGGCATCGACGAAGGCACGGAAGTCCTCCACCGCATCGCCCAGCGCGACACCGCCGCCGGCGTAGATCACCGGCTTTTCGGCGGCCTGGATCGCGGCGATGGCATCGGCCAGCGCGGCGTCGGCCGGGGCCACCGGCGGGTTGACCGTTTCCGGCACGTGCGCCGGCAGGTGGCTGGCGTCGGCGATCTGCACATCCTTGGGCAGGTCGATCAGCACCGGGCCGGGACGGCCCTCGCGCGCAATCCGGAACGCCTCACGGACGATCCGCGGCAGGTCGTCGACCGAACGCACCAGCCAGCTGTGTTTGACGATCGGCAGGGTCAGCCCGAACACGTCCAGTTCCTGGAACGCGTCGGTACCCAGCAGCGGGGTGGCGACCTGGCCGGTGATGCAGACCATCGGCACCGAATCCAGCATCGCATCGGCGATGCCGGTGACCAGGTTGGAAGCGCCCGGACCGGAGGTGGCCACGCAGACGCCAACGCGGCCGCTGGCGCGGGCATAGCCGTTTGCCGCCAGCGCCGCGCCCTGTTCGTGGCGCACCAGGATGTGCTTCAGCCCTGAATCCACCAGGGCGTCGTAGAAGGGCATGATGGTGCCGCCCGGATAGCCGAACAGCGTATCGACGCCCTCGGCTTCCAGGGCCTGCGTCAACCAGCGTGCGCCGTTGCGGGGCGCGGTGCTGTGTGCGGAGGTGTTCATGCGGTGACCTTTGCGAAAGCGGTGGGGGAGCCGCGCGGTTACGCGGCTTGACTTTGCAACCAGACCATCTTGGCGCGCAGTTCCTTGCCTACCTTCTCGATCGGGTGTTCCAGGTCGGCCTGCTTGAACTTGTTGTAGTTCGGCAGGCCCGCTTCGTATTCGGCCACCCAGTTCTTGGTGAACGTGCCGTCCTGGATGTCGGCCAGCACCGCCTTCATGCGCTCCTTGGTGCCGGCGTCGATCACCCGCGGGCCGCTCACGTAGTCGCCGTACTGCGCGGTTTCGGAGATGAACTCCAGCATGCGGGTGATGCCGCCTTCGTAGAACAGGTCCACGATCAGCTTCAGTTCGTGCAGCACTTCGTAGTAGGCGATTTCCGGCTGGTAGCCGGCTTCCACCAGCGTTTCGAACCCCGCCTGGACCAGTGCCGAGGCGCCGCCACACAACACGGCCTGTTCACCGAACAGGTCGGTTTCGGTTTCTTCCTTGAAGGTGGTCTGGATCAGGTTGGCGCGTGCGCCGCCCAGGCCGGCGGCATAGGCCAATGCGTACTCGGCGGCCTTGCCGCTGCGGTCCTGGTAGACCGCCCAGATGCACGGCACGCCGCGGCCGATTTCGTATTCGCGGCGGACCAGCGCGCCCGGGCCCTTGGGCGCAACCAGCACCACGTCCAGGTCTTCGCGCGGGGCGATCATGTTGAAGTGCACGTTCAGGCCGTGGGCGAACAGCAGCACCGCGCCGTGTTTCATGTTCGGCGCCAGCACGTCTTCGTAGAGTTTCTTCTGCACCATGTCCGGGGTCAGCACGGCGACCAGGTCCGCATCCTTGACCGCCTCGGCCGGTGCCTTGACGGTGAAACCGTCGGCCTGTGCCTTGACCTCGGTCGGGCCGCCCGGACGCAGGCCGATGACCACGTCGAAACCGGATTCACGCAGGTTCAATGCGTGGGCGCGGCCCTGGCTGCCGTAGCCGACAACAGCGATCTTGATCTGGGGCAGGTCGTTGGTGCTCATGGGGGAGGTCCTTTGGAGGAAGAAATCGGAGGGTTCTGAAACGAAAAAACCCGCACCAGGGTGGGTGCGGGTTTTGATGGATACCTGGCAGTTCTACTTACACGCCGGTCCGTCCCGCACCTGTTGGTTGGGTAATAAGTACGAGGACAAGAAGCGAACGGATGGAGGCCGCGCCGGGACCGGCGTGCTCGATGGATTCGCGAATGGGCGTGTGGCGCTGCAACATGTGATCGAGAAAACCACAGCGGTTTTGCCGCTGTCAACCGTGTTTGGACAATTTCCAACGGTTTCGGCTGTATCCAGCGCAAAGCCCCGCCGTATAAGGATGGTTGCGCGTGAAAGCGTTCCGGTGAACGTCAATTCAAGTTTTGAAGCCCGGTTTCTGCGCGGATCAGGCTGTCGTGGATGCCCCCGTGCATGACCATTGTCGGATGTGCGCAGCACGCCTCAACCGCCACCATCGAACGCTTTCCACCCCTCCAGGAAACTCCTCCGTGACCCGACCCCTTGTCCGTGCCGCCCTGGCTGCCGCGCTGCTGTGCGCCCTGCCGATGCTGTCTTCTGCCGCCGACCGGGTCACCGGGCATGGCTTTGCCACCCGCTCGGAAGTGATCGCCCCGCACGCGATGGCGGCCACCTCGCAGCCGCTGGCCACGCAGATCGCGCTGGATGTGATGAAGGGCGGTGGCTCGGCGGTGGATGCGGCGATCGCCGCCAATGCCGCGCTGGGGCTGATGGAGCCCACCGGAAACGGGGTGGGCGGGGACCTGTTCGCGATCGTGTGGGATCCGAAAACGCAGAAGCTGTACGGCTACAACGGCTCGGGCCGTTCGCCGAAGTCGCTGACCCTGGCCGAGTTCCAGCGCCGGGGGCTGAAGGACATCCCGGCCACGGGCCCACTGCCGGTGTCGGTGCCGGGCGCGGTGGATGGCTGGTTCGCGCTGCATGACCGCTTCGGCCGCAAGCCGATGGCCGACAACCTGGCGCCGGCGATCCGCTACGCACGCGAGGGCCACCCGGTGGCGGAGGTGATCGCCTACTACTGGGACCGGTCGGTGCCGAAGCTGTCGCAGTATCCGGGCTTCAAGGAGCAGTTCACGATCAATGGGCACGCGCCGCGCAAGGGTGAGGTGTGGAAGAACCCGAACCTGGCCAACACGCTGGAGCAGATCGCGCAGGGCGGCCGCGATGCGTTCTACAAGGGCGACATCGCGCGCACGATTGGCACCTACTTCAAGGCCAATGGCGGTTACCTGAGCTACGACGACATGGCCAGCCACCACGGCGAGTGGGTGGAGCCGGTGAGCAGCAACTACCGGGGGTATGACGTGTGGGAGCTGCCACCGAACAGCCAGGGTATCGCGGCGCTGCAGATCCTGAACGTGCTGGAGGGGTACGACTTCTCGAAGATTCCGTTCGGCTCGCCGGAGCATGTGCACCTGTTCGTGGAAGCCAAGAAGCTGGCCTTCGCGGACCGGGCGCGCTTCTACACCGATCCGGCGTTCCAGCCGGCGCCGGTGGCCAAGCTGGTGTCGAAGGAATACGCGGCCGAGCGGCGCAAGCTGATTTCAATGGACAAGGCGCTGCGCGAGGTGCAGCCGGGCACGCCGAAGCAGCTGGAAGAAGGCGACACGATCTACATGACGGTGGCCGATGCGGACGGGATGATGGTGTCGCTGATCCAGTCCAACTACCGCGGGATGGGCAGCGGCATGGCGCCGCCGGGGCTGGGTTTCATCCTGCAGGATCGCGGCGAGATGTTCGTGCTGCGCAAGGACCACCCCAATGGCTATGCGCCGGGCAAGCGTCCGTTCCAGACCATCATTCCGGGCTTCGTGACCAAGGACGGCAAGCCGTGGATGAGTTTTGGCGTGATGGGCGGTGCGATGCAGCCGCAGGGGCACGCGCAGATCGTGATGAACCTGGTGGACTTCGGCATGAACCTGCAGGAAGCCGGTGATGCGCCGCGCATCCAGCATGAAGGCTCGACCGAACCGACCGGGCAGGCCACGGCGATGAGCGACGGCGGCGAGGTGAACCTGGAAACCGGCTACCCGTATGAAACGGTGCGCGCGTTGATGCGCAAGGGGCACCGCGTGACGTTCGCTGACGGTCCGTACGGCGGGTACCAGGCGATCATGCGCGACCCTGAAACCGGGGTGTATTACGGTGCTTCGGAAAGCCGCAAGGATGGGCAGGCAGCCGGATACTGAGCAGTCCGGTGGAGCCACGCGGTGCGTGGCTGCTTCATGCATCTTTGCGAGCAGCCGGCGGCCCCTGTCAAAAACATGGATGTTTTTGCCAAGCCCCCAAGGGTGAAGGCGCACTGCTTGCGAGGCACTGCCTCGCGTGCGACTGAACGCCCAGCCGCTGGCGGCTGGGCCGGGGCCCGGAGGGCGGTTTACGGCGTGTCCCGTAAGAGGCTGCCCGTCGGCCTCCCCAGCGCGTAAAAACTGAAACGCTGCTCTTACCCCTTACGTATCCGCCCGCGAAGCCTCATCGCGCGTCTCTTCCTGCGCGGCGATCTCTCGCTCGATCCAGGCATCCATCATCCGCCGCGCGCGCAATGCGCGTCGACGCTGTAGCGCGTACTCCATGTCGAGCACGCGGTACAGCGACCACATGACGGCCAGCATCAGCAGTGCGAAGGGCAGGGCGGCGATGGTGATCATGCCCTGCAGCGCGTCCAGGCCGCCGGCCAGCAGCAGCACGGCGGCGATCAGGGCAATCGCCACGCCCCAAGTGATCTTCCGCGACAATGGCGGGTCGCCGGCTTCGTCGGTGGACATGCTGGCCAGTACCAGCACCGCCGAGTCTGCCGAAGTGACGAAGAAGATCATCAGCAGCACCAGTGCGATCACCGAGAGCACGGTGGGCAGCGGCAGGCTGTCGAACATGGTGAACAGCACGGTTTCGTAGCCGGTGCCCAGTGCCTGCACCAGGTCCACATGGCCGAAGATCTGCGACCACAGCGCGGTGCCGCCGAACACCGAGAACCACAGGAAGCCGAGCACGCTGGGTGCGATCACCACGCCGAGCACGAACTCGCGGATGCTGCGCCCGCGCGAGACGCGGGCGATGAACGAGCCCACGAAAGGTGCCCAGGCAATCCACCACGCCCAGTAGAAGATCGTCCAGTCGGCCACCCAGGTGCTGCCCGAGAATGGCGACATGCGCAGGCTCATGGTCACCAGCTGGTTGAGGTAGGCGCCAATGGTGGTGGTGAAGGTATCGAAGATGAAGGCAGTGGGGCCGAGCACCAGCACCAGCGCCAGCAGCACGGCAGCCAGGCCGAGGTTGAAGTTGGAGAGCCACTTGATGCCACGGTGCACGCCGCTGGCGGTAGAGGCCATGTACAGCACGAAGGCGACGGCGATGATGGTCAGCTGCAGCGGCGCGCCGGCGTGCAGGCCGAACACGCGGTCCAGCCCGGCGGCGATCTGGATGGTGCCAAAGCCCAGCGTGGTGGCCACGCCGATCGCGGTGGCCACCACCGCCGCAACGTTCACCACGGTGCCGATCCACCCCCGGTGGTGCGCGCCGATCAGCGGCTGCAGCAGATCGCTGATCAATCCACGGCCATTGCGGTTGAACTGGAACCAGGCCATCGCCAGCCCGATCAGTGCGTAGATCGCCCACGGGTGCAGGCCCCAGTGGAAGAACGCATAGCGCATCGAGGCGCGTGCCGCTTCCATGCTCTGCGGGGGCAGGCCTTCGGGTGGGGTGACGAAGTGCGAGACCGGTTCGGCCGCGCCCCAGAACACCAGGCCGATGCCCATGCCGGCGGCGAACAGCATCGACATCCAGCTGGCGTTGGAGAAATCCGGTTCGGCATCTTCACCGCCGATCCGCAGCGAGCCCAGCCGCCCGAAAGCGAGATAGAGCAGGAACGAGAGCGTGATGAACACCACCAGCAGGTACAGCCAGCCGGCACTGCGGACGATGTGCACCAGCCCGCCGCGCACGATTTCGTTGAACGGGTCGGGTGCCACCCCAGCGGCCAGCACCAGCAGTACCACCAGGGCGATGGAGAGTCGAAATACCATGCGCGGCAGTCTATCCAAGGCGGCATGACATGGCTGTTCACACTTGCGGTGCAGGTGTGGTCTAATCCGCCCCGAAGCGGGGGTACCGCGGCCATGTGGCCTCGGTTGAGACAGTCCCTTCGAACCTGATCCGGTTGATACCGGCGTAGGGAAGCTTCGCAACAGCCGATGCACCGCGCCGCCCAGCCCCCCGCCTGGGATCCGCGCGCCGTGCGCCGGCCGTGCGCCGCCGCTTCGTCCCTCGCCGTGCGAACCCTCGCACCGACAACCCAGGACGATGCCCGATGAACGCACACCCTTCCGCCCTGCAGCAACAGGCCCAGCAGCTGTCCGAGTCGGTCACCCGACCCATTCCCGGCTCACGCAAGATCCACGTGCCCGGCTCGCGCTGCGACCTGCAGGTGCCGATGCGCGAGATTGCGCTGAGTGGCGGCAACGCCCCGCTGACCGTGTACGACACCTCCGGCCCGTACACCGATCCCGAGGCCCGCATCGACCTGTCCACCGGCTTGCCGGCCCTGCGTGCAGGCTGGGTCGCCGAGCGTGGCGACACCGAACTGCTGGATCGGCCCAGCTCGGCGTTCGGGCGTTCGCGCGAAACCGATGCGCGGCTGGACGCGGTGCGCTTCCCGTCGCGGCTGCAACCGCGACGCGCGGTGGCCGGCGCCAACGTCACCCAGATGCACTATGCCCGTCGCGGCATCATCACTCCGGAAATGGAGTTCGTGGCGATCCGCGAGAACCAGCGCCTCGAGGCCATCCGCGACGAGGCGCTGCTGATGCAGCACCCCGGCCAGTCGTTTGGTGCCTCCATCCCCGCCTCGATCACGCCGGAGTTCGTGCGCGAGGAAATCGCGCGCGGGCGGGCGGTGCTGCCCAACAACATCAACCACCCCGAGAGCGAGCCGATGATCATCGGCCGCAACTTCCTGACCAAGATCAACGCCAACATCGGCAACAGCGCGGTGTCCTCGGGCATCGCCGAGGAAGTGGAGAAACTGGTGTGGGCGATCCGCTGGGGCGGTGACACCGTGATGGACCTGTCCACCGGCAAGCACATCCATGAAACCCGCGAATGGATCCTGCGCAACTCGCCGGTGGCGATCGGCACGGTGCCGATCTACCAGGCGCTGGAAAAGGTCGATGGCCGTGCCGAAGACCTGAGCTGGGAAATCTTCCGCGATACGCTCATCGAGCAGGCCGAGCAGGGCGTGGACTACTTCACCATCCATGCCGGCGTGCTGCTGCGCCACGTGCCGCTCACCGCGCGCCGGGTGACCGGCATCGTCTCGCGCGGCGGCTCGATCATGGCCAAGTGGTGCCTGGCCCATCAGCGCGAGAACTTCCTCTACACGCATTTCGAGGACATCTGCGAGATCATGAAGGCCTACGACGTGACCTTCTCGCTGGGGGATGGCCTGCGCCCCGGTTGCATCGCCGACGCCAACGATGCCGCGCAGTTCGGCGAACTGGAAGCGTTGGGCGAGCTGACGAAGATTGCCTGGAAGCACGATGTGCAGACCATGATCGAAGGCCCCGGCCATGTGCCGATGCAGCTGATCAAGGAGAACATGGACAAGCAGCTGCGTGAGTGCGGCGAGGCGCCGTTCTACACGCTGGGGCCGCTCACCACCGACATCGCGCCGGGCTACGACCACATCACCAGCGCAATCGGCGCGGCGATGATCGGCTGGTACGGCACCGCCATGCTCTGTTACGTCACCCCCAAGGAGCACCTGGGCCTGCCCAACCGCCAGGACGTGCGCGACGGCATCATGGCTTACCGCATCGCGGCCCACGCCGCCGACCTGGCCAAGGGCCACCCGGGTGCGCAGGTGCGCGACAACGCGCTGAGCAGGGCGCGCTTCGAGTTCCGCTGGGAAGACCAGTTCCACCTGGGCCTGGATCCGGAGAAGGCGCGCGGGTTCCATGACGAAACGTTGCCCAAGGACGCCCACAAGGAGGCCCATTTCTGCTCGATGTGCGGCCCGCACTTCTGTTCGATGAAGATCACCCAGGACGTGCGCGACTACGCGGCCGGGGCGGCCGTCATGCCGCCCGGGCGCGACAGCCGTTAAGCTTCGGCCATCGACACAGGGGCAGGGACACCACGATGGCCATAGCGCGCACCACCCGATGGCTGGCCATCGCCCGTCGGCACCCTTCGGCCTGGTTGCTGGGGGTGCAGTTGCTGGGCGTATTGCTGTACCCGGCCATGGACGAGTCCGGGGCCGGCCGCGCGCTGTTCGGCGCGTTCGGCATCGCGGTGCTTGGCCTGGCGTTGTGGGTGGTGCGGCGCAGCCCGCTGGGCATGTGGGTGGCGTTGCTGTTGGCCATTCCCTCCGTGGTGTTCTCCCTGTCCGGGGCACTGCTGGGGCGGCCGGCGCTGGTCACCACCGCGCAGCTGCTGGAATGCCTGCTGTATTTCTATACGGCCGGCAGCCTGATCGCCTACATGCTGCAGGACCACAAGGTGACCCGTGACGAGCTGTTCGCCGCGGGCGCGACCTTCACGCTGCTGGCCTGGGCGTTCGCCTTCGCGTTCGCCGTCTGCCAGCAGTGGTTCCCGGGCAGCTTCGTGGCCACCAGCGAGAGCGAACTGCGCACCTGGATGGAGCTGCTTTATCTCAGCTTCAGTTTGTTGTCCGGGGTGGGCCTGAGCGACGTCGTGCCGGTGCATCCACAAGCACGCGCACTGGTGATGCTGGAACAGTTCGCAGGCGTGATGTACGTAGCGTTGGTGGTGTCGCGACTGGTCGGATTGACCATGATCCGCAATGCGCGAAACTGAATCGCCGATAAAAAATTGCTGAATCAAACTTAAAAAGTTGCTGAATCGCAGATAAAAAATTCGCGCCAAGCGGCGCGAATGTTGAAGCAATTTATGTGGATTCGTCGGCGAGAGAGGCCTGATGTCCTCTGCGCGCACAGGCGCAGTTAACCGGCATAGGCTAGTATTCGCGCGCTTCAGTGTCTTTGCCCTTTGCACTGATGACGTGTGCGGAATCTGGCGGTTCGTTCGATCTGTGGTTGATTCGATGAATGCTGCGTTCCTGTTGTTCAGTTGTATTACGTAGCGCCGGAATGATCAGCCTGGATAGTGAGACACCCGCTGCCGACCGCCTGAGGATCGGCGATTGCACCATTACGCTGTCGTCGCGTGAGGTGGTGGTGGAGGGCGCGCGTCGTCCGCGCCGGCTCACGCCCAAGGCGCTGGGTGTGCTCAAGGTGCTCATGCGCGTGCCCGGTGCGGTGGTGACCCGCGAGGAACTGTTCGCCGAGGTCTGGCCGGACACGCTGCCCACCAACGATGTGCTGACCCAGGCCATCACCCAGCTGCGCAAGGCGTTCTCCCGCGACGACGACGGCGGCACCGCCTATATCGAAACCATCGCCAAGACAGGCTACCGGCTGCTGCAGCCGGTGTCGGTGCTGGTCGAGCCCGGCCCGGACGTCGATGCCGCGCCCAATGAAGACGAACGCGATGCGCTGGCCGCCGTGTTCGCCGCGGCAACCCCTGCGCCGCGCCCACGCAGCCGCTGGCGGCGCAACCGGCGCTATGTGTTCCTGGCCATCGGCCTGGGCATGTTCATCGCCCTGCTGGTGATGGCCGCACTGCTGCTGCAGCGCCCGCCGCGCGGGCCTGAAGGCAGTGGCGTGCTGGAAGACGGCAGCCGCGTGGTCGGCAGCCCGCAGCGCCCGTATCGTTTGATTACCGCCACGGCCGGCTTCGAGACCTACCCGACCGTATCGCCGGATGGATCGCAGGTGGCTTACGAGGCCGACGATGCAACTGGCGACGGCAGTGCGATCAAGGTGCAGACCTCCGGCAACGCGCCCGCGCGGCTGCTGACCGATACGCCTGCGGGCCATTCCGACCGTTTCCCGAACTGGTCGCCGAACGGCCGCGATATCGCATTTGCGCGGTTCGGGCCGGAGGGCAGCTGCGAGGTGCTGATCGCCAGTGCGACCGGTGGTGCGATCCGCCATGTCACGCGCTGCGACGGCACCGAGCTGCTCAGCTTCGACTGGACGCCCAACGGGCGTGGCCTGGTGTTCGGCTCGCTGTCCGGCCGCCATGCCTATCGCGGCATCCGCGTGCTGGACATCGCCAGCGGTGCATGGACCCCGGTGGACTACCAGGTTGCCGACGACAGCTTCGACTACGCCCCGCGTTTCTCGCCGGACGGCCGCTGGATCGTGTTCGTGCGCAACCCGCAGATCGGCGACCTCTGGCGCCTCCCGGCCAGCGGCGGCGTGCCCGAACAGCTGACCAACGATTCGGCCGAAATCCGTGGCTGGGCCTGGCGGGGCGACAGCCGGCACATCGTGTTCGGGCGCCGCGTGGACAGCGAAGCACGCCTGTACGAACTGGATACCGAAACGCGCACGCTGCGCGATGTGGGCCTGGACGACGCGCAGTCGCCGGCGTTGTCGCGCAGCAACAACATGCTGGCCTTCGTGCACCGCAAGGCGCAGTTCGGCCTGTTCCGCGTGCCGGTGAAGGACGGCCGTCCCGGCACGCCCGAACGCCTGTTCCCTTCCAACGGTCGCGATGGCCAGCCGATGCTGGCGCCCGATGGCCGGCAGCTGGTGTTTACCTCCGATCGTTCCGGCAACTACGGCTTGTGGTGGGCGGACCTGTCGCGCCCCGAATCGCTGCGGCCGGTGGAAGGCCTGCGTCCTGAAACCCGGCAATCCGCCGACTGGTCGCCTGACAGCACCCATCTGCTGGTATCGGGCCGTGATGCCCAGGCGCGGCCGGTGATCTACGAGGTTTCACCGCGCGACGAGCAGATCGTGGCGCTGCCGGTGCCGGTGGCGCAGCCCCTGCAGGCCTTGTACGCCGGCGACAACGACCACGTGCTGGTCGTGGAGCGCGACGACGACGAACGCATGCGCCTGTCGCTGTTCGATCGGCGCACCACGCCGTGGAAACTGCTGGGCCACGTCGATGGGGTGTCCCAGGCGCGGCTGGATGCGGCCCACCAGCGCGTGCTGTTCACCCGGTTGGCGGCGGGCGGCCTGTGGTCGGCCGATCTGCGCCTGGATCCGGCCAGCATCCAGCAGGTCAGCGAGGATCGGCCTTCGCGCTGGCGCTACCGCACCTGGGCGGTGGCCCGCGATGGCAGCCTGGATTACCTGTCCAGCCGGGCCGACTGCTCCACCGTGTTCGCACGGATCAACAGCCCGTCGCAGGGGGCGGAGTACTGCCTGGACGCCGATCGGCTCAGCGCCGGCAACGGCTTCAGCGCGCAGCCCGATGGCAGCGCCCTGTACCTGGCCCTGGCGGTCGCAGACGGCGCCGACATCGGGGTGATGACGCTGCCCGAGCCGCCCCGACCCGTGTTCTCGTCGGTGCCCAACCTGTTGTTCTGGAAAGGAAAGTAGTCTTCGTACTTCTTTCGTGGGGGCGTCGTGGCGAATTCGGATCAATCTCGTCGAAACGTCCTGACGCAGACCGCCTGACTTGGCAAAACGGTTGCCCCGTAACGGCAAACCCCGGTGTACGTCATGCGTCAGCTTTCCCTCGCCGATCGCGGCCAATCGCTCTCCCTGGACAAGATCGTCGACGACGGTCCGCTGCCCACCTGCCTGGGCGTGGCCCGGCTGGGCAGCCTGCAGACGGCTGGCACCACCTTCACCGTGTGGATGCAGCTGCGCGGCAGCGCGTGGGTCGAATCCAAGGAAGGCCGCTTCCGCCTGCGCCAGCGCGAGTGGATTGCGTTCGAGAAGGAATCCAAGCCGATGATCCAGGCCGGCCGCGATGGCCTGTGCATCGGCCTGAGCCTGGCCCCGGAAGCCCTGCGCGCGCTGGGCGAGCTGGCCGACTGCAGCTTGTACGCCGGCCGCGGCAGCATGAGCCGCAGTGAAGTGCGGGTGGCGCTGCGCCTGTGGCGCGATGCGCTGGCCAGTGGCCAGCCCGCGCAGGCCCTGCGCCCGGTGCTGCTGCACCTGGCCTCGATGCAGCGTGGCATGGCCACCGGCGTGCAGCGCTGCCCGGGCCGCTCGCGCATCCGCAAGCGCCAGGTGTTCGGCCGCATGCAGCGTGCGCGCCTGTACCTGGAAGGCAACAGCCACCGGGTGGTGCGCATCGGCGAACTGGCCGAGTTGACCAACTTCTCCAGCTGGTACCTGTCCAAGACGTTCCAGAGCCTTTACGAAGAGAGCCCGCAGTCGCTGTCGGCGCGCCTGCGCCTGGAGCGCGCCGCAGACCTGCTGCGCGACACCGACATGATGATCGGCGAAGTGGCCGCCGCCAGCGGCTTCGACAACTGCTGCAGCTTCGCGCGTGCGTTCCGCGCCCGTTATGGCCAGTCGGCATCGGGCTTCCGGCAGACCGGTGGATCGCTTTCGCCAAAGTCGGCAAAGAGTCCGGTGGCATCGCGCAAATAATTAACGGTAACGCAATCGTAACTTTCCGAGGCGGTTTAACACGCTACTAACGTACCTTGGAGAGATTGATGAATTTTCGTACTCCCGCAGTGCGGCTGGGCCTTCTGCCGGCCGGCATTGCGCTGGCGCTCGTGCCGAGCTTCGCTTCGGCACAGGAAGCAGCCTCCGGCACCACTGACCTGGATCGCATCTCGGTCACCGGCTCGCGTATTCGCGGTGCCAACATGGAGACCCAGCAGCCGATCCTGACGATGACCCGCGAATCCCTGGAAAAGCAGGGCTTCTCGAGCGTCGCCGACGTGCTGAACAACCTGACCTCGGCCGGTTCGCCGGCCATCTCGCGTTCGGATTCGCTGTCCTCGGGCGAAGACGTGGGCGGTGCCTATGTCGACATCCGCAACCTGGGCGCCCAGCGCACCCTGGTGCTGATGAACGGCAAGCGCCTCGGCGCCACCACCTCGGGTCTGCAGGACCTGAGCCAGATTCCGATGTCGGCCGTTGAGCGCATTGAAGTCCTGAAGGACGGCGCCTCCTCGATCTACGGTTCGGACGCCATTGCCGGCGTGGTCAACGTGATCACCCGCAAGAACGTCGACGGTGGTGAAGTCAACGTCTACTTCGGTCAGTACGACAAGGGCGACGGCGACAACCAGCAGTACTCGATGACCCTCGGTGCGACCGGCGAGCGTGGCAGCCTGACCCTGTCGGCCGAATACGCCAAGCAGGATCCGGTGTGGGCCAAGGACCGCTGGTACAGCCGCGATGGCGGCAAGGGCCCGAACTCCACCACCGCTGACTGGAGCGCCGTCAGCCAGAATGGCAGCTGGTGCAACCCGACGCAGGTGGACTGCACCGATACCGACACGGCGGTGTGGAAGACCCTGAACCCGGGTGGCAACCCGAACAACCCGAACGACTACCACCAGATCACCGGTGCCGAGTACGCCAACTCCAACGAGCAGATGAGCCTGCTGACCGGCGTTGAGCGCAAGTCGCTGTACATCAACGGCACCTACGACTTCACCGACACCATCAGCCTGAACACCGATGTGCTCTACAACGAGCGCAACACGTTCCAGCAGATCGCCGGTTACCCGTACCAGTCGACCTCGTTCGAAACCCCGCTGTCGGCCGACAGCGCCTTCAACCCGACCGCCGTCAATGGCGTCGGCGGCCAGGACGTCGACTTCCGTCGCCGCCTGTGGGAAGTGCCGCGTACCACCGACAGCCAGCTGAAGACCCTGCGCTTCGCGCCGACCATCAGCGGCTACTTCGAGCTGGCCGGCAAGTCCTTCGATTGGGACGTCGGCGCGCTGTGGAACCGCAATGAGTCGATCAAGACCCAGCGCGGCGACATGAGCCTGATCGGTTCCCAGCAGGCGCTGGGTGCGTCCTTCATCAACGCGCAGGGCGTGGCACAGTGCGGTACCGCTGCCAACCCGATCGCGCTGGGTGACTGCCGTCCGTGGAACCCGCTGCTGCCGTACGGCGTTGCAGGCCAGGGTTCGCTGGCTGACCAGGACCTGCAGGACTTCCTGTTCCCGACCTACACCACCCGTGGTGTGACCAAGACCACCAGCTTCACCGCCAACCTGTCGGGTTCCATCGTGGCCCTGCCGGCCGGCGACCTCGGCTTCGCCGTGGGCGTGGAGCACCGCAAGGAAGAAGGCAGCTACGTGCCGGACGCCTTCGCACAGTCGGGCATGTCCACCGGCCTGGGCCAGAAGCCGACCCAGGGTGAGTACGATCTGAACGAGGTCTACCTCGAACTGAACGTGCCGATCCTGGCCGACATGGCGTTCGCCAAGGAACTGACCCTGAACGTTGCCAGCCGTTATTCGGACTACAGCAACTTCGGTGGCACCACCAACAGCAAGTTCGGTCTGACCTGGCGTCCGATGGACGAGCTGCTGGTCCGCGGCACCTACGCCGAGGGCTTCCGCGCTCCGACCATCGCCGATCTGTACGGCGGCCTGAGCTCCAGCTTCGAGCGTTACATCGATCCGTGCGGCACCACCGCACCGGGCAGCGTTGCCGGCAACGGCCCGTGCTCGGCGGCTGGCGTTCCGGCCAACTACGTGCAGCTGGGCCAGGCCGGTGAAGTGTGCGGCACCCTGCCGTGCCAGTCCGGTGACCAGTTCATCTCCGGTGCCAACCCGAACCTGTCGCCGGAAACCTCCAAGAGCAAGACCGTCGGTCTGGTCTGGAGCCCGCGTTGGGTGCAGGGCCTGGACGTCTCGCTGGATTGGTACCGTTACGAGATCAAGGACATGATCATCGCTGACAGCGTTGATCGCATCCTGCGTGACTGCTACGTGCTGGGCGATTCGTCGCGTTGCGACGGCATCGTGCGTGCGGCTGACGGCCACATCAGCGCGCTGACCTACGGCACCGCCAACCTCGGCTCCATGGAAACCGAAGGTTATGACCTGGGCGTCAAGTACCGTCTGCCGGAACTGGGCATTGGTCAGTTCAACATCGACTGGCAGACCAGCTACCTGGCCAAGTACGACGAGTCGGCACAGAACGCTGCGGGTGACAACATCATGATCGGCCGCGTGGCACAGGATGCCCTGTTCCGCGTGCGTTCGAACCTGGCCGTCAACTGGGCGCTTGGCGACTTCGGTGTGAACTACACCGCTCGCTACTACTCGGGCATGAACGAAGACTGCATCGCCATCGGCTGCACCGACCCGGATCGCATCGCCAATGGCGAAGCGGCTCCGCTGCGCAAGACCGGTTCCAACACCTTCCACGACCTGCAGGTCAGCTGGAAGGCACCGTGGGATGCCACCATCGCCCTGGGCGCGAACAACGTGTTCGACCACAAGGGTCCGCTGATGTACTCGGCACCGAACTCGAGCTTCGCCTACTACGGCGGTTTCGATATCGGCCGCTTCCTGTACATGAAGTACACCCAGAAGTTCTGATCCATCGAACCACTGGTGCAATAAAAGGAGGGCGGCCCGCAAGGGCCGCCCTCTTTCTTTGCCCGCAGGGCAAAGAAAAAAGCCGACCTTCAAAGGTCGGCTTTGGGTAGCGCCGGCCGTTGGCCGGCCGTTGATCTACGCTTGAAGCATCAAGCGTCGGCCGTAGCCAACCCCATCAACCCATTGGCATGGTCCCGCCACTGCGGCAGCTTGGCCAGCACGCCCGCGCGCTGCAGGTAGTCCTCGTCCACCGGGTCGCCGTTGACCAGCGCCAGCGCCACGTGCACCGCACCGGTCACCCAGAAGCTGCGCGTGTTGGAACGCTGCGGCTGCAGGTGGAAGGCCACCGCCTCGATGATCGGCATCGGCAGGCCCCACAGCCCCAGCAGGTAGGCACCGGCTTCGCTGTGGCCCGGGCGCGGGTCGGCGTCGTCGGCCGGCTCATTGCGCTCGTTGCGCACGCCGGGCAGCAGCAGGCCGATATCGGCCAACAGTGCGGCGGTCGCGCCCAGTTCGGCACTGGAATCGGGCAGGAGCTTGGCGGCCAGTCGCGAAGCGAGCAGCGCGCGCTGCTGCAGCGCGTTGCGTTCACCGCTGGACAGCGGCGAAGCCGAGAACACCTCGCTGGCCAGCACCAGGTCGCGCAGGGTCGACAGGCCCAGGCGGGTCACGGCGGTGCGTAGGTCGGAAATGGTGCGGCCGCTGTTGAAGAAGGCCGAGTTGGACAGCTGCAGCACCTTGGCCGCGATCGCCGGATCGGCCGACACCAGCTTGGAGACATCTGCCGTGTCGGTGTCGTCGTCGTGCTCCAGCGCCTGGGTCAGGCTCAGGTACAGGTGCGGCGGCGAGGGCAGCTTCTCGATGCGGCCGATGGCGCTGCGCAGGCGCGCGCTGTCGAGCAGCTCGCGCAGCTCTTCCAGGCTGGTGAGCGCTTCAAGCAGCACTTCCGGTGCCAGCGGCAGCGGCAGGAAACGGTGGGCAACGCCGATCAGGCGTGCCGGCGGCGGGCGGTTGCCCTGGGCCGCATCGACCAGCGCGATGCGGATCGTCTCCGGACGCAGCGTCCGGATCTGGCCCAGCAGCGTGGTGGCGTTGAGATCGGGCAGGGAGGGGCAGGCGATCACCGCATCCACCGGCGTGGACGCCACCATGTTCATGGCCGTCTGGCCATCGGGTGCCCGCAAGGGCTGCCACTCTTCCCCAAGATCGGCAATGAAATCCATCAGCTCAGCCGACAGGCTGGCTTCGTCCCCAACTAGCAGAATACGCACGACACAATCCCCTGGGTGACCACGGTGAACCCCACCGTGGACGGTGTAGAAGTCGCAATGTACCCAATCCGGCGCAAACAGTGATGTGCCGCATTGTAAAAACGTGATGCCCATCGCTCCGGCGACCAGCGCCGGAGCAGGGTCTTTCAGCCTCAGCTGTTGCTGGACAGGTAGCGCTGGTGCGCTTCAACCAGGATCTGCTTGGCTTCGGCGGCGCCGCCCCAGCCATCCAGCTTGACCCACTTGCCCTTCTCCAGGTCCTTGTAGTGCTCGAAGAAGTGGCCGATGCGCTCCAGCCAGTGCTTGGACACCTGCTCGATGTCTTCCACGTGCGCGTAGCCGCTGAACACCTTGGAGATCGGCACCGCCAGGATCTTCTCGTCGCCGCCGGCTTCGTCGCTCATCTTCAGCACGCCCACCGGACGGCAGCGCACCACCGAACCCGGGACCAGCGGCAGCGGCAGCACGACCAGCACGTCGGCCGGATCGCCGTCGCCGCACAGGGTGCTCGGCACGTAGCCGTAGTTGCAGGGGTAGCGCATCGGGGTGGAGAGGATGCGGTCGACGAAGATCGCGCCGGTTTCCTTGTCCACTTCGTACTTGACCGGCTCCGAGTCCTTCGGGATCTCGATGATGACGTTGATTTCTTCCGGCGGGTTCTTGCCGGGCGAGACGAGTTCCAGACCCATGGTGTGCTCCGAGAGGGGGGATGGCGCGATAAGACCTCCCATTTTATGCCTTTGCCGGCCAACGTGCAGGGTGGGGACTATCCGACCCGCCGCAGTGGCGATCGCCGACCGCAACCAGCGCACCCGGCTGATCCCGCCCGGACCTGGGCAGGCGCACGGTGGAGGTCCCTTCACGGAGCACGCCCATGACCCTTCCACTGCCTTCCCGCCACCCCTGCAACGCCTTGGCCGCGTTGATCCTGCTGGCGCTGGCCGTTGCCGGCCCGGCCGCCGCCAGCCCGCCGCCCGCTGCGCCCCTGCACGTCGATCTGGTCGATTACCCCACGCCGCAGGCGAACTGGTCCGCCTTCCGCGACCTGCGCCATCGTCTTGAAGCCGGCTTCGACGATGTCTGCCCCGATACCTTCTGCGAAGGCGAGTACACCGATTACCAGCCGCTGAAACTGCGCTGCTCGGTCGAACGGGCCACGGGCAGGGTCAATGTCTGCGGCTGGGCCTTCGCTGCAAGCGAGCTGCAGGTGGACCCGGCGACCGGCGCCCTGCAGCGGCAGCAGCCCACCTGGCTGTGCCACTTCCCGACCGGCGGCGGCACCACCGTGGCGGCATTGCTGGCGGCACTGGACGGACCGCAGCCGTTGTTCCAGCGGCTGCCCGCCACGGGAAAAACCGTGTTCGAGGCACTGGGAGACTGCCTGCGCTAGCCTGCTCGCATGGACTCCCTGCTCGCCGCCGCCGCACGTGCCCTTGCCGCTGGCGACGTACTGACCGCACTGGGCCATGTGGCCCTGCGCAGCGACCCGCCGGCACTGGCGCTGCGCGGCGTGGCCATGGCCCAGCTGGGCGAGCTGCAGCGGGCCCGGGAACTGCTGCGGCTGGCCCACCGCGGCTTTGGCGCCGATGAGGTGCTGGCCCGGGCGCGCTGTGTGGTGGCGGAGGCGGAAGTGGGGCTGGCGCTGCGGGATCTTGCCGGTACCCCCGCGCCGCTGCTAGCCGCCGCCCATGCGTTGGAGGAGCGCGGCGATCCGCACAATGCGCTGCAGGCCTGGTTGATCCTGGCCCGCCGCTGGCTGTTGCTCGGGCGTCGGCAGGAGGCCGAATCGGCCTTGGCGAAGGTGCAGGGCAGGGCGCTGACGCCCGCCCTGGCCGCCATGGCCGGGCTGGCCGAAGCGGCCTTGGCGGCGCGCGCGTTGCGGGTGTCGCAGGCGACGGCGGCGCTGGAGGCGGCTGCGGCCGCCGCGCAGGCGTCGGGCATCGGCGCCCTGCACGCAGAGGTCGTGCAGGCCCGCCGCCATCTGGCCCAGCCGGCGGCACGCCGGGTGGCCCGGGAGGCCGCTGACCGCCTGCTGGATCTCCAGGCCGTGCAGGACCTGCTGGCCTCAACGGCCTGTGTGGTGGATGGCTGCCGGCGCGGCGTGTGGCTGGGAGGGCGCTGGCGGTCACTGGCGCGCCGGCCGCTGCTGTTTGCGCTGCTGCGTGCCGTCGGCCAGGCGTGGCCGGGGGATGTAGACCGCGACGTGTTGATTGCCGAGGTGTTCCGCACTCGTAATGGCGACGACAGCCACCGCGCGCGGCTCCGGGTGGAAATGGGGCGCGTCCGCGCTGCGGTGAAGGGACTGCTGTCGGTGGAAGCGACCGCCAACGGCTACCGGCTGATAGCCGCGCCCGGCATCGCTGTGGTGGTGCTGGCGCCACCGATCGAAGGCGAGCAGGGCGCCGTTGCCGCATTGCTGGCCGATGGGGCGGCCTGGTCCAGTTCGGCACTGGCCTTGGCGCTGGGCGCCAGCCAGCGCACGGTGCAGCGCGCGTTGGCGGCACTGGAAAGCACCGGCCAGGCACGCGCGACCGGGCGCGGGCGCACGCAGCGCTGGTGGGCCTTGCCGCTGTCCGGATTCACGACGATCTTGTTACTCCCGGCCGCGCTGCCGGGCGACTAGGGTGGTGGCCAGGCACCCCTTCCGATGTGCCAGGAGATGCTGAAATGAACGCTGGAACGCTGAACCCCGCCGCTGCCCCGCGCGTGCACGACGCCGAGGTGGCCCGCGAATATGGTCCCTTTGACGGCGCCGACTGCATCCACGGGGTCAGCTTCGATGGCCGCCATGTCTGGGCCGCCACCGGCCCGGCGCTGCTTGCGTTCGACCCGGACAGCGGCACCCCGGTACGCACGCTGGCCGTGCCCTGCGATGCGGGCACCGCGTTCGACGGTACCCACCTGTACCAGATCGCCGAAGCGCGCATCGACAGGATCGACCTGCAGACCGGCCAGGTGCTGGCCTCGATTCCCGCGCCCGGCGGCGGCACCGATTCGGGCATGGCCTGGGCCGAAGGCAGCCTGTGGGTGGGGCAATACCGCGAACGCCGCATCCACCAGGTGGATCCGGCCACGGGCGAGGTGCTGCGCACGATCGAATCAGACCGCTTCGTCACCGGCGTGACCTGGGTCGACGGCCAGCTGTGGCATGGCACCGACGATGGCGAGCGCAGCGACATCCGCCACGTGGATGCCCACAGTGGGCAGGTGCTGGAGCAGCTGCGCATGCCCGAGGGCATGCATGTCAGCGGGCTGGAGGCCGATGGTGCGGGCCTGTTCTACGCCGGCGGCGGGCGCAGCGGCAAGGTGCGGGCGGTGCGCCGGCCGCGCGCTTAACGTGACTCATTCTCATTTGAGGGGTAATATGCCGCCGCCCCGGGCCCCCTCTGCATGTCCTCCAACGCATCCACCCTGACCGACCTGTTGATCCGCGAACGCCCGGCGCTGCTGCGTCGGGTGCAGCGGATACTGGGCAGCGACGGCAGTGCCGAAGACGTGATCCAGGCCATCTGGTTCAAGGCGCGCGGGGTGGATGCCGGGGTGACCATCGACAACCCGCGGGCCTATCTGTACCGTCTGGCCACCAACCTGGCCACCGACCAGGGCCGGGAACGCAGCCGCCAGATGCGGCTGTTGGCCGACCACTACCTGTGGGGGCCGGATGAAGTGCTGTCCACGGAAGAACAGGCCATGGCCCAGGACGAGCTGCAGCGCGTGCTCGCCGCCGCCGACCACCTTCCCGAACCGACACGTACGATCTTCCGCCTCAACCGGTTGCAGGGGCTGACCCAGGCGGAGATTGCCCGGCGCCGTGGCGTGTCGGTCACGACCGTGGAAAACCATGTACGCGCTGCGCTGCAGCGGCTGGCATGGGCGCGCAGCGGGCGGTGAGGCGCGGGGGCTTGGGGAAGTGCCGTTCCCACACGTCTTGATGGTATCGGCGCTGCCCTTCGCACCCTTGCCAGCCATGAGCCCGCACGACCTGCCTACCGACCCGACCGCGCCCACCTCGCCCGACCTGCTTGCCGAACAGGCACAGGCGTGGATCACGTGGCTGGCCTCCGGCGCCGTGGACGCGCCGCGCATGCAGGCCTTCGAACACTGGCTCAGCCTGCCCGGGCACCGCCGCGCGTTCGAATACGAGCGCCAGCTGTGGCAGGCCGTGGCGCAGCCGCCGGCGGCGGCGAAGCGTCCGCATGTCCGCCGTCGTCGCGTTCCCCGTCTGGTGCTGGCCGCTGCCGCCGCGCTGGCGCTGGTGTGGGTGTCACCCGAAGCCTGGTTGCGCCTGCGTGCCGATTACCGCAGCAGCCACGAAGTGGTCACGCTCGCCCTGCCCGATGGCAGCCGCGCGGTGCTCGATGCCGATTCGGCGATTGCCGTGGACTATGACGACCAGCGCCGCAGCATCCGCCTGCTGCGCGGGCGCGCCTGGTTCGAAGTTGCGCCCGGGCGCGCGCAGCCGTTCCAGGTGACCGCACAGGACGGTGTGGTGGAGGACATCGCCACGGCGTTCGCGGTGGCCAGCACCCCGCAGGGAGTGGAAGCGGAAGTCTCGCAGGGCCAGGTCCGCGTCGCGGCCTCGCCCAACGGCGGCTGGACCTACCTGCTGGCTGGCCAGCGCGCCGGCTTTGCGCCTGGCGGCCGGGTGGTGCGCCATGACGACCTGGCCCCCGACCGCATTGCCGCATGGCGCGACGGCGAGCTGCTGCTCGATGTCAGCGGCGTGGCCGATGCGGTCGCGCAGATTGCGCGCTATCGCCAAGGCCCCACGTTCGTGCGCGGCGACCTGTCGTCGCTGCCCGCCGTCAACGCCGCACTGCGCGTAGACCAGCCCGAGCAGGCGCTGGATGCGCTGGCGATGTCGGCCGGGCTGCGCATCACCCGCCTGCCGATGGGCGTGGCGATCGTGAGCGCCACCCCCGCGCGCTGAATGCGCCTTGGGGAAGGGATCGCCCCGCACGTCTTACCCCCGAACGTACCCGCCGCCGCCACGTACGTCGCAGCGCCCGCACCGCGTGCGGGGAAGCCGTGCTTTCGCGGCATCGCCTCTCAACAGGTTTCAACATGCTTCCCATTTCCCGACCGGCGCCGATGCTGCGCCCGTCCCGCCTGTGCACCGCGTTGTTGGCTGCCGGCCTGGCCTCGGCCACCGCGTTGCCGGTACTGGCCCAGTCCGGCGACACCGCTCCACTGGCCGCCGCCCACCCGTTCGATATCCCCGCCCAACCGCTGGCCGATGCGCTGCGCAGCTACATGCGCCAGTCCGGTGTGCAGGTGGCCTACCCGGCCGCACTCGCCAACGGTGCCACCTCCACTGCGGTATACGGCGCGCTGGACGCGCAGGCCGCACTGGCGCGGCTGCTGCAGGGCAGCGGCCTGGCGCCGCGCGCGCTGGGGCCGGGCGCGGTCACCCTGGAACGCGCGCCGCGCGGCCAGGGCGAGGATGGCGTGATCCACACCGCGCCCCTGCGCGTGGCCGGTGACCAGGCCAGCGCCGAAGGCACCACCGAGCGTGCGCTTGAGCAGTACCGCAGCAGCGGGTCGAGCGTGTATGTGCCACGGACCACCCTCGAGCGCTTCCGTGGCACCTCCACCGCCGACATCGTCAAGGGCGTGGTCGGCGTGACCGCCGGCGATCCGCGCACGGCCAACGCGTTGGACCTCAACATCCGTGGCATCCAGGGCCAGAGCCGCATCCCGGTGATCATCGACGGCGGGCAGTCCACCATGGACACCTACCGCGGCTATGCCGGCCAGTCGCAGCGCACTTACCTCGACCCGGACCTGATTTCCAGCCTCACCGTGACCAAGGGCCCCAGCCTGGGCGCCAATGCGTCGGGCGGCATCGGCGGCGTGGTGGAAATGGAAACGCTGAACATCGGCGATGTGCTGCGCGACGGCCAGGACGCCGGCCTGCGCGTGCGCAGCGGCATCTCCAACGGCAGCGCGCGTGACCTTCCCGCCTACAACGGCACCCCCGGTACCGACCGCAGCAGCCTCGGCGGGCAGTTCTTCAACATCGCCGGCGGCAAGCACTGGGAAAGTTTTGACCTGGTGGCGGCTTACGCCTGGCGCGATACCGGCAACTACTACTCGGGCAAGCACGGCTACGACGATTTCCCGCAGACCCGGCGCACCCTGGCACCGTTGAACCCGCCCAACACCGAAGTGTTCAACACCTCGTCCAAGTCCAACTCGGTGCTGCTCAAGGGCACCTGGCGGATCGATGACGTGCAGACGCTGGAGGCCGGCTACCGCCACTACAGCGGCCGCCAGGGCGAAATCATGGCCTCGCAGATCATCCGCGTGGACCGCGACCGCGTGCCGCAGTGGGAGCCGGGCAGCGTGGACCTGGATGCCTACAATCTGCGCTACCGCTTCAACCCGGGCAACGACATCGTCGACCTGAAGGCCAACCTCTGGTACACCCAGGCCGACAGCCTGATGTACAACGGCCTGACCGGCATCACCCCGTGGTACTTCGACCGCCGCACCGAATGGTATGACGGCCCGACCTTCAACACCGACCCCGGTTACAAGGATGCCTATCGCAACGACATGAGCCAGACGCGGTTCGGCCTGGACGTGTCCAACACCACGGTGATGACTACCGACAGCGCCGGCCTGTTCACCTTCGACTACGGGCTGTCCTTCAGCGATGAAGACGTGGGCCCGGGCGACAGCGCGCCGATCATGCACGACGACCTGGTCAACAACCGCTTCCTGCGCAATGCCACGCGCAGGGAATACAGCGCGGTGGCCTCGATGAAATGGCAGCCGGGCGAGCGCTGGGACATCCTGGTGGGTGGCCGCTTCAACCGCGTCAGCATCCACGACCGCAACCGCCTGGCCACGCCGGAAACCGAGGAAGTGATCGGCCAGTACCGCTATACCCAGCTGCTCAACGGCAACCCGGCGCTGCCGGCCTGGCGCGCGCAGCGGATCGCCATGCTCAACTGGTACCCGGATGCGAACGGCCAGTTCACCGAGGCCTCGCTGCTGGCTTCGCCGTACAAGAAGGGCACAGTGGCCGACATCACCGGCTGGAACTTCCACGATGTCACCGCCACCGAAGACCTGGTGGTGCCCACCAGTTGGACCTGGTCGCAGCCGATCCGCCGCACCGACAACGCGTTCATGCCCACCGCCAGCGTCACCTGGCACGCCGATGAAGACACCCTGGTCTACCTCAAGTACGCCGAAGGCGTGAAGCTGCCCAGCCTGTTCGAAAGCACCCTGGGCCTGTTCACCGCGGCCAAGCCGGTGGGCGGCGAACTCAAGCCCGAGCGCGCGGGCACCTGGGAAGTGGGCGCCAGCACCGTGCGCCATGATCTGTTTGCCGAAGGCGACCAGGCCGCGTTCAAGCTGGCCTACTTCAACACCCGCATCGACGACCTGATCACGCGCGACTACCGCACGCTGTCGGCCGGCTATATCCGCAACATCGACCGCTTCAAGGTGTCCGGCCTGGAGTTCCAGTCCAGCTATGACGCCGGCAAGGTGTTCGCCGATCTGTCGGCGCACTACTACTTCGAAGCCAAGACCTGCGCCCCGGACATCGCCGCCGAGCGCCGCGCATACGGCGTGCAGCGAAAGAACGAAGAACTGGCCAACACGCCGGACTGCGTCGACGGTGGGTTCGAGGGGTCCTACAGCAACACCCAGAATCCGCCGCGCTACACGGTCAACCTGACGCTGGGGTCACGGCTGCTGGACCAGCGGCTGAGCTTCGGTACCCGCGTGATCCACAACAGCGGTCCGATCAGCAAACTGGACAAGGAATGGAACGTGGGCCTGTCGGCGATCCAGCAGCTGTACCAGCCGGCGACCATCGTGGACGTGTTCGCCAGCTGGCAGGCCAGCGAGCAGCTGGCGGTCGACTTCAACGTGGACAACCTGACCGACCGCTACTACCTCGACCCGCTGGCGCTGGGTGTCATGCCGGCCCCGGGCCGGATCATGCGCCTGGCGGTCACCTGGCGGTATTGAGAAAACCCGCGAGCCGGGCTCTGCCCGGCTCGCGGGTACGCTATCGGGCGGTCGCATCCGCGTGCAGCGCCTCGTTCAACTCATCCACCACGATCGCCCAATCCGCATCTTCCTTCAGCTCTTCACGCAGGAACTGACGCTGCGCATCGCTCCAGTAAGTGGCTTCGGCCAAGGTCACGTCGCCGGGCAGCTGGTGCGCCCGGATGAACGCCGCAATGGCCTCCGGGCTGGAGTCCAACCCCAACTGCTCGAACAGGTTGGTCATGCGCGATTCGGTGGTGTCCATCATGGCAATCCTTGTGGGCGAAAGAATGCTCCATTATCAACACCCCAAGGTGAGGATGGCATCGCCGGAATGGGGGGGGGAGGGCAGCACCGGCAATCCGGGTTGGGGTAGTCTGCGCGACAGGCGTCTTATCCCTGTGCCGGACCTTGCCCGGCGCTGCCACCTTCTTTCTGCCAGAACGCCATGAACGCCACCGATACCCTTGAAGCGACCCGCAGCCAGCGCCTGAAGGCCGCCACCCGAGACAGCCACGGCGCGCTGGACAAGCGCATCATGGCCGGCGAGATCTTCGCCGACCGTGGGCGGTTCGCGCGCTTCCTGCGGGTCCAGTACCGCTTCCACCGCGATATCGATGGCCTGTACGCCAACGCCGCGCTGGATGCGCTGCTGCCCGACCTGGCCGAACGCCGGCGGCTGCCGCAGGTCACCCGCGACCTGCGCGATCTGGAACAGACCCTGCCGGGCCCGGTGCCGCTGCGGCTGGACCCGGACCTGCCACTGGCTGCCGCATTGGGCTGGTTGTACGTGGCCGAAGGCTCCAACCTGGGCGGCACCATCCTGTACAAGATGGCCGCGCAGCTGGGCCTGGATGCGGACTTCGGCGCACGCCACCTGGCCGCGCATCCCGATGGTGCCGCACGCCACTGGCGCGAGTTCACCGCCGCGCTGGACAGCGTCGTACTCACCGACGTCGAAGAGCAGCAGATGATCGATGCGGCCGATGCCGCGTTCCGCAGCGTGCACGATCACGTGGAGCTGGAATTCGCATGAGCAGGGGCGTGCGCGCCGTGTCGCGCTGATGCGCTGGCTCTGGTTCTGCCTGGGTTGGGTGATGGTGGCGCTGGGGGTGATCGGCGCGCTGTTGCCGGTGATGCCCACCACCATCTTCCTGATCCTGGCGGTAGGTTGTTTCGCGCGCAGCTCACCGCGCTTCGAGCGCAAACTGCTGGAGCATCCGCGTTACGGCCCGTCGCTGCGCGCCTGGCGCGAGCAGGGCGCGGTGAGTCGCAAGGGCAAGGCATTTGCCGCCGGCGGCATGGCATTCGGGTTTGCAATGTTCTGCTGGGGCGCGAGGCCATCGTGGCCGTTGTTGCTTGGCGTCGGCCTGTTCTTCGCCGCAAGCGCGGCCTACGTGTTGTCGCGGCCGACGCCGTTGCCGTGATGGTGCGGGTCAGGCGACACCCCATGGGACACGCACGGCGGGTTGCGTGCGCAGGATCATATCCGTGGTCGCCTGGTCTGGGGTCCCCGACCTTGGTCGGGGACCCGATAGACGTTACAGCAACGGCACCAGCAGCAGCGCCACGATGTTGATGATCTTGATCAGCGGGTTGATCGCCGGGCCGGCGGTGTCCTTGTACGGATCGCCGACGGTATCGCCGGTCACTGCCGCCTTGTGCGCCTCGCTGCCCTTGCCGCCGAAGTGGCCGTCTTCGATGTACTTCTTGGCGTTGTCCCAGGCACCGCCGCCGGTGGTCATCGAGATCGCCACGAACAGGCCGGTCACGATGGTGCCGATCAACAGGCCGCCCAGTGCGCGCGGCCCCAGCAGCAGGCCCACCACCACCGGCACCGCGACCGGCAACAGCGAAGGCACGATCATTTCGCGGATCGCCGAGCGGGTCAGCATGTCCACTGCGCGGTCGTACTGCGGCTTGCCGGTGCCTTCCATGATCCCGGGAATCTCGCGGAACTGCCGGCGCACTTCTTCCACCACCGCACCGGCGGCGCGGCCCACTGCTTCCATCGCCATCGCGCCGAACAGGTAGGGGATCAACCCGCCGATCAGCAGGCCGATGATCACCGTGTGGTCGGACAGGTCGAAGGCGAACACTTCACCCGGGTGCGCGGCCTGCAGGTTGTGGGTGTAATCGGCGAACAGCACCAGCGCGGCCAATGCCGCCGAACCGATCGCATAGCCCTTGGTCACTGCCTTGGTGGTGTTGCCCACCGCATCGAGCGGATCGGTGATGTTGCGGATTTCCGGTGGCAGCTCGGCCATTTCGGCGATGCCGCCGGCGTTGTCGGTGATCGGGCCGTACGCATCCAGCGCCACGATCATGCCGGCCATCGACAGCATCGCGGTGGCCGCGATGGCGATGCCGTACAGGCCGCCGTGCAGGTGCGCCAGCCAGATCGCCAGGCATACCGCGATCACCGGCAGCGCGGTGGACTTCATCGACACGCCCAGGCCGGCGATGATGTTGGTGCCGTGCCCGGTGGTGGAGGCCTGTGCCACATGCTGCACCGGCTTGTACTGGGTGCCGGTGTAGTACTCGGTGATCCACACGATCAGCCCGGTCAGCACCAGCCCGATCAGCGCGCAGATGTACAGGTTCGTTGCCCCGTGGGCGTTGTCCGGCATCAGCTGCAGGGTGATCGGGTAGAAGGCGATGGCGGCCAGCACGCCCGACACGATCACGCCCTTGTACAGCGCGCCCATGATCGAGCCGCCCGGCTTCACCTTCACGAACAGCGCGCCGATGATCGACGCGATGATCGACACCCCGCCCAGCACCAGCGGATACAGGATCGCGTTGCGACCGGCTTCGGCGATCATCAGGCTGCCCAGCAGCATGGTGGCGATCACCGTCACCGCGTAGGTTTCGAACAGGTCGGCGGCCATGCCGGCGCAGTCGCCGACGTTGTCGCCCACGTTGTCGGCAATCACCGCCGGGTTGCGCGGGTCGTCCTCGGGAATGCCGGCTTCGACCTTGCCGACCAGGTCCGCGCCCACGTCGGCACCCTTGGTGAAGATGCCGCCGCCCAGCCGGGCGAAGATCGAAATCAGCGAGGAGCCGAAGGCCAATCCAACCAGCGCGTGCAGCGCTGCGGCAGTGTCCAGCCCCATCCGCAGCAGCAGCGCGTAATACCCGGCCACGCCGAGCAGGCCCAGCCCGACCACCAGCATGCCGGTGATCGCACCGCCACGGAATGCCACATCCATGGCGGCACTGAGGCCATTGCGTGCCGCTTCGGCGGTGCGTACGTTGGCCCGCACCGACACGTTCATGCCGATGTAACCGGCCGCACCGGACAGCACCGCACCGATCGCGAACCCGATCGCGGTGTACCAGCTGAGGAAGATGCCGACCAGCACGAACAGCACCGCGCCGGCGATGCCGATGGTGAGGTATTGGCGGTTGAGGTAGGCGCGCGCGCCTTCCTGGATGGCGGCGGCGATTTCCTGCATCCGGGCATTGCCCGCCGGTTGCCGGAGGATCCAGCGTGCCGACACGATGCCGTAGAGAATCGCGAGAATGGCGCAGAACAGCGCCAGAGAAAGCCCATAACGTTCCAGCATGTCCCCTCCCGGGTGATGGATGGCATCCAGTTGACGGACGAACCTCACCACGCGGGGCACAACGGGCTGCAACGATGGACCAACCCGTTCAGACCGTACCCGGTCATCAAGCGTGTGGCTTTGTTCAGCAATCCCTGGTGCCCCCGAGTATGCAGTGAAATCGTCGCCCCTGCCCAGCGCTTGCGCCGAACAGCCCAACGAAGCCCTGATCCAAGGCGCACGAGGCTGTAGCGCCGACCGTTGGTCGGCTCCGCGGTTGGCGCAATCCCATCAGCCCCGCGTGCGCCCCCTTGCCACACCGTTCATCCCTCCCAAGCCACCCTCACTCCACCCCAACGGAGGCTTCCCGCATGTCCCCCCGCCACCTCATCCTGCTGGCCCTGCTTCCTGCCCTGGCGGCTACTGCCGCCGAAACCCCCGAACGCCAGCGCCCGGTCGGCGCAGCACAGGCAGTGAACGTCACCCACACCCTGCGCCAGATCCCCGAAGCCTGCGCCCGCCTGGAAGGCACCTTCACCGGCGACGCAGCGCAGCCCTACCGGTTCGTGGTCGCCCGCACCAGCGAGCAGTGCCAGCCACGCGCGAAGTTCGTCGACTTCGACAAGGCGCAGCCCAGCGAAGCCAAAGGCTGGAAGCTCAACGACGTGATCCGCGTGCCCAGCGCGGCCTGTCCCACCCAGCAGGCAGTAGTGAGGGTCTGGCGCCTGCCGGTGGAACAGAAGCTGCAGCTCGATGGCCAGGGCCAGTCGCGCATCTACCTGGAAGACGCCAAGAAGCAGGCCGCTGCCGGCCAGATCGCGGAGATTCCGATGTTCGCGGCGAAGATGACCGTGGAAGGCAAGGCCTGCCCGTAACGCGCGCAGCAAAAACGCCCGTAGAGCCACGCACTGCGTGGCTGCACAGTGTCCGCAGGCCCGTTACGCCTCAAATGTTGGCAGCTTCTTCTTCACCGCCACATTCTTCAGGGTCACGTATTTCGGCAGTCCATCGGTGCCGTAGGGCAGCGGTGCCTCGCCCTTGATCAGCGGCGACAGGTACGCGCGGGCCTTTTCGGTGATGCCGAAGCCATCGCGGCGGATGAAGCCGGCCGGCATCTTCTTCTCGTGGTTGGCCACCTTGTGCAGCGGCGCCGGCTCGATCTTCCAGCGGTACGGGGCGTCGCTGCTGCGCACGATCACCGGCATCACCGCGTTCTGGCCCTTCAGCGCGTACTGCACCGCCGCCTTGCCCACCGCCTGCGCCTGTTCCCAGTCGGTCTTCGAGGCAATGTGCCGGGCCGAGCGCTGCAGGTAGTCGGGCAGGGTCCAGTGCACCTTGTAGCCCAGCGTGTCCTTGACCCGCGCGGCCAACTGCGAGGCCACCCCGCCCAGCTGGGTGTGCCCGAACGAATCCTTGCCGCCGCCGGCATCTGCCACGAACCGGCCATCGGCGGTCTGGATGCCTTCGGAAGCCACCACCACGCAGTGGCCCACGCGTTCCACCACCTGCTTCACCTTGGCCAGGAACGCGGCTTCGTCGTAGGCGCGCTCGGGCAGCAGAATGATGTGCGGAGCCTCGTCCGGTCCATTTCCGGCCAGCCCGGCCGCAGCCGCCAGCCAGCCGGCATGCCGGCCCATGGCCTCGTACACGAACACCTTGGTGGAGGTTTCAGCCATGGCCGCCACGTCCAGCGCCGCCTCGCGCACCGACACGGCGGTGTACTTGGCCGCCGAACCGAAGCCCGGGCAGGTGTCGGTCACCGCCAGGTCGTTGTCGATGGTCTTGGGCACGCCGATGCAGGTGAGGTCGTAATCGAAGGCCTTGGCCAGCTGGGAGACCTTCCACGCGGTATCGGCCGAATCGTTGCCGCCGTTGTAGAGGAACCAGCGCACGTCGTGGGCGCGCAGCACCGCCAGCAGGCGCTCGTAGCGGGCCCGGTCGGCCTCAAGCGATTTGAGCTTGTAGCGGCAGGAGCCGAAGGCGCCGCCGGGGGTATGGGCCAGCGCCGCAATCGCCGCGGCCGACTCCTTCGAGGTGTCGATCAGCTCCTCGCGCAGCGCGCCCAGGATGCCGTTGCGCGCGGCCAAGACCTTGATTCCCTTGGCCCTGGCGGTGCTGATCACCGCCGAGGCGGTAGCATTGATGACGGCGGTGACGCCGCCTGACTGGGCGTACAGCAGGGTACCTTTGGACATGGTGGGACCTTTGTCGGGGGGAAGGACATTGCAGGGACATTACCGGTATGAGGTAAAGTGCGCGTATTGCGGTGCAGCGTGATTGTGGACAATCCCGGGCGCGCGCCCTTCCGTTTTTTACCAAGTTGGAGTCAGGTTGATGCGATTGGTTCTGTTGGGACCGCCCGGTTCGGGCAAGGGGACGCAGGCGACGCGCCTGAAGGAACACCTGAACATTGCGCACATTTCCACCGGTGACCTGCTGCGCGCCGAAGTGGCTGCCGGCACCGAGCTGGGCAAGCAGGCCAAGGCCGTGATGGACGCCGGCAACCTGGTGTCCGATGACATCCTGCTGGGCATGCTGGAATCGCGCCTGGGCCAGGCAGACGTGGCCAATGGCTTCATCCTGGACGGTTACCCGCGCAACGTGGCCCAGGCCAACGCGCTGGACGCCGTGCTGGCCAAGATCGGCCAGCCGCTGGACGCGGTGGTGCAGCTGGATGTGCCGAGCGAACTGCTGGTCGAGCGCATTGCCGGCCGCGCCCAGGAACAGGGCCGCGCCGATGACAATCCCGAATCGGTGCGCAAGCGCCTGCAGGTCTACACCGACCAGACCGCGCCGGTGGTGGATTTCTATGCGGGCCGCGGCACCCTGGCGCGCGTTGATGGCGTTGGCGAGCTTGCCGACGTGGAAGCGCGCATCCAGGCAGCGCTCAAGCGCTGACAACCTACACGCGCACGCCCGGTCCTATCGGAACCGGGCGTGCGGTGTAGAGCGCCAGCGATCGGGCCTGCTCAGGGCCCCACACCATGAGCCCCCCCTGGGGACGGCCTCTTGGGGAGTAGGACCATCGGGGGTAGTGCGGCTGGCGCGCTGAATTGTGTACGTGTTCACAGTACACCGCTATCGGGAATTCCCTGACAGCACGCGTAAAGCCGCGCGCTGTCGTCCCACAGTCTGCTCTGCAAACAGTGGGCCCCATTGTCTGCGTCCATACCCCGGCCGCTGCGCGGCCGCCCCCTGACTCAGGGGCTACCCCCCAGATGCTTTGCGTCTCCCCTTCAGAGTGGGCTTTGGGCGACAATCGGGTGATGAGCACGATCCACATTCTTGGAATTGCCGGCACCTTCATGGGCGGCGTGGCCGCCCTGGCGCGGGAACTGGGCCATACGGTCCGTGGCAGCGACCAGGCGATCTATCCGCCGATGTCCACCCAGCTGGAACAGCTGGGCATCGCCCTGGACCCGGGCTATCGCGCCGACAGCGTGGCCCGCGATTGCGATGAAGTCGTGGTCGGCAACGCGTTGTCGCGTGGCAACCCGGCCGTGGAAGCGGTGCTGGATGCCGGGCAGCGCTACATTTCCGGCGCGCAGTGGCTGTCCGAACAGGTGCTGCCGGGCCGCGACACGCTGGCCGTGGCCGGTACCCATGGCAAGACCACTACCACCACCATCCTGACCTGGCTGCTGCAGGCCGCCGGCCGCGAGCCGGGCTTCCTGATCGGCGGCGTGGCCGAGGATTTCGGCGTGTCCGCACGGGTGGGGCAGGGCCGCGAGTTCGTGGTCGAGGCCGACGAGTACGACACGGCGTTCTTCGACAAGCGCAGCAAGTTCGTGCACTACCGCCCGCTGGTGGCCATCCTCAACAACCTCGAATACGACCACGCCGACATTTTCCCGGACGTGGCCGCGATCCAGCGCCAGTTCCACCACCTGGTGCGCACCGTGCCCGCGCGCGGACGGCTGATCGTCAACGGCGAAGACACCTACCTGGCCGAAGTGCTGGCGATGGGCTGCTGGACGCCGGTGGAACGCTTCGGTTTCGATCCCGGGTTGGAATGGCATGCCGAACTGGTCAATGCCGACGGCAGCGCCTTCATCGTGCACCACCGTGGCGTGGCGCTGGGCGAAGTGCGCTGGTCGCTGCTGGGCCGCCACAACGTGCTCAACGGCCTGGCCGCATTGGCCGCCGCGCACGCGGTAGGCGTTGCGCCGGCCACCGTGATCCCGGCATTGGCGCAGTTCCGCAGCGTCAAGCGGCGCATGGAAGTGATCGGCGTGGTCGACGACATCACGGTCTACGACGATTTCGCCCATCATCCCACCGCCATCCGCACCACGCTGGAAGGCCTGCGCGCCAAGATCGGCCAGCGCCGCATCGTGGTCGCGATGGAGCCGCGCAGCAACTCGATGCGGCTGGGCGCACACGCCGATGCGCTGGCCCCTTCGCTGGCGCTGGCCGACGCGGTGGTGTTCCTGCACCGGCCGGAACTGGCCTGGGATGCGGCCAGCGTGATCGCCGCCGTGCGCGGCGACGCGCACGCCGTGCCCGATACCGACGCACTGCTGGCACGACTGGGTGCCACCGTGCAGCCGGGCGACCATGTGGTGTTCATGTCCAATGGCGGCTTCGACGGCGCGCCGCGCCGCTTCCTGGCCCAGCTGCAGGCGCGGTGATCGGTTGGCCATGACCGATTCCGTTGCCACGCTGCCGCTGTTCCCGCTGCACGCGGTGCTGCTGCCCGGTGCCACGCTGGGCCTGCGCGTGTTCGAGCGCCGCTACCTGGACATGCTGCGCGAGTGCAGCCGCAACAACACCCACTTCGGGGTCTGCCTGATCCTGGACGGTGATGAAGTCGGGGCCCCGGCCACCCCGGCCGCGCACGGGGTGGAAGCGCGCATCGACGATTTCGACATGGGCGACGACGGCGTGCTGGTGCTGCGCCTGCGCGGCCATCGCCGGTTCCATGTGCGCCAGGTGCGGGTGCGCGACAACGGCCTGATCATGGCCGAGGTGGAATGGAGCACGCCCGACCACGACGACGAACTGCGCCCGGAACATGCGCTGCTGTCCACCGTGCTGGGCCACATCATCGAACAGGCCGGCACCGCGTTCGCGCCCGCGCATCCGGCGCTGCTGGACCAGGCCGCCTGGGTCGGCTGGCGGCTGGCCGAACTGCTGCCGCTGGAGGAATCGCAGCGCTTGCAGCTGCTGCAGCACGACGACCCGCACGAGCGTCTTGACGCACTGCTGCGCTGGATGCCGGCCAACTCAACGCCGATCGACGAGAACTGGTAACCCGAACCGGGTGACCCCGGCCGGTAGATCACGACCGTTGGTCGTGATCGCCCTCAATACGTCCGCACCCGCAACACCGGCATGCCGGTTTCAGGATGCGTTCCGACCTCCTGCGGCAACCCTTCCAGCGCCTCGCGCACCGCCTTCAGCGACGGATCGATGCCGCGCATCGGCCGCCACATCCCGATCAGGTGGAAGTGCTGGTAGTGCAGCGTCTGCGCGCTGCCCAGCCAAAGCGGCTGGTCGCCCGGCTGCAGCTGGGTAGCGGCCGGCCACAGGCGCAGCGCGAAGATCTCGTTGGGCGCATTGCCCGGGCGCAGCAGCAGCAGCGATTCGACCTGCGTATCCAGCGTGGCCGGCAGCACCGGCACTTCGTCCGGGGTGGCCGATTTGTCCAGCATCAGCAGCGCCTGTTCCCAACCGGCCTGCGGCTGCACGCGCCAGCCCTGGCTTTCCAGGCGCTCGCGCAGCGGCGCCAGCGGCCCGGCCACCTGCACGTCCAGCGGCCAGCGCTGGTCATCATCGAATTCATTGCGGCGCGAAGGCTGGGTGCGCCACTGGCTGCCCCACCAGTCCTGCGCGGCCACATTGGCCGGCGCCGGCTGGGCCGGCTCGAAGCGCTCCAGCTTCGCCTCGGTGTTGCGCGGGGCATACCACAGCGCGGCCACCGCGAAAGTGCCGTAGAACAGCCACGACACCGGCTTGACCCAGAACGAGCGGTTGAAGCGGCGGCGGTAGGCGATGCCCAGCACCAGCAGCCAGAAGATGCCGAACAGCATCCCGCCGACCACGTCGCTCAGCCAGTGCGCGCCCAGGTACAGCCGCGAGAAGCCGATCAGGCTGACGATGATGCCCGACAGCAGGTACGGCCACACACGGGTGCGGCCGGGCAGCTCGCGCGCGATCAGTACCGCAAAGAAGCCAAAGGTGATGGTGGCCATGGTCACCGACACCGACGGGAACCCGAAGCCGCTGCTCGCCCCCGGCGGGCGCACCACGGTCACCGTGGCGCCCAGCAGCTTGGTCAGCGCCAGCCCGAAGGCCAGCGCGGCCAGCCAATGCGCGGCCGCCATCCAACGCCGACGCCAGATCAGATAGCCCATCGTGACCGCCGTGGCAGGCAGCAATACCGGCCAGGCGCCCAGCGATGCCAGCGCCGCCATCGGGTAGTCGGCCAGCGGATTGCGCAGCGCCAGCATCGCCTGGTGCACGGCCAGGTCCAGGCTGAGCGGCTCGCCGTGGGCCACCACCGCCATCAGCAAGGCGAACCAGCACCAGCCCAGCAACAGCAGCATCAATGCCAGCATCGCCAGCGGTACCGATTCACGGCGCTGCGGGTCGAACACCGACACCGAGTAGCGACCCAGGGTGGGGTGGCGCTGCGACCAGCGCAGCAGGCCGGCCAGCCAGCTGTCCATGCGCGCGGCCGACCAGCGGTAGCCGTACAGCACGATCGCCCAGACCACGCCCATCACCACGCCGACCAGCGCCAGCACCATCACCAGCCGCCCGGCCACCGCAGCAACTGCGTCATAAGCCTCGCCCAGCACCCAGCCCGGGGCCAGGAACAGCACCGCCCAGGAAATGCTGGCGATGCCGCTGGCCTGCACGTAGCGCATGGCCGGCATGTTCATCATGCCGGCGATGGCCGGCACGAACGGACGGATCGCGCCTACATAGCGCGCCACCAGGATGCTCTTGAAGGCATTGCGGCGGAACATCGTCTCGCCACGGTCAAGCAGCTGCGGGTAGCGGCTGAACGGCCAGAAGCCGCGCAGCCGGTCACCCCAGCGCCGGCCGATCCAGTAGCTGATGCCATCGCCGGCGAACGCACCCAGCGCCGCGCACGCCACGGCGTACGGTCCGGAGATCTGGCCCAGGCCGATGAACACGCCCACCGCGAACAGCAGCGGCAGCGCAGGCACGATGGCGCCAAGCACGATGACGGCATCGCAGAAGGCGATGAGGAAGATGACCGCACCGGCAAGCACGGGGTGAGCTGAGATCCACGCAAGCGTGGCATCGATCCATGACGAGTCCATCGGGGGATTATAGAGGGGCCAAAGTGACTGACTCCCGGCCAGCTAGAATGGCCGGCATGAATCGCCCGCTCCCGCCTGCCGCACACGCCCTCAAGGCCGACAGTTTTGGCCGCATCCTGCTGATGGAGGAGGGCGGCACGCGCTTCGTCCGCCGCGACCTGCTCGCCACCCCGTGGTGGCTGCGGCTGCCGGCCTGGTGGCTGGCCCGGCGTGAAGCCCGCGCGCTGGCGCATCTGGATGGCATGCCGGACACCCCGGCGCTGCTGGCCTGGAACGGCCGCTGGCTAGACCGCAGCTTCATGGCCGGCGACGCGATGTACCAGCGCCCGCCGCTTGGCGACGTGGCCTACTTCCGCGCCGCGCGCCGGTTGCTGCAGCGGGTGCACCGCCACGGCATCGCCCACAACGACCTGGCCAAGGAAGCGAACTGGCTGGTGCGCGAAGACGGCAGCCCGGCGCTGATCGACTTCCAGCTGGCCGTGATCGGCAACCCGCGCTCGCGCTGGATGCGCCTGCTGGCCCGCGAAGACCTGCGCCACCTGCTCAAGCACAAGCGCATGTACTGCCGCGAGTCACTCACTCCGGTGGAAAAGCGCGTGCTCAAGCGCCACTCGTGGGTGCGCGACCTGTGGTTCCGCACCGGCAAGCCGGTGTACCGGTTCGTGACCCGGAAGATCCTGCACTGGGAAGACAACGAAGGGCAGGGGCCGAAGCCGTGACCTGGCGTGGCAGGTACCGGACATGGAGCGGCGCAGGCATCCTGGGATAAGGAAATTAACCATGCACAAGACGGTCCACATAGCCCTCGCACTGGCAGCGCTCGCGCTCGGCATCTGGGCGTATTACGCCATGCCCGGCTGGATGGGGCTGATGGTGTGTGGTGTTCTCTTGGCATGCGCAGCGGTCGCAACCGTTGTTGCCGCGCTGGGTCGCGGGGCACGGCAACGGGTTGCACGGCTGTGGAGGGAATTCTTCGATTCCCTCTACGGACTCTGATGCACCGACATGCTTACGGTGCCACGGGCACCAGCTGCTGCGCGATGAAATTACGCTCGGCATCGAAGTCATAGCCCATCTGCACGCTTCCCAGGTCGGGGCAGGCGTGGCACTCGCGCAGTGGCGTGCGGTACAGCAGGCGAACGCCGCCGCCGTCCAGCGGGGCGGTGCCCGCCGCCTGTGCCGGGGCGAACGGTGTCGCCTGCGGATCGGCGGCCAGCAGCGCCTGTACGGCCGGGTCGGCGCGCAGCGTGTCGTCCAGCTGCACGTTGTCCACGTCAATGCGCTTGCCGCTGGCATCGATCAGCCGGGTGCCCTCGTTGGTATTGGCGCGGAACGGGTAGTTCACCGTTGCTACGCCGACGCCGTCCTGGTCATGCCAGGCGACCACATGGGCCAGCTCGCCGGCGCTGCTCAGCTGCTCGGCGGCGGTGACGGCATCGTCACTCGCACCACCGGCCAGCATGGCCTTCATCAAGCACTCGCGGGTGGCTGCGGACTCGCCCTGGCGGCAGACATTGAGGTCGCCACTCCAGACCACCGCGTTGCTCCAGCGCAGAGTGCCGTTGGCGGGTGATTGAGCGGTGGGGGTGTTGGCGGTGCCAGCAGGTGCTGCATCGGGCGCGGCGGCGCTGGGCTCGCGTTGGCAGGCGGTGGCGACCAGGACCACGCCGAGGGCAATGAACAGACAGCGGGAACGGCGCATGGTGAATACCTCGCAGCAGTAACCGGGGCAGTAACTATCGTCAAGGGGCGGTTAATTGCGCGTGGGCGCGGCATACTTGGCCGATCGTGAATTCGCAGGAGTTGATCGACGTGGCCAGTCTGCAAGGGAAAACCCTATTCATCACCGGCGCCTCGCGCGGTATCGGCCTGGCGATTGCCCTGCGCGCCGCACGCGATGGCGCCAACGTGGCGATTGCGGCGAAGTCCGCCGTGCCCAACCCGAAACTGCCGGGCACCATTCATAGCGCCGCCGAAGCGGTCACCGCTGCGGGCGGGCAGGGCCTGGCACTGAAATGCGACATCCGCGAAGAAGACCAGGTGCGCGCAGCGGTGGCGGCCACCGTGGATACCTTTGGTGGCATCGACATCCTGGTCAACAACGCCAGTGCGATCTGGCTGCGCGGCACGCTGGATACGCCGATGAAGCGGTTCGACCTGATGCAGCAGGTCAATTCGCGCGGCAGCTTCCTGTGCGCGCAGGCCTGCCTGCCGCACCTGCTGCAGGCGCCCAACCCGCACATCCTCACCCTGGCGCCGCCGCCGAGCCTGGACCCGAAGTGGTGGGCCCCGCATACCGGCTACACGCTGGCCAAGATGGGCATGAGCTTCGTGACCCTGGGCCTGGCGGCAGAGTTCGGCCCGCAGGGCGTGGCCGTCAACGCGCTGTGGCCGCGCACGGTGATCGCGACCGACGCAATCAACATGATTCCCGGCGTGGACGTGGGCGGCTGCCGCACACCGGAGATCCTGGCCGATGCCGCGCACGCGGTCCTGACCCGCGAGGCGGCAGGTTTCAGCGGCCAGTTCCTGCTGGATGACGAGGTACTGGCCGAAGCCGGTATCACGGACTTGACCGGCTATGCCGTAGATCCGACGCGCCCGCTGATGCCCGATCTGTTCCTGGACTGAGAGGCGCTGGTTATAGCGTCTCGGTGAAACTCTTGTCGCGATTGGTCATAACCTCGGCGATGGAGTCGCGAACGGCGGACATGTTAGCTTCAAGCTTGGTGACGTTTGCCATTGTTTTCAGGCAATCCTGCAATCGTTGACGATCGTGCTCAGTCAAGTGGGCTGAATACGACAACGACGCCTGCGTTGATGCCGCGTGGTGCGGTAGCGCGCAGGTTACAGACACGTTGCTGAGTGTGTCGGGAGTGATGCTGGAATCGGCAGATGGGGCCGCCGCCGACGAACGGAGCTCTGCACGTGTCGTGCTGGTAGGTGAAGAAGTGGGAGTGATCATGCGCGACGACTTCGTATGGTGGTGGACAAGCTAGAGGCTACGTTCATCCAGCAGCGGTTGCTTTCGCGATTCGATCCTCGATACCTTGCCGCGCAACGCGAGTGCGCCTAGGTGTTCATCGGCTCCGGCAGGCGCTCCCCACACTGGCGGCAATGCTTCGCATCCGGCTCATGCCCTTCCAGCCCGCACGCCGGGCACCCGCGCGCATCGCGCTTGGACGCGCGTTCGGCATCGCGCATGGTATTGGCCAGCTCCGCGGTGTAGATGCCGGTAGGCACGGCGATGATGCTGTAGCCGATCAGGATCAGCACCGAGGTCACGAAGCGGCCCAGTACCGTCTGCGGCACGATGTCGCCAAAGCCCACCGTGGCCATCGTCACCACTGCCCAGTACATCGCGCTGGGAATGCTGGTGAAGCCATGGTTCGGCCCCTCGATCACGTACATCAGGGTGCCGGCGATGATCGTGATGGTGATCACTGTGAACAGGAACAACAGGATCTTGCGCCGGCTGCGCCACAGCGATTCCATCAGCACGCCGCTTTCTTCGATGTAGCGGGTCAGCTTGAGGATGCGGAACACGCGCAGGATGCGCAGCGCACGCACCACCAGCAGGCTCTGCGCACCGGGAATGAACAGCGACAGGTAGGTGGGCAGGATCGAGGCCAGGTCGATGATGCCCCAGATGCTGAAGGCATACCGCAGCGGCCGCTTCACCACCACCAGCCGCAGCAGGTATTCGGCGGTGAACAGGATCGTGAACCCCCACTCGACCACGTACAGCCAGCTGGCATGTTCGATATGGAAACGCTGCACGCTGTCGAACATCACCACCAGCACGCTGGCGATGATGGCGTAGACCAGCAGCAGGTCGAAATTGCGCGACGGCCGGGTGTCGTGGCGGTAGATGATGTCGAACCAGGTCCGGCGCCAGCCGGAGTCGGTGGCGGGGTTCAGCTGGGGGGCGCGCAGGGGGTGCATGGGCCGCATTGTGCCCCAGCCGGTGGAGGGGGAGAATGGACCCCCTTCCCGGACCCCTCGGACCCCTGACCGCCATGACCGCTGCTGCCCCCGATCCGCTCCTGTCCCTGTCGCATTACTACCTGCCGGTGTACAAGCCGCGCCAGGTGGTGCTCGAACGCGGCCAGGGCGCCCGCGTCTGGGACAACCAGGGCCGTGAGTTCATCGACCTGGCCGCCGGCATCGCCGTGTGCGGCCTGGGCCACAACGATCCGGACCTGAAGGCGGCGCTGATCGAGCAGGCTGGCAAGCTGTGGCACACCAGCAACGTGTTCTACAGCGAACCGCCGCTGCGCCTGGCCGAGGAGCTGGTCACCGCCTCGCGCTTCGCCGAGCGCGTGTTCCTGTGCAATTCCGGCGCCGAAGCCAACGAAGTGGCGATCAAGCTGGTGCGCAAGTGGGCCTCCTCGCAGGGCCGTCCGGCCCACCAGCGCGTCATCGTGACCTTCCGTGGCAGCTTCCATGGCCGCACCCTGGCCGCGGTGACCGCCACCGCGCAGCCGAAGTACCAGGAAGGCTACGAGCCGCTGCCCGGGGGCTTCCGCTATGTGGACTTCAACGATGAAGTGCAGCTGGAAACGGCGATGGCCGCCGGCGACGTCGCTGCGGTGATGCTGGAGCCGATCCAGGGCGAGGGCGGGGTGATGCCGGCCAAGCCGGGCTTCATGAAGCGCATCCGCGAGCTGTGCGACCAGCATAACGCGCTGATGGTGCTCGATGAGATCCAGGTCGGCATGGGCCGCACCGGCACGCTGTTCGCGCACTGGCAGGACGAGATCAAGCCGGACATCGTGACCCTGGCCAAGGCACTGGGTGGCGGCTTCCCGATCGGCGCGATGCTGGCCGGCCCCAAGGTGGCCGAGACCATGCAGTTCGGCGCGCACGGCACCACCTTCGGCGGCAACCCGCTGGCGGCGGCGGTGGCGCGCGTGGCGCTGCGTAAATTGTCGTCGCCGGAGATCGCACGCAACGTGAGCCGCCAGTCGCAGGCGCTGCGCGATGGGCTGGGGAACATCAATGACGAGTTCAAGGTGTTCAGCCAGGTGCGCGGCCGCGGCCTGATGCTGGGCGCGGTGCTGGACAAGGATTTCGCCGGGCAGGCCGGGGCGATCCTGGATCATGCTGCCGAGCATGGGCTGCTGACGCTTCAGGCCGGGCCGGATGTGCTGCGGTTCGTGCCGGCGTTGAACATCAGCGATGAAGAGATTGCCGAAGGTTTGAAGCGGCTGCGGGCTGCGGTGCAGTCGTTCGTCGCGTCGCGTTGAGGAGGGGCCGCTGACTGATGGTAGCCGACTAAGAGCAGCCGACTAACAGTCGGCTCTACACGTCGGCTGCCCTGCATCAGGCATTGATGCCGAAACGGTGCATGAGCTTGCCGAAACTGCGGCTGTCGCGCGCGGTGTCGGCTGGCAGCCCGGCCAGGCGCGCGCCGCGCACATTGACGAACAGGTCGTCGACGAACAGGGTGCGGGCGGGACGTGCGTCGAGCCGTTCCACCGCTTTCAGGAACACCGCCGGGTCGGGTTTGCGCCCGCCCAGTTCGCCACTGCACAGGATGCGCCCTTCCAGCATCGGCGCCAGCGTAGGCAGGATGCGTGGAATGGTCTGCGCCATCAGTGCGCCGTTGTTGGTGAGGATGGCGATCGGCATCGCCTGCGCGATGCGCTGCACGCGCTCGACCACGCCGGTCTGCGGCGGTGAGGCGGCGATGCGCGCGTCCTGCCATTGGGCGAGGCTGATGGTCACGCCGAGTGCATCGCCCAGTTGCTGCAGGTAGCGCGTGCTGTCCAGCCCCAGATCGAACTGCTGTTCCAGTCCGCTGTCGAACAGTGCCGCGTGCACCTGTGCGGGCGTGCATCCGCAGGACTCGGCCAGGTGGCGCACACGCAGGTGCCGCGCGTAGTTGACCAGCACGCCATCAAAATCCAGCAGCAGGCAGTCCAGGGCAACCGGCATGTTCCACTCATGTGCGAAGCGACAGCCGACGTTACCGCACTGTCGGGGTTCGCTGCGACATCCCGTCGCACCACGACCTTGGTGGAGCTGCCTAGAATTGCAGTGACTGAAGGATGGAGAACGCCGTGAACCTGTTTGTCCCCATGATCCTGGCAGGGTTGGCGCTGGCGCCCGTCGCACAGGCACGCGTGTGTGCGGTCAGCATCGACAGCACCGACCAGATGAGCTTCAGCAGCAAGGAGATCAAGGTGGCCGGCGACTGCAGCCAGGTGAAGCTGACCCTGCGCCACACCGGCAAGCTGGCGGCCACGGCGATGGGGCACAACTGGGTGCTGACCAAGGCGGCGGACTACCAGCCCGTGGCGATGGCCGGCATGCGGATGACGCTGGCCGACAGCTACCTGCCGAAGAAAGATCCGCGTGTGCTGGCACATACGGCGGTGATCGGCGGCGGGCAGAGCACCAGCGTGACCTTCCCTACCGCAGCATTGCGCAAAGGCGGGGACTACACGTTCTTCTGCTCGTTCCCCGGGCATTTTGCGATGATGAAAGGCAGGTTTGTGTTCGGCTGATGCCGAACACAAACCTCCGGGCTGCTCAGCCCTTGGCGACCTTGAACGCCTCGCGCGCGGCTTCAATCGTTGCGTCGATGATGCTGTCATCGTGCGCGCTGGACAGGAAGCCGGCCTCATACGCCGACGGCGCCAGGAACACTCCGCGCTCGAGCATCGCGTGGAAGAAGCGGTTGAACGCGGCGGTATCGCAGGCCGTGGCCTGGGCGTAGGTTTCCACCTTCTGGTCGGTGAAGAACAGCCCGAACATCGCGCCCACCTGGTTGGTGGTGACCGCGACGCCCGCTTCCGCCGCCGCAGCTTCCAGCCCGGCGCACAGGCGCGCGCTGGCCGCCGACAGGCGGTCGTGGAAGCCCGGTTCCTGCACCAGTTCCAGCATCGCCAGGCCCGCGGCCATGGCCACCGGGTTGCCGCTCAGCGTGCCGGCCTGGTAGATCGGGCCGGCCGGGGCGATCTGAGACATCAGCTCGCGGCGGCCGCCGTAGGCACCTACCGGCATGCCGCCGCCGATGATCTTGCCGAAGGTGGTCAGGTCCGGGGTAATGCCGTAGTGCGCCTGCGCGCCGCCCAGCGCCACGCGGAAGCCGGTCATCACTTCATCGAAGATCAGCACCGTGCCGTACTGCGTGCACAGCGCGCGCAGGTGCTGCAGGTAGCCGTCGCGCGGCGGAATGCAGTTGGCGTTGCCCACCACCGGTTCGATGATAAGGCCGGCGATGTCCGCGCCCTGCTCGGCGAACAGCGCGGTGGCCGCCTCGAAATCGTTGTAGGGCAGGGTCAGGGTGAGTTCGCTCAGGCCGGCCGGCACGCCCGGCGAGGTCGGCACGCCCAGGGTCAGCATGCCGCTGCCGGCCTTGACCAGGAACGAGTCGCCGTGGCCGTGGTAGCAGCCTTCGAACTTCACGATGCGGCTGCGGCCGGTAGCGCCGCGCGCCAGCCGGATCGCCGACAGGGTGGCTTCGGTACCCGAATTGACCATGCGCACCATCTCGCACGACGGCACCAGCCGGGTCAGCGCTTCAGCCATGGTCACTTCGGCCGCGCACGGCGCGCCGAACGACAGGCCGTTGTTGATCGCGTGCTTGACCGCCTGGCGCACCGCGCTGTGGTTGTGGCCGACGATCATCGGGCCCCACGAGCCCACGTAGTCGATGTAACGGTTGCCGTCGACGTCGTACAGGTACGGGCCGTCGGCGCGCTCGACGAAGAACGGCTCGCCGCCCACCGACTTGAACGCGCGCACCGGCGAATTGACGCCGCCCGGAAGCAGTTCCTGGGCGCGGGTGAACAGGGCGTGGGACTGGTCGTGCTTCATGCGGAAGGGTCCTGGAAACAAGCAAGGTAGGCGTGCAGGGTGGCCACCGGGTCGTTGGCGGCGAAGACGCTGCTGACCACGGCCACCAGATCGGCGCCGGCGGCGATGATCGGGCCCACATTGTCCGGCGTCAGCCCCCCGATCGCCACCCGCGGCACCCCGAGTGCGGCGCTTTGCCGCAGCAGGTCCGGGTGGGCGCGGCTGCTGGTGACCTTGGTGGTGGTCGGGAAGAAGGCGCCAAAGGCCACGTAGCTGGCCCCGGCGGCCAGCGCCCGTTCGGCGTTGGCCAGCTGGTCATAGCAGGAGGCGCCGATGATGGCGGCCGGGCCGAGCAGGGCGCGCGCGGCGCCGATGTCGCCATCGGTGCCGCCCAGGTGCACGCCGGCCGCGCCGACCTCCAGGGCCAGGGCCGGGTCGTCGTTGATGATCAGCGGCACGCCGTGCGCGGCGCACAGGTCCTGCAGGGCAAGCGCCTGCTCGCGGCGCAGCGCGTCGCTGGCGGTCTTGTTGCGGTACTGCAGCCAGGTCGGGCCGGCGGCCAGCAGCGGGGCCACGCGGGCCAGCAGACGGGCGGTATCGGCCTCGTCGGGGGTGATCAGGTACACGCCGCGCGCGGGCGCGGGCGGGGAAGCAGGGAGCGTCATCGATGGCTACCGGTAGAACGGTGGGAGTGGGACAATGGCCTATGACCGTACTGCCCAACGCCTGATTATCCGATGACCGACGCCACCGCCACCACCTTCCGCACCTGGATGTGCGTTGTCTGCGGCTTCATCTACAGGGAAGTCGATGGCCTGCCCGAAGAGGGCATCGCCCCGGGTACCGCCTGGGAAGACGTGCCCGATACCTGGACGTGCCCCGATTGCGGCGTGACCAAGGACGATTTCGAAATGGTCGAGATCGATTGACCGGTAGCGTTAGCGGGTAGAGCCGACTGTCAGTCGGCTCTACCCGGCGGGCGTCCCATGTTCAATGCAGGCGCGGTACGCGCCCCCCCATCTCCACCAGCTTCTCGCGCACCCACTGCGCATCATTGGCCTGGCCGTTGCGCTGCAGGTACAGCGCCAGGTCCTGGCGCGCGCCGGCCTGGTAATCCAGCTGCAGGTAGGCCAGGCCGCGGTCACGCAGGGCATCGTCCTGTTCCGGGGCGAGCTTCAGCAGGCGGTCGGCACTGCGCGCGGCGCGGTCCCACTCGCTGCGCTCCACATATACGCCGTGCAGGTTGCGCAGCATCCGCATCAGGATCGCCCGCGCCGGGGCCGCATCCAGGATCTGCGCCAGCACGCTGTCATCGGGTACTTCGCCGCCCAGGTGCGAGCGCGCGCGTTCGCGCAGCTCCTCCACGTCGAGCGGCCGCCCGCCGTTGAACGGGTCCATCACCAGCATGCCGTCGTCCACCGGCAGCCGCACCAGGAAATGGCCGGGGAAGGACACGCCGTCCAGCGGAATGCCCAGCCGCCGGGCCACTTCCATCTGCACCATGGCCAGGGAGATCGGGTTGCCCAGCCGGCGTTCGAACACCTGGTTGAGGTAGCTGTTACGGGGGTCGTAATACTCGCCATGGTCGCCGCCATAGCCGAGTTCATCGAACAGGTGGCGATTGACCGCCGCGATCTTGAGCGGCCAATGCTCGATCGTGTCCACCTCGGTGCGCAGGTGGTCGGCGTGGCTCTGCACCAGCGCGTCATAGACCTGCGGGTCCAGGTCGGGGTATTCGTCGCGGGCGATCAGCAGCGCCGTGGGCAACAGCGGCAGCGCCTCGTCGTCCAGTTCGGCCAGGGAGTCCCACGCCGGCAATGTCATTGGCGCCTGCATGGACACAGACTGGCGACAAACGCGGCCCGATTCAAGCGGGATCGCGTGAAAACTCCGGGACTGGCGGGGCGTGCCCGCCAGCCCGGTTCAGGGCTTGTCGGCGATACCCGGGCCGAAGGTCAGCACCGCGCCATCCTGCAGGCCCAGCTTCTCGGCCTGGCCGGCGTTGAGTTCCAGCACGTAACGGGCCGGGCCGCTGCTGGGATAGGGCGGGCAGCGGTCGCCGGCCGAACACGGCGGCACATCGCGCTGCTGGCTCACCAGGCGGCGCTGATCATCGAAATACAGGATGTCCAGCGCGATCTTGGTGTTCTTCATCCAGTACGCCTGCAGCTCCTGGCGGTCGTGCACGAACAGCATGCCGTGGTCGGCCGGCATCTCGTCGCGGAACATCAGGCCGCGCGTGCGGCTTTCATCGTTGGTGGCCAGTTCCACCTGGTAGCGGGCCCCGCCCAGTTCCACCCAATGGCTGGCACCGGCGCTGGCACAGCCGGACAACGTGAGCAGCAACAGCAGCGGCAGCAGCAGGCGCATGAAGGGCATGGGCGGTCCTCGCAGAAGAGCCGGCACGGGCGTGCCGACGGTGGATATCAGAACACCATCGGCGGTTCACCGCCAACAATCACCACATCGGCCGGGCGGCGCGCGAACAGGCCCACGGCAACCACGCCCGGCAGCTGGTTCAGCTCGCGCTCCAGCCCCACCGGGTCGGTGATCTGCAGGTGGTGGATGTCCAGGATCTGGTTGCCATTGTCGGTCACCACGCCTTCGCGCCAGGCGGGCTGGCCGCCGGTCATGTCCATGATGCGGCGGGCGATCAGGCTGCGCGCCATCGGGATCACTTCCACCGGCAGCGGGAATCTGCCCAGCACCGGCACCTGCTTGCTCGGGTCGATGATGCACACGAAGCGCTCGCTGGCCTCGGCGATGATCTTTTCGCGGGTCAGCGCGGCGCCACCGCCCTTGATCAGGCACTTGTTGCCGTCGCACTCGTCGGCGCCGTCCACGTACAGCGACAGGCCGCCGGTGTGGTTGAGTTCCAGCACCTCGATGCCGTGCTGCTTCAGGCGCGCGGTGCTCTGCTCGGAGCTGGACACGGTGCCCTTGATGCGGTGCTGGATGCGGGCCAGGCCGTCGATGAAGTAGGCAACGGTGGAGCCGGTGCCGACCCCGACGATCATGCCGTCTTCGACGTATTCGAGGGCTTTTTCTGCGGCGAGGCGTTTGGCTTCGGACATGGCGGGAAACTCGTGAAGGAAAAGGTCAGTGTTTTTCGAGCGACAGCAGCAGCTTCCACTGCGCGGCGGTCACCGGCAGGATCGACAGGCGGTTGCCGCGCGCGATCAGGGGAAACCCTTCGCCCAGCGCGTCGGCATGCAGCTTGATCTCGTCCAGCGAAATGGTGTCGCGCAGCTTGCGCTCGAAGGCCACGTCCACCAGCAGCCAGCGTGGCGTTTCGCGGGTGGCCTTGGGATCGTAATAGTCCGATTTCGGATCGAACTGGGTGTCGTCCGGATACGCCTCGGTGGCGACCGTGGCGATTCCCACGATGCCCGGCACCTTGGTGTTGGAGTGGTAGAACAGGATGCCGTCGCCGACCTTCATGCCATCGCGCATGAAGTTGCGCGCCTGGTAGTTGCGCACGCCGTTCCAGGGTTCCTGGCCCACGCGCTTGAGGTCATCGATGGAAAAGGCGTCCGGTTCGGACTTCATCAGCCAGTAGCGCTTGCGTGCGGTCATGCGTCGTTCTATCGGGGAAGGTACGTGGTGGTGTCGGTACAGATCGCATCCACGCCGACGTCCCACGGCTGCACGGGCAGCTCATCGACCTGCTGGACCGAAAAACCGACGCCGGCCAGCCACGGCGGGGCCGGGCGCTGGTTGCGGAATGCGAAGCTGCGATCATACCAGCCGCCTCCCATGCCCAGCCGCCGGCACTGCGCGTCGAAGCCCACCAGCGGAGCTACCACCAGCGTCATCTGGTCCGGCGCGAGGGTGTCGCCTGCGGCGATGTCGGGTTCTGGAATGCCGAAGCGGTTGCTGGTCAGCGGCTGGCCCGGGCGCCACGGCGCGAAGCGCAGCGTGTCGCCGGCCAGCACGGGCAGGCAGTAGACGGCGGTGTCGGGCAGGCGCATCTGCCAGCGGTGCAGCGCGATTTCGCCATCCAGTGCCCAGTACCCTGCCACGAAGCCGTGGGTGGGCGCGAAGGGCAATGCAAGCAGGGCATCGGCAAGCAGTTCGGCAGCGGCCAGCCGCTGCGCGGCGGGAATGTCTCGGCGGCGTTGGCGCAGCTGCTGGCGCAGTGCGGAGCGCGGGTCGGTCATGCCTGGGTCCGTTGGGGCCGGATAAAACAAGAGCGACGTTCCAGTGGAACGTCGCTCTTGCAGGAATACTGCATTCTCCGCGGTGACGATGCGTGCGAAACGACCTTGAACCCGGGGTTCAAGTGGGTACGCTGGGCCTCCATTGGGCTTCCCGCTACAAGGCGGACCTGCACTCCCGGCGACGTCGCGCACCCGTGGTCGTAATTAAGGGACAAGGCGAATGTTTGCACACGCCGTCGTTCACAGCAGAGAACGCATGGCCATTATAGCCAACCGGACCGGATCGGATACCCCGTTCGTCGGTCCAATTACGTGCCAATTCAGAACAATGAAAAACGCGTGCAGTTCAGCCCGCGTCGAGGGCCCGGTCCAGCCGCCTGTTCAGATCGGCCAGCGTCTGCTGCAGGGCGACCCCTTGGCGCGCATGGTCGTCGCGCAGCTGCTGCAGTTCATGCGCCAGGTTCAGCGCGGCCAGCACCGCGACGCGGTCCACGGCGGCCATGCGGTTGCTGCCGCGGATCTCGCGCATCTTGGCGTCCAGCAGGCGCGCGGCGGCGGTGAGGCTTTCGCGCTCTTCGGCGCCCACGCCCACGGTGTATTCGCGGTCCAGGATGCGGACACTGACCGGTTCGGTCTGGCTCATGTGTGCTGCTCCAGGCTTTTGAGCCGGGTGATCATCGCTTCCACCCGCGAGCGCGCCTGCTCGTTCTTGGCCAGCAGCTGCGAGCGCTCGTTGACCAGCTGTTCCTGCTGGTGGCGCAGGCTGCGGTTTTCCTCGGCCAGGCGCTGGTTGCGGTCCAGCAACGCCTCCACCCGGGCGGCAAAGGCCTGCAATTGGGCGATGGCATCGGCGGGTTCCATGTCCGGCACGATAGGCAAGCCGGGTGGAGGCGGTCAAGCTAATAATGACAAGGGGCGGATTGATACACTGTGGCGCTGCCAACCCAGGGTTGCCGGCGGCGCCGCCGACCCATCAGATCGAGCCCCAAGATGACCGAACTTCCGAGTGTCAACGACGTAAACCAGGCCAGCCAGGCGGCCGGCCTGGGCGCTACTGCCGCGGAGCTCCACGGAGGCCTGTGCGGCTGGCTGGCGGCCGGCGGCGCGCCGGTGCCCGAATGGCCGGCCCGTGTGCTGGCCGACGACAACCTGCCGACCCCGACCGCAGGCGATGCGCTGGACCGGCTGCTGGGCGCCAGCGTGGCGCAGCTGGAGGACCGGGATTTCGCCTTCGAGCTGCTGCTCAGCGACAGCGATGACACCGCCGCGCAGGCCGATGCGCTGTTCACCTGGGCGCGTGCGTTCCTGGGCGGCTTCGGCCTGGGTGCGGGCCAGCAGCGTCCCACCCTGTCCGAAGAAGGCGAAGAGGCGCTCAACGACCTGGCCAAGCTGGCCCAGGCCTCGAGCGAGGATTTTGAAAGCGGCAACGATGACGACGAGGACGCGCTCGCCGAAATCGAAGAATTCATCCGCGTGGCGGTGCTGATCCTGCACGGTGACTGCGTGATGGCCGTGCGCCACCGGCAGCGCCTGAACTGAGATGGATATCCGCGAGTTGACCGGCATCACCGCGGCCGAATACGCGGGGCGCCGCCAGGCGCTGATGGAAATGGCGGGCGATGATGCCATCCTGGTGCTGCCGGCCGCGTCGGAGCGGGTGCGCAGCCTGGATACGCACTATCCGTTCCGGCAGGATTCGGACTTCTGGTACCTGAGCGGCTTCCCGGAGCCGGATGCGGTGCTGGTGCTGATTCCTGGCCGCCGCCACGGCGAAGTGATCCTGTTCTGCCGCGAGCGCGACGCCGACCGCGAAGCCTGGGACGGCGCACGCGCCGGTCAGGAAGGCGCGGTGGCGCAGTACGGCATGGACGATGCGTACCCGATCGACGATCTGGACGACATCCTGCCGGGCCTGCTGGAAGGGCGCTCGCGGGTGTACTACCACTTCGGGCGCGACGCCGAGTTCGACCTGAAGCTGATCGGCTGGGTCAACCGGGTGCGTTCGCAGGTGCGGCATGGCGCGCAGCCGCCGCATGAATTCCTGGAGCTGGGCCACCTGTTGCACGAGCAGCGGTTGTTCAAGTCGAGCGCGGAAATCGCCCTGATGCAGCGCGCGGCCGATATCACGGTGCAGGCGCACCGGGTGGCGATGCGCGCGGCGCGGCCGGGCATCCACGAGTACGAGCTGCAGGCGGACCTGGAGCGCGAGTTCCGCGCCAACGATGCGTGGGCGGCCTACGGCAGCATCGTGGGTACCGGCGCCAACGGTTGCATCCTGCATTACCGCGCCAACAACGCGCGCAGTCGCGATGGCGAGCTGGTGCTGATCGATGCGGGCGCCGAGTACCGCGGCTACGCCAGCGACATCACGCGAACGTTCCCCGTAAATGGTCGCTTCACGGCCGAACAGCGCGCGCTGCACGATCTGGTCGGTGCGGCGCAGGCGGCAGCACTCGCGCAGGCCAAGCCGGGCGTGCCCTACGAGGCGGGCCACCTGGCGGCGGTACAGACGCTCACCGAAGGCCTGCTGCGGCTGGGCCTGCTCACCGGCACGCTGGAAGAAAACATCGCCGACGGCCATTACCAGCGTTTCTACCGGCACAAGACCGGGCACTGGCTGGGCCTGGACGTGCACGACGTGGGCGACTACCGCCTCGCGGGCGATTCGCGGCTGCTGGAACCGGGCATGGTGTTCACCATCGAGCCGGGCCTGTACATCAGCGCCGACGACCGCAGCGTGGAAGCGCGCTGGCGCGGCATCGGCATTCGCACCGAGGATGACGTAGTGATCACCGACAGCGGGCATCACGTGCTGACAGCTGGGTTGGCGCGAAGTGCTGATGAGATTGAAGCGGAGATGGCTTCTAGTCGCTGACTGCAGGGTTTGCGCTTAGAGCAGCGTTTCGGTTGCTACGTGCCGGGGAGGCCGACGGGCAGCCCCTTACGGGACACGCCGTAAACCGCCCTCCGGGCCCCGGCCCAGCCGCCAGCGGCTGTGCGTTCAGTCGCACGCGAGGCAGTGCCTCGCAAGCAGTGCGCCTTCACCCATGGGGGCTTGGCAAAAACATCCATGTTTTTGACAGTCCCTACAGGGGCTGCCCGCCGGCCTCCCCTGATGGTTGATCGCGTGCGGATGCAAAAAGCAGCCACGCATGGCGTGTCCCTACGCGGCGGGTGCGCGAATGGGGTTGAGGCCGGTTATGCGGCGGGTAAGCCGAATGGAGCTGGGGGCGGTAGCGTCGGTTCCCAAACGACGGCACGGAACACCACCTCGTCCGTTGACGCATGAAAACGATCGGCACTGCCGTTGATCTTCCCGTGGTCCCCAACACACCGTCGAGGGTCGGCGGGGGCGGGTTTGCGGGACTGTAGAAAACATGGATGTTTTCTACAAGCCCCCATGGATGGGTTCACGGCGTGTCCCGCAAACCCGCACCCGCCGGCCCAGCTCAGGCCACGCGATGCGCACCGGCTGTTCGCCAAAATGCATGAAGCAGCCGGGCAACAGCCCGGCTGCATGGGCAAGCGTCGATCAACGTTACGCCTTGGCAAACTCCGGCCGGGTCAGGTTGTCCGCATCGCCGTCGGTGCACAGCACTTCGTCTTCAATGCGGATGCCACCGTAAGGCCGGAAGAAGTCCACGCGAGCCCAGTCAATGCTGTCGCCGTGGCCGCGCTGCTTCACCTCGTCCAGCAGCATGTCGATGAAGTACACGCCCGGTTCGATGGTGACCACCATGCCCGGTTCCAATGCGCGGGTCAGGCGCAGGTACGGGTGGCCTTCCGGGCGCTCGACGCGGCCGCCGCGGTCGCTTGCCGCGAAGCCGGCCACGTCGTGGACCTGCAGGCCGATCAGGTGGCCCAGGCCGTGCGGGAAGAAGGCCGCGCTGACGCCGGTGGCCAGGGCCGCTTCCGGCGAGACCTTCAGCACCCCGAAGTCCTTCAGGATGCCCATCAGCGACAGATGCGCATCGATGTGCAGCTGCTTGTAATCCACGCCCGCCCGCACGCCGGCACCCATTTTCTGCTGGGCGGCATCGACCGCATCGATCATCGCCTGAAACTCGTCGTGGCCAGCGGCCGCATACGTGCGCGTGATATCGCTGGCGTAGCCGTACGCGCTGGCGCCGGCGTCGATCAGGAAGCTGCGCAGCGGCTGCGGCGCGCTGCGGCCCAGGTCGGTGTAATGAAGCACCGCAGCATGTTCGTTCAGTCCGATGATGTTGCCGTAGGGCAGTTCGTTCGCATCCTGACCGACCGCGCGGCAGTAAGCCATGTGAATCTCGAACTCGCTGGCACCGGCGCGGAACGCCGCCTCGGCCGCGCGGTGGCCGCGCACGCCCAGCTGCTGGGCCTGGCGCATCAGCGCGATTTCATACGCCGTCTTGTACGCCCGGTGCCAGTCCAGATAGTGGATCACCGGCTCGGGGTTGTTCGGGGTGAACGCGCCCAGCGCGCTCTGCGGCTCGCCCAGGATCGCGCAGCGCGCCGCATCGCGTGGCAGCAGCGCCAGCGCCTGGTCCGGCGTGCGGATGATCTCGATGTCGAAATGGTCCACCCACCAGCCGTTCGGCGCATCGGGCACCACGTGCCAGTAATCGAACGGCTGGTGGAAGATCACCTTCGGGCGCTGGCCCGGGGTGTACACCACCCAGCTGTTGGGCACCTTGGTCAGCGGCAGCCAGGCCTTGAAGTTCGGGTTCACCGCGTACGGGTAATCGCGGTCATCGAAGGCCTGGTAGTGCAGCGTGCCGCTGGGAATCACCAGGTGGTCGAAGCCGCCGCGCGCCAGCGCCTCGTCGGCGCGTTGGCACAGCACGCGGACATGATGGGAATACAGGGCGGCGAGGTCGGGCTGGTTCATCGCGGAAGCTCACAGGGCAGTGCGGAATGCAGCCCCTGATTCTGCCGCAATCAGCCCGTGCGCGCTGTGCCGGAACCGGCACTCACACCGCCGAAGATTCCTCGGCGATCCAGGCGCGCAGCTGGTCGCGGTGCTCGCGGCTCAGCGTGAGGAAGCGGAAGCCCGCCCAGGACTGGCCCGGCGCATTGCTCTGTTCGATCCACAGCAGGTGCGCCCCCACGTCCACCTGCACCGGTTGGCCGTTCGGCCCCTGGATGGCGAAGCGGAACTGGTAGTTGCCGTCCGGCGTCAATGGCACCGAACAGATCATCAGCATGCCGGTTTCGGACACATTGCCCAGCCGGCCGATCACCGCCTCGGCCATCGTGTCGGTCACCGGCACCTGCTCGGCCACCTGGCGGCGGGGCGCGCGGCGGGTGTCGTCGTTCATTCGTCAGTCTCTGCAGTGGCCGGGGTGCCGGCCAGCGAGCGCAGGGTGCGCAGCGTGGCCTGCCAGGCGCGGTCGATCAGGCGGCTCTTGCCCTCGCTGACCAGGCGCGCCTGCCCGTGCACCATCAGCCGGGCCAGGCTGTCCAGCGAATGCTCGGCCACCTTCTGCCCGCGCGGATTGACGAACAGCGCGTTGTCGGTGATCAGGCTGTACCAGGACAGCCGCTGGCGGCGCATGTCGCCCTGCTGGTTGGTGGTGAATTCGAACCAGGTGCCGAACGGCAGCGTGCGCAGCTGGCGGTAACAGTCTTCCTCGGCAGGGCTGCGCGCCAGCGGCGCCTCGCGCCGGGCTTCGGTGCCTTCGGCCTGCTCCCCCAGCCGGGTGCGCGCACGGATGCGCGCGGTCAGTTCGGTGCGTGAGCTGCTGTCGTCTTCACCGCCCGGGGTGGACAGCCGTCGCGCGATCGCCGCCGCTTCGTCCTGGTGGTAGCCGACCTGCAGCAGTGCCGCTTCGACCTGCTCGCCGAGCTGGGTATCACTCCCGGCGCTGCCGGGTGGTTGGCAGGTGACCTCGGCGATGCGTGCGGTTTCCTGCTCGCGCGCCTGCCATTGCTCGGAGCCTTCGCCGCTGCGCAGCAGGGTCAGGGTCAGCACGTCCGACCAGGCCTGCTTCAGCAGCGACTGCACGAACCGCGGCGGCGCGGTCTGCGCGCACAGCTGTTCGATGCTGGCGCCGGCCTGCTGCTTGGCCGATTCCAGCCGTTCCTTGCCGCGCGCCGCTTCCACGTGGCGGCGCTCGGCCAGCTCGGCCTTGTGCGCCAGGGCCCGGAAGTGCTGCTGGATCTCGTCGTTGGCCGCTTCGAAGACCGCCGAATCACCCTCGTAGTCGGTGACCACCTTGTCGACGGCGCGGTCCAGCTTCTGCACCAGCTGCGGGTCGACATCCTCCTCGCCCAGCCAATTGGCGCCGGCTTCGGCCACCGCGTTGAGCAGCTCGCGGGCCGGGTGCTGGTCGCGCACGAAGAAGGCCGGGTCGGACAGTGCCGCGCGCGCCACCGGCACCTGCAGGCGGGTGAGCAGGTCCACGGCGGCCGCGTCGGGGCGGACCTCGCGGTGGATCTGCCCGTACAGCATGTCCAGCAGGTCGAAGGTGTCGGTGTCCTTGACCGTCAGCGCGGCCTGCGGGCCGTGGTCGGCGCGCATCTGGGCGAGCAGGGCGTTGTGCAGGTCGGCCATGGTGCGGCGCACGCCGGCCGACTGCGCCTGCAGCTTGGCCAATGTGGCGTGGAGGTTGCCGCTCGAGATCGCGACCGGTTCCGGCCGATCACCTGCCCCCGCGGCCTCCGGATGGGGCGACGCCCCGGTTGCGGCTTGTGCTCCCTCCACGCCACCGGTGTCAGGGCCGGCGGCGGTACCGGGCTGGCCCGGCGTTACTGGAATGCCATGGCCGAGACCCGCCGGGCCCTGGGTATGCCGGGCGGCGTCCAGCAGGTGGTGCAGGGCGGACAACGCCGGGGCGTTCATGTCCACCGGGGCGACATCCGCGGGCGCTGCAGCGGCCACGGCCGGCGCCGGCGGCGCCATCTGGCCGATCACCTCGCTGGTCATCGCCGCCCAGTTGCCGCTGGCGGCCGAGCCGCTCCAGCCGGTGAGCGGGCGTCCGCCCGCCCCGCCGGGTTCGCGCGCCGGCGCGGTGCCGGCGCCGCGCTCGGGGCCGGTGACGATCCGCCGCGTGGTGGCCGAGCGCGCCAGATACGGGGTGTAGACCAGCCCTGGCAGCACGCCCTCATGGGTCAGCAGCACGTTGGCGCGTTCCAGCAGCTCGCCCAGGCGTTCCAGCAGCTGGCGGTCGAACACGCGGAACAGCGCCAGCTGGGTTTCCAGGCCCAGCGCGAATTCCTCGCCCAGCTCACGGGTGATCCGGCACAGCACGTAGGGCCCGAACGGCAGGTCCTCGGCGTCGAACGCGGGGCCGGCAGCGAGCACGCCGAAGCGCTGCCCGAGCAGCTGCAGCGCACTGGCCGAGCGCTGCGCCTCGCGCCGGGTGATGTCGGCCAGCACGATGTCGCGGTCGATATCAGTGTCGGTGACCAGGGTCAGCGTGGTGGCCGCCACCGGCGCGCTGGGGGCCGGCACGTGCCGCACCCGCGGTTCGCGCAGGTTGGCCAGGGCCGTGGCCAGGGCGTCCAGGAAGCGCGGCGCAAACTGCGCGTTGACGTCGTGCAGGCGCCGGGCCTGGGCGTAGATGTCGGCCTGGATCTGGCTGTTGCGGGCGCGTTCGGCATCGCGGAACAGCTCGCGCTCCAGCTCCACGATGGTCAGCTTGAGCGGGGTGCTCAGGGTCTGCACGGCCAGCGCGTGCAGCGCCGCCAGCAGGCGGCGCACGCGCGGCGGTGCATCGACCCCGGCGAACCGGATCGGATCGGATGACGATGAAGGTGCGGACGCAGACATCCGTTGTAGGTTCCGGCTCCCCTGAGAGCACAGAATCTAACGTTTTCCCGGGGTCCCCGCCAGAAGGGATCTCCCGACAACCTCAGCCCAGGAACAACTCCACCACGTCGTTGGTGAAACGCCGGCCCAGCTCGGTCGGCTGCACCTGGTCGCCCTGCACCGTCATCCATCCCCTGGCGAGGGCGGTCTGCAGCGGCGCGGCGATGCTCGCCCGGTCCAACCCGGTGCGCGACTCGAAGTCCTTGAACCGGAAGCCCTCGTGCAGGCGCAGCAGGTTGAGCATGTACTCGAACGGCAGGCGGTCGGCGCCGATCACCTCGTCGCCGCCGATCGACGCGGCCGTGCCGGCAGTGTCCATGAACGTCTGCGGGTGCTTGTGCTTCCAGCGGCGCAGCACGTGCTGCCCGGCGCCGGAGCTGATCTTGCCGTGGGCGCCGGCACCGATGCCCAGGTAATCGCCGAAGCGCCAGTAGTTCAGGTTGTGCTGGCTCTGCCGCCCGGGGCGCGCGTAGGCGCTCACTTCGTACTGCGCATAGCCGGCCTCGGCCAGCAGGCGCTGGCAGTGTTCCTGCATGTCCCAGGCCGAATCATCGTCGGGAATGCCCTGCGGCGGCCGTGCGAAGAACACGGTGTTCGGCTCCAGGGTGAGCTGGTAGTGCGACAGGTGGGTGGGCTGCAGCGCGAACGCACGTTCCAGGTCGTGCTCGGCCTGGGCCAGGGTCTGCTGCGGCAGCGCGTACATCAGGTCGATGTTGAAGTTGTCGTAGCCGGCATCCTGGGCCAGCTTCACCGCGCGCTCGGCTTCACCGCTGTCATGGATGCGGCCCAGCCGCTGCAGCGCCCCATCGTTGAAGGTCTGGATGCCGAAGCTGATCCGGTTCACCCCGGCCGCGCGGTAGCGGTCGAAGCGCCCGTGCTCGGCCGTGCCCGGGTTGGTTTCCAGGGTCACCTCCAGGTTCGGGGCGAAGCGCAGCCGTGCCGAAGCTGCCTGCAGGAAGCGGTCGATCGCCTCCGGCGGGAACAGGCTGGGCGTGCCGCCGCCGAAGAACACGCTGTTCACCACCCGACCCCAGACCAGCGGCAGGTCCTGGTCGAGGTCGCGGATCAGCGCGTCGATGTAGGACTCGAACGGCAGTTCGCCCTTGGCCTGGTGCGAGTTGAAATCGCAATACGGGCACTTGCGCACGCACCACGGCAGGTGCACGTACAGCGACAGCGGCGGCGGTACCAGCGAGACCGCGTGGTCGTGGTCGCAGCTTTCGCCCGGAAGGTGGTGGCAATCGGTGTCGGACATCGTGCTCATCGGTAGCGCCGGCCGTTGGCCGGCCCTCGGGAAATCATCAACAATCGATTCAGATCAACGCCGACAGCTTCTGCTTCAACACCTGCAGCGCCTTGCCGCGGTGGCTCATCGCGTTCTTTACATCCGGTGCCATTTCCGCGGCGGTCTGGCCCAGCACCGTGTCCAGGAACAGCGGGTTGTAGCCGAAGCCGTGGCTGCCGCGCAGTTCGTCCAGGATCTCGCCTTCCCAGCTGCCTTCGCAGATCAGCGGCTGCGGGTCGTTGGCGTGGCGCAGCAGCACGATCACCGCGTAGAAGCGCGCGGTGCGGCGCTCGGCCGGTACATCGCGCATGGCGTCCAGCAGCTTGGCGTTGTTGGCCGCGTCATCGGTCGGGCTGCCGGCATAACGCGCGCTGTACAGACCGGGCGCGCCGTCCAGCGCATCCACGATCAGGCCCGAATCGTCGGCCAGCGCCGGCAGGCCGGTGCTGGCGCAGGCATGGCGGGCCTTGATCAATGCGTTCTCGACGAAGGTCAGGCCGGTTTCCGGCACATCGCTCACGCCCAGCGCGCCCTGCGCCACGATTTCCAGCGGCAGGCCGGCCAGCATGGCCTGCAGTTCCTTCAGCTTGCCGGCGTTGCCGCTGGCCAGTACCAGTTTCATTGCTTGGGCTCCAGCAGGTCCCACGTGTTGCCGTACAGGTCGCGGAACACCGCAACCGTGGCGTAGGGCTCCTCGCGCGGGGCTTCGAGGAATTCCACGCCGCGCGCGGTCATCGCGGCATGGTCGCGGTAAAAATCGTCGGTGTTGAGGAAGAAACCGACCCGGCCACCGGTCTGGTTGCCGACGCGGCTCTGCTGCTCTTCATTGCTGGCGCGTGCCAGCAGCAGCGCCGCCGCGCTGCCGTCGGTAGGACCGACCACCACCCAGCGCTTGCTGCCCTGGTCGATGTCATCGATCAGATGGAAGCCGAGCTTGCCCGTGTACCAGGCGATCGCCTCGTCGTAATCGGCCACCACCAGGGTGACCAGGGCGAGGCGCCGGCTCACGGCTGCGCCAGTGCGGCCTGCTGGGCCGCGAACAGGTCGGTGATGCCCTTTTCGGCCAGCGCCAGCAGCGCGTCCAGCTCATCGCGGCGGAACGCGTGGCCTTCGGCGGTGCCCTGCAGCTCGATGAAGCCGCCGCCGTCGTTCATCACCACGTTCATGTCGGTGTCGCAGTCGCTGTCTTCGGCGTAGTCCAGGTCCAGCACCGGGGTGCCGCGGTAGATGCCGACCGACACCGCGGCCACGGCGCCGAAGATCGGGTTGCGCTTGATGTCGCCGCGCTTGATCAGGAAGTTCACCGCATCCACCAGCGCCACGTAGGCACCGGTGATGGCGGCGGTGCGGGTGCCGCCATCGGCCTGCAGCACGTCGCAGTCGAGGGTGATGGTGCGTTCGCCCAGTGCGCTCCGATCAATGCAGGCGCGCAGGGTGCGGCCGATCAGGCGCTGGATTTCCAGGGTGCGGCCGCCCTGCTTGCCGCGCGCCGCTTCGCGGTCGTTGCGGGTGTGGGTGGAGCGCGGCAGCATGCCGTATTCGGCCGTGACCCAGCCTTCGCCCTTGCCGCGCAGGAAGCCCGGTACGCGGTTTTCCACGCTGGCGGTGCACAGCACGCGGGTTTCACCGAAGCTGACCAGCACCGAGCCTTCGGCATGGCGGGTGAAGGCGCGTTCGATGCGCACTTCGCGCAACTGCTCGGCCTGGCGGCCGCTGGGACGGGGATCGGACATGGATGGCTTCCGGTAAGACGAGGGATGCGGGACCGCGCCCGGACCGGGGACCGGCAGGCGAGGAGGCTCCAAAGGAACCGCTAGGGTACCATTTGCACTTTGAGAGCACCGGAAACCCGCATGATTCGAAGCATGACCGCCTATGCCGGCGGCGAGCGCGCCACGCCCTGGGGCACGCTGGCCTGTGAGCTGCGCTCGGTCAACCACCGGTTCCTGGAGGTGGGCGTGCGCCTGCCCGAGGAGCTGCGTGCGCTTGAACCGCAACTGCGGGAGCGTGTCGCCAACCGCTGCAGCCGCGGCAAGATCGATCTGGTCATGCGCCTGCGCGCGCCGGAGGTCACCGGGGCATTGGTGGTCAACGACGCGCTGCTGGCCCAGCTCGGCGAGCTGGCCAGCCGGCTGGCGCCGGGCTTCCCCAGCCTGCAGGTGAGCTTCACCGAGCTGCTGCAGGTGCCAGGCGTGATGCAGGGCGAGGCAGTTGATGCCGCCGCCCTTCAGGCCGAGGCCCTGGCCCTGCTGGAAGAGAGCCTGGACGGTTTCGTCGCCGCGCGTGAGCGCGAGGGCGACAAGCTGGCCACGGCGATTCAGGAGCGCGTCGATGGCGTGGAGCGCATCGCCGCCGAGGTCACCACCCTGATTCCGCTGATCCGCGATGGCCAGCGCGCCAAGCTGTCGGCCCGGCTGGCCGACCTGCCGCACCCGGTCGATCCCGGCCGCGCCGAGCAGGAACTGGTGCTGTGGCTGCAGAAGCTGGACGTGGACGAGGAGCTGGACCGCCTGCGCAGCCACATCGTGGAAATCCGCCGCGTGCTCACGCAGCGCGAGCCGGTCGGCCGCCGCCTGGACTTCCTGCTGCAGGAGTTCAACCGCGAAGCCAACACGCTGGGCTCCAAGTCGGTGGACAGCCGCACCTCCAATGCCGCCGTCGAGCTGAAGGTGCTGATCGACCAGATCCGCGAACAGGTGCAGAACATCGAATGAGCAGCCAGCCCCTCCAGAGCCCGGAACCGGCCCGCGGCACGCTGTACATCGTGGCCGCCCCGTCCGGGGCCGGCAAGAGCAGCATCGTCAATGCGACCCTGGCCCGCGACCCGCAGATCGCCCTGTCGATCTCGTTCACCTCGCGCGCGATGCGCCCGGGCGAAGTGAACGGCGAGCACTATCACTTTGTCAGTGCGCCCGAGTTCGAGCGGATGATCGCCGCCGGCGACTTCTTCGAACACGCCTGGGTGCATGGGGACTGGAAGGGCACCGCCCGCCAGTCGGTCGAGCCGCAGTTGTCGGCCGGCCAGGACGTGCTGCTGGAGATCGACTGGCAGGGCGCCCAGCAGGTCCGCCAGCTGGTCCCCGGCACGGTCACGGTGTTCATCCTGCCGCCGTCGAAGCAGGCCCTGCAGGACCGCATGCGCAAGCGCGGGCAGGACAGCGAGGCGGTGATCGCCCAGCGCCTGGCCGCCGCCCGCGAGGAAATGCTGCATTTCAACGACTTCGACTACGTCATCGTCAACGAAGTGTTCGAGACCGCCGTGGACGAGCTGTGCGCCATCTTCACCGCCAGTCGCCTGCGCCGGGAGGCCCAGAAGGTCCGCCACGCGGGCCTGATCCAGGCCCTGCTGACCCAGGACGCAACGGCAACTGACTGATTCACAAGGGGCGGGTAGCCGGTCGGCTTGATTTTGTCCAGCCCTGGCCGGTACAATCCGTCCCCTTTCCCTCATTCGATGAGCAGCCCCTGCCGGCTGCCGGGAGCCCGCATGGCCCGCATCACCGTAGAAGATTGCCTGGAAGTCGTCGATAACCGTTTCGAGCTGGTCATGATGGCGTCCAAGCGCGCCCGTCAGCTGGCCAACGGTGTCCAGGCCACCCTGGACAACAGCGAAACCGAAGACAAGCCGACCGTGCTGGCGCTGCGCGAAATTGCCGCCCGCAAGATCGACAACGCCCTGATCGACGAAGTCGAGAAGGCCGAGCGCGAGCGTGCCGAGCGTGAAGCACTGGAATGGGCCGCTGCCGAAGTCGTCGCCGACGAAGACATGTCCAAGAACGACGACTGATCCCATCCGATCATCCGTTGTTGCAACAGACAGCCCGCCATGTGCGGGCTGTCTGCTTTTGAGCGGCAGGTCACCCCGTTGGTGGTGACGCATTTGACGATTGCCCGAACGCAATAGTTTGCCGTTATCCCGTCGCTGGAATAGTCTTCCAGCCATGAACCCAGGCCCCTCTGCCAAGGTCGCCACGTCTCCCGGCGCGGCCGTACCCGACTATGTCCTCCAGCTTGAACGCGCAGCCCATTACCTGCCGCCCGAGCAGTTGCCGCTGCTGCGTCGCGCCTGGGAGGTAGGGGCCTCCGCGCATGCCGGGCAGACCCGCAAATCGGGCGAGCCGTACATCACCCACCCGGTGGCGGTGGCGCAGGTACTGGCCGAGCTGGGCCTGGACGTGGAAGCGCTGATCGCCGCGATCCTGCACGACACCATCGAAGACACCCCGCTGACCCGCGAAGAACTGGCCGCCGAATTCGGCGAAGCCGTGGCCGAGCTGGTCGATGGGGTGACCAAGCTGGACAAGCTGAAGTTCCGTGACCGCCAGGAAGCGGCCGCCGAAAGCTTCCGCAAGATGCTGCTGGCGATGTCGCGCGACCTGCGCGTGATCATGATCAAGCTGGCCGACCGCCTGCACAACATGCGCACGCTGGGCGCGCAGAGCACCGAGGCGCGCGGCCGCATCGCGCGCGAGACCCTGGAGATCTACGCCCCGATCGCGCAGCGGCTGGGCATGAGCCTGGTCAAGAGCGAGCTGCAGAACCTGGGCTTCAAGGCGCTGTACCCGTGGCGCCACGCGATCCTGGAAAAGCACATCCGCAGCCAGCCGGTGGTACGCCGCGAGGCAATGGCACAGGTGGAAGTGCAGCTGTCGCAGCGGCTGGCCAAGGAAGGGCTGGAACACCGCCTGGTCAGCCGGATCAAGACCCCGTGGAGCATCTACAACAAGATGCGCGACGAGAACAAATCCTTCGACCAGGTCATGGACGTGTTCGGCTTCCGCCTGGTCGTGCGCAGCGTGCCCAACTGTTACCACGCGCTGGGATCGGTGCATGCCACCTTCAAGCCGCTGGATGGGCGCTTCCGCGATTTCATCGCCATTCCCAAGGCCAACGGCTACCAGTCGCTGCACACGGTGCTGTTCGGCCCGTACGGCTCCCCGATCGAAGTGCAGATCCGCACCGAGGAAATGGACCTGATCGCCGAGCGCGGCGTGGCCGCGCACTGGACCTACAAGTTCGGTGGGGACACCCCCAACAGCGCGCAGAGCCGTGCGCACGCCTGGATCGTGGAACTGATCGATTCGCAGCGCGCCGCCGGTTCGTCGCTGGAATTCCTCGACAACGTCAAGGTCGACCTGTTCCCGGACGAGGTCTACCTGTTCACGCCCAAGGGCAAGATCCTGGCCCTGCCGCGCAACTCCACCGCGCTGGACTTCGCCTATGCGGTGCACACCGACGTGGGCAACATGGCGGTGGCCTCGCGCGTGGACAAGAAACTGGTGCCGCTGCGCACCAAGCTGGTCAGTGGGCAGACCGTGGAAGTCATCACCGCACGCTCGGCCACGCCCAAGCCGCAGTGGCTCGAATTCGTGGTCAGCTCCAAGGCGCGCACCGCGATCCGCCACCAGCTCAAGCAGCTCGAACACGAAGATGCCGTGCAGCTGGGCCACCGCATGCTGGACCGCGCGCTGGAGGCGATGGACAGCTCGCTCGAACGCCTGCCCAAGGGGCGCCTGGATGCGTTCCTTGCCGAACACCGCTACCCGCGCCTGGAGGCCCTGCTGGCCGAAGTGGCGCTGGGCAACTGGATGCCCAACCAGGCCGCGCAGGCCCTGATGGCCTATGCCGAACTGCGCGGCGGCGCGCATTCCAAGCACTCGCAGGAAAAGATCCTGATCAACGGCAGCGAACGCGGCGTGGTCAGCTTCGCCAACTGCTGCCAGCCGATTCCCGGCGACGAGATCATGGGCTACCACACCGCCGGCAAGGGCATCGTGGTGCACCGCCTGGACTGTCCGAACCTGGCCGAACTGCGCAAGTCGCCCGAGCGCTGGGTGCCGATCGGCTGGGACACCACCGTCTCCGGCGATTACGACACTGCGCTGGTGGTGGAAGTGGAGAACGGCACCGGCGTGCTGGCCCAGCTGGCCGCAGCGATCGCGCAGAGCCATTCCAACATCGAGCGGGTGGACTACCTGGACCGCGACTTCAACGCCGCCGTGCTGGCCTTCAACATCCAGGTCCGCGACCGCAACCACCTGGCCGAAGTCATGCGCCGGCTGCGGCGTTTGTCAGTTGTCCAGTCGGTGCGCAGGCAATAGGCAATGATCGAAACCGATACAATGGCCCACCATTGTTCGACATAACGAGGCACCCCATGTCCCGCCAGATCATCAACACCGAAAACGCACCGGCCGCGATCGGTCCGTATTCGCAGGCCGTGCGTGCCGGCAACACCGTGTACTTCTCCGGCCAGATTCCGCTGGACCCGGCCACCGGCGACATCGTCGGTGCCGGTGATGTCGAAGCGCAGGCCCGCCGCGCCTTCGACAACCTCAAGGCCGTGGCCGAAGCCGCCGGCGGCTCGCTGGACAAGGTGGTCCGCCTGGGCCTGTACCTGACCGACCTGGCCGAATTCGCCAAGGTCAACGCGGTCATGCAGGACTACTTCCAGGCGCCGTTCCCGGCCCGCTCCACCATCGAAGTGTCCGGCCTGCCCAAGGGCGCCAACTTCGAGGTTGATGCGGTGATGGTCATCGACTGACCGCCACGTGGCACGCAGACCGGCGGTCACCCCGGCGCTGGCGCCGTCCGGCGAAGCTTCGCTGGCGGTGCTTGCCGGCGTGGGTCCGGCCGTGGCCGCCAAGCTGGCGGCGCGCGGCCTGTCCTCGCTGCAGGACCTGTGGCTGCACCTGCCGCTGCGGTACGAAGACCGCACCGCTCTGACCCGCATACAGGACCTGCGCAACGGCGTGCCGGCGCAGGTGGAAGTCCGCGTGGTCGCGGTGGACCGCGGCATGCGCTTCCGCCCGACCCTGAAAGTGGCCGTGGAAGACGAAGGGCAGGGCACCCTGGTGCTGCGTTTCTTCCACTTCCGCCAGCAGCAGGTGGCCCAGTTCTCCGTGGGAACCCGCCTGCGCTGCTTCGGCACGCCCAAGCCGGGCCAGCTGGGTCTGGAAATCGTCCACCCCAGCTACCAGGTGCTCGGCCGTACCGATGACCCGGCGCTGGGCGACAGCCTGGACCCGGTCTACCCCACGGTGGAAGGCATCGGCCCGGCCACGCTTCGCCGCCTGATCGGCCAGGCGCTGGACCGCCTGCCCGAAGAATCCAGCCTGGAACTGCTGCCGACGGGCTGGCTCGATGGCCTGGCGTTGCCCTCGCTGCGCAGTGCCTTGCTGACCGTGCACCGCCCGCCACCCGACGCCAACCTGGCCGCGCTCGCCGCAGGCACGCATCCCGCGCAGCGCCGGCTGGCGCTGGAAGAGCTGCTGGCCCACCACCTGAGCCTGCGCCGCCAGCGCATAGCCCTGCAGGCGCACCATGCGCCACCGCTGGCCGGCCCCGGGAGACTGGCCAAGGCCCTGCTCAAGCAGCTGCCCTTTGCCCTGACCGCCGCGCAGAAGCGTGTGTTCACCCAGATCCGCGAGGACCTGGCCCAGCCGCGCCCGATGCTGCGGCTGGTGCAGGGCGATGTCGGCTCGGGCAAGACCGTGGTGGCCGCGCTGGCGGCCATGCTGGCGGTGGAGCAGGGCAAGCAGGTCGCGCTGGCTGCCCCCACCGAACTGCTGGCCGAACAGCACCTCACCAACCTGCGCGGCTGGCTGGAACCGCTGGGCGTGCAGGTCGCCTGGCTGGCCGGCAAGGTCACCGGCAAGGCGCGCGCGAAGGTGCTCGAACAGGTCGCCAACGGGCAGGCCCAGGTGGTGGTGGGCACCCATGCGCTGATGCAGGAATCGGTGGTGTTCCACGACCTGGCGCTGGCCATCGTCGACGAGCAGCACCGGTTCGGCGTGCACCAGCGGCTTGCGCTGCGCGACAAGGGACCGGGCGGGCACAGCGTGCCGCACCAGCTGGTGATGACCGCCACGCCGATTCCGCGCACGCTGGCAATGTCCGAATACGCCGACCTGGACGTGTCGGCGATCGACGAACTACCGCCCGGGCGCACCCCGGTGCAGACCGTGGCATTGAACAATGATCGCCGCCCCGAACTGATCGAGCGCATCGCGCTGGCCTGCCGCGAAGGCCGCCAGGTGTACTGGGTGTGCACCCTGATCGAAGAAAACGACGAGCTGGATGCCACCCCCGCGCAGGCCACGTTCGAATCGCTGCAGGCGTTGCTGCCGGGCGTGCGGGTGGGGCTGGTGCATGGCCGGCTGAAGGCCAGCGAGAAGCTGGCCACCATGGTCGCGTTCAAGGCCGGGCAGATCGACCTGCTGGTGGCCACCACGGTGATCGAAGTCGGCGTGGACGTGCCCAATGCCTCGTTGATGGTGATCGAGAACGCCGAACGCCTTGGCCTGGCCCAGCTGCACCAGCTGCGCGGACGGGTCGGGCGTGGTTCGGCGGTGTCGCGCTGCGTGCTGCTGTACCAGGCGCGGCTGTCGGCGATGGCACGCGAGCGCCTGGAAACCATGCGGCAGACCAACGATGGCTTCGTGATCGCCGAAAAGGACCTGGAACTGCGCGGTCCGGGGGAGCTGCTGGGTACCCGCCAGACCGGCCTGGCCGGCTTCCGCATGGCCGACCTGGCCCGCGACGCGGATCTGCTGCCGGGCGTGCATGCGCTGGCCGAGCGGTTGATGGTGGAGGCGCCGACGGTGGCCGATAGGGTGGTCGAGCGGTGGATTGGCAACGCGGTGAGATACGCGTCGGCATAGTCGGCATGGTCTGGGCCGGCCAACGGCCGGCGCTACCGATCGAATGATCCCGACGGTCGATTGATCCAGATCCCAATGGGCCCGTAACAATTCGTAGCGCCGGCCGTTGGCCGGCCCAAGTGGCCCCGACCCGCGCCTTGTATTTGTCATCCCGGGGTGCGAAAGTCCCTTGCCGCTTACCAAGACGGCACGCATGACCAAGAAGATTCCGCTGTTGATCGACACCGATCCGGGTGTCGATGACGCCCTGGCCCTGTTGATGGCCTTTGCCGACGAACGCCATGACGTGGTCGGCCTCACCATTGCCGCCGGCAATGTCGGCCTGGACCACACGGTCCGCAATGCGCTGAAACTGTGTGAAGTGGCCGGGCGTGAAGACGTGCCGGTGTTCGCCGGTACCCCCGAACCGCTGGTGCACCCGTCGGTGGATGCGGCCCACGTTCATGGCGCCGACGGCTTCGGCGACGTCAACCTGCCGGCCGCCCAGCGCCAGGCCGAAGCCGAACACGCCGCGCTGGCCATCCTGCGCCTGTCGCATGAGTACGCCGGCGAGCTGTTCCTGGTCGCCCTCGGCCCGCTGACCAACCTGGCCCTGGCGCTCAAGCTCGACCCGACCCTGCCGCAGCGCGTGAAGCGCTTCCTGGTCATGGGCGGGGCGGTCACCTGCCACGGCAACATCACTCCGGCGGCCGAGTTCAACATCGCCTTCGATCCCGAAGCGGCGCACGTGGTGTTCACCGGTTTCCCGCACATCGAAGTGGCCGACTGGGAAGCCACCGTCGCCCACGGCCTGCTGCACAAGGATGTCGAGCAGTGGCTGGCCTTCGACAGCGACAAGGCACGCTTCTACGAGCTGATCTCGCGCCAGACCCGCCTGTGGTCCGAAGACAGCCGCGGCGAGCGCTGGTTCGCCGCCGACGCCCTGGCCATGGCCTGGGCGCTGCAGCCGGAAGGCGCGCTGCGGGTTGAATCGCGCCCGCTGAACATCGAACTGGCCGGCACCTTCAGCCGGGGTGCTACCATTGTCGACTGGAACCGCCAGACGGGGCAGCCGGACAACACCGAGCTGCTGATGGCCTACGACCAGGGGCGCTTTGAAGCCCAGGTCCGGAGTGCGCTCGGCGTCGCCTGACGCCGCAGTGGCGGTATCTTCACGCGGAACGTGGCCATGGGTTGCCCTAGGGAGCGGCCCCGGCTATAATGCCGCTCTTGCGTTTCCCTGACCTTATTTACGGTGTGTGCCCCATGAAGGACGATATCCATCCGAACTACCGTGACGTCGTGTTTCAGGACGTTACCTCCGATTTCAAGATCCTGACCCGTTCCACCATGGCGACGAAAGAAACCGTGAAGTGGGAAGACGGCAACGAGTACCCGCTCGTCAAGATCGAAATCTCCTCTGCTTCGCACCCGTTCTACACGGGCAAGCACAAGGTGATCGACACCAGCGGCCGTATCGACAAGTTCCAGAAGCGTTTTGGCAAGCCGGCTCCGGCTGCTGCTGCCGAATAAGCGTTTCGAAGCTGCTGCACGCAAACAACGGTCGCCTCGGCGGCCGTTGTTTTTTTATGCCTGGAGGAAAGCCTGCTGGCGGATGAACGACGGTTCATAAATTCCCCCGCCGCGCGGAACGCAGTGTCCATTCCAGCCCGCCTGGCGCTTGCCGGTGCTTGTGCGGCAAGGGCGAGCGGGGTGTGCGTCTACGACTTCCGTCCTAGGGCGTGGCAAATGTTGCTGTGCGATAATGACGTGATCCACAGCACAGGCTGTGGACTTACTTTCACGTGCCTGCCCCACGCGCTTGGGTGGGCGCCTTCCCCTTGAGGAGCGCACACAGTGTCCGATCTTGATCAGGTCACGCTGAATGCCGGCGACAAGTCGGTTGTTCTGCCTGTCATCAAACCCACGCTCGGCAACGATTGCGTCGATATTTCGAAGCTGACCAAGGAAACCGGTCTCTTCACCTACGACTCCGGCTTCACCGCCACCGCCAGCTGCAAGTCCGCCATCACCTACATCGACGGTGACAAGGGCGTGCTGCTGTATCGCGGCTACCCCATCGAGCAGCTGTCGGAAAAGTCCAGCTACGTCGAAGTGGCTTACCTGCTGATCAACGGCGAGCGTCCGAGCGCCGAGCAGCTGAAGGCCTTCACCGATGAGCTGGCTGCCGAAGCCAACGTCGATGCCTCGATCAATGCCCTGATCGCCAGCTTCGACAAGGATGCCCACCCGATGGCCATCCTGACCGCTGCCATCGCGCAGCTGTCGGCGAAGTACCACGCCTCGCTGGACCTGTCCGACGCCGAGCAGCGCCGCCAGTCCGCCGTCCGCCTGATCGCCAAGGTGCCAACCCTGTCGGCGCTGATCTACCGCCACGGCAAGGGCCTGCCGGCCAACACGCCGGACACCTCGCTGGATTACGTCAGCCGCTTCCTGAAGCAGACCTTCGAGTCGGCCGATGGCCAGTACGAGCTGAACCCGGACGTGGTCAAGGCGCTGGACCTGCTCTTCATCCTGCATGCCGACCACGAGCAGAACGCCTCCACCTCGACGGTGCGCCTGGTCGGTTCGACCGGTGCCAACCCGTATGCGTCGGTCGCCGCTGGCGTCACCGCGCTGTGGGGTCCGGCCCACGGCGGTGCCAACGAAGCCGTGTTGAAGATGCTGGAAGAAATCGGTTCGGCGGACAACGTTGAATCGGCCGTGCTCAAGGCCAAGGACAAGACCTCGGGCTTCCGCCTGATGGGCTTCGGCCACCGCGTGTACAAGAACTTCGACCCGCGCGCGAAGGTCATCGGCGAGATGACCGGCAAGGTGCTCAAGCAGCTGGGCGTGCAGGATCCGCTGCTGGACGTTGCCGTGAAGCTGGAACAGGCCGCGCTGCAGGACGACTACTTCGTCGCCCGCAAGCTGTACCCGAACGTCGATTTCTACAGCGGCATCATCTACAAGGCGCTGCAGATCCCGACCGAAATGTTCACCGTCATGTTCGCCCTGGGCCGCACCTCCGGCTGGGTCGCGCACTGGCTCGAACAGCAGGTTGACCCGGAAATGAAGATCGGCCGCCCGCGCCAGGTCTACACCGGTAGCGACGTGCGTGACTACCAGGGCTGATCAGCTCCCGTAGTGCATGAAAAGACGCCTCCGCAAGGGGGCGTTTTTTTATTGCTGTCGCCTGTGCATTTCCCTGGCCACCGACAGTTCGTCGGAGGGTCGGCGGGTACGGGGGTACGGGGGCTTTACGAAACATGGATGTTTCGTAAGAGCCCCCAAGGATGGGTTTACGGCGCCCCCCGTACCCCCGTACCCGCCGGCCCTGCACGCAGCATCGTGCAAACGACGGCTTTGGCTTTGGCTCTGGCTCTGGCTCTGGCTCTGGCTTCAGCTTTGCGCCTTTCGCTTTCAGCCTCCGGCAACACCACGCCGTGCGGCGGCGAGCATAAAGCAGCAATCCGCAACATGCGCACGCGCACGCGTCGGAATGCTTGCGTTGCTTCCGGTTCGCGCGCGCTGTCGCAGAACGTGCGCGTGCGTGGCGGGTTTAAGAATGGTTGCGTGGGGAGACGTCGCGCACAGAACTAACGTGATCGTGTCGCCGACACTGCACAGCGCAGCGTGGGTGATCGCCTCGAGCGAGGCGTTTTTCAATCATGGGAGAGAACCACATGTACCGCACCCTGAAGCAGGCCGCGTTGGGCCTGGCGATCTTTACCGCCGCACTGTCCGCCCACGCCGTTGAGGCGCACATCACCGTCTGGGCGAACGTCGACCCGACCCTGTCGCTGCTCCGGGCTGATGGCAGCGCGCTTCCCGCTGACGTCGAGATGCCGTACCGCGCCGGGCAGGGACTGAGCAGCTGGAGCGAACGCGTGCGCGTGTTCTCCAACGACACCAGCCTGGATGTCGATGTCCGCCTGGCCGAGCCGGCCGTGCTGATGCCCAAGGTGACCGCTGCCGGTGCGGTCGACATCCCGCTCTCGGTTACCTTGAACGGCCGCGAGCTTGGCCTGGCCCCGATCGCGTTCACCGCCGACCAGCTGTTCCAGGGCGCCATTCCCGGTGCCTCCATCGAAATGCCGCTGACCGTGGCCCAGGCCGCGCCCGGTCCCATCACCGCCGCCGGCCTCTACGACGGCCCGGTCAGCCTGGTCCTGGTGCAGAAGGCAAGCAGCCTCTAAGCCATTGCGCGGACGCCGGCCCTGCGGGGCCGGCGTTCCTGCGCCCCTGCCATGCGCATTCCTGCTCCCGCCCTTGTCCGGCTGGCGGTGGCGCTTGTCCTGGTGCTGGCCTGCGTGGCCGTCCAGGCAAGCCCGGTGCCGGCCGGTTTCGAAGATCTTGTCAGTGGCCAGCGCGAGCGCGTGGAAGTGCGCGCGTTCGGCCGTTCCGCCGGCCTCTGGCCGGCCTGGGTGACGCTGGAGCACGTCCAGCTGGAACAGCCCGCGCAGGTGTTGGCCGCGCTGGGCGTGACCACCTCCGCGCAGCAGGCACTGCTGCCGGCGCTGTCCCTGCCGCTGCCGCGCAACAGCCACCTGGCCTGCGTCCATGGCCAGCCACAGCCGGACTGCGGCTGGCGCCCCCCGTCCGAGGATCCGACCCACATGCATGCCATCTTTGACGAAGGCAACGGCGCGCTGCTGCTGTTTCCCGCATTGCGCTGGCTGCCGCGCGCGTCGCCCGGTGCCGACGGGCTGCATGCGCCCAGCGAGCACGCCGAAAATGCGTTGCTGCACCAGCAGACGCTCGCGCTCAGTGGCAGTGGCAGCCAGTACGCCCTCAACGCGCATGGCAGCGCCACGCTGGGCGTCCTGCGCGCCGGCCATGTCGGCGGCAACTGGAACTACGCGCGCCACGCCTGGCCCGGCCAGCGCGCCCGTACGCACTTCCAGTTCGACGACCTGTACTACCGGCATGACCTGGCCAGGCGCCACTACCTGCAGGTCGGGCGCATGGACCGGCGCAACCTTGCCAGCACCCAGGGCGGACAGTTCGGCTTCGGCATGTTGCCGCTCGACCGCTTCGACGGCGTCCGCGCCGGTACCACCCAGGCCTACGTCGATGCCGGCGCCGATATCGGCGCCGCGCCCCTGACCGTGCTGCTGTCGCGGCAGGCGCGCGTGGATGCCTACGACGGCGAGCGACTGCTGCAGACGTTCTACCTGCCCGCTGGCGTCACCGACCTCGATACCCGCCGGTTTCCACCGGGCAGCTATGACGTGACCCTGCGGATCCACGAAGACGGGCGCCTGCTGCGGACCGAGACACTGCCGTTTGCCCGCACCCAGGACTGGGGCGAACCGGGCGTGCAATGGTTTGTGCAGGGCGGGCGAAGCCGCGCGCGCGATGTCCGCCTGGACGCCGGCGACCGCGTCCTGCAGGCCGGCCTGCGCATGCCACTTGCCCGCCAGCTTGGCCTGAGCCTGGGCGTGGCACGCGTTGCCGAGGCCAGCCACGCCGAGCTGCGTACCGGAGTCCGCCATCGCCTGGGCAGGCACGACCTGCACGCCGAAGTCGGCGCCCTGGTCGGCAGCGACGGCAGGCGTGGCAGCCAGCAACAGCTCAGTGTGCGCAACACCGTTTCCTGGAACCTGTACCGGCAGCGCCTGCGCGGCAGCCGTTGTCGCGTGGACTGCGCTGATTCCCTCAGCGCATCGCTGACCGTTCCGTTGTCCGGCGGCAGTCTTTACCTGGGACACAGCCGCAGGCGCACGCTGGTACCCGGCGGCTGGCCCGGTGGCAGCGCCCGCAGCCTGCAGGCCGCCTACGGTCTTACCCGGCAGTGGCGCAGCGTCAGCATCGGCACCCGTCTCGGCGCTTGGCGTCAGACCGGGAGTTTCTCCGACCAGGGCCTGCAGCTCTCGGTCACGCTCTCGCGGTTGCAGCACGCCGCAGGCGCCAGCCAGCTGCGCCGCATCGGTGCCGAAGCACGGCGCACGCAGTCCGGTGATGCCGGTCAGCGCCTGCTGCTCGCGCAGTCCTGGCGCCGCGAACAGGACGCGACCGCGCGCGAGGTGGTCACCGAGGTCAGCGTGCAGGACGCCGCCGACGTCGATGCGCTGCTGGCGCTGCGCACCGCCACGCCGCTTGGCCAGACCAGTGCCGTGCTGTCGCACCACCGGCAGGCGCATGCCAGTGAGACCGGGTACAGCCTCAGCCATGGATCGGCGCTGGCGCTGTCGCCGCGCGGCCTGTTCTGGGGCGGCGCGCCCGGTGCCGACGCGGGCGTCGCCGTCAGCGTCGAGCATGCCGCTGCCAGCGGGTTCGACGGCGCGGCCGCCGAGGTGAAAGCCGGGGCCAGCCGCCGCCAGGTGCTGCGCTCCGGTCAACGCCGCCTGCTGCCGCTGAGCGGCTATCAGCGCCATCAGGTGGAGGTCCAGGATGCGCCCGGGCACGCACACGACGCCAGCGTGCGGGTGACCCATCCCGGCCCTGCCCAGCAGCCCTTCCTGTTGCCGGGCAGGGTGATCGCATTGCCGGTGGGCGTGGAAGCCACCTTCACCTATATCGGCAGCGCCGTGGACAGGGCCGGTGCCGCGCTGGCCGGTGCGCGCATCCTCAACGCCGCGGTTCCCCGGCTCGGGGCCGACGGCGGGTTCATCGCCGAATTCCCGCAGCGCGAAGCGGTCCTGTACCTGTTGCAGGCAGGTCGCCTGCTGCACTGCCCGCTGCAGGTGCGCGAGCAGCGCAGCGTGGTGCTGCTGGTAGGGCAGGTGGCGTGCACGCCCCTGGCGCGCGACGCGCTGCCCGCCCGCATCGCCCTTCAGCCGCGTGTGCAGCAGTTGCTGGAGGATGCAGCGCCGATCGCGCAGGAGGGGCGATGGAGCGGGCCCTGATGCGCGCCGTCATGCTGGTACCGGCCTTGTGGGTCGCCCAACCCGCGGCGGCGCAGCGGCCCCCGGTCACCACGCCGGCCGCAGGCACCACCGTGACCGCGCTGAGCCACGCCTTCGACCGTGCCGCGCCGCAGTCGCTGTCGTTATGGGCGCCACGCACCATGCTGGGGTTCGACGAGGTGGTGCACGGCCATGGCCGCCTGCATGTCACCTGCACCGATGACCCCGCGCGCGGGCGCTGCCCGCGCAGCGACACCGGCGAAGGACCGACCGGGCGCCAGCCGATCCTGCTGGAATTCCACGAACCGCGCAGCGGCCAGCGCCGCGACATCGGGGTCAGCGGATGGATGGAACGGGTCGAGTGGGAGCGCAGCTGCAGCGACGACTACTGGGACAAATCCGAGTACCCGCTGTGGACATCGGCAACCCGGGAGTGTCACGTCGCCCCGGCCGGCACCGCCGCGACGTTGCAGGTGGCGGCAACGGACATCGGCGCGCTGGTGGCCGGGCGCTGGCGGGCCGAGCTGCACCTGGACGTGCGCGGCGGCGTGGGCGGCGCGGTACTCGGCCGGCACGTATTCGTGCTGGAGGTCACGGTGACCGATACCGAGCGGGCGGCCATCCACCTGCCCGAGCACGGCGGCTCGGCCGCGCCGATGGACCTGCAGTTGCAGTTGCGGGCCGTACCACCGCCGGCCAGCGTCGGCGGCGAGGCCGTGCTGGACATGTGCCTGTACGACGGGCTGGGTTCCCACAGCAGCCAGCTGGTGCTGGTGGCGCGCGATCGCGGACCAGACGTGCCGGGGCGGCCACGCGATGCCTTTTCGGTGTGGCACCACGCAGGCGGCCGCGCGCCGCACGAGCGCATCGATTACCGCCTGCAACTGCTGCATGCGGGCACCACGATCGAGCTGCACCGCGAGGCGCACACGGTGCTGGCCGGCATCCACAGCGCCGAACTGCGGCCGGTGCTGCTGCCCGGCATGGACCAGCCCGTGCACTGCGTGCCGACCCCGCTCACCTTCATCACGCCCCGGGTGCCAGCGGCCGAAAAGCGCGACGGACGCTACCAGGGCGATCTCACGCTTGAAATGCGCCTGCCCACCCGACGCCCCTGACGCCGACCGAGACTTCCATGCGCCTGCATCGCCTTTCCCTGCTGCTGTTGCTGCTTCCCGCCCTGCCGGTGTCGGCCAGCCTGGACGTGCACCCCATGCGTGTCCATGTCGACGCGGGCAGCACCACCAGCATCCGCGTGCAGGCGCAGTCGCCGCGCACCCAGTACGTCAGGGCCACGGTCAAGCGCGTGGTTGCCCCCGCCACCGAAGACGAAAGCGAAGTGGATGAGCCGACCGGCGACGCCGCGGCGATCGCCGTGACGCCGGGCATGTTCGCGCTCGCCGGCGGCGGCACCCGGCTGGTGCGGGTGATCGCCCTGGCCCCGGTCAAGGAAGAAACCGCGTTCCGGGTGTACTTCGAAGGGGTGCGCGGAGACGACCCGGAGGCGCGCCCCGATGCCCTGGAGACCCCCGGTGCCACCCTTGGGGTCAGCCTGGTATGGGGCGTGCTGGTCAACGTGCTGCCTGCCGATGGACGGGTGGCGATGCAGGTTGCCGGGGGCCGCCTGCATAACCACGGCACGCTCCGGCTGGGCATCCGCCGGGTCGAGCACTGCGTTGCGGCCGCCTGCATCACCCACGACATCGAACGCAGCGTCTACCCCGGCGCCACGCTGGCGTTGCCCTTCGAGCCGGTGCCCGGCGCGCGGCTGCGCGTGGATTACCGGCTCAGCCGCGACGGCTACCGCGAACACCAGCAGATCCTGCTGCCTTGAGAGGAAACACCATGCATGTTCTCTACCGATCCTTGTTGTTGATGGTGCCTGGCACCGCGTTCGCGACCGCGTTGCCGCCGCCCGGCGAGGCGGCCCCGGCACCACGCGAAGACAGCACGTCCGAGGCGACGCACAGCGTGGCCTTCGCCAGCGGGCTCGGCGTCGGCGTGGGCGTGGCCGGCGTGTTCGGCCGCGACCAGGTCCGCGACCGCCTGGTGTACTGCGAAGCGCCCGCGGTGCCGCCGGCGGAGGTTCCGATCGCACCGCCGGGGTGGGCCGATGCGCTGTGGCAGGTCAATCACAACCATGAGCGGATCGCGCGCAACCGGCTGGACATCGACCTGCTGCGCGACGGCGTGCAGGGCGTCAGCGCCGACCTCAGCGATGTGGTGCGTTTCGACAAGGACGCCATCGTGCACCTGCGCGGTTCGCGCCTGGTGGCGCTGGGCGCCGGCGAGGTCAGCGCCAGCAGCGCCCACGCGGTCAACGGCGCGCAGCTGTTTGCCGCCGAAGCGCGGGTGGCTGCACTGGAATATGTGCAACGGTATTTCAAGGTCGGATCGGACGAACTGAGCCTGCCCGCGCATGCCGGGTTCCTGGCCACCGCGATGGGCGCCGATGCCCGCGCCGTTGCCAGCGGCTCCACCGCGTACGGCAGCTACGCCACGGCATTGGGCAGCAACTCGGTGGCGCTGGGCCGTGCGGCGATCGTCCTGGAAGGGGCCGCAGACGGTTTCGCGCTCGGCACGCGCTCGCGCGTGTTGGCCGAGAACGGCATGGCGCTCGGCGGCTCCACCCAGGTGTGGGCCGACGCCCATGACAGCGTGGCGCTGGGCTTTGGCTCGATCGTACAGCGTCCCTGGGAGGTCTCGGTGGGCGGGCAGGGCCTGCGCCGACGCATCACCAACGTCCTGCCGGGCATCGCCGCCGATGACGTGGTGTCGCTGCGGCAGCTGTCGGACATGGCCAGCGTGCTCGGTACCAGCATCAACGCCGAAGGCGGCGTGCGCGGCATGCGTTTCGCGGTGCAGGGCAAGTGGCACGGCACCGTGGCCGGAGCGCTGGATGCGCTGGATTACGCGGTAAGCGCGGCACACCGGGCGCTGGACGACATGGGCGAGCAGGTCGACGCGCTCGCGGCGCAGGACGGAGCCCGTCCGCCCTCCAGCGTGGCCGACGCCGCCGAGTCGACCGCGGCGTCGGCGGACACGGCCCACGCCGCAGGCCCGCAGGCCGCTGCCACCGGGACCGCCGTCGCGGCCGACGCGCATTCGGTCGAGCCGGCCGCTGCGACACCGCCGTCGGCAGCGGCACTGCCGCCGGTCGACACCCGCGCCGTGGACGACGCGGTGCAGCGCGCCAACGCGTACACCGATCAGGCCTTGGCCGGCATCGACCGCCGGTTCGACCGCCTCGACCAGCGCATGAACCGCATGGCGGCGATGAGCAGTGCGCAGGCCGCCATGGCCATGAACACTGCGGGCCTGCCCACCTGGAACCGGCTGGGCGCGGGCGTCGGCCATGCCGACGGCGAATCGGCCCTGGCGGTGGGTTACCAGCGCGTACTGGACCGTCGCGCCACCACCAGCGTCAGTCTCAGTGGCGCCTTCAGCCAGGGCGGCGAAAGCAGCGTGGCGATGGGCGTGGGCATCGGCTGGTAGATCCTGCGCGGCGCGTGCTCAGGGGCCGTCCAGATAGCCCCTGATCTCATCCTCGGCCAGCAGGCTGCGCAGCTGCGCGGCCGAGGCCCGTCGCATCGGTTTCTCGTCGATGCTCGACAGCGGCGGCTGGCGCAGCGCGTCGTAGGGCAGCACCGCCACGTCGAAGGTCAGCCCTTCGGCGGAGAACACCCACACCGGCACGTCCATCGTGCGTTCGCGGTCCAGGCGCAGGCGGCGCATTCGCGACTCGGCCGGGATGCGGTGTTCTTCCAGGAACCGCTGCACGGCATCGGCATCGTCGCTGTGCAGCTGCAGCTGCACCGGACTGTTGGCGTCGGCGGTGCCGTCCAGCACCGGTCCGCACAGGCGTGGTGCGAAGCCGTGCAGGAATTCCAGCGCACGCAGGCCGGCTTCGCGGCGTTGTCGCAGCTGCGTGCCATGCCCGGGGCCGGCGAACAGGCGCTGGTACTCGCGCAGGGCGTCTTCGATCTCGGTATTGCGCGGCAGCGAGGCATCGTCGTGGATGCCCAGTCGCCCGGCGGCTTTCAGCTTGGCCTGGTGGTAATCGCGGATTCCGCCTTCGGCCATCAACCGCGCCGCCTCGTGGGCAAGCCGGTGGCGGCGTTCGCGGGTCTGGCTCTCGGCATGCTGACGGGCCCGATGCATGAGCGATGCTCCCCTGTTACGACCTGCCCACGAATGTACACCGATCATGTGACATCGATGTGGTGCCGGCCATCGGCCGGCACCCTTGTGCCATCAAAAAATATCGAACGCCGCGTCGTCGGCCTGCGGGGTCTGGGTGTTGAAGTCGTACTCGGCCAGCTTCTCCATGTCCTCGACCTTGACCCACTCGGTAGCGCCATTGAGCGTCGCCTGGACCATCCCGGTCGGCGGCTCGTTCTGCGCGATCGGGGTGTCCTTCAGCGCCACCCGCATGTAGTCGATCCAGATCGGCAGCGCGGCGCGGCCGCCGTACTCGCGGTAGCCCAGCGAACGGAAATCGTCGCGGCCCACCCATACGGTGGTGGCGTACGGGCCGCCGAAGCCGGAGAACCACGCATCGCGGTGGTCATTGGTGGAGCCGGTCTTGCCGCCCACGTCCTCGCGACCGAGCACCTTGGCCGCCGTGCCGGTGCCGCGCTGGACCACGTCGCGCATCATCGAGACCAGCTGGTAGGCGGTGCGCGCGTCGATCGCACGCGGCGCGGTGCGCGCGTTCGGGTCTACCGGCACGGCCGGCTCCGCCGCCTGCTGCGGCTTGGCCGGGCCGGCCGGTGCAGGTGCGGCGGCGGCACCAAAGTTGAAGCCGTCCACGACCTGGCTCACCGGCGCCCCGCCACTGGTGCCCACGCATTCGCGGCAGGCCCGGGCCGGGTTTTCCTTGAACACCAGGTTGCCGTCGCGGTCGCTGACCTGGTCGATCAGCCAGGTGTCCACGCGCGAGCCGCCGTTGGCGAACACAGCATAGCCACGCGCCACCGACAGCGGGGTCAGCGAAGCGGTACCCAGCGACATCGACAGGTTCGGCGGCAGCTCGGCTTCGGCAAAGCCGAATTCGCTGATGTACTTGCGCGCGTACTCCACGCCCATGCCGTCCAGCAGGCGCACCGACACCAGGTTGCGCGACTGCACCAGCGCTTCGCGCAGGCGCATCGGGCCACGGAAGCCGCCGCCGTCGTTCTGCGGCTGCCAGGTCTTGCCGCGGCGGTCGCGGAACACCACCGGCGCATCGAGCACGATCGAGGCCGGGTTGAAGCCCTTGTCGAACGCGGCGGCGTAGATGAACGGCTTGAAGCTCGAACCGGGCTGGCGACGCGCCTGGGTGGCGCGGTTGAACTTGTTGCCGGAGAAGCTGAAACCGCCCACCAGGGCCTTCAGCGCACCGGTTTGAGCATCCAGCGAGACCAGCGCGGACTGGCCGCGCGGGATCTGGTCCAGCAACCACTCGCCTTCCTTCTCGCCAGCGCGCACGCGGACGATGTCACCGCGCTGGACCAGCTTGGCCGGGCTCTTGCCGGTCCACTTCGCTGCCGAGGCGGGCAGCACCACCTCGGTGCGGTTGGCCAGCACCACCGTGGCGCTGCCATCGGCGCCGGTGCCGGCCACGATGGCCGGCAACAGCCCGGACTGGCCATTGATACCGCGCAGGTGCGCGGCCAGTGCGGCCGCATCATCGCCCGCGCCCAGCGCCACCTGCTGCTCCACCCCGTGCCAGCCGTGGCGGTGGTCGTAGGCCAGCAGGCCGTCGCGCACGGCCAGGTTGGCGGCGGTCTGCATCTCGGCGTTGATGGTGGTGGTGACGTGGTAGCCCTTGTTGAGCACGTCGCCGCCGAACCGGGCGATCATCTCCTGGCGGACCAGTTCGGCCACGTAGGGGGCCTCGACCTGCAGCGGCGGCTCATGCGCGCTGGCGTGCATCGGCACCGCCTTGGCTGCGTCGGCCTCGGCCTGGCTGATGAAGCCCAGGTTGGCCATGCGCTGCAGCACGTAGTAGTCGCGGCGCTCGCGGGCGCGCTCGGGGTTGCTGATCGGGTTGCCGCTGGAGGGGAACTTGGGGATGCCGGCCAGCGAGGCCATCTCGTCCAGGCTCAGCTCGCCCAGCTTCTTGCCGTAGTAGAACTCGGCCGCCGCAGCCACGCCGTAGGCGCGGTTGCCGAAGAAGCTCTTGTTGAGATACAGCTCGAAGATCTCGTCCTTGCTCAGTTCCTGCTCGATCTTGCGCGCCAGCAGGATCTCGGCCAGCTTGCGGGTGTAGCTGTACTCGGAGCTGAGGAAGAACTGGCGGGCGACCTGTTGGGTGATGGTCGACCCACCCGGGACCCGCTTGTCGTTGGTGGTGGCCAGCAGCCAGACCGCGCGGCCGATGCCCTTGTAGTCCACGCCCCCGTGTTCATAGAAGCGGGCGTCCTCGGTAGCCAGGAAGGCCTGCTTCAGGCGCTCGGGGACCTCCTTCATGGTGATCGGGGTGCGACGGGACTCGCCGAACACTGCCATGAGCTTGCCGTCGGCCGCATAGACGTACATGGGCTCCTGCATCTCGATGTCGCGCAGGGTCTGGACGTCGGGAAGACGGGAGGAAATGGCGTAGTACAGGCCCCCGGCGACCGCGGCGCCGATCAGTGCCAGGACCAGGAAGGCGACCAGCAACCAGCGCAGCCAGCGGCGAAGGCGAGTCATCAGTGTCAGATTCCGATTGCGAATTTCGTGGCCGCAGAGTATAGATTACGCAAGGGAACGGCTGGGGTTGTTCCCGGGGAGAGCATTTCGGTCACCGTCAGGGGACGGGTGAAACGTGTCGTAAGTACACGTTTTGCACGTTGATGGTTGCGAATTGCAAAAAAAACGTTATTAATGCGCGGGCGCAAGTTTTGCGTCCAAGTGCCCGTCGGCAGGGGAGAAACCGTGGGGCTTATCCCAAAAAGCCAGTCGCCGCTTATTGGCGTCGACATCAGCTCGACTGCAGTAAAGCTCTTGCAGCTTTCCCGCAGTGGCAATCGTTTCCGCGTGGAACATTACGCTGTGGAACCACTACCGCCGAATGCGGTGGTGGAAAAGAACATCGTGGAAGTGGAGGCCGTGGGTGAGGCCATCCGCCGCGCGGTGAACCGTTCAGGCACCAAGGCCCGGCATGCCGCCGCAGCCGTGGCCGGCTCTGCGGTCATCACCAAGCTCATCCCGATGCCCGCTGACCTGGACGAGAACGACATGGAAGCCCAGGTCGAGCTCGAAGCGGTCAACTACATCCCGTACCCGATCGAGGAAGTGAACCTCGATTTCGAGGTGCTGGGTGCGATTCCCAACAACCCGGAAATGGTCCAGGTGCTGTTGGCGGCGTCGCGGTCGGAGAACGTGGAGCTGCGCCAATCGGCGCTGGAGCTCGGTGGCCTGACCGCCCGGGTGATGGACGTGGAGGCCTTCGCGGTCGAAAACGCCTTCGCGCTGGTGGCCAGTGAACTGCCAATCGCCAGCGATGGCGTGGTCGCGCTGGTCGACATCGGTGCCACCATGACCACCCTGAACGTGCTTCGTGGCGGGCGCAGCCTCTACAGCCGCGAACAGGTGTTCGGTGGCAAGCAGCTGACCGACGAGGTCATGCGCCGCTACGGCCTGACCTACGAGGAAGCGGGCCTGGCCAAGCGCCAGGGTGGGTTGCCGGAAAGCTACGAGATGGAAGTGCTCGAGCCGTTCAAGGAAGCCACGGTCCAGCAGATCAGCCGCCTGCTGCAGTTCTTCTATGCAGGCAGTGAGTTCAACCGGGTCGACCACATCGTGCTGGCCGGCGGTTGCGCGGCGCTGGCCGGTCTGCCGGAGATGGTGGAGGAACAGCTGGGCGTGGCCACCGTGGTGGCCAATCCGCTGGCGCAGATGACGCTGGGTCCGAAGGTGCAGGCGCATGCCCTGGCCCAGGACGCCCCGGCGCTGATGATTGCCACCGGTCTGGCGCTGAGGAGCTTCGACTGATGGCAAGAATCAATCTATTGCCCTGGCGCGCCGAGCGGCGCAAGCAACGCCAGCGCGAGTTCATGACCATGCTCGGCTTTGCGGCTATCGCAGGCGTGGTGCTGTCGGCGCTGATCTGGTTCTACTACGACCGCCAGCTCAGTGGCCAGGAGGACCGCAACGCGTTCCTCACGGCCGAGATCGCACGGGTCAAGGAGCAGAACAAGGAAATCGACCGCCTCGATCGCCAGAAGGACCGCCTGCTGGCGCGCAAGAAGGTGATCGAACAGCTGCAGGCCAAGCGCTCGCAGATGGTGCACCTGTTCGATGCGCTGGTCCGGACCATCCCTGATGGGCTGGTGCTGACCGCGTTGAAGCAGGAAGGCGACATCCTCACCCTGGAAGGGCGCACCCAGTCCAACGCCCGGGTCAGCGCCTACATGCGCAACCTGGAAAGCTCGGGCTGGATGACCAAGCCGGAACTGTCGGTGATCGAAGCCAGGAAGCCGGAAGAAGAGAAGGACAAGCCGATCGGCCCTGTCTCGGACATTTCCGCGCTGCCGTACGTGTTCGTGGTCAAGGTGACGCTGCCCGCGCAGAGCGAAGCGGTCGACGGTATCGCGCCGGATGGCACCGTGGAGGCACCGGGCACCGACCCGAATGCCGCGCCTGCCGCTGCCCCCGCCGTTGCCCCGCTCGCGCCGGCGCCCGCAGGAACTGGCGCACCGGCACCTGCGCCGGGCACTGCTCCGGCACCGGCCGCTGACCCGGCTGCACCGGCGCCTTCGGGCAGCCGTATCGTTCCCGCCCCGGCAACGCAACCGGCGGCGTCCAGCACGCCGCAGAAGGGGGCCGCATGAGCCAGAAGAAAGTCAACCTGAAGGACCTGGACTTCAACAACATCGGGAGCTGGCCACAGCAGGCGAAGATCGTCTTCTGCGCCCTGTTGACCGTGCTGATCGTCGTGCTCTCGTGGTTCCTGCTGATCAGTGGCAAGAGCGACGAACTGGCATCGCTGGAGCAGACCGAAGTCTCGCTGCGCGCCGATTTCGAGAAAGAGCAGGGCCGCGCGGTCAACCTGGAGCCGCTCAAGCAGCAGCTGGCCCAGATGGAGCAGGTGCTGCAGCAGATGCTGCGCCAGCTGCCCAGCAAGACCGAAATGCCGGACCTGATCATCGACATCTCGCAGACCGCGCTGTCCAGCGGCCTGGTCAACGAGCTGTTCCAGCCCGGTGAGGAAGTGCCCAAGGAGTTCTACGCCGAAAAGCCGATCGCCCTGCGCATGGTGGGCAGCTACCACCAGTTCGGTGCGTTCGTCAGCGGCGTGGCTTCGCTGCCGCGCGTGGTCATCCTGACCATGCACGACATCAACCTCAAGCCCAAGGACCCCAAGACCGGCATCACCGCGCGCAGCGGCGCGCTGGAACTGTCGGGCACGGTCAAGACCTACCGTTACCTGGACGACGTGGAAATGGAAGCGCAGGAGAAAGCGGCCGCACAGGCAGCAGGCCCGAACGGAGGCAAGCCATGAACCTGGCCAGCACCGCACGGGTATGTGGCCTGCTGATGCTGGTCCTGTTGGCGGGCTGCGCACGCAGCATCTCCAGCACGCCCGGTGACGCGCCCAACCTGGAAAAGTGGGTCGCCGACGTGCGCGCCCGCCCGGCACCGCCGCTCGAACCGCTGCCTGTCATGCAGCAGTTCGAGACCTTTGAGTACTCCGCGCAGGGGATGCGTGATCCGTTCACCGACGCCTGGGCCAACCCCCAGGCCGGCGGCTCGGGCCTGCGCCCGGATCCGAACCGCCGCAAGGAGCCGCTGGAAGCCTTCCCGCTGGACTCCCTGGACATGGTCGGTTCAATCGGCAAGGGCAGCGCACTGGTCGCGCTGGTGATGGCGCCGGACAAGGTCACCTATCGGGTGCGTCCGGCCGTCTACATGGGGCAGAGCGACGGCCGCGTGACCGGGGTCTTCGAAGACCGGATCGAACTGATTGAACTGGTGCCGGATGGCGCGGGCGGCTGGCTGGAACGGCCTGCATCGCTTGCGCTTGAAGATCAATGAATGATTATGGGGATAGCACGATGACCTTTTCCAACGCCATGCTGCAGCGTCCCGACCGGCGCCCGAAGCTGATCCACCTGTGCGCGCTGGGAGTCGCGCTCATGGTGGCCAATGGCACCCTGATGGCGGCCACGCCGGCCGCTGCAGCCACGACCCAGGGGGTCGGCCCCGCGCCGGCCGCCGCACCGGCCTCGCTGGCGGTGTCCAAGATCGATTTCAAGCGCGGTGAAGACGGCAGCGGCCGGCTGATCCTGCAGTTCGATGGAAAGGGCGCCAACCCGGACCTGCGCAGCCAGGGCAACAGCGTCGTGATCGACGTGGGCAACGCGACCCTGCCGGCGAACCTGCAGAAGTCGATCAACGTGGTCGACTTCGCCACGCCGGTGCAGCGCATCGATCCCAAGCCGTATGGCGGTGGCACCCAGCTGGTGCTGGACACCAACACGGCCTTCGAGTCGCTGGCCTACCAGACCGGCAACGAGTACGTGGTCGAGATCAGCGCCCGCAAGAGCGCCCCGGCCACCGGTGCGATCAACGCCACCACGGTGACCCAGGCGGCCACCGCGGTCGCGCAGCGTGGCTACAGCGGCAAGCCGGTGACCTTCAACTTCCAGGACGTGCCGGTGCGCACCGTGCTGCAGTTGATCGCCGAGGAGTCCAACCTGAACATCGTTGCTTCCGACACCGTCGAAGGCAACGTCACCCTGCGCCTGGTCAACGTGCCGTGGGACCAGGCACTGGACATCGTGCTGCGGGCCAAGGGCCTGGACAAGCGTCGTGACGGTGGCGTGGTGTGGGTGGCCCCGCAGCCGGAGCTGGCCAAGTTCGAGCAGGAGAAGGAAGACGCACGCATCGCGATCGAGAACCGCCAGGACCTGATCACCGATTACGTCCAGATCAACTACCACAACGCCGCGCAGATCTTCAAAGCGCTGACCGAAGCCAAGGGTATCGGCGGCAGCGGTGGTGGCGGTGGCAGCGGTGGCGGTTCCGGCGGCAGCTCGCAGGAAGACAGCGGCTTCCTGTCCTCGCGTGGCCGTCTGGTGGCCGACGAGCGCACCAACACGCTGATGATCAGCGACATCCCGAAGAAGGTCGCGCGCATGCGCGAGCTGATCAACGTGATCGACCGCCCGGTTGACCAGGTGCTGATCGAAAGCCGCATCGTGATCGCCACCGATACCTTCGCGCGTGAACTGGGTGCCAAGTTCGGCATCACCGGCAGCCGCGACAACGTGTACTTCAGTGGCAACACCAGCACCAACCACGAAAACGTCACCAGCGACGGCGAGAACGCGACCGAGTACCAGGAAGCGCTCAACGAGTGGGCTGCCGGTGGCGGTACCGGTCCGATCCCGGTGCGTCCGCCCCGTACCATCAACACCGGTGGCCTGAACTGGAACCTGCCGGTGGCCGCGGCCAGCAACCCGGGTTCGCTGGCACTGTCGATCCTCAACGCCGGCTACCTGCTGGACGTGGAGCTGTCGGCGATGCAGCAGGAATCGCGTGGTGAAGTGATCTCCAACCCGCGCGTGGTCACCACCAACCAGCGCGAAGCGGTGATCAAGCAGGGTAAGGAAATCGGCTACGTCACCATCACCGGCGGCACTGCCGGCCAGGCGGCCACGCCCAACGTGCAGTTCAAGGAAGTGCTGCTCGAGCTGAAGGTCACCCCGACCATCACCAACGACAACCGCGTGTTCCTGAACATGGCGGTCAAGAAGGATGAAGTCGAAAGCTACATCGTGCTGGAAGGCTACGGCCAGGTTCCCTCGATCAACCGCCGCGAAGTCAACACCGCCGTGCTGGTGGATGATGGCCAGACCGTGGTGATCGGTGGCGTGTACGAGTTCACCGACCGCAACAGCGTCAACAAGGTGCCGTTCCTGGGCGACGTGCCCTTCCTGGGCAACCTGTTCAAGAAGCGCAGCCGCAACAAGGACAAGGCCGAACTGCTGGTCTTCGTCACCCCGAAGGTGCTGCGCGTGGCCAAGACCAACTGAGCCGCTGATCCAGCACACGGTGGTAAGCAAGGATCCGGTGCCCGCAAGGGCGCCGGATTTTTTTTTTGGTGTTCGTTCCCCGGGAGCGGTTCAGGGCAGGGCAAGGGCGCCGCGCTATCCTGCCCCATGGCCCAGGCACACTGCTCCGGTTGCACCGCGCAATGCTGCCGGCTTACTGCCGTGCTGGCGCCGTCGGAGTGCGTCCCCTCGAACCTGACCACCGAGATTGCCGATGGCGTGCTGGCCATGGCCAAAAGCGCGGACGGCTGGTGCGTGGCGCTTGACCGGGAATCCATGTCCTGCGGCATCTATGCCGAACGGCCCATGGTCTGCAGGCGCTTTGAAATGGCCGGCCCCTATTGCAGCGCCATCTTCGACGGTGCAGGACGGGCGTAGCCGCGTTCAGGCAATCTTGATCCCGCTGCGTGGCCAGCCCTGCCATCATGTGCGCGGAACCTTACGCGTGTTGCGTGGGTCAGATGGACGCCATGAACCTGCCACCCCCCATGCCCGCAATCGACCCCACGCCCTTCGTCGACACCCCCGAACACGACCGCCTGCATGCCGGCTTCCGCGCGCTGCGGGACTCGCTCGCGGCCGAGATCGTCGGCCAGGACGCGCTGGTCGAGCGCCTGCTGACCGCACTGCTGGCCGATGGCCACCTGCTGGTGGAAGGCGCCCCCGGTCTGGCCAAGACCACCGCCATCCGCGCACTGGCTGCGCGCCTGGAGGCCGACTTCTCGCGGGTGCAGTTCACCCCGGACCTGCTGCCCGCCGACCTGACCGGCACCGAGATCTGGCGGCCGCAGGAAGGCCGCTTCGAATTCGTGCCCGGTCCGATCTTCCACCCCATCCTGCTGGCCGACGAGATCAACCGGGCCCCGGCCAAGGTGCAGTCGGCGCTGCTGGAGGCCATGGGCGAGCGCCAGGTCACCGTGGGCCGGCATACCTATCCGCTGCCGGCGCTGTTCCTGGTGATGGCCACCCAGAACCCGATCGAGCAGGAGGGCACCTTCCCGTTGCCCGAAGCCCAGCTGGACCGGTTCCTGATGCACGTGCGGATCGGCTATCCCGATTCCAACGCCGAAGCCGAGATCCTGCGCCTGGCCCGCGAGCGCGCACGTGATGCGCTCGGCACCGCGCCGGCGGCGCCGGCGCGCATGCCGCTGGTCGACGTGTTCGCCGCCCGTCGCGCGGTGCTGTCGCTGCACATGGCGCCGGCGCTGGAGCGTTACCTGATTGAACTGGTGCTGGCCACCCGCGACCCGGGCCGCTATGACCCGGCGCTGGGAAAGCGCATCGCCTGGGGTGCCAGCCCGCGCGGTTCGATCGCGCTGGAGCGCTGCGCGCGTGCACGCGCCTGGCTGGCCGGACGCGACTTCGTGACCCCCGAGGACGTGCGCAGCGTCGCGCCCGACGTGCTGCGCCACCGCGTGCTGCCCAGCTATGAAGCCACCGCCGAAGGCTGGGATGGCGAGCGGCTGGTGGCCGAGTTGCTGGCCCGCATCCCGGTGCCTTGAGATCCGCATGACTGCCCCGGATGACACTGCTGCCGATGCGCTGGCGGGCAACGGCGTGCAGCCGACCCTGGCCGAACTGGTTGCCTTGCGGCGCAGCGCGCACCGGCTGGAACCGGCGCGACGCGGGCGGCTGGCGCATGCGGGGCAGGCGCCCTCGCCGATGCGCGGGCGCGGCATGGAGTACGCGGAATCGCGCGAGTACGTCGCCGGCGATGACGCGCGGCACATCGACTGGCGGGTGACGGCCCGCACCGGGCGTGCGCATACCAAGCTGTTCCAGGCTGAACGCGAACGCCAGACATTGCTGGTGGCCGATACCGACCCGGTGCTGTACTTCGGCACCCGGGTGCGCTTCAAGTCGGTACAGGCCGCGCGGGTAGGTGCCGTGGCGGCGTGGCTGGCACAACGCCAGGGCGACCGCCTGTCCGCACTGCGCGGCAGCCGCAGCGAAGCACCGATCCCACCGGCCGGCGGTACGCGGGGCGTGCTCCGCGTACTCGATGCACTGACCCGCTGGTACGCCGCGCCCCTGCCCGACGACGCCGGCCTCGACCACGCACTGCAGCAGGCCGCGCGCGTGCTGCGCCCCGGCGCGCGCGTGGTGGTGCTGGCCGATCCGGCCCGCGCGGCCGCCATCGACGTTCCACGCTGGACCGCGCTGGCCATGCACCATGAAGTGCAGCTGATGCTGCTGGCCGATCCGCTGGAGCTGGCGCCGCCGGATGGCGTGCTGCCGTTCCTGTCGCAGGGCCGGCAGGTGGTGCTGGACCTGCACGATCGCGCCGTGCGCGAACACTGGCACGCCCGCTTCGTCGAACCGCTGGAAGCGCTGCAGCGCAGCCTCGGCGCCCGCCGCATCCAGGTGCACGTGGTCAGTACCGACGATGCCAGCGACTGCTGGTTGGGCCCGCTGCCGTCGGCGGTGGTTGCATGAGCGCGGCCACTTCGCTGCCGCTGCGCGATGTGCACCTGCCGCCCATCCCGTCCTGGTGGCCGCTGCCGTTGGGCTGGTGGCTGGTGCTGGCGGCGCTGGCGCTGGTCATGCTGTTGGCCTGGGCGTGGCGCGCGCATCGACGGCGCCAGCAGCGGCGCTGGCTGCGGCTCTTCGACACGACGGTCGATGCGGCGCAGCATGGCACTGCCCAGGTAGCCGCAATGGCTGAACTGCTGCGCCGCGCCGCGCGCCGCCGCCAACCGGGCGCGGAACTGCTGCAGGGCCAGGCCTGGCTGGAATTCCTGGATGCCCCCGGCAGCCGCGCCTTCTCCGACGGCGATGGACGCCTGCTGCTGGACGGGGGCTACCGTCGCAGCCTCGACGCTGCCGACGTGCAGCGCGTGCGCGACCTCGCGCGCGCACGCTTCCTTGAGCTGATCAGCAGGCGCGGCCGATGATCCCGGGCCTGTCTTCCGTGCTGCCGTGGCTGGGTGCCCTGGCCTGGCCGTGGGCATTGTTGGCATTGCCGCTGCCGTGGCTGATGCGCTGGTGGCCGCGCCGCAACGCAGCGGCGCCCGCGCTGCGCGTGCCGTATGCCGCCGGTGCGCTGGCCGAACTCGGCCAGGCCGGTGGCGTGGCCGGTTGGCGGATCGGGCGCCTGCTGCTGTGGCTGGCCTGGGCCTGCCTGTGCGTGGCCATGGCCCGGCCGCAGCAACTCGGCGAACCGGTCACCCCGCCGCAGCAGGGCCGGCAGATGATGCTCGCCGTGGACGTGTCAGGCAGCATGAGCGAACCGGACATGATGCTGGGCAACCAGGTCGTGCAGCGATTGTCCGCGGCCAAAGCAGTGCTGGCCGATTTCCTCGACCGCCGTGCCGGCGACCGGGTAGGGCTGCTCATCTTCGGCGAACGTGCCTACACCTTGACCCCGATCACCGCCGACCTCACCACCGTGCGCAACCAGCTCACGGACAGCGAAGTCGGCCTGGCCGGCCGCGACACTGCCATCGGCGATGCCATCGCACTGGCGGTCAAGCGCCTGCGCGAACAGCCCGAGGGCCAACGCGTGCTGATCCTGCTGACCGACGGCGTCAGCAACGCCGGCGTGCTGCAGCCGCTGCGCGCGGCCGAACTAGCCAAGGCCGAAGGCGTGCGCGTGTATCCGGTGGCCTTCGGCGGCGACGGTGGCATGAGCCTGTTCGGCGTGCAGATCGCCGCCGGCGACGACCCGGTGGACGAGGCCACGCTGCGCCGCATCGCCGAACTCACCGGCGGCCGTGCGTTCCGCGCGCGCAACACCGACGAACTGGCCGGCATCTATGCCGAGCTGGACCGGCTGGAGCCGATCACCGCCGCAGGCGCGGCGGTGCGCCCCTATATCGAGCGCTATGCGTGGCCGCTGGCGCTGGCCATGCTGCTGGGTGGGCTGGGCTGGCTGCTGCCGAGGCGCTGGGCATGAATACCCTCTTGAACCACGTGCATCTGGCGCGCCCGGCACTGCTCTGGGCGCTGGCCGCACTGCCGCTGATCGCGCTGCTCTGGACCTGGCGCCGCCGGCGCAGCAGCGTCTGGCGGCAGAACGTGGATGCGCACCTGCTGCCGCACCTGCTGGTGGCCGGCGGGCGCCGCGCCTGGAGCGGGCTGGCGCTGCTGTTGCTGGGCTGGACACTGGCGGTGGTGGCCCTGGCCGGACCGGGTTGGCGACAACTGCCGCAGCCGCTGTGGCAGGCACCGGCGCCGCTGGTGGTGGCGCTGGACCTTTCCTCGCGCACCACCGCCACCGACCTGCCGCCGTCGCGCCTGCTGCAGGCGCGGGCCAAGCTGGCCACGCTGCTGCGCGAGCGCAGCGGCGGGGAAGTGGCGTTGCTGGCCTACGCCGACGATGCGTTCACCGTTGCACCGTTGACCGGCGACGCCGCCAACGTGGCGCTGTACCTGGATGCGCTGGCCCCGGACGTGATGCCACGCGACGGCCAACGCGCCGACCGTGCGATTGAAGCGGCGGTGCTGTTGCTGCAGCAGTCCGGCGCCAAGGGCGGCGATATCCTGCTGCTGACCGACCGTGCCGATGACCCCGCACGTGCTGCCGCCGCTGCCGCCAAGGCGCAGAACATCCACGTCTCGGTACTCGGACTCGGCACTGCGGCCGGTGCGGCCTACCGCAGCGGCGATGGCCAGATCGCGCGCGCGCAGCTGGAGCCGGACACGCTGCGCGCGGTGGCCGATGCCGGCGGGGGTCGCTACGCGCCGGTGGCCGACGACGAGGGTGACCTGAAATCACTGGACGTGCTGACCCCGCGCGCCAGCGCAGGCGAGCAGCAACACCGCGAAGGCGAAGGCCTGGCCTGGCGCGATGAGGGCTTCTGGCTGCTGCCGCCGCTGATGCTGCTCTCGCTGTGGGCGTTCCGCCGCCGTGGCGTGGTGGCCGCGGCCCTGGTCTGCGTGATGCTGCCGCTGGCCATGCCCGCGCCCGCGCAGGCCGCCGAACGCAACTGGTGGCAGCGCGCCGACCAGCGCGACCAGCAGCGCGTGGCCGAGGGGGTGGAAGCCTACCGGCGCGGCGATTTCCAGACAGCACAACAGCAGTTCGAGGGCGTGAACGACGCCGAGGCCCGCTACAACCTCGGCAACGCGCTGGCCCGGCAGGGCCAGTACGACGCCGCAATTGCCGCCTACGACCAGGCGCTGGCCCTGCGCCCGGGCATGCCCGACGCGGTGGCCAACCGTGCCGCCGTGGATGCCGCGCGCAACCGCAAGCCGCCACCGGGTGGCGGACAGCAACCGCAGCAGCAACAGCAGAAGCAGAATCAGTCGCAGCAGTCCCAGCAGCAACAACAGCAACAGAAACAGGACGCTTCTGAGAAGGGGGAGCAGGGTCAGCCCAAGCCGGGGCAGGGCACGCCGCCGCAGGATCCGCAGGCGGGCAAGCCGGATCCGGCCGAACAGGCGCGGGCCGATGCGGCCCAGCGCGAGCGCATGCGCCAGGCGTTGGAGAAACAACAGGCCGACGCCGGCAAGACGCCGGCGCAGCGCCGCGAGGCGAACGAGACACCGCAGCAGCGCGAGCAGCGCCAGGCGGTCGAAGCGTGGATGCGGCGGGTGCCCGATGAACCGGGCAACCTGCTGCGGCAGAAATTCCAACTGGAAAGCGAACGCAGGAAACGGGACGGACAATGAGCGCAGCACCCCCCACGCAACGTTGGTGGCGCGCCTGCGCCTGGCTGCTGCTGGGCGTGAGCAGCCTGGCCCAGGCCCAGCCCCGCGCGTGGCTGGATCGCGATGCGATCAGCGACACCGACACGGTCACGCTCAATATCGAGACCGATGCCGGCGCACCGGATTACGCGCCGTTGCAGGCCGATTTCGAGCTCAGCGGCCAGACCAGCAGCCGCCAGGTGCAGTGGAGCCAGGGCGCGATGCAGTCGCGCTCCTTGTACGGCGTAGCGCTCAGCCCCCGGCGCAGTGGTGTGCTGACCATCCCCGCGCTCCAGGTGGGCGCGGCGCGGACCGCGCCATTGCAGTTGGCCGTGGCTGCCAGTGCCGCTGCCACCCCCGCCGTGCCCGGCAACGCCACTGCCTTCGTAGAAATGGAGGTCGATGACGCCAGCCCTTACGTGCAGCAGAGCGTGGGCGTGGTGGTGCGCCTGTACTACGCTTCGCAACTGCTGTCGGGCGAACTGGGCGTGGATGCGCCCGAAGGCGCCTCGATGCAGCGCGTCGGCGAGGATCGCAGCCTGGTCCGCGAGATCAACGGGCGGCGCTACAACCTGGTCGAGCGCCGCTACCTGCTCATTCCCGAACGCAGCGGGCCGCTGGTGCTGCCGGGCGCGCGCTTCAATGGCCGCAGCGCGGGCGGCTTCTTCGATGACCTGTTCGGTGGCGATGGTCGGCTGCGCGCCAACGCGCCCGATCGCACCCTGCAGGTGCAGGCACAACCCGACGCCGCCCCCCAGCCGTGGCTGCCGCTGCACGACCTGCGCCTGCGCTACACCGCCGCGCCCACCCGCGCCCGCGCCGGCGAGGCGGTCACGGTGGTGGTGGAGGCGGTGGCCGACGGCGCCACGCGTGCGCAGTTCCCCGAACTGCCGCCGCTGGATGCCGGTCCGGGCGCGCAGGTGTTCGCCGAGCCGCCGCAGTACGACGAAACCTTCAACGGCAGCACCCCGCGCCTGACCCTGACCCGCCGCTATTCGGTGGTGCCACGCCAGCCCGGCACCCTGGTGATTCCCGGCCCGCGCATGGCCTGGTGGGATGTGCGTGGCCGCCAGGCGCGCACCGCCACGCTGCCCGACCTCAGCCTGGCCGTGGCCGCCGGCGCCCCGGGTACGGTGCCGCCGCCGACCGCGCTGGATACCACCTCGGCCTTGCCCGGTACCACCGCCACGCCGTCCGACGCCGTCACCGTGGCGGCCGCAGCCAGCCGCCCCTGGGGCTGGATCGCGGCAGCGGCCGGCTTTGCAGTGCTGTGGCTGCTGACCCTGGCGTGGGCGTGGCGGCGCCGGCGCGTGGCAGCGCCCGGCGCATCCCACGCGGCGGTGGGGCCGGCTGCCTCCGCACAGGCCCCTTCGCGCGGCGAGCTGCGCCGCGCCCTGGACCACGAAGGGCTGGACGAGATCGTCGCGCTGCTGGGCAGGATGGGCGGCGTACACGGCCTGGATGCCGTGCTGGCGCGGCTGGCCGACCCGGCCCAACGGCAGGCCCTGAGCGACATGCAGGCCGCGCGCTGGAGCCGCGACGGGGGCGATGCGACCCAGGCGCGACAGGCGCTGCGCCGCGCCTTCCATGACGGACCGCACTGGCAGCCGCCGCAGGCCGCAGAAAATACTGGGCTGGCGCCGCTCTATCCTTCGGGACACTGAGCGGCCCCCGGGCCGGGTTGGCCGGCTTTGCTAAGCTCTTTCTCTAATTTTCAAGGAACACCGCTCCATGACTGAGGCCGCAACGACCCGGCAGAAGCTGCCATTGCATTGGAAAATGGGCATTGGCTTCGGGCTTGGCCTGCTGCTGGGGCTGATCGTGCACGCCGTCGGGCCGGGCATTCCCTGGCTGCCCGATGCCGCGCGCGCGGTGATGACCTACCTGACCACGCCGCTGTCGGGCCTGTTCCTCAACCTGATCTTCATGCTGATCGTGCCGCTGATCTTCTCGGCGCTGGTGATGGGCGTGTCGGAGATGGGCGACATCCGCTCGCTCGGCCGGATCGGCTGGAAGACCCTGGCCTACACCGTGCTGCTGTCGGGCATCGCGGTTGGCCTGGGCCTGGTGCTGGTGAACGTGCTCAAGCCGGGCGTGGGCGTGGACCCGGCCATGGCCCAGCAGCTGCTGCACGAGAATGTCGAGCGCAGCCGCGAGATCGTGGCCAACATCGGCGAACAGCCCAAGGGCATGGACATGCTGCTGTCGATCGTGCCCAGCAACGTGCTGGCCGCCGCCTCCAGCAACGGCGCGATCCTGTCGCTGATGTTCTTCGCGCTGATGTTCGGCATCGGCATGGTGCTGTCGCCGGATGAGAAGACCGCGCCACTGCGCAAGGTCATCGAAGGCGTGTTTGAAGTCTCGATGACCCTGATCAACCTGGTCATCCGCCTGGCGCCGTACGCGGTGGCCTGCTTCATGTTCAACCTGGCCGCGATCTTCGGCTTCGACCTGCTGATCCGCCTGGGCGCCTACGTCGGCGTGGTGGTGCTGGCACTGGCGCTGCACATGGTGGTGACCTACGGTGCGGCGGTGTGGCTGTCGGGGCGTTCGCCGCTGGCGTTCTTCCGCGATACCCAGGAGGCCACGGTGATGGCGTTCTCCACCGCCTCCAGCAACGCTACCCTGCCGACCGCGCTGCGCGTGGCCGACCAGATGGGGCTGCCGCAGAAGGTATCGCGCTTCGTGCTCACCGTGGGCGCTACCGCCAACCAGAACGGCACCGCGCTGTTCGAAGGCGTGACGGTGATCTTCCTGGCCCAGTTCTTCGGCGTGGACCTGAGCATCACCCAGCAGCTGATGGTGATGGTGGTCTGCATCCTGGGCGGCATCGGCACGGCCGGCGTGCCGTCCGGCTCGCTGCCCGTGGTGGCCATGATCTGCGCCATGGTCGGCGTGGACCCGATGGGCATCGGCCTGATCCTGGGCGTGAACCACTTCCTGGACATGTGCCGCACCGCGCTCAACGTCACTGGCGACCTGGCGCTGACCACCCTGGTAGCCAAGGGCGAAAGTGATGAAAGTCACATTTCCGGGACTGTCGCGCCGCGCGATTGAATGCGAGGTTGATGCCATGGATACTGGCCCGGCGCATGGAAGGCGCCGGGTCGGCGTCGTGCGGGGAAAGGAGAATCACATTCATGAAGAAGTATCTGGTGGTCGCCGTGCTCGGCCTGCTGGCGTTCGATGCCAGCGCGAAGTCGGAATGCCCGAACTACAAGCAGGAAGGCAGTTATTTCGCGGGCCGCAAGTTCACCAACTGGGACGTTGTCCCGGTGTCTGCGGACGTGGCGTTCAAGCGCATCAAGGTGGAAGGCGTGACCTCGGGCTTGACCCTGAAGTCGGAAGACAAGGAAGCAGGCCTGCTGATGTTCGAGCAGAACGCCAGCGGCTCCAACGGCCAGGTTACCCTGCCGTGGAACGTGGTGATCACCCCGCAGGGAGCGACGTCCTCCAAGGTCATGGTCACCAAGCTGACCCCGGGTGGCTACGCTACCGGTGAGAAGTTCCAGCGTGAATCGACCTGTGCGGTGATCAATTCGGCCACCGGCGAGGCCTGATCCACGACGTCCAGGCTGAAGCGCCCCGCCCAGCGGGGCGTTTTCGTTGGTGTACCGCAGCCGTCTTCACACACCCGGGCAGCCTGACCCGCCCGGTGGACTGTGGGACAATGGGTGGCCCGCAGCCAGCGGGAGCCTCCCGACCCCGACAGAACCATGACGCAGCCCACCCGCCGCCAGTTGGCCAACGCCATCCGCTTCCTTGCCGCTGATGCGGTCGAAACCGCCAAGTCCGGGCATCCCGGCATGCCGATGGGCATGGCAGATATCGCCGAAGTCCTCTGGAACGACTATCTCCGTCACAACCCGAACAATCCGAAGTGGTTCAACCGCGACCGCTTCGTGCTGTCCAACGGCCACGGCTCGATGCTGCAGTACGCGCTGTTGCACCTGAGCGGCTACGACCTGCCGATCGAACAGCTCAAGCAGTTCCGCCAGCTCGGCAGCAAGACCGCCGGCCATCCGGAACACCATGAAACCCCCGGGGTGGAAACCACCACCGGTCCGCTCGGCCAGGGCCTGGCCAACGCGGTTGGTTTCGCGCTGGCCGAAAAGCTGCTGGCCCAGCGCTACAACCGCCCCGAGCACGAGATCGTCGACCACCGCACCTGGGTGTTCCTGGGCGACGGCTGCCTGATGGAAGGCATTTCCCACGAAGCGGCCTCGCTGGCCGGCACCTGGGGCCTGGGCAAGCTGGTCTGCTTCTGGGACGACAACCACATCTCCATCGACGGCAACACCGCCGGCTGGTTCACCGACAACACCCCCGAGCGTTTCGAAGCCTATGGCTGGAACGTGGTGCGCGGCGTCGATGGCCACGACCCGGAAAGCATCAAGGCCGCCATCGACAGTGCGCTGGCGCAGTCCGACAAGCCGACCCTGATCTGCTGCCGCACCACCATTGGTTTCGGTTCGCCGGGCAAGGCCGGCAAGGAATCCAGCCACGGCGCACCGCTGGGCAAGGATGAGCTGGAAGCCACCCGCAAGCAGCTGGGCTGGAACTACGGCCCGTTCGAGATCCCCGAAGAGATCTACGCCGGCTGGCGTGCCGGTGGTACCGGCACCCTGCGCCAGGCCGAGTGGGACCAGCAGTTCGACAAGTACGCCGCGCAGTTCCCGGCCGAAGCCGAAGAGCTGACCCGCCGTTCGCAGGGCGAGCTGCCGGCCGATTTCGTCGCCAAGGCCGATGCCTACATCGCCCAGGTCCAGGCCGAAGGCCAGACCATCGCCTCGCGCAAGGCCTCGCAGCTGGCCATTGAAGCCTTCGCGCCTTTGCTGCCGGAGCTGGTGGGTGGTTCGGCCGATCTGGCGCACTCCAACCTGACCCTGTGGAAGGCCAGCAAGTCGGTCGCCACTGACGACCCGAACGCCAACTACGTGTACTACGGCGTGCGCGAGTTCGGCATGACCGCCATTGCGAATGGCCTGGCCCTGCATGGCGGCTTCATTCCGTTCGATGCCACCTTCCTGGTGTTCAGCGACTACGCCCGCAACGGCGTGCGCATGAGCGCGCTGATCCCGGCCCATGCCATCCACGTGTACACCCACGACTCGATTGGTCTCGGCGAAGACGGCCCGACCCACCAGCCGGTGGAGCACCTGGCCTCGCTGCGCTACATCCCGAACAACGATGTGTGGCGCCCGTGCGATGCGGTCGAATCGGCGGTCAGCTGGAAGGCGGCAATCACCCGCCAGGACGGCCCGAGCTGCCTGGTGTTCAGCCGCCAGAACCTGCCGCACCAGCCGCGCAGCACCGACCAGGTGGCACAGATCGCCCGTGGCGGTTACGTGCTGGCCGATGCCGAAGGCGGCGTGCCCGACGTGATCCTGATCGGTACCGGTTCGGAAGTGGGCCTGGCCGTGGCCGCCAAGGCCGAGCTCGACGCCGCCGGGATCAAGACCCGCGTGGTCTCGATGCCGTCCACCGATGTGTTCGAGCGCCAGGATGCGGCCTACCGTGAATCGGTGCTGCCCAACGCGGTGCGCAACCGCGTGGCGGTCGAAGCCGGCGTCACCGGTTTCTGGCGCCAGTACGTGGGCTTGGACGGTGCGGTGATCGGTATCGACACCTTCGGCGCATCGGCCCCGGCCGAAGCGCTGTACAAGCACTTCGGCATCACCACCGATGCGGTGGTGGCTGCTGCGAAGGCGCAGCTGGCCAGGTAAGGGCAAGCAACCGACGTAGTCCAGACGGCGCTTCCCGAAACGGAAGCGCCGTTTTCATTTGTCCGCGCTGCGTTACGCGGTGCGCGCCAAGCCCAACCGCACCAGGCGCGCTTCAACTTTCTCGCCGAACGTCTTCGGCGCATCCAATCCCATCCGCTGCAGGTACACCACGTCGCCATCGCCGGCCGGCTGGGTAAACGCAGCCAGCACCGTGCGCAGCTTCGCGCCCGGGGTCTGGGTGTTCTGCTTCAACCAGCCCAATGCCTTTACCAGGTGCTGCTCCACTTCGGTGAAATCGCTGCCCAGCGGGTAATCGGGCAGGGCGCCGGACTGCCGGAACGGCGCCAGCGATGCACTCACCGCGGCGGCCGTATTGCGTCGTGCCCAATGCTCCGGCGCGACAAAACCACCCGCCAGCTTCTTCGAGGCCTTCGCTGTCTGCAGCAGGTTGGCCTGGAACGCCGCATCGGTGATCGCCGCCATGCCGGTCACACAGTCCTCGTCGGTGAGGTTGCGCAGGTCGGCGATGCCATATTCGTTGATGTAGATATCGCGCAGGTGGCGCGGAATCGTGGTGTGCCCGTAGTTCCAGCGCACGTTCGACTGCAGCGTGCCCTTGTCCTCGCGGATCGCGCGGAACATCAGCGCGCTGCGTGCCTCGGGCAGCGCGTGCGCCATCGCCACGAAGTTGTACTGGCCGCCCACGCCGGAGACCACGCGCCCGTCTTCCAGCGCATCGGACACCGCCGCGCCCAGCGCGGTGGCCATCATGCAGGAATTGAAGAAACGCGCATGCCGGCGCTGCAGCCGTTCCAGCGCTTCGTTGCCGCCATACAGCTGGTTGATCTCGCTGATCCGTCGCATGCCGATCGCGCGGGATTCCGCTTCCGGCAAGTCGCGCAGCCACTGGTAGAACTCCGGCGAGCCCAGGTAGAACGCGCCATGCAGGTATTCGCCTTCCGCTTCCAGCGTGGCGTGGTCGATGGTCAGCGTGCTGCCGCTTTCAATCCGCTCCATCAGCGCCAGGTCATCGTGCACCTTGCGTCGAATCACCCCGGTCTGCACCAGGCGGCGGAAGCCTTCGTTGAGCATCTCACTGCAGCCGTACAGACCCACCTCGAACGGCTCCAGGCCGCCGCATTCGAGCACCGTCGGGTGGCTGGCCAACGTCGGGTCCAGCGCGTGCAGGATCTGCCGGTAGCGGGCGTTGTCGGTGTGGCGCAGCACCAGCGCGTGGCTGATCGCATCGGCCAGCGTGCCGATGCCGATCTGCAGCGTGCCACCATCGCGGACCAGTGCGCTGGCATACAGCCCGATGGCGTAGTCCGCATCGCTGACCGGCTGGCGCGGCAGCCCGAACAGGGCCGGATACGGCGCCGGCGGCGTGATCACCAGGTCGAAGAAGGACACATCCACCGTGGCCGAGCCGCCCAGGTAGGGCAGCTGCGGATCGATCTCGGCAATCAGCAGCGGGCGCGGCAGGCCGCGCGCCAGCATGGCGTCGATGGTGTCCTGGGTGATGTCGTTGTTGCACGACAGCGACAGGCGCCGGTCGTCGGGCCGCATCGCCACTTTCTGCACGATCGCGTGCGGCGCGCGCTGCGCCACCGCATCGGCGGCATGGGTGTAGTTGAGGCTGGTGTAGCCGCGCTGGGCCTGCGATGAGCCGAGCAGCGCGCCGGACTGCATGTAGAACTCCTCCACCTGCACGTGGTCGGGCAGGCGGTCGCGGACCATCGCATCGGCGTAGGCCAGGCGCGGGAAATCCTCGCCGAAATGGCGCGCCGCGAACGGTGCCATGAAACGCGCCTCCAGCCCGCCGCCTGGCTTGGGCGGGTTCAACGACAGCGCGGTGTAGATCTGCAGCGGTCGCGACGGGTCGTTCTCGATCCGCGCATACAGCGCGTTGAGCAGCCGGTGCGGCTTGCCCAGTGCCAGCGGTGCGCCGATGCGCAGCGGCCCGTCAACACGCTGCAACAGCCAATCGGTGGCAGCGTCCAGGTCGGTGAGATGCTCGGTCATTCGGCGTTCCTGCAAAGTCTTGAAAAGCATTACAGCACTTCCGGCTTGAACGGACCGCGACGCAGGGGCTTGACATGGACACGGATTACGCGCGTAATCGATCCGTCGATTACGGATGTAAATGATGAGCCAGATCAGCGAAGCCGAAGCCGTTGTCATGGAAGTGCTCTGGAACCGGCACCCACAGGGCGCCGACGAGGTGGTGGCGGCCCTGGCCGACCGCGACTGGGCAGAGCCCACCATCAAGACCCTGCTCAACCGCCTGCTTACCAAGGGCGCGATCAGCGCCAGCCGTGACGGCCGCCGCTATCTGTACTCGCCGGTGCTGCAGCGCCAGGTCTGGGTGGCCGAACAGAGCAGCGGCCTGCTGGACAAGCTGTTCGCCGGCCGGGTCGCGCCGTTGGTGGCCCATTTCAGCGAACGCGGCGAGTTGAGCGCGCAGGACATCGCCGAACTGAAGAAGCTGATCCAGGAGCTGGACCATGACTGAGCTGCTGCAGGGAATGCTGTTCGCAAGCACGTGGCTTGCGATCGGTGCGATGCTGCTGGCCGCGTTGCGCCCGCTGCTGCGCCGGCTGGGCGGCGCACCGCTGGTGTACCGCAGTTGGTGGCTGCTGCCGCTGGTGCTGCTGGCACCGCTGTTGCCACTGCCCGGCGCGCCACTCGTCGAGGCCACGCCGGTGCACGCGCTGGGGGCCGCGCTGCGTGCGCCGGTGCTGCCGGCCGACGCGGTGCCGTGGCCAACCCTGCTGGTCGCGCTGTGGGCGGCTGGCGCACTGTTTGCCGGCACCCTGCAATGGCGTGGCCAGCGTCGCTTCGAACGTGGCATGGGCGCTTTGCACCGGCGAAGCGATGGCAACTGGCAGGCCAGCGCCGATCCCGGCCTGCCGGCCCTGGTGGGCCTGTGGTCACCACGCGTGGTGGTCGGCCCGGATTTCGACCTGCGCTTCAGCGCAGCCGAACGCGCGCTGATCCTGCAGCATGAATGCCAGCATCGCCGGCATGGCGATCACTGGGCGAATGCCGCGCTGGCACTGCTGCGCTGCCTGTTCTGGTTCCATCCGTTGTTGCCGTGGGCCTCGCGCCGCTTCCTGCGCGACCAGGAGCTGGCCTGCGACGCACGCACGGTCGACCCGCATCCGGCCTCGCGCCGGCTCTACGCCAACGCGCTGCTGAAGGCGCAGTTGGTCCACCCGGTTGCGCCCATGGCCTGCCACTGGCGCAGCCAACCGATGTTGAAGGAGCGAATTGCCATGATGAAGGAACACAAGCGCAGCGCGTTGCCGCGGGTGACCGGCCAGGTACTGGTGGTGGGGCTGTGCATGGGGCTGGGCGCGGTCGCCTGGGCCAGCCAGGCCGGCAGCGGCGGCAGCCCGGCGATCAGTGCCGAACCGTTCCAGTTCGCGCAGGAAGATGCGGCCAAGGCAGGGCTGGAGCGCCCGGTGACGATCGACAAGATGCCGCCGCCGAGCTACCCCACCAGCGCGTTCGAGAACAACCAGAGCGGTGAAGTGGTGCTGCGGGTGGAGGTGGACGCGCAGGGCAGGGTCAGCGATGTGCGCGTGCTCAGTGCAACCAACCCGGGCGTGTTCGACGCCGCATCGATCGCTGCAGCCCGGCAGTGGACCTACCGTCCGGCGATGAAAGACGGCAAAGCGGTGGCGGGCGCGGTCCGCATTCCAGTGAACTTCGCCATGACTGAAACGGTGACCGGCCAGTGAGGTGGCCGCTGCCTGCGTCGGTTGCGCTCGTGGTGGGAGTGGCTGGCTGTGCCAGCCACGACCGCCTCACCACGGTGGATTCACGGGCCGAAACGGTCGGCCACCAGCGGCTGCGGGTTGACGCGACGGGAGGGTCAGGGCAGGTGGAGGCTTACACGCTCAAACCCAGCGAGGGCTACCGGATGCCACAACTGTATGCGGCGCCGGACCCGGTGCTGGGGGAGCGCGATCCGCGCCGGGAGTTGCCGCCCACCACGGTCTGCCTGCAGGTGGTGGTGAGCGCCGACGGCACGGTGGAACGCAGCGTGCCGGTGAGTGATCGCAGTGAGTGCATAGCCGGCGCTGCAGCCGAAAACCGGGTGCTGGTGGAAGCGGCACAGGAAGCGGTGGCGATGTGGCGCTACTCGCCTGCGGCGGTCTGCCACTTCGCGGCAGGCCGCGCGCCGGCCGACCGCAGCGACTGTCGCGATGCCGAGCGGGTGGAGCCGGTGGCGGTGAGCCTGTTCTACGCTTTCACGTTCGAGATCGTGCACGGCCAGCACACGGTGAAGACGCGGTAAAACCACGCGCTGCGCGGTTTTTACGCCCCGCCCTGGATGTTCGCCTTTACCGACGGGTGCATCAACTTTGGCTCGGCAAGCGTGGCGTCGCGCGCTTGCCGGGTCGCTACGAACGCCGCCTCGCTCACCCCGTCATGCAGGTGGATGTTATGTGCGCGCTGCTCGCCGATGGTGGTTTCATTGGCGACCTCGCGCCCGCCCGGGCCGTAGTCGTGGCAGATGAACACCCGGGTGGCATCGGGCAGGGCAAGCAGGCGCTGGATCGAGCGGTACAGCAGGGCGGCGTCACCCCCGGGGAAATCACAGCGCGCCGTCCCGCCATCGGGCATGAACAGCGAATCGCCGGTGAACAGGGCATCACCGATCCGGTACGCCACGCTGTCGCTGGTGTGCCCGGGCACCGCGATCACCTCGGCCGCGATCGCGCCGACATCGAAGCGTTCGCCGTCGGCGAACAGATGGTCGAACTGCGAGCCATCGGTGGGCACGTCCAGCCCATAGCGCGGAGCGAACGTGCGCTGCACCTCGACAATGCCGTCGCCCATCGCCAGCGTCGCCTGCGGCCACTGCTGCTTCAGCCAGCGCCCAGCGCTGACATGGTCGGCATGCGCATGCGTTTCCAGCAGCCAGCGCACCTCCAGCGCGAGTTCGCGCACATGCGCCAGCAGCGGCTGCAGCGCACCGGACCCGACCGCGTCGGTGTCCGGGTCGTAATCCAGCACCGGGTCGATCACCGCCGCCTTCCGGGTGGCCGGGTCATGCACCACGTAACTGAAGGTGTTGCTGTGCGGGTGGAAGAAACTGGCGACGTGCGGTGACATGGTGAAACCTCAGCGTTTACCCAACGTGTCGTTGAGCAGCACCGCCAGGCGTTCCCCGGCCAAGCGCAGTTCGGCTTCGGCGACCGGCAGGTACGTGGCGGTGTACTCGGGCGCCAGCGTACGCTGGGCCGGGTAAACGCCAGGTGCAATGGCGATGCGGCAGCTGGCCTCGGCCCACTGCACCGCATCGGTGCCGATCGCCGAGCGCTTGCCCACCTTGGGCGCCTTCAGCGCGGCCAAGCGCTGGGTATAGGCGTCATCGTCCAGCTTGAGCGTGTTCAGCATGCCGCTGTCCCACAGCGAATGCAGGTTGGTGCCGCGCCCGTTGAACTGCACCTGGAAGTCATTGCCGCCCTTGTCATGGCCGTAACCGGCATGCATGGGCTGGTGGATGTCGCCGACGAAATGCACGACGAACTTGAGTGCCTGCGCGCGTTCGGCATCGGGGCGGCTGCGATCGCCCAGGATGGCGGTCTGGGTCTTCAACGCTTCCACCACGCAGTTGCCATTGCGGCAGTTGCGCTCGACCTCGTAGTGGCAATCATCTTCGCCGATGTTGACGTAATGCCAGCCGGCCGAACGCTTGCCAAGGCCGGGATCCTTGGCGCGCAGTTCATCGGCCCACGGCGCAATGGAGGCCAGGGTGGCGCCCGGCTCGGTGGCCAGCAGCCGCGCCACTTCGGCGCGGGTCTGCGGGGTCAGGCGCGGTTCGGCAATGCGGGCGACCAGGCGGTGGCCCTGCGCGCCCCAGGCCAGGGCATCGGTGGAGACGAGGGTGAGTGCGGTCAGAAGCGCGGCGGACGTCAACAGGGAGGCGATTTTCATCGGCCCATTCTAACGATCCGCCCAGGCGCTGACCTTTTCCGGATCTGGCCGACTGGCGATGCCGACGGCGCAGCGGGATGGCCCCGGCGGAATCCGGGATTCTACCGGGGCCGTTGCGCTACAGCGCAACTGGGCGCGAGAACACGTAGGAGGGGTCGAAGACCTTCCGGCTGTGCCTGGAAGGTAGAGCATTACCCGTGCGCGGCTCATTGGCGGCCTCGCCATGCTGTGCCATCAGCGCTGGGGCGGGCGAGGTATCGGACGCAGGGCGCTGCCGCGGTTGCTGCAGCCAGCTGCGCAGCAGCGTCGTCACCGGTGCGAGCCGCTCTTTGTCAGCGCGGGGAAGCGTTGCCGTCGCCGCCTCGAAGCTGTCCGTCACCGCCCTCACGAACTGCGGGTCGGCGTTTTCCTCGAGCAGCACCGCCACCGCCTTGACGTGTCCGCCCTGCATGGCAAATGCCAGCGGGGACTGCTCTGCGTTGGAGTCGTTGGGCGGGTAGGCGATTCCGGGTGGGACATGTTCCAGCAACAGCCTCAGCATCGCGGCGTGCCCCTTCTCGGCGGCAAACTGCAGCATGAGGTAGCTTTTGTCGCGCGGCCGAACACCCTGCTCAAGCAGGTAGCGCGCGATGTCCAATGCGTTGAACGCGACCGCAGTCCCCAATGCCTGCCGGAAGTCGAACGGCTCCGTCGCATCGCATGCGCGCGCGTTCTTCCTTTCCAACAACTGCCAGTGGGCATGCAGCTGCCGGAACCTGTCCACATTGCCGTCCTCGGCCTGCGATACGAATGCGCGCAGGGTAGGCCTCGCCCCCGCCCGCAGCAGTACCTCGGTGCACTCCCAGTACCCATGTTCCACGGCGAGTTCGAGCGCTGTGGCTCCGTGCACTTCGGACGTCATGTCGACGTCGATCTTTCCAGCACTGGCGCGCAGCAGTGTTTCAAGGCGCTTTGAATGATTGGAGATCACCGCGCAGTGCGCGGCACCATAGCTGCCGGCGTCAGGGTTGGACTTCTCGAGCAGTTTCTTGATGGTGGTGTCGCTCGTCGGCTTCATCACCCGCCGCAGTAGGGACGTGCTGGCGTCGACGAGACAGGCGCGCTCCAGTGCGTTGAAGGGCGCCGATTGCCGCGTCCGGTTGGATTTCTCCTGCTGTTCGATCTGGTGCGCCAGCTTGACGTTGAGCGATTGCACCTGGGCGCTGCCCCACCGGCGCAGGTTGGCAAGCAGGCTGTTGCTCGCCGCCGGCATGGCACTGCTTTGGCCCAGCGTCTTGAAGGTGGGAACGTTGCGCGGCAACAGGGTCCTTTCGTTGGGCATTATCTTCGCAAGGGAGCGCGGTGGCAGGGCAATGACCCGTTGGACGGCCTCCCTGCCCAGTTCAACCAACGCACTGGTCATGGTGCGCTGCGCCGCAGGAACAATCGCCAGCGCCTGCTCGGCCCGCACCGGTGGAGTGTCGGGTGGCAGGTCGACCACAGGCGCGGTGCAGGCCGGCTCTGCCTGGGGGACGGTCGAAGCGGCAACGTCCAGCACCACGACCGCGTTCGGCGTTGCCTGGCCTTGGCTGTGCAGGGCCGACTCAAGCTTGGCGATCTGCGCCTGGTACTGCGAACGCGCGTCACCCTCTGGCAGGCGGGCGTGCTCGTCTTTCAGGACCGCCAGGATGGCGCGGGTGCTTTCCAGCTCCAGCGCGGAGAGATCACCGGGTTCCAGGTGGTCGTCGCCGCCGCAGGCGAACTGGCTGTCCTCATCCGACGATTCGGACACCTCCTGGAAGTCGATCCTGCCCTGCGGCAGCGCCGGAGTCTGCGCTGTGCTCACGCTGGGCGTTGCCACGTTCAGAATGGACCAGAGCGTGCCCATGGCCGGCGTCCTGTTGATCTGGCCTGCGATCACGTTGAGGCCTTCGCTCAGGCTGGGAAGCGGTCGGCGCGGGGCGGCGGCATTGGCGGGAAGTTGCGAGGGAATGCGGGTCATGTCGGTCCTTCAGCAGCGGCTGGAGAGAGGCGGGATGGGGGGTGCCGGTAGGCTGGCCATGCATGCTTGGCTGCGCCTGCCCGCTCTCCGATGAATTGTTGCCGGACACGTCACTACGATTGACTACGCCAATTGACGCGAGCAGCGTGTGTGGTCTTGCTCAATCGATCCATGTCGCTGCACGCACCGCAGCGCGTTCCTCGATTCAGTCCATTGATCGAATCGATCGTTCTAATTGACGTGGTGATGAACAGTGCTGCAACAAGGCAAAAAAAATCCCCGGCCAAGGCCGGGGAAATGCGTTGCTGCGAGGTTGGGGGCGGCGCTGACCGGTGGGTCAGAACTTGAACACGTAGGACACGCCGTAGGCCAGCGGGTCGATCTTGACGGTGCCCAGCTTGGTGCCATCCAGCTTGACGTCGCTGTCGATGTCGATCCAGCGCACGTCGACGCGCAGGGCGCCCTTGTCGGCGATGGCGAAGTCGACGCCGGCGTGTGCGGCCAGGCCCCACGAGTCTTCCAGCTTGAGGCTGCTGCCGGCCAGGGCGCCGCCGGTTTCTTCGCTGAAGAAGGTGGTGTAGTTCAGGCCGGCGCCGAGGAACGGGGACACCTTGCCCTTGCCGTTGAAGTGGTACTGCAGGGACACCACCGGCGGCAGGTGCTTGGTGCTGCCAACGCGGCCCAGGCCGTCGATGTTGATGTCGTGCTTGAACGGCAGGGCGGCCAGAAGCTCGATGCCCAGGTTGTCGGCGATGAAGTACTCGCCGGTGATGGTGGGCTTGATGTCGTTGTCGACGTCGACCTTGAGGCCGCCGGCCAGGGTGCCGTTGTTGGACTTGGGGGCCACCTGGTGCACGCCGGCGGCCAGGGTCCAGTCGCCCTTGGACTGGGCCATGGCGGGGCTGGCGGCCAGGGCGAGGGCGGCGGCGAGGCTGGCGGGCAGGAGGAGGGAGGGGGTGCGCATGGTGCGTTCTCGTGGCGGGGTGGAATGGGGCCAGTTTTCCCGTCCGGGCCTTGGCGCGCCTTGATCCGGATCAATCCACGATTTTTACGGGTGTAACCGCTTCCCATCACGATGCCGGGGGCCGGGGTGGGTCGGGCTTTGATAGAATGGCGGCCCTTTCCATCGGCGCCGCTCTGTCGCGGCTGCAGGAGCTTGTGAACATGGCAATCAAGGTTGGCATCAACGGTTTCGGTCGCATCGGGCGCAACGTGCTGCGTTCGGCGGTGCTGAATTTCGGTAATGACATCGAAATCGTGGCCATCAACGATCTGCTGGAGCCGGATTACCTGGCGTACATGCTGAAGTACGACTCGGTGCATGGCCGCTTCAAGGCAGACGTGGAAGTGTCGGGCAGCGACCTGCTGGTCAACGGCAAGAAGATCCGCCTGACCCAGGAACGTGATCCGGCCAACCTGAAGTGGGACGAGGTCGGCGTGGACGTGGTGATCGAGTCCACGGGCCTGTTCCTGACCAAGGAAACGGCGCAGAAGCACATCGATGCGGGCGCGAAGAAGGTGATCCTGTCGGCACCGTCGAAGGACGACACGCCGATGTTCGTGTTCGGTGTGAACGACAAGACCTATGCGGGCGAGGCGATCATCTCCAACGCGTCGTGCACCACCAACTGCCTGGCGCCGCTGGCCAAGGTGATCAACGACAAGTGGGGCATCAAGCGTGGCCTGATGACCACGGTGCACGCGGCGACGGCCACCCAGAAGACTGTGGACGGCCCGTCGAACAAGGACTGGCGCGGTGGCCGCGGTATTCTGGAAAACATCATTCCGTCCTCGACCGGTGCGGCCAAGGCCGTGGGCGTGGTCATTCCGGAGCTGAACAAGAAGCTCACCGGCATGAGCTTCCGCGTGCCGACCTCGGACGTGTCGGTGGTCGATCTGACCGTCGAGCTGGAAAAGGAAGCGACCTACGCCGAGATCTGCGCGGAAGTGAAGGCGCAGAGCGAAGGCGCGCTGAAGGGCATCCTGGGCTACACCGAAGACAAGGTCGTGGCGACCGATTTCCGCGGTGAAACCCACACGTCGGTGTTCGATGCCGACGCCGGCATCGCCCTGGACAGCACGTTCGTGAAGCTGGTGTCCTGGTACGACAACGAGTGGGGCTATTCGAACAAGTGCCTGGAAATGGCCAAGGTCGTCGCCGCGAAGTAATCGCTACGTACGGATCTGAAAGAACGGCGGACTTCGGTTCGCCGTTTTTTTTGGTCGGTACTCGTTGATGGCGCGTGTCGCCGGCCTTCGTCCGGCTGCTGATGATTCTGGGCGAACAGCCTTCGTTTGCCAGATCCTTGGAGGGGGCCGCCGGGTGCGGGGGTACGGGACGCGCCGTGAACCCATCCATGGGGGCTTGGCAAAAACATCCATGTTTTTGACAGTCCCGTACCCCCGCACCCGGCGACCCCTGGCCGGTGGGTCGGTGGCCACGGGAAAGCGGTAGGTACCCCTCTGAGCGGTCTTCCCCCCGATTCAGTTAGCATGATCCCGCTGCCGCTGGCGCCATGCTTGTCTTGATGGGCCGCGGCGTTCCCTTGAGGATGACGCGGAATGGAAGCTTTGATTGTCCTGGCGGTACTGGTGCTGTTGGCCGTGCCGGTGTTGCTGATCGTGGCATTGGTGATGATTTCCGGGCTGCGCCGCAGGGTGGCTGCCTTGGAGCAGGCACGTAGCGACAGTGCCCAACCGGTGGCCCAGCCGGCGGTGAGTGCAGCATGGGAAGAGCGCCCTTATGCGCCGACCCCGGTGGCTGCCCCTGAGGTGCCGCTGACCGACCCAGAGCCCGTGCCCGAGCCGTTTGCTGCGGCTGCGCGGGTTGCGCCGCCGCCGCTGCCCTCCGCTGCTGTCTCCGAACCCGAACCCTTCGTGCCGCCGCCGCCGCGTGGGCCGGACCTGGGCGAGCGGATCGTGGGGACGATCAAGCGCTGGTTCACCGAGGGCAACGTGCCGGTCAAGATCGGCATGCTGGTGCTGCTGGCGGGTGTGGCGGCACTGCTGAAGTATGCGAGCGACCAGGGTTGGCTCAATGCGCCGATCGAGCTGCGGCTGGCGGCGATTGCAGCCGGGGCGCTGGCGGGGCTGGTGTTCGGCTGGGTGCAGCGCGAGCGCCGGCGGATGTTCGCGCTGGCCCTGCAGGGCGGGGCGATTGGCATCCTGCTGCTGACGATCTTCGCGGCGTTCAAGCGCTATGACCTGATCGATCCGGGTATCGCGTTCGCGCTGAGCATCGTGCTGATTGCGGGCATGGGGGTGCTGGCGGTGGTGCAGAACTCTCGCACGCTGGCAGTGCTGGGTATCCTGGCCGGGTTCATGGCGCCGATCTGGCTGTCCACCGGCAGCGGCAACCATGTGGCGCTGTTCTCGTACTACGCGGTGCTCAATGCGGCCATCCTCGCCATTGCGTGGTGGCGGCCGTGGCGCGCGCTCAACCTGCTGGGTTTTGCCTTTACGTTTGGCATCGGCACCACGTGGGGGGTGCTGCAGTACAACGCGGACAAGTTCGCCAGTACCGAGCCGTTCCTGCTGCTGTTCTTTGCGTTCTACCTGGTCATTCCCATCCTGTACGCGCGCCGCCAGCCGGCGGAGAAGCGCGACCTGGTCGATGGAAGCCTGGTGTTTGGCACGCCGCTGATCGCATTCTCGCTGCAGGCGGGCATGCTGCATGATGACCGGCTGCTGCTGGCGCTGTGCGCGCTGGGGGTGGCGGCGTTGTACGCGGGCCTGGCGTGGGCGTTGATCCGGCGGCCGCGCTATGCGGCGCTGGGTCAGTCGCATGCGGTGCTGGCGGTGGGCTTTGCCACGCTGGCGGTGCCGTTGGCGTTGTCGGCACGTGCCACGGCCAGTGTGTTCGCGCTGGAAGGCGCGGCGCTGGTGTGGCTGGGCCTGCGCCAGCAGCGCCTGCTGCCGCAGATCGCCGGCGCGCTGCTGCAGCTGGGTGCTGCGTTCGGCTTCGTGGTGGGGGCCGATTACTGGTTCAACGACGCCACGGCCATCGCCAACCCGACCTTCATGAGCGGGTTGCTGCTGGCGCTGGCCGGGTTTGCGTCGGCCTTCAGCTACCGCCGTGCCGGCCGCGACGCGCCGGCCATCGTGTACTACCTGTGGGGCCTGCTGTGGTGGCTGGGTGGCGCCAGCCATGAGATCACCCGCTTCGTTGCGTTCGACAGCCGCCCGGATGCATTGCTGGTCGTGGTGGCCGTCACCGCATGGATCGCGGCGGAGGTGCACCGGCGCATGCCGGCGCGCGCGCTGGTGTTGACCACGCTGGCCATGCTGCTGTGCGCGTTCCCGCTGGCGCTGTGGCAGGTGGACATCCACCGCCAGCCCTTCGCCGGATATGGCGCGATGGCGTGGGCGGTGTTCGCGGCGCTGGGAGTGCGCAGCCTGTGGTGCCTGCGCGGCGGCCAGGACCGGGCGGCGGTGGCGGCGCAGTTCATCTGGTGGCTGCTGTGGCCGACGGTGCTGTCGCTGGCTGCATCATGGCTGGCCGACCGCTTCGAGCTGGCCCAGGGCTGGGCGCTGGCGGCGACGCTGCTGCCGTGGCTGGCGGTGGTGTTCATCGCACTGCAGCGCTGGCGCTGGTTGACGGTGCCGTTGGGCGAGCGCTTCAACGTGGCGCGCCCTGCGCTGCAGTGCACGTTGTTTGCGGTGCTGGGGCTGGCGTGGATCGGCTTCCTGTTTGCCCCGGGCGCGGCGTGGCCGCTGCCGTGGGTGCCCGTGTTCAACCCGCTGGAGCTGGCGCAGCTGGCCGTGCTGGCGTTGCTGGCGCGGTGGCTGTGGCGCGGCGATGCGCCCGCAGTGCTGCAGGCACGCCGCGTGCCGCTGCTGGCGCTGGCCGGTTTCGTTGCGCTGACCAGCATCACCCTGCATGCCGTGCACCATTGGGGCGGGGTGTCGTGGAACGGGCGGCTGTGGTCGTCCACGCTGGCACAGACCAGTTTGACGGTGGTGTGGAGTGTGCTCGGCGTGATCAGCTGGGTGTGGGGTTCGCGCCGCGGGCAGCGCGCCCTGTGGCTGGTGGGTGCGGTGCTGATGGGCGTGGTGCTGGCCAAGCTGGTGCTGATCGACCGGCAGCACCTGGGCAACCTGCTTGGTATTTCTTCCTTCATCGCCTACGGCCTGCTGTGCACGGTCGTGGGTTATCTGGCGCCGGCTCCGCCGCGGGCGCCGGACCCCATCGTGGAGCCGCAGCCGTGACCTTTCTTCATCGTGTAATCGCCATCGTGTCGCTCGCCGTGGCCACGCCCGCGCTGGCGGCCGATGCGCGCCAGGACTTCCGCGAGCAGTGGCCGCTGCAGCTGTCTGCCGCGCAGGCCGGTGCCTACCGGCTGATGCTGGGCGAGGCGCAGTACCGCAGCGCGGTGTCGCCCCAGTTGGCCGATGTGCAGGTGTTCAATGCGCAGGGTCAGGCCCTGCCGTCGGCGCTGTTCTCGGCCGACCAACCCCTGGCGCAGGCGGCCGAATGGCAGGCGCTGCCCTGGTTCCCGCTGCCGGCGCAGGGCGGTAGCGGCGGCGACGATCTGCAACTGCTGACCGAACGCAACACCGATGGCAGCGTGCGCCGCGTGGAAGCCCGCCTCGGCCGCAGCGTGGGCAACGCATCGCCGGGTGGCTGGCTGGTCGACGCCAGCGCGCTGCGCACCGGCGTGCAGGCCCTGCGCCTGGATTGGGAGGCGCCGCAGGCGCTGCAGGTGAGCGTGCGCGTGGACGCCAGCGACGACCTGCGCGACTGGCAGCGCGTGGCCGACGACGTGCCGCTGGTGGATCTGCAGCACGACGGCCGCCGGCTGCAGCAGCGCCGTATCGAGATCGGCCGCGAAGCGAAGTACTTCCGCATCGTGCCCACCGGCGGCGATGCGCTGCCGGTGCTGTCGGCGGTGCAGGCCGAACGCGTGGCCACGGCGCAGGCGATCGCGTGGCAGTGGCGCGCGCTGGGCGGTGCCGCAGGCAAGCCGGGGGAGTTCGAATACACCCTTGATGGCCGCTTCCCGATCGCGCAGGTGGACATCGCCACGCCGGACAACAGCGTGGTGCAGTGGACCCTGCTCAGCCGCGACGATGCCAACCAGCCCTGGCAGGTCCGCGCAGGGCCGTGGGTGGCCTACCAGCTGCAGGACACCGACGCGCGCCGGCAGTCGCAGACCCAGTCGCTGGCCGTGCCCACGCGGGACCGCTTCTGGAAGCTCACCGCCGCGCAGGGCACGGCGGCGATGCCGGCGCCCACCTTGAAGCTGGGCTACCAGCCCGAGGCGCTGGTGTTCCTGAGCCAGGGCGAGCCGCCCTACAGCGTGGCCGCCGGCAGCGCGCGCGCGGCGCGTACCGATGCCCCGGTGGGCACGGTCATCGCACGCCTGCGCGAGCAGCAGGGCGCGCAGTGGCAACCGGCGCTGGCCACGGTGCAGGGCGCCGCGCAGCCGCTCGGCGGCGACGCGGCCGTGCAGCCGGTACGCGACTGGAAGCGCTGGCTGCTGTGGGGCCTGCTGGTGCTGGGCGTGCTCATCGTCGGCGGGTTCGCGGCCAGCCTGCTGCGACAGGCTGGCCGCGCCAGGGAGTGACGACCAACGGTCGTCACCTACCGGGGCCGTTACAATGGGCGTCTGCGCCGTGCGCGGCGCCCTTTCCTTTTCCGCCAAAGAGTTGCTGCCCCATGTCCATCGTTCGCATGACCGACCTCGACCTTTCCGGCAAGCGCGTGCTGATCCGCCAGGACCTGAACGTGCCGATCGAAAACGGCCGCATCACCTCCGAGCAGCGCATCACTGCATCGCTGCCGACGTTGAAGCTGGCGCTGGAAAAGGGCGCGGCGGTGATGGTCACCTCGCACCTGGGCCGACCCCAGGAAGGCGTCTGGAGCGAAGCCGAGTCGCTGGCCCCGGTGGCGCTGCGCCTGTCGCAGCTGCTGGGCGTGAACGTGCCGCTGGTGCGCGATTGGGTCGACGGCGTGGACGTGGCGCCGGGGTCGATCGTGCTGCTGGAAAACTGCCGCATGAACGTGGGCGAGGGCAAGGATGACGAAGCCCTGTCGCGCAAGTACGCCGCGCTGTGCGATGTGTTCGTGATGGACGCCTTCGGCACGGCGCACCGCGCCCAGGCCTCCACCCACGGCGTGATCCGCTTCGCCCCGGTCGCCGCCGGTGGCCCGCTGCTGATGGCCGAGCTGGACGCGCTGGCCAAGGCGCTGCTGGCTCCGGCGCAGCCGCTGCTGGCGATCGTGGCCGGCAGCAAGGTCAGCACCAAGCTGGAACTGCTGGCCAACCTGGTCGGCAAGGTCGACCAGCTGATCGTGGGGGGCGGCATCGCCAACACCTTCATCGCCGCGGCCGGCTATCCGGTGGGCAAGTCGCTGTACGAGCCGGACCTGCTGGAGACCGCGAAGAAGATCGTGGCCGATGCCAAGGCACGTGGCGCCGATATTCCGCTGCCGACCGACGTGGTGGTGGCCAAGCAGTTCCTCCCGGATGCCGAAGCCACCGTCAAGGCGGTGGCTGACGTGGCCGAAGACGACCTGATCCTGGATATCGGCCCGCAGACCGCCCAGCACTACGCCGGGCTGATCGCCAAGGCCGGCACCGTGGTCTGGAACGGCCCGGTCGGTGTGTTCGAATTCGACGCCTTCAGCCACGGCACCCAGGCGCTGGCCCAGGCCATCGCCAGCTCGCCGGCGTTCTCCATCGCCGGTGGCGGCGACACCCTGGCTGCCGTCGACAAGTACGACATCGCCGACCAGGTCAGCTACATCTCCACCGGCGGTGGCGCCTTCCTCGAGTTCCTCGAAGGCAAGACCCTGCCGGCGGTGGCCGCGCTCGAAGCCCGCGGGGCATGACCTCAACGCTCTTCTTCGATCTCGACGGGACGCTGATCGACTCCGCAGCGGGCATCACCCAATGCGTAGCGCATGCGCTCACCCGGATGGGGCGCCCGGTGCCGCCGCAGGAAGAACTGCGGCGCTGGATCGGCCCGTCGCTGCGCACCAGCTTCGCGCCGTTGTTCGACGATCCGGCCCAGGTGGAGCAGGCGGTGACGTACTACCGCGAACGCTTCGATGTGGTCGGCTGGCGTGAGCACGAGGTCTACCCGCGCATCGGCCAGGTCGTCCAGGCGCTGTACGCCCGCGGCCACCGGCTGGCGATCGTCACGGCCAAGAACGAGCCGCATGCGCGGCGCATCGTCGAGCACCTGCCGTTTGGCGCGTGCTTCGAGGATGTCATCGGCGCCACCCCGGACGGCAGCCGCAGTGAAAAGCCCCAGCTGGTGGCCGAAGCGCTGCGGCGGCTGATGCTGCCGGCGGCACAGTGCTGGATGATCGGTGACCGGCGCATGGATATCGAAGGCGCGCGCCATCACGGCATGCGCAACATCGGCGTGCTGTGGGGCTTTGGCGGTGCCGAAGAACTGCAGGCCGCCGGCGCGCTACACCTGGCGGCGACGCCGGATGCGCTGCTGTCGCTGATCGATTGAGCCACGCGGCGGCGCTCCGTACGCCGCCGCATGTCGTGACCCGGTCCGGTACTGTCCTGAGCGGTCCGGATGGACTGTCTGCAGGACATCGGCGAAACCCAGACGCGACAATGCTGTAAACGTATTCATGGGACGTGAAGGGTGTGCTAATTTCAATCCTTTCCCGGGAGCCCTTTAACCATGATTGAGCGTCAGCGCCGTACGAAGATCCTTGCCACCCTCGGACCGGCAACCGACCCGCCGGGCGTGCTGGAGGATCTGTTCCGCGCCGGCGTGAACGTGGTCCGCCTCAACTTCAGCCACGGTGATCCGTCCGGCCAGGCCAAGCGCGCCGCCGACGTGCGCGCCGCCGCGCAGCGCGTGGGCGTGGAAGTGGGCATCCTGGCCGACCTGCCGGGCCCGAAGATCCGCATCGAGCGTTTCACCGAAGGCAAGATCCACCTCAAGGCGGGCGACCGCTTCGACCTGGTCGCCTCGGCCAATGCGCCGGCCGGCGACACCACCCAGGTGGGCGTGAGCTACCTGGGCCTGCCGCAGGACGTGGTGGCCGGTGACGTGCTGCTGCTCGACGACGGCCTGATGCAGCTGCAGGTGGTCGAAGTGCAGGGCGAGCGCATCGTCAACACCGTGCTCAACGATGGCGTGCTGTCCGACCGCAAGGGCCTGAACAAGCAGGGCGGTGGCCTTTCGCTGGGCGCGCTGACCGAACGCGACAAGGAGCTGATCGGCATCGTGGCCAAGATCGGCGTGGATTTCATCGCCGTGTCCTTCTGCCGCAACGCGCAGGACATGAACGATGCCCGCGCCATCGCCGAATCGCACGGCTGCTACGCCGCGCTGGTCTCCAAGATCGAGCGCACCGAAGCCATCGAGAACCTCGAAGAAATCGTCGACGCCAGCGATGTGGTGATGGTGGCGCGCGGTGACCTGGGCGTGGAAATCGGCGATGCCGAACTGCCGGGCCTGCAGAAGAAGATCATCAAGGCCTCGCTGGCCCAGAACAAGGTGGTGATCACCGCCACCCAGATGCTGCAGTCGATGGTCGAAAGCCCGATCCCGACCCGCGCCGAAGTGCTGGACGTGGCCAACTCGGTCATCGACGGTACCGATGCGGTGATGCTGTCGGCCGAAACCGCCGCCGGCGCCTACCCGGTGAAAGCCGTGGAAGCCATGGCGCGCATCTGCCTGGGTGCCGAACGCCAGTTCCAGACCGAAACCGATTTCGGCGCCTCGCCGCGCAACCTGGAGCGTGCCGACCAGGCCATCGCGATGGCCACCATGTTCCTGTCCCAGCACGTGGGCGTGCGCGCGATCGTGGCGATGACCGAATCCGGTGGCACCGCCCGTTACCTGTCGCGCTTCCGCGCCTCGGCCCCCGTGTTCGCGGTGACCCGCCACGACGGTGCCCGCCGCCAGATGGCGCTGATGCGCGATGTGTTCCCGATCAACTTCGACAGCCGCGGCTTCACCCCGCGCGAAGCCGCACGCGGCAGCATCCGCCTGCTGGTGGAAGCCAACCAGCTGCAGGCCGGCGACCGCGTGGTGTTCACCAGCGGCGAGCACATGGAAACCCATGGCGCCACCAACACTCTGCGCCTGCTGGAAGTAGGTGAAGACGGCCGCGCCAGCGGCTTGGGCGACCTGTAAGGAACGCCGGACGCTGGGTCGCACGCCGACCCAGCGGTCCACCCGTTCACATTGAAAGCGCTTCCATCCCCCATGAACGGCCAGTTCACGGGAGGGGACCGCTATAATCGTGTTTTTCCCGCACCCGCCACAGGAAATACATGAGCATCGAACAGCTGGCCGAAACCGCCCAGGCCATGGTCGCCCCGGGCAAGGGCGTCATCGCCATCGACGAATCCACCGGTACCATCGCCAAGCGCTTCGCCAGCGTGGGCATCGAGAACACCGAAGAGAACCGTCGTGCCTACCGCGAGCTGCTGCTGACCACGCCGAAGCTCAACGAGCACATTTCCGGCGCGATCCTGTACGACGAAACCATCCGCCAGTCCACCAAGGACGGCGTGCCGTTCGCCAAGTACATGGCCGACAACGGCATGATCCCGGGCATCAAGGTCGACAAGGGCGCCCACCCGCTGGCCGGCTGCCCGGGCGAGCTGGTCACCGAAGGCCTCGACGGCCTGCGTGAGCGCCTGCAGGAGTACTACAAGCTGGGTGCGCGTTTCGCCAAGTGGCGTGCGGTGATCAACATCGGCGAAAGCATTCCGTCGGGTACCTGCATCGAGTCCAACGCCCATGCGCTGGCCCGTTATGCCGCGCTGTGCCAGGAATGCGGCCTGGTGCCGATGGTGGAGCCGGAAGTGATCATGGACGGCGACCACGACATCGAAACCTGCTACGAAGTCACCGAAGCCACCCTGCGTTCGCTGTTCGACGCGCTGTACCAGCAGAACGTGCTGCTGGAAGGCACCATCCTGAAGGCCTCGATGGTCATCTCCGGCAAGGGCTGCGAAGAGCAGGCCGACGTCGAGGAAGTGGCTGAATCGACCGTCATGTGCCTCAAGAGCACCGTGCCGGCGATCCTGCCGGGCGTGGTGTTCCTGTCCGGCGGCCAGGGTGACGAGCAGTCCACCGCGCACCTCAACGCCATGAACCAGATGGGCAACCTGCCGTGGCCGCTGAGCTTCTCCTACGGCCGCGCCATGCAGCAGGCCGCGCTGAAGCTGTGGGCCAAGGACACCAAGGCCAACGTCGCCAAGGCACAGCAGACCGTGTACGACCGCGCGAAGGAAAACGGCCAGGCTGCACTGGGCAAGTGGAACGGCTGATTTTCGCCAACCGCATGTGATAGAAAAAGACGCCGGCTGCATGCCGGCGTTTTTTTTTACCCAAGGGATTCCATGACCATGCGCGCAGGATGGCTGCTGTTGTTGCTTTTGTCGGCGTCCAACGCGGCCCATGCCGCGCGCGGTTTCGATGTGTTGGACTATGACGTCGCGCTGGTGCCCGACATCGCCGCCGGCCAGGTCGTTGGCAGGCAGGTTGTGCTGTTGCGCTCGGAGACGGCTGGCCTGGCGCAGATACAGCTCGACAGCGGCGAGCTCAAGATCAACTCGGTCGGCATGAGCGGGCGGCCGCTGCGCTTCCAACAGCAGCAGGCAACCGTCACCATCTTTTTTGACGCACCGCTCAAACGCGACGAACAGGCGGTGCTGCAGATCACCTATAGCGGCACGCCGGCGTACGGCCTCGAATTCGCCCCCGGGCGCAGCGAGGTCTACACCATCTTCTCCACCAGCCAGTGGATGCCCTCGGTGGATGCACCCGATGAGCGCGCCACGCTGTCCCTGTCGGTGACGTTGCCCAACGATCTGCTTGCCACCGGCAGCGGTCGCACGCTGCCCGCACGTACGCTCGCCGACGGCCGCATCGAACACCGCTGGCGGCTGGATACGCCGATGCCCGGCTACGTGTACGGGTTTGCCGCAGGCCGCTACCAGCAGGCGCGCGCACGACAGGGCGACACCGCGCTGCGCTTCCTGTCCGCCGAACGCTCGCCCGGGCAGCTGCAGGCGATCTTCGCGCGCACCGGTGACATGCTGGATTTCTTTGCCGCGCGTGCAGGCCTGCCTTATCGCGGCGACTACGAACAGGCGCTGGTGGCCGACACCATCGGCCAGGAAATGGCCGGGCTGTCGCTGATGTCAGAGGCGTACGGGCAGGAAGTGCTGGACGACCCGGACCACGTCGCCCTGATCGCCCACGAAGCCGCCCACCAGTGGTGGGGCAACCGGGTGACGTGCATCGGCTGGGAGCACTTCTGGCTCAACGAAGGTTTCGCCAATTTCATGACCGCCGCCTACCTGCAGCAGGCGCAGGGCGAAGCGGCGTACCAGGCGCAGGTGCAGCGCTGGCGCACGCGGGTGGAGGCGCTGCGTGCCAAAGGCGCCGACCACGCGCTGGTGTATGGGAGCTGGAAGGCGCCTACCGGTGATGACCGCGCCGTGGTGTACCAGAAGGGGGCTTACGTACTGCACCTGCTGCGCGAGGCGTTGGGTGAAGAAGCGTTCTGGCGTGGCATCCGCGAGTACACCCGCGCACATGATGGAAAGAGCGTGGAGACCGCGGATTTCCAGCAGGCGATGGAACACGCAGCAGGGCGTTCACTGCGGCTGTTCTTCAACGAATGGGTATATGCGCCAACGCCCGTCCGGCCTACGGTGCTGCAGCTGGAAGCTCCATCCCAGCAGCCAGCGGCGGCAACGGCCCTGCCACCTCCACCGGTTGCCCCAGCGCCGCAAGCGCCTGCTGGTACACCTTGAAGGTCGCGGCGTTATAGGCCACCAGGATGATCCGCTGCGGTTCGCGGTGCGAACGCTGCCACGTCAATGTCTCGGTGGCCGCGATATGCGCGGCCTGGTGCAGCGGGTAGCCGAACACGCCGCAGCTGATCGCCGGGAACGCGATCGACGTCAGGCCCAGTTTCTCGGCCAGCTGCAGCGATTTCCAGTAGCAGTTGGCCAGCAGCGCCGGCTCATCGCGCAGACCGTCCTGCCACACCGGGCCCACCGTGTGCAGCACGTGCTTCGCCGGCAGGTTGTAGCCGGCCGTGGCGCGCACCTCACCGGTCGGGCAGCGCATGCCCGGGCGGATCTCCGGCAACGCCGCACACTCGGCCAGCAGCTGCGGGCCGGCCGCGCGATGGATCGCCCCATCCACGCCACCCCCGCCAAGCAGGGACTCGTTGGCCGCATTGACGATCGCATCCACCGCCAGGGTCGTGATGTCGCCCTGCCACACTTCGATCTTCATGCGTGCCGCTCCTTCTATACCGGGTCCATACAACGGGATGACTGCCGCCACACACGCTAGCGGCCAGGGCATCTAGGCTGCGTCATCGTCGTCTCAGGCAGTGCGACCCGGCGGGCACCGCCCAACATCGCTACCTTGCGGCGGGCTGGCTTCACGGCAGATGAAGGTCGCGTTGGAAACGAAAACGCCCACCGCAGCGGTGGGCGTCACGTTCAGCCAAAGCAACCGGTTCAGGGGGTGCCGGCCAGCCACTCGTCGTCGGAGCCTTCGTTGATGTCGGCAAACAGCGGCGTGGAGAAGTAGCGCTCGCCGGTATCGGGCAACATCGCCAGCAGCACGCTCCCAGGCTCAGCCTTGGCCGCCACATCCAGCGCGCTGGCCACCGTGGCACCGGCCGAGATGCCGACGAAGATGCCTTCCTCGGCCGCCAGCCGGCGAGACGTTTCAATCGCGCGGGCGTCGTCGATGCTCAGCAGTTCGTCGTAGACCTCGCGGTTGAGCACGTCCGGCACGAAGTCCGGGGTCCAGCCCTGGATCTTGTGCGGCTTCCACTCCGCCCCGCCCAGCAGCGCGGCGCCTTCCGGTTCGGTGGCGATGATGCGCGTTTCCGGGCGGGCCACCTTCAGCACCTCGCCCACCCCGGTGAGGGTGCCGCCGGTGCCCCAGCCGGTCACGAAGTAGTCCAGACGCTTGCCGGCGAAATCGCGCAGGATCTCGGCCGCCGTGGTGTTGCGGTGGTAGGCCGGGTTGGCCGGGTTGGTGAACTGGCTGGCCAGGAACCAGCCGTGTTCCTCGGCCAGCTCGCGGGCGCGCTTGACCATGCCCGAACCGCGCTCGGCGGCCGGGGTCAGGATCACCTTGGCGCCATAGGCGCGCATCAGCTTGCGGCGCTCGATCGAGAAGGTCTCCACCATCGTGGCAACGAACTTGTAGCCGCGTGCGGCGGCCACCATGGCCAGCGCCACGCCGGTGTTGCCGGAGGTGGCCTCCACGATGGTGTCGCCGGGCTTGAGCACCCCGCGGGCTTCGGCGTCCAGGATGATCGCAAGCGCCAGGCGGTCTTTCACCGAGCCGCCGGGATTGAACGATTCCACCTTCGCGTACAGGGTGACGTGGTCGGGGGCAATGCGGTTCAGGCGCACCACCGGGGTATTGCCGATGGTGTCCAGGATCGAGTTGTACAGGGCCATGGGAATGCTCCACGGAAGAGGGATGACGGGTTCCGCCAGACCGTAGCGCCGGCATATGAGCGCGCGAAATGACCTGATTACCTTCATAAACAACATTTGGTTATAAGCTGGTGACGGCAACTGCCTTACAGTCGGCTTGACCCCCTTCCTTCCTGCTGCGCGCACGCCCATGACGCTGACCCAACTCCGTTACCTGGTCGCCATCGCCGACGCCGAGCTCAACATCACGCTGGCGGCCTCCCGGGTGCATGCCACCCAGCCCGGGCTGTCCAAGCAGCTCAAGCAGCTGGAAGATGAACTGGGCTTCCTGCTGTTCGTGCGCAAGGGCCGCAGCCTGGAAGCGGTGACCCCTGCCGGCGTGGAAGTGATCGGCCGCGCCCGCGCGGTGCTGTCCGAAGCCAACAACATCCGCACCTACGCCGCCAATCAACGCCGCGAGAGCCAAGGCCAGCTGATCCTGACCACCACCCACACCCAGGCCCGCTTCGTGCTGCCGCCGGCGGTGGCGCGCATCAAGCAGGCCTACCCGCAGGTAAGCGTGCACCTGCAGCAGGCCGCCGAAAGCGACGCGCTGGATCTGCTCAGCCAGGGCGATGCGGATATCGCCATCATCAGCACCGCCGGTGCCGAACCCACCGCCGGCATCGCCATTCCGCTGTACCGCTGGCGCCGGCTGGTGCTGGTACCGCGCGGCCATCCGCTCGACCGCCCCGGTGCCGCCCCGGACCTGCAGGCGCTGTCGACCCAGCCGCTGATCAGCTACGAATCCTCCACCCGCGGCAGCTCCTCGCTGCAGCGTGCCTTCGCTGCCTCCGGGCTGACCCCGGACATCGCGCTGACCGCGCTGGATGCGGACCTGATCAAGACCTACGTGCGCACCGGCCTGGGCGTGGGCCTGCTGGCCGAAATGGCGGTCAATGCCGGCGATGAAGACCTGCGCTCGTGGCCGGCGCCGGCGCCGATCGACGAATGCATCGCCTGGGCGGTGCTGCCGCGCGACCGCGTGCTGCGCGACTACGCGCTGGAACTGGTGCACGTGCTGGCCCCGCAGATCGACACCCGTGACCTGCGCCGGGTCATCGACGGCAACCAGGAGGCCGACTGGCCGTTGCCGCCGACGTGGGAATCGCTGACCCAGACCATTACGGTCTAGGGGCTTCGGTTTCGGTTGGGTTGAACGCCGGTGGGAAGGTGGCCGCCGCCGTTGTGTCGGCTTCGGGTGCTTGGGCCGCGCTGCGCGCGGTGTCCGGCCAACGGCCGGGGCTACGAATTCATACGGGCCCAAAAGGATCGGGATCAATCAACCAACGGCGCCGCAAACCCTCGGTAGCGCCGGCCGTTGGCCGGCCCTCTGCGACGGTTGGTCGCACGGAAGGCCGGGGTCCACGCGGACCGAGGGCGCTACCATGGCGGGGTGAACCGCCGTCGTCGCCCGTTTGCCGTCCTGCTGCAGCTCGCCTTCGTGGCGACGCTGCTGATGGCGTTGGCGCCACTGGTCAGCCGCTGGCAGCAGGCCCAGGGCCCGTCGGTGATGCTGATGCCCGGCGGCATGGCGCACGTGATGCCCAGCGGCGCAGCCGAGATTGACCCCACGCCGGATTCCGGCATGTCGCATCACGACATGCACGCGATGGTGGCAAGCGACAGCGCGACGCATGCCATGGCGATGCACGACATGCCCATGCACGACATGTCTGGCCATGCCGCCGCACCGGCTGACCCTGCACCTGGCCCCCCCATCGACCCGCATGCCGGCCATGGCGAGGCCTGCGAATACTGCATGATGGCCTCGCGCCTGATGCCGTGGCTGGCAGTGCTGATCGTCCTGCTGCCGGCGCTGCCAGTCATCGCGCCACCGGTGCTGCGCACCGTCGCCGCGCCGCGCAGCCTGCGCTGGCCTGCCCACGCCGCGCGTGGTCCCCCGCTTCACGCCTGAAACCGCCCTTTCATTTTCCTGCTGCGCGACGCCGTGATGGCGCCGCGCGCCTGTGCGTTTTCCGGAGTTCCAGCATGAAGCTTTCCTCCCGCAGCGCGGGCGCACTGACGCGCCTGTCTGTTTCCCTGTCGCTTGCCCTGGCCGCGCTGCCGCTGCAGGCCGCCGAGCGCGACGACGCGCGCACGCTCGACACCCTGGTGGTCACCGCCAGTGCGCCCTCGTCGCCGCTGCACTGGGTCACCGACCCGCGCCTGCCGCGCCAGCCGGTACCGGCCAGCGACGGTGCCGATTACCTCAAGACCGTGCCCGGCTTCGCCGCCATCCGCAATGGCGGCACCAATGGCGACCCGGTGCTGCGCGGCATGTTCGGTTCGCGCCTGAACATCGTCAGCAACGAAGGCAACCTGATCGGTGCCTGCCCCTCGCGCATGGACAACCCGCTGTCCTACATCGCCCCGGAAACCTTCGACCGGCTGACCATCATCAAAGGCCCGCAGAGCGTGCGCTGGGGTGCCGGCGCTTCAGCGGGCACGGTGCGGTTCGAACGCGATACCCCGCGTTTCGACGCCCCGGGCATCGACCTGGACGCCAGCGCGCTGGTCGGCTCGCGCAACCGCAACGACCAGGTGCTGGACCTCACCGCCGGTGCCTCGCAGGGCTACGTGCGCGTCAACGGCAACCGCTCCGAAGCCGATGACTACAAGGACGGCAATGGCGAGGTGGTGCCGTCCAGGTGGCGCAAGTGGAACAGCGATGTCGCCGTCGGCTGGACCCCGGATGCCGACACCGTGCTGGAGCTCTCCGCCGGCACCGGCGATGCCATCGCGCGCTACGCCGGGCGTGGCATGGATGGCGCCGCGTTCAAGCGCACCAGCTACGCCGCCCGCTTCGAGCGCGACAACCTGCCCGGCGCGTGGGACAAACTGCAGGCCAACGTCTACTACAACGACGCCGACCACGTCATGGACAACTACACCCTGCGCGAGCCGAACCCGGCCAGCAGCATGCCGATGCCCATGGCCTCGAATGTCGATCGCCGCACCACCGGCGGGCGCATCGCCTCCGAATGGCGCTGGCAGGACATCGCCATCGTCGCCGGCGTGGACGCGCTCGACAGCCGCCACCGCAGCCGCAACGGCATGGGCCGCAACACCTACCGGCTCACGCCATGGTCGACCGACGCACGCCAGAAGAACCAGGGCGTGTTCACCGAGATCACCCTGGGCGAAGCCACCGCGCAACGTTGGGTCAGCGGGCTGCGCATCGATCGCGCGGAAGTCACCGACGAGCGCGCCACCACCGGCATGATGGCGATGCCGAACCCGACCGCCGGGCAGCGCCGCCGCGAAGACCTGGGCAGTGGTTTCCTGCGTTTCGAACGGGACATCGGCAGCGCGCTGACCACCTACGCCGGTATCGGCCACAGCGAGCGCATGCCCGATTACTGGGAGCTGTTCTCGCCTGACATGGGACCGGCCGGCAGCATCAACGCTTTCAGCGCGGTGCAGCCGGAAAAAACCACCCAGCTCGACATCGGCCTGCAGTACCGGGATGAGCGGATGAACGCATGGGTCTCGGCGTATGCCGGGCGCCTCCAGGACTACATCCTGTTCACCTACCGCGACGGCGGCATGATGGGCAGCACCACCCAGGCCAGCAACATCGATGCGCGGATTGCCGGTGCCGAAGCGGGCGCCGAGTTCGCGCTCGGGCAGGGCTGGAAACTCGGCGGCACGCTCGCCTACGCATGGGGCGAAAACCGCACCGATGGCGGCGCACTGCCGCAGATGCCGCCGCTGGAAGCACGCCTGAGCGCAGGCTGGGAAGGCGCGCGCTGGAGTGCAGGTGCACTCGCCCGCGCAGTGACCCGCCAGCACCGCGTGGCGCCGGGGCAGGGCAACGTGGTCGCGCGTGACCTGGGCCCAAGCGCAGGCTTCGCCACGCTCGCGCTCAACGCCGGCTACCGGATCAGCGACGCCCTGCAGCTCAGCGCAGGCGTGGACAACCTGTTCGACCGCGTCTACAGCGAGCACCTCAACCTCGCCGGCAGCGCCGATTTCGGCTTCCCCGCCGATCCGGTGCGCATCAACGAACCCGGCCGCACGGTCTGGATGAAGGTGAACTACCGGTATTGAGGCAACGACCAAGCGCGTTGGTCGGCGCTTCCGCACGGTGGTGTGCACTTCAATGGCCGCATGCATGAAACCGTCGGGAGGTGGGCGGGTACCCCCATCCGGGACTGTCAAAAACATGGATGTTTTTGCCAAGCCCCCATGGATGGGTTCACGGCGTGTCCCGGATGGGGGTACCCGCCCGCCTCGGCGCGGATGAATTGAAACGCCGGCTCTTCGCGATCAACCAGGCTCCGGGCGCGACGCAATCCGACATGCGCTGACACACGCCGTTACATGCCCCGAAGGCCCCAGCACGAAAGGGGTTGCGCGTGTCACCGGGTGATGTGAAGGTGCCGGTAAACGCTTGGCACATATGCCTGACGCGGGCGGTGGCTACACTTGCCGGTCGTGGAACATCAAGGGCTGTACTTCATGTCGGGACGCATCACCGCACGCATCATTGCCGGCCTCGGCCTGGCCATCCTGGCCGGGTGTGGCAGCAAGGACCAAGCCGCTCGCCGGCAGGCCGAAGTCGTGCCGGTGACCACCCAGGTCGTGCAGACCTCCGCCTGGAGCGACACCCTGCAGGCACTCGGCACCGCCAAGGCCCGCGAGTCGGTGACCATCACCGCCAAAGTCAGCGAAATCATCGACACCGTGCACTTCGACAGCGGCCAGCAGGTCTCCGCCGGCACCCCCCTGGTGACCCTGCGCGGCCAGGCCCAGGAAGCCGCCCTGCTGCAGGCCCAGGCCACCTTTGCCGAAGCCGACCAGCTGTACAAGCGCCAGCGTGAACTGGCGGCCCAGCAGCTCGTCGCCAGTGCCACCCTCGACACCCAGCGCGCCATCCGCGATGCCGCCGAAGCCCGCGTGCGCGAAATGCAGTCCGACATCGGCGACCGCCGCGTGCGTGCCCCGTTTGCCGGCGTGCTCGGCATCCGCCAGGTCAGCGAAGGGTCGCTCGTCACCCCCACCACCGTCATCGCCACCCTCGACGACATCGAACGCATGCACGTCGATTTCCAGGTGCCCGAAGCCGAACTGGCCTCGCTGGCCAAGGGCGACAAGGTCAGCGCCACCAGCGTGGCCTACCCGGGCCGCACCTTCGAAGGCGACGTGGCCACCATCGATACCCGCGTCGATCCCGGCACCCGCGCCGTCACCGTGCGCGCCGACTTCATCAACGCCGACCACGCCCTGCGCCCGGGCATGCTGCTCGACGTGCGCATGTTCCGTCCCGAACGCCAGGCGTTGGTCATTCCCGAAATCGCCGTGGTCCAGGTCGGCCGCGATTCGTTCGTCTTCCGCGTCAAACCCGACCACGTGGTCGAGCGCGTCGACGTGGTCAGCGGCGCGCGCCGCTCCGGCGTCGTTGAAATCCGTGAAGGGCTCAAGGCAGGCGACCGCATCGTCGTCGACGGCACCGGCAAGCTGCGTCCCGGCCTGAAGGTCAACGACACCGCCGCACCGGCCGCCGCGCCGGCCCCTGCGCCCGCCACCCCGGCCGCCAGCCCGGCCGCGGAGAAGGCCACCGATCCGGCCCCCGCTGGCACCACCCGCGCCCCGACCGGCGCGACCGCTGCCGCAGCGCCCGTGGGCAGCGCCGGATGAAACTCTCCAACATCTCCATCCAGCGGCCGGTGTTTGCCGTGGTGATGAGCCTGCTGCTGGTCGTGCTGGGCATCATGTCGTTCACCCGCCTGACCCTGCGCGAGCTGCCCGCGATCGACCCGCCGATCGTTTCGGTCTCCGTCGATTACACCGGTGCCTCGGCGGCCGTCATCGAAAGCCGCATCACCCAGGTGCTGGAAGACGCCCTGGCCGGCATCGAAGGCATCGACACCATCAACGCGCGCAGCTCCAACGGCCGCGCCCAGGTCAGCATCGAATTCACCTCCAACCGCGATATCGAAGCGGCCGCCAATGACGTGCGCGACGCCGTCAGCCGCGTCGCCGACCGCATGCCCGAAGAGGCGCGCCCGCCGGAAATCGCCAAGGTCGAGAGCGACGCCGACCCGATCATCTGGTTCAACATGACCTCTTCCAGCATGAACACGCTGGAGCTGAGCGACTACGCCGACCGCTACGTGGTCGACCGCTTCTCCAGCCTGGATGGCGTGGCCCAGGTCCGCATCGGCGGGCGCCAGCGCTATGCCATGCGCATCTGGCTCGACCGCGACCAGCTCGCCGCGCGCGGCCTGACCGTGGGCGACGTGGAAACCGCACTGCGCAACGAGAACGTCGAGCTGCCGGCCGGCCGCATCGAATCGGCCGACCGCGATTTCACCCTGCGCGTGGAGCGCAACTACGTAAAGCCGGAAGACTTCGCCACCATCCCGCTCGGCAAGGGCGCTGATGGCTACGTGGTGCGCATGGGCGACGTCGCAAAGATCGAACTGGCCTCGTCCGAACGCCGCGCCTACTACCGCAGCAACGGCGAGCCCGGCATCGGCTTGGGCATCGTCAAGACCTCCACCGCCAACTCGCTGGACGTGGCCCGCACCGCGCGCGCCGAAGCCGAGCGCGTCGGCCAGACCCTGCCCGAAGGCACCCACATCTTCGTGGCCTTCGACAACACCACCTTCATCGAAGCGGCGGTGGACCGCGTCTACGCCACGCTGGTCGAAGCCATGCTGCTGGTGCTGGTGGTGATCTGGCTGTTCCTCGGCAGCTTCCGCGCCGCGTTGATTCCCGCCGTGACCGTGCCGGTGTGCCTGGTGGCCGCCTTCATCGCCCTGTATGCGTTCGGCTTCTCGATCAACCTGTTGACCCTGCTCGCACTGGTGCTGTGTATCGGCCTGGTGGTGGACGATGCCATCGTCGTGGTCGAGAACGTGCAGCGCCGCATCGACCTGGGCGAGCCACCGCTGGTGGCATCCAAGCGTGGTACCGCGCAGGTGGCCTTCGCAGTCATCGCCACCACCGCCGTGCTGGTTGCCGTGTTCCTGCCGGTCGGTTTCCTCGAAGGCAACACCGGCCGCCTGTTCCGCGAACTGGCCGTGGCCCTGGCCGCCGCCGTGGCGCTGTCGGCGTTCGTGTCGCTCACCCTTACCCCGATGATGGCCTCCAAGCTGCTCAAGCCGCACACCGGCCAGCCGCCCAAGGGCCTGCACGGTTTCATCAACCGCAACCTCGACCGCGTCTCGGCATCCTACGGGCGCGTGCTCGACGCCCACGTCGGCAAGATCTGGATCTACGTCGTGGTGATGCTGCTGTCGCTCGCCGCCAGCGCACTGCTGCTCAAGCTGCTGCCGTCCGAACTGGCCCCGGCCGAAGACCGCGGTTCGTTCCAGATCATGATCGACGGCCCCGAGGGCGCCGGCTACGACTACACCGTGGGTCAGGTGCAGGAAGTGGAGAAGGTCGTGGCCGGGTACGTCGGCGCGGACAAGCCCATCGTGCGCGCCAACCCGCGCGTGCCCGGCGGCTTCGGGGCCAGTGAGGAAATGCACACCGGCCGCATCAGCGTGTTCCTGCAGCCGTGGCGCGAACGTTCCACCGCCACCCCCGACGTGGCCGCCGAACTGCAGAAGGACCTCGACGGCATCCGCGGCGTGCGCGTGCGCACCCAGGTCGGCGGCGGGCTGGTCCGCAGCCAGGGCCAGCCGTTCCAGATCGTGCTTGGGGGCCCCGAATACGCTGAAATCGCGCAGTGGCGCGACCGCATGCTCGAACGCATGGCCGACAACCCCGGCCTGGTCGGCCCGGATTCGGATTACAAGGAAACCCGGCCGCAGATGCGGGTGAACATCGACCGCCAGCGTGCGGCCGACCTGGGCGTCTCGGTCACCGCCATTGGGTCGGCGCTGGAGACCATGATGGGTTCGCGCCGCGTCACCACCTTTGTCGACAACGGCGAAGAGTACGACGTGCTGGTCCAGGCCGGCCGCGAAGGCCGTGCCTCGCCCGACGACCTGGCCGCCATCCGCGTGCGCGCCACCAATGGCGAACTGGTGCCGCTGTCCAACCTGGTCACGCTCAGCGAAGTGGCCGAAGCGGGCAATCTCAACCGCTTCAACCGCCTGCGCGCAATCACCATCACCGCCGGGCTGGCCCCGGGTTACCCGCTCGGCGAGGCCATCGCCTGGGCGCAGCAGACCGCACGCGAAGAACTGCCGCAGCACGCGCAGATCGACTGGAAGGGAGAATCGCGCGAATACCAGAACGCTGGCAGCGCGGTGCTGCTCACCTTCGCCATGGCGCTGCTGGTGGTGTACCTGGTGCTGGCCGCGCAGTTCGAAAGCTTCATCCACCCGCTGGTGATCATGCTCACCGTGCCGCTGGGCGTGCTCGGCGCCCTGCTGGGCCTGTACGTGAGCGGGGGCACCATCAACCTGTTCAGCCAGATCGGCATCGTGATGCTGGTCGGCCTGGCGGCGAAGAACGGCATCCTGATCGTCGAATTCGCCAACCAGCTGCGCGACGAAGGGCGTGACGTGCACCGCGCCATCGTCGAATCGGCCATGGTGCGCCTGCGTCCGATCCTGATGACCTCCATCGCCACCGTGGTCGGTGCCATCCCGCTGGTGGTCGCCGGCGGCCCGGGTTCGGCAAGCCGCGGAACGATCGGCATCGTCGTGATCTTCGGCGTCACCGTCTCTACCTTCCTGTCGTTGTTCGTGGTCCCGGCGTTCTATTCGCTGCTGGCGCCGTACACGCGCTCGCCCGAAGCCGTGGCCCGCGAGCTGGAAAAGCAGGAAGCCGACACCCCGTCGGTCGGTGGCCATGCCTGACCGCCCGCTGCGGCTGGAAGGCGACGGATTCGTGCTGCGCCCCTGGCGCAGCGACGATCTGGAGGCCCTGCTGCGGCACGCCAACGACGAGGCGGTCTCGCGCGGGCTGCGTGATCGCTTCCCGTTCCCGTACACCCGGGAAGACGGCGAGGCCTTCCTCGGCGGCCGGATCCTCGCCCCGGAGACGCTCAACCTGGCCATCGAGATCGACGGCGCGGCCTGCGGCAGCATCGGCGCCCAACCGGGCGTCGCCGAACGTGGGCACACCGCCGAACTGGGCTACTGGTTGGGTCGCGCATACTGGGGGCAGGGCTGGATGACCCGCGTGGTGGGCCTGTTCGCCCCTGGGTGATGGACGAGCTGCGCCTGTTCAGGCTGCAGGCCGAAGTGCTGGATTTCAACGAAGGATCGGCCCGCGTGCTGCTCGGCAACGGGTTCCAGGAAGAAGGAACGGCCCGCTGCGCCGTGTTCAAGCGCGGCCGGCTGCACGACCTGCGGCGGTTTGCCAGGGTCCGCACCCCGTAAATCGGCCCTATCGGGCTGGCGCTCGATGATGGAGAATCGACCGGTCCCTTCCAGCCGACGGGACGTCCTTCATTTTCCGCCGACTGGAGAGAGCGCGTGGAAGCAGTAGTTGAATTCATCAATGGCATCATCTGGAGCAAGGCATTGATCTTCCTGTGCCTGGCGGCCGGCCTGTTCTTCAGCGTGCGCACCCGCTTCATGCAGCTGCGTGGCTTCTTCGAAATGTGCCGGCTCACCGTGCAGGGCGAAAAGTCCGACGCCGGCGTGTCCTCGTTCCAGGCGTTGGCCATGTCCATGGCCGGCCGCATGGGCATCGGCAACATCGCCGGCGTGGCCACCGCCATCGCCTTCGGTGGCCCCGGTGCGATCTTCTGGATGTGGGTGATGGGCTTCCTTGGGGCGTCCACCTCGTATGTCGAGTGCACCCTGGCGCAGATCTACAAGACCAAGGATGCCGACGGCCGCTACCGGGGTGGCCCGGCGTACTACATCGAAAAGGCCATGGGCCTGAAGTGGTACGCGATGGCCTTCGCCATGGCCACGATCGTTGCTGCCGGTTTCCTGATGCCGGGCGTGCAGGCCAATGCGATCGCCGACAGCATCATCAATTCCTGCCGTGGCGGCGCCCTGTGCGGACCGCTGGATGGCCAGTTCATGGGCATGGAATCGGTGCAGGCGTTCAAGCTCGGCATCGGCATCGTGGTCGCCCTGCTGCTGGGCGTGGTGATCTTCGGCGGCGTCAAGCGCATCGCCAATTTCGCAGAAGTGGTGGTGCCGTTCATGGCCGCCGGCTTCATCCTGATGGCCATCGTCATCATGATCCTCAACTATGAGCGCGTGCCGGACATGTTCCGTACCGTGTTCAGCAGCGCCTTCGGCGCCCACGCCGCGTTCGGCGCGATGATGGGCCTGGCGGTGGAGTGGGGCGTCAAGCGCGGCATCTACGCCAACGAAGCCGGCCAGGGTACCGGCCCGCACGCGGCCGCGGCCTCGGAGGTTTCGCACCCGGCCAAGCAGGGCTACGTGCAGGCGTTCGCCATCTACTTCGACACCATGATGGTGTGCACCGCCACCGCCTTCCTGATCCTGGCGGCCGGCACCTACAACGTGTACTCGCCCACGCCGGGCGCCGAGCCGGTGTTCGCCGGCCTGGCCGGTGTGGCCGAAGGCGCGGGCTACGCACAGGCTGCGGTGGAAACCGTGCTGCCGGGCTGGGGCTCGGGCTTCGTGGCCATCGCGATCTTCTTCTTCGCCTTCACCACCATCATGGCCTATTACTACATGGCCGAAACCAACCTCAGCTACCTCAACCACAACCGCAAGCGCCCGCTCACCGTGCTGGCGCTGCGCCTGGGCATCATCGGCATGGTGGTGTTCGGCGCCTTCCACAACGCCAAGATGGCGTGGGCGCTGGGCGACATCGGCGTGGGCCTGATGGCGTGGTTGAACATCGTCGCGATCCTCATCGTGCAGAAGCCGGCCCTGATCGCCCTGCGCGATTACGAGCGCCAGAAGAAGCTCGGCCTGGATCCGACCTTCGACCCCGATGCCCTGGGCATCAAGAACGCCGATTTCTGGCGTCACCGCAAGCTGGAGCAGTCCCGTAGTGAATGATCCCTGGAAAAACGCCCGTCGCCCGTCCTCGCGACCGCCGCGGGCCACCCCGCTGCCGCCGCGCGAAGGCGGCACCCCGCCACCGCCGGGGCGCGGCAACGATGAGCTGCGCCTGTACGGCTGGAATGCCGTGCAGGCGCTGTTCGAGCGCCGCCCGCAGGCGCTGCGCAAGCTGTACCTGGCCGAGGCGCTGATCCCGCGGCTGCAGCCGCTGTTGAAGTGGTGCGTGGCCAACCGCGTCGGCTATCGCGTGGTGGAAGAGGGTGACCTCAACAAGCTCGCCGCCACCACCCACCACGAAGGCGTGGTGGCCGACGTGCTGCGCGCCCCGATGCTGGAACTGGGCGAGTGGCTGGCCGGCCTGCCGGCCGACAAGCCGGCGCTGGCGCTGTGGCTGGATGGCGTGGGCAACCCGCACAACTTCGGCGCCATCCTGCGTTCGGCGGCGCACTTCGGCGTGGCCGGGCTGCTGCTGCCGCCCGATTCCACGCTGGCGTTGTCCGGTGCGGCGGCGCGTGTTGCTGAAGGCGGCGCCGAAGCGGTGCCGCTGGTGCGCCTGCCCGCACTGCCGCAGGCAATGGAAGCACTTCGTGCCGGCGGCTTCGGTCTGGCCGCCACGCTGGTGGAAGGCGGCGCGGATCTGTTCAAGGCCACCTTGCCGGCGCGGCTGGTGTATGTGATGGGCGCCGAAGGCGAGGGCATGGACCGTGCGTTGGCACAGACCTGCGACCTGCAGGTATCCATTCCCGGCAGTGGTGCGGTGGAAAGCCTCAACGTGGCATCGGCCACCGCCGTGTTGCTGTCGCACTGGTATGCACAGCGGTAACTTCGGGTAACGCTTGCGCGCTGCCCTGCGTGATGTGATCGACTTCTCCAAAGGAGTCGTGCCTACGGTGGATTCGGATTTTTCGCATGGTGCGCTGCGTTCTTGCTGCGTCACAGTGCAACGCGGCGCCGTACTGTGTAGGTGAGGAGAGACACCCACCCAGTGCGGCGCCGTTGTCCGGATCACGGTCTGTTCCGTGGCGCTCACCGCGTGGGGTGTGACGAATCCCGGTAGCCCGGCCGCTTGGCCGGGCTTTTTTTATGTGCTTTCGCGGTGCGCGGGGGCGGAACGCGACATTCCGGGCCTGCGCAAGGGGGCTTGCAACGTGTGCGCGCAGTGACGCTTCGGGCCGCGCGTGATGGAAATCCGGAAGCGCGTTTCCTGCCGGGCATCCGCTGAAAAACGCCGTTGGCGTGATAGGCATTTTCGTGCGTGCGCCCGCGCACAGAACGCAAATTTCGCGTGATTTACCGATTTTTCCGAGATGACTTCCTGTGCAGATTGCCGGTGCGGCGGATTGGCCTGCCGCATCACTCTGTCACCAAGGAGGCATTCCATGACATTCGATGCGCTGCGTTCCCTGCGCCCGATTTCCTTCGCCCTGATCGCCGGCCTGCTGCCTGCTGCCGCCCAGGCTGCCGAGCACTCGCTGGACGGCGTCAATTTCATGGGGCCGCTGATCACCCCCAATCCGGCCGGCATGCCCAAAGGCAATCTCTTCATCGAGCCGTACCTGATCCGCATCGACAGCGACCGCTACTTCGACGGCGACGGCCGCCGGCATGACAGCGACGGCCGCAGCGCCGCCTGGCTGACCGTGGTGCCGATCGCCTACGGCCTGGGTCAGCGCGTGACCGCGCAGGTCAACCTCAGCGCCTCGCGCGCAGAGACCGGCAGCGACCGCAGCCGCGGCTTCCGCGCCGGCGATACCACCGCCATGGTGCAGTACCTGCTGCAGGCGCCGAACGAAGACGGCACCCGCCCGGCCATTTCGGTGTCGCTGAGCCAGCGCTACGCCACCGGCAGCTATGACCGCATTGATGGCAACCCGCTCAACGCCCAGGGCGACGGCGTGCAGCGCACCACCTTCGGGCTCGGCATGCAGCAGGTGGTGTGGCTGCCCAACGGTCGCCCGCTGCGCTGGCGTGGCCAGCTCAGCGCCAGCCCGGCACCGGCGCGCGTGGCGATCAACGACCACAGCGTGTACGGCACCCCGGATGGCTTCCGCGGCAACATCGCGCCGGGTTCGCTGATCGGCCTTTCCGCGGCCGGTGAGTACAGCTTCAACTCGAAGTGGGTGGGCGTATTCGAGTTCGCCGTCAGCCGCCAGAGCGACCGTCACCTGAGCGGCTACGCACCCGCTGCCGACGGCACCATGCTGCGCATCGATGAACGTCGCCCCGGCAGCCGCAACGTCACCCTTGCACCGGCGGTGCAGTACCACTTCAGTCCCAGCGTCGGGCTGATTGCCGGGGTGGAGTTCACGGTTGCGGGCCGCAATACCGGCAGCTACATCAACCCGCAGGTCGCCCTGGGCATGTTCTTCTGATGGGCCTCGATGAGATCGTCGCCCACCTGCTGGGCATCGTCTGGAGTCCGGCGCTGGTCGGGCTGTGCCTGCTGGTGGGCCTGTACTTCAGCGTGCGCACGCGCTTCATCCAGCTGCGCGGGCTGCCGGAGATGCTCAAGCTGATGTTCCAGGGGCGCAGTTCGGCGGCGGGCGTGTCCTCGTTCCAGGCATTGAGCCTGTCGCTGTCCAGCCGCGTCGGCGTGGGCAACATCGCCGGCGTGGCGATGGGCATTGCCTACGGCGGGCCGGGTGCGATTTTCTGGATGTGGATCGTCGCCTTCCTAGGTGCCTCCAGCGCCTTCGTCGAATCCACCCTGGCGCAGATCTACAAGCAGCGCGACAGCAACGGCATGTACCGGGGTGGTCCGGCGTACTACATCGAAAAGGGCCTGGGCAAACGCTGGTACGCGGTGCTGTTCGCGCTTAGCACGGTGATCGGCTGCGGGCTGCTGCTGCCCGGTACGCAGTCCAACGCGATGGTCAGCGCGTTGGACGAGGCATGGGGCGCGCCGGGCTGGGTCACCGCGGCCGGCATCGGCACGGTGGTCGCGATGGTGATCTTCGGCGGCGTGCGGCGCATCGCACAGGTGGCCCAGGTCATCGTGCCGTTCACGGCGCTGGGCTATCTGGTGGTGGCGGCCGTGGTGATGGCCCTGAATCTGGATGCGGTGCCGGAGATGTTCAGCATCATCCTGCGCAGTGCATTCGGCCAGGACGCCGCGTTCGGCGCCATGATCGGCACGGCCATCCAGTGGGGCGTGCGCCGTGGCGTGATGTCCAACGAAGCCGGCATGGGCAGCGGTGCGCATCCCGCTGCCGCAGCGGAAGTCTCGCACCCGGTGAAGCAGGGGCTGGTACAGGCCTGTTCGGTGTACATCGACACCATGGTGGTGTGCAGCGCCACCGCCTTCCTGATCCTGTCTGCCGGCACCTACAACGTCCATGATCCGGCCGCCCCGGCGCAGTGGATCGTGGCCAACGTACCGGGGCTGGAAGCGGGGCCGCGGTTCGTGCAGCAGGCGGTGGAATCGGCGTTGCCGGGCTTCGGGCGTTCGTTCATCGCCCTGGCGATCCTGCCGTTCGCCTTCACCACCATCCTGGCGCTGTACTACACGGCCGAAACCAACGTGGTCTACCTGCTGCGCAACCGCACCTCGCCGTGGGTGATGGCGTTGTTCCGGCTGGGCTTCCTGGGCGCCATGCTGTATTCGGCGTTGAACAGCGCTACGGTAGCGTGGTCGCTGGGCGATATCGGCGTGGGCCTGATGACCTGGCTCAACATCATCGCGCTGCTGCTGTTGCAGAAACCGGCCTTGGCCGCACTGCGCGATTACGAGGCCTCACGCGGTGCCGGAAAGGACCCGGTGTACCGCCCCGACAACATCACGCTGCCGGCCAGCACGGTGTGGTTGCGGTAACCCGAACGGAAACCGGCGGCAGACACCGCCGGTTTCCACATCATCCGCTTATTCGTTGGGCGGGGTGGTCGCCTTGGCTTCACTGCCGAAATTGCCATCGGCTTCGGCCGCCAGGTAGGCGAACACCGTGTACGCCGCCACGTTCTGCGCCAGCGCCGCCGGTTCGATCTTGTCCAGCGTGTCGTCGGCGGTGTGGTGCAGGTTGAAGTAGTCGGTTCCGTCCTGCGCCAGCCACGCCCATGCGCCGCCCTTGGCGGCAAGCGGGCCGATATCGGGGCCCGGGCCACCCTTGTCCGGGGCGTATTCGATGCCCAGCGGCTTGAGCACGTCGGCAATCTGGGCGGTCGCCTCGCGCGAGCCTTCCGGGTTCGGCGAACCGGTGTTGAACGCATAGATGCGGCCGGCACCGAAGTCGCTCTCGGCGGCCAGCTGGTGCAGCACGATGTCTTTGGCATGCGCTTCGGCGTAGGCCTTGCCGCCGTACAGACCCTGTTCCTCGTTGGCGAACGCCACCACGCGGATGCTGCGTTTGGGCGCCTGCTTGAGCTGGCCGATCAGGTGGCCGGCGGCCATGGTCAGCGCCACGCCGGCGCCATCGTCGATCGCGCCGGTGCCCAGGTCCCAGGAATCGAGGTGGCCACCAATGACCACCACTTCCTTGGGCAGGCTGCGCCCGGTGATCTCACCGATCACGTTGTACGAGGTGGCGGTGCCATCCCAGCCGCAATCCAGGCTGAGCTTGAGCTTCGTCGGTCCCAGCGCGACCAGCCGCGCCAGCTGGTTGGCGTCGGGCACCGACAGCGCCGCCGACGGCACCGGGGTCAGGCCGTCGTCGAAGCGGGTGATGCCGGTATGCGGCACGCGGTGCGAATCGGTACCGGCCGAACGCATCACAAAGCCCACCGCACCCTTGCGGATCGCCTCGGACGGGCCTTTGCTGCGCACCGCGCCGCCCTTGCCGTAGTCGCGGCCATCGCGGTAGGCGGTCATCTGGTAATCCACGAAGGCGATCTTGCCCTTGAGCGAGCCTTCCGGCGCGGCCTGCAGCGCGGCCAGGTCAGCGAAGCGCACCACCTCGGCCTCGACCGTACCGCCCGGGCTGCCGCCCAGCGCGGTGATGCTCAGCGGCTGTGCATGCTTGCCCACCACCTGCGCGTGTTCACTGCGGCGTTCCCACTTGGGGAAGGTCACCGGCTCTTTCCACACCTTGTCAAAGCCCAGTGCCTTGAACTTGGCTTCGGCCCAGGCCACCGCGCGGGCGTCGGCCTCGCTGCCGGCAATGCGCGGGCCGATCTCGGTCGTCAGCGATTCGACCACCTTCCAGCCGGTGTCGTCCTTCAGGGCCTGCTCGCGCAGTTCAGCAGCGGTAGCCAGCGATTTCGGCGGCAGGGTGGTGGTGCCCGTCGCCGCGAACGCCGGGGCGGCCAGCAGGGCGAGGGAAGATGCGATGGCAAGGACGCGGCGACGCATGGGACGGACTCCGGGGGAACAGGGCGGAAGCCCCCGAGCTTAGCAGCCTGCCCGCGCCGCACATGGGCGGGAGGTCATGGTTGGGCGGATGCTGTTTTCCACCGGTGGGCAGGGCGACGACCAACGGTCGTCGCCTACGCCCTTTACTGCTTCAAATTGTCCCGGATCTCCCGCAGCAGCAGGATCTCTTCCTTCGGCGCAGCCGGTGCCGCTTCCTTCTTGCGCGCCAGGGGATTGATCACCTTGACCACCATGAAGATCGCGAACGCCACGATCAGGAACTGCACCAGCGTATTGAGGAAATCGCCGTAGCCGATCACCACGGCGGGGATCTCCGTGCCATCGGCGGCCACGCGTGCCGGCGCCAGCGTCCACGCCAGTTCGGAGAAGTCCACCCGGCCAATGGCCCAGCCCAGCGGCGGCATGATGATCTTGTCCACCAGCGCGGTGACGATCTTGCCGAACGCAGCACCGATGACCACACCGACCGCCAGGTCGATGACGTTGCCACGCATGGCAAATTCCTTGAACTCAGTCAGCATTCCCATCGGGTTCTCCTGTAGCGGGGATAGCAAAGGTCGCCGCAGCGTAACGCGGCGCGTGTCGTCATCCGGCGATGACGCCGTGCCGTTCGGCCACGTTTTCCAGGCGGGCGCTGAAACGATCGCCCGGCTTCAGTGCGGCCACGCCGGCCGGCGTACCCATGAACACCAGGTCGCCCGCGCGCAGTGCCCACAGCTTGGACAGCTCGTGCAGGATCTCCGGCACGTTCCAGATCATCTGGTCCAGCAGTGACTGCTGGCGCACTTCGCCGTTGATTTCCAGCGACAGGTTGAGCGCGGCAAGATCGCCCACCTCACCGGCCGGCACCAGTTCGCTGACCGGCGCGGAATGATCGAACCCCTTGGCCGAATCCCACGGGTGGCCCTTGGCCTTGGCCGCCGCCTGCAGGTCGCGGCGGGTCAGGTCCAGGCCTACGCCGTAGCCGAACACCAGCGCCTCGGCCTGGTCGAGCGGGAGCTCGCCGGCAGGCGCGTCACGACCGATCGCCACCACCAGTTCCACTTCGTGGTGCAGATCCTGGGTGGAAGGCGGGTAGGGGATCACATCGTCATGGCCAACCACGATCGCATCGGCCGGCTTGCTGAAGAACATCGGCCGGCCGCGGTCATCGGCGGCGGGCACGGCAGCGCCCATTTCCTTGGCGTGGTCGGCGAAATTGCGGCCGACACAGTAGATGCGGCGCACCGGAAACGTACCGCCACCGGCGACCGGAATGCGGGGTTGTTCGGGGGCCGGGATTACATCAGACATGCGCGCGTCCTGTGGGAAGGGGTCGCACGAGTGTATTCCGCCACGTCGCAGATCGTGTAGTGCCGACTGTTAGTCGGCAGACCGGACTCAACGCGACAGCGGCAACGCCTGCTTGCGCACCACGCGGTACTCGCCTTCCACCACCTGCGGATCGGCCGCACGCGCGGCCTGCCTGCGCGAAGCCAGCAGCTTCCACGCCACGCCGGCGATGATCATCGCCGCGCCCACGAACACACCCACGAACACCAGGGCGGCCAGGATCGCCAGACCCAACAGACCGACCGCAACGCGCACCAACGGATGGCGCGGCTTGCGCGGCGCAAACAGGGAGCGGAACTGGTTGAACTGGAAGCGGTTGTACATGGCGGTTCTTTGGCTGAAGTCAGCGAGATGTCAGTATCCCGGCAGTCTTTTGTCATTGAGTGAAAAACTCGTTAAACGGGGCCTGCGTTTATTTGAAATCAATGACTTGTGTTCATCGCAGAGCCAGCCAGATGAGGGCGTGAGACAATCGCGTACCGTGCCCTGGATCCTGTTTCCATGTCTGTTTCCGATGCCTCCGCCACTGCCCTGATCGCGCTGGAACGTATTGTCGACGGGGGATTTGCCGAGGTGGAGGGATGCATCGACGGCGACCACGAGTCGCTGGTGCTGTACCGCGAGGGCGACGATGTGCGCGGCTGGCTCAACATCTGCCCCCACGCCGGGCGCCGGCTGGATTGGGCGCCGGGCCAGTTCCTAAAGAGCAAGGCCGGCGAGCTGGTCTGCGCCGCCCACGGCGCATCGTTCTCGCTGGTGAACGGCAGTTGCGTGGCCGGCCCCTGCAAGGGCGACCGCTTGCGCGCCGTGCCGCTGCACGTGCGCGATGGCCAGGTGTTCCTCAGAACATCAGGTTGATCATCGCCACCACCACAATGGTGTAGATCAACGACAACGGCGCGCCCACCCGCCACAACTCACCGGCCGTGTAGTTGGCCGGCCCGGTGATCATCGAAATCACCGGGTTTGAAGCGGTCATCAGATTGTTGGATGCCGACAGCGCCACGATCAGCGCGAACGCGGTCGGGCTGCCACCGGCCGCCAGCGCCAGGTTCACCGCAATGGGCACCATCACGATGGTCGCGCCTACATGGCTGATCACCAGCGAAAACACCGTGGTCAAAAGCGCCAGCGCGATCTCCAGTACCCACACCGGAATGCCGGTAGGCAGGCGGTCGATGGTGTGCCCGGCCACCCAGGCCGCCGCGCCGCTGCTGTCCATCGCCCAGCCGAGCGGAATCAGCCCGGCCATCATGAACACCGTCTTCCAGTTGATCGAGGCATACGCCTCGTCCATGCGCAGCACGCCGGTGAGCAGCATGCCGGCCACGCCGGTCATCAGGGTCAATGCCACCGGCAGCTTCGACGTCAGCGCGATCAGGATCGTGATGGCGAAGATCGACATGGCGATCTTGAACTTGTGCGGGCGCTGTTCGCCCTTCGGGTAATCGGTGACCACCACGAAGTCGCGGCTCTTGGCGGCCTGGGCCAGGTCGGTCCAGATGCTGTGGAACACCAGCATGTCGCCGGCGCGCAGGGGCACGTTGCGCACGTCCTCGCGGATCACCTGCTTGTCGCGGTTGATCGCCAGCAGGCTGATGCCGCGCTGCTTGCGCAGGCGCAGGTCCGAGGCGCTCTTGCCGATCACCTCGGAGGTGGGCGGAATCACCGCCTCGGAAATGCCCGCGCGGCTGGGGTTGAACAGGTCGCCCAGGTGCTTCAGCCGCGAGGACATGCGCAGGAACTGGTTCTGGGCGAAATCGCCTACCTGCTGGCGGCTACCCATCACGCCCAGCACGCTGCCCACCCAGATCCGCATTTCCGCCGGCGGTGCCAGCCGGGTGTCGTTGCCGGTCTTGAGCGCCAGCATCAGCGGCGCATCGTGCAGGTTCTCGGCCTCGCCCAGGGTCATGCCCACCAGCGGGCTTTCGGCGCTGACCACCAGCTCGAACACATCGCCCTCGATCCCGTAGGTCTTGGCGAAGTAGCTTTCCGTGCGGGCCGGGGTGACGCCATCGTTGGCCAGCGTCTCTTCTTCCACCAGCTTGCGGTCGCCGAAGTAGCGGAAGTACAGCAGGGACGCGGCCAGCAGCGCCAGGCCGATCGGCAGCGGCGCGAACATGCGCAGCGGTTCGATCGTGGCCAGGCCCGAAGGAAGATTGTTGTTGGCCGAGGCCAGCAGATCGTTGAGCAGGATCAGCGGCGAATTGCCGACCATGGTCAGCGCGCCGCCCATCACGATCGCCGCGGCAATCGGCAGCAGCAGGCGCTGCAGGGTCAACCCGGTGCGCGCCACCAGCCGCGAGGCCACCGGCAGGTACAGTGCCATCACCGATGGGTTCTGCATGAACGACGAATTCAACCCGGCAATGGCCGTGGTCATCATCAGCAAGCGGGTTTCAACGCCATGCCCGCGCCGCAGCAGCCACGCCGCCAGTCTGTTCAGCGCCCCGGTGCGGTCCAGGCCGGCACCGAGGATGGTGGTGGCGATGATGCTCATCACCGCGTTACCCGAGAAGCCGCCGAAGATTTCCTCCGGCGCGATCAGGCCCGTCACGCCCAGCACCACCAGCACCACCAGCGCCACCACGTCGGCGCGGATGCGCTCGAACAGGAACATCGCCATCGTGAAGCCGACCAGCCCCAGGACGAGCTTCATGTCGGTGGTCAGCGTCAGCGTGGTGTCCATGGGGTAACGCGGTTCCTTGGATAGGGATCAGGTACGGTCGTACAACAGGTCCCACACCCCGTGACCCAGCTTCTGGCCGCGGGTTTCGAAGTGCGTCTGCGGCCGCCACTCCGGCCGCTCCACCTGCCCGCGTGGACCGGCGCGGTTGACCAGCCCCGGGGTGGCGTCCAGCACCTCCCACATCTGCTCGGCATAGTCTTCCCAGTCGGTGGCGCAGTGCAGCCGGCCACCCACGCGCAGCTTGCGCACCAGCAGTTCCGCAAACCCCGGCTGGATCAGGCGGCGCTTGTTGTGGCGCTTCTTGTGCCACGGGTCCGGGAAATAGATGCGCACTTCATCCAGCGCGCCATCGGCGATTTCCTTTTCCAGCACCTCCACCGCATCGTGGTGGTACAGGCGCACGTGGTCGGCGTTGTCGTCGGCCAGTGCGTTGAGCAGGCGGCCCACGCCGGGGGCGTGCACTTCCAGCCCGATGTAGTCGCGGCTGGGATCCTGCTGCGCGGCAAAGCGCAGCGCGGCGCCGTTGCCGAACCCGATCTCAAGCACCTTGCGCGCATCGCGGCCGAAGGTGGCATCCAGGTCGCGCGGCTCGCCGGTGAAGTCCAGGCCAAAGCGCGGCCAGCGGTCGTCGAACGCGCGCTGCTGGGCGGGGGTGAAGCGGCCTTGGCGCAGCACGAAGCTGCGCACCTCGCGGCGGCCTTCGGTGACGGTGAAGGGTTTGGGCGGCGCCTTGGCGCCCGCGCTGTCGAAGGGATTGGTCATCAGCCGATCAACCCGTCCACCGGCGAAGACGCGCTCGCATAGCGCTTGCGCGGAATGCGCCCGGCCAGGAACGCCTCGCGCCCGGCTTCAACCGCCTTGCGCATCGCGCTGGCCATCAGCACCGGGTTTCGTGCACCGGCGATGGCGGTGTTCATCAGCACGCCGTCGCAGCCGAGCTCCATCGCAATGGCCGCATCCGACGCAGTGCCCACGCCGGCATCCACGATGATCGGCACCTTGGCGCTTTCGATGATTTCCAGCAGGTTGTACCTGTTCTGGATGCCCAGCCCCGAGCCGATCGGTGCGGCCAGCGGCATCACCGCCACGCAGCCGATCTCTTCCAGCCGCTTGGCCAGGATCGGGTCATCGGAGGTGTAGACCATCACCTCGAAGCCGTCCTTGACCAGCGTTTCGGCGGCCTTGAGGGTCTGCACCACGTCCGGGTACAGCGTCTTCTGGTCGCCCAGCACTTCCAGCTTGGTCAGGTTGTGGCCATCGAGCAGTTCGCGCGCCAGCCGGCAGGTACGCACCGCGTCTTCGGCGGTGTAGCAGCCGGCGGTGTTGGGCAGGATGGTGTAGCGGTCCGGCGGCAGCACGTCCAGCAGGTTCGGTTCGCCCGGGTTCTGCCCGATGTTCGTGCGGCGGATCGCCACGGTGACGATCTGGGCCCCGGCCGCCTCGGTGGCGATGCGGGTTTCGTCCAGGTCCTTGAACTTGCCGGTCCCGGTCAGCAGCCGGGAAGCGTAGGTCTTGCCGGCGATCACCAGCGAATCGGGGGAAGAATGAGCAGTCATAAGCGAATTATCACACAGCCCACTGCCGCACAGACCCGGTAGCGCCGGCCGTTGGCCGGCCCACGCGGACCGTGAATCGTCACCCGCCGCCCAACGCGTGCACGATCTCGACCACGTCGCCGTCCTCGAGCACGTGGGTCGCGTGCAGGCTGCGGGTAACGATTTCGGCATTCACCTCCACCGCCACCCGGCGCTCGGTGAGGTGTTCGGCCTGAAGCAGGTCCAGCACGGTGGCACTTTGCGGAAGCTGGCGGGGTTCGCCGTTGAGCGTGATGTTGACGAAGTTCATGGCGCGATTGTCCCCCAAAGTCGTCACTTCTGCGTACCCTTGCGCCCCCACCGATGCCCGTCCCGGCCCGTGGTGTCTGACGTCTGCGTTCCCCTGGCCCGGGCCATGCCGCAGCGCAGCGTGATGTCGCCGGGGTGCAGTGGAACCATGGCACCGTGCGCCGCCGTACGTCGGCCGTCATCACCCAAAAAGGAGTTTTTTTCATGCTGCTCAGCAAGCGTCCCCTGCGTTCCCTGATGGCCGTGGCCATCGCCCTGGCCGCCGTGCCGGCGATGGCGCAGTCGCCCTATTCGAAGACCATCTTCATCGGCGACAGCCTGACCGACCAGGGCTACTTCCGCCCGCTGCTGCCGGCCTCCGTGCAGCCGGTCACCGGGCAGTTCACCACCAACCCGGGCTGGGTATGGGCGCAGTACGTGGCCGACTACTACGGCACCAACGCCACCGCCCACGGCAACGGCCAGAATGGCGACAACTACGCCATCGGCGGCGCCCGCGTCGGCGTGGACACCACCCAGACCCTGGCCCCGGGCACCCCGGCCATTCCGGTCTACTCGCTCAAGACCCAGACCGCGCAGTACCTGGCCGCCAATGGCGGCAAGGCCGACGCCAACGCGCTGTACACCGTATGGGGCGGCGCCAACGACCTGTTCGCCATCCAGGCCGGCGCACCGCTGCAGGCCACCCTCGGCGCGGCCGTGACCGACCAGGTCGGCATCGTGGGTACCCTCAAGGGCGCCGGCGCGCAGTACATCGTCGTGCCGACCCTGCCCGACATCGGCCTGACCCCGGCCGCACGCGCCGGTGGCGCGCTGGGCATGGCGCAGGGCACCGCGCTGGCCAAGGCCTACAACGATGCGCTGTTCGGTGGCCTGAAGGCTGCCGGCCTGCAGGTCATCCCGGTGGATACCTTCCACATCCTGCAGGAAATCGTCGCCAGCCCGGCCACCTACGGCTTCATCAACGTCACCAGCCCGGCCTGCACCACGGCCTCGTCGCTGACCTGCAACCCGACTGCCTACGCCAACCCGAACGCGGCCAACAACTACGTGTTCGCCGACGGCGTGCACCCCACCACCGCCACCCACCAGATGCTGGGTGAGTACACCCTGTCGATCCTGGAAGCCCCGCGCAACCAGCAGATCCTGACCCACTCGGCGCAGACCGTGGGCCGTGCGCGCGCCGACCAGGTCAGCGGGCACCTCGACGGCCGTCCGGCCGATGGCCTGAGCTGGTGGGGTGGCCTGCGCGGCGACATGCAGCGCTACGACCACGCTGACCTGTACGACGGCCTGGCCCCGGCCGGTCTGTTTGGTATCGACTGGGCCCACGACGGCATGGTGGTCGGCGGCTTCGCCGGCTATGGCCGCATGGATGCCGACTTCGGCAACAGCAAGGGCGATTTCACCCAGTCCGACACCACCCTGGGCCTGTTCGCGGGTTGGTACGGCGAGAAGACCTGGGTCACCGGCCAGATCAGCTACAGCTGGCTGGACTATGACGTGACCCGCCGCGTGCAGCTGGGCCCGGCCGAGCGCACCCACACCGGTTCGCCGGAAGGCAGCAACCTCACCGCCGCCCTGAACGCCGGTTACGAATTCGGCACCGAAGGTGGCTTCCGCCACGGCCCGGTGGCCGCGGTGATCTGGCAGCAGGTCAAGCTGGATGGCTACGTGGAATCCAACCCGAGCGCCACCGCGCTGGGCTACGGCAACCAGGACACCGACTCCACCGTGGGCCGCGTGGGCTGGCAGGCCCGCTTCGACGGCGGCAGCGTCAAGCCGTACGTGCAGGTCACCTACGACCACGAGTTCGAAGACGGCAAGCAGGCCAGCGCCTGGCTGCAGACCATGCCGGACGTGGGCATGTACAAGGTGCCGGGCCTGGAGTTCGACAAGAACTACGCCACCGCCGTGCTCGGCGCGCGCATGAGCATGTTCGGCCTGAACAGCAATGTCGGCATGAGCACCACTGCGGCACAGAAGCGGGCACGCGACATCAGCCTGTTCGCTACGGTCAGCGGCAGCTTCTAAGCCTGAAGCCGGCGGTGCACGGCCAAATTCGCCGTGCACCCACCCGGTGGGGCACGACCGTTGGTCGTGCCGAAAGCAACGGGCGGCCGCAAACCGCCCGTTGCCTTTTAACCCCCCGGGCAACTAAACTTCCCCGGCACCAAGCGGGTGTAGCTCAATGGTAGAGCTGTAGCTTCCCAAGCTACTGACGAGGGTTCGATTCCCTTCACCCGCTCCATCGGTTGCTGCGCAGCCCGATGGAGCTCGGCGTTCGTTCCGCCAGATCCCCGCGCCTGTATCTGATCGCTGCGACTGCGGCGTATCGGCGCCATGTCGGTAGGGTCGTATCCCAATCGACTGCCGGCAACGCTGATCGGCGCGGCGAACGCATGACCCTGATCGAAGAGCGTGCTCGCTTACGCTTCGCTCTCATTCCCCTTGCGCCTTGTTAACCTGATCGCTGGGACCATGCTCCGTCGGCGCTTTTCTCCACTGGTGGAGTACTCGTATGCATGGTTCCAACAAGTCTGTTCTCCTGCAGGCCAACGAGGCCATCACCGCGGGCGACAACGAAGGGTTCCTTTCCCACTGCACGGACGACATCCGCTGGACGACAGTGGGCGAGGGTACGCTGGAGGGCAAGGAGGCGGTGCGTCAGTGGATGCAGAGCGCCTACGCCACGCCGCCGCGCTTCACGGTCGACCGCCTCGTTGCCGAGGACGACACGGTCGTCGCGCTGGGCACGATCATCGGCGAAGGTGATGACGGTGAGCCAATCGCGGTGGCCTACAGCGACGTCTGGCGGTTCCGCGACCGGAAGATGGTGGAGCTCAACGCCTTTGCGATCCAGCTACCGCGCTGATCTGGCTTACGGAGCGCGGTCGGCCTGGCGGACGTGCTCCCACCCGCACAGCGCGTCGGCGCTCGACAGGTCAAGTCGGTTGTGCATCACGGCGGGCGGGTAGCCATCCGCCAGTTCGATGAAAGTGCGCTCGCTGCAGATGTTGCTGGTCAGCACCGCGATGCAGGTCGAGCCGGGCTGCTTGCTGGAGCGATAGAGTATTCCTTCGTATCCCGCCCACTTCAGGAGCAGGCCGAAGCGCTGGCTGGGCGACGGAAGACCGAACTGTGCGGGCCACGCTCTCCAGTTCATATCCTGAAGAGTCGCCTGCAGCTTCGCGGGCGTTCGTATCAGCAGATCGGACGGCCTTCCCATCTTCAGCGATCTGGCCAGCTTCTCAAGCTCGGGAGGGACAGCGAACTTCGCCAATACCTTGGCGACTGGTTTCAGGTTTTCGATGTTGCGTATGTCGAACACCCGTTCGATGTGCCCGTTCAACCGAACTGATGCATCGCTTTGGCGCAGGCTCATCTCCGCTGGGGTCAGGCCTGTCGCCTCCATTTTTTTCGATGCCATCTGGTAGCACTCGCGGAACGCGGTCTCGTGCGAGTCGCCGATGTAGAGCGCCGGGAAGACGGCTGCGGCACCCGACTCATCACAGTCATTTCCAATGCTGAATCGTCCACCGATAGACCTGACGCTGCCGGCAGCGGAGAGGGGCTCATTCGCATACCGGTACTGCACCATGCGCACCCAGTTATTGAAATCATGCGGCGGTGCTGGTTTGGCGTTCAGTGCCTCGATCAGCTGATCCCGGCGCCGTGTGCGTTCCGGTTCCAGGCCGTGGTAAAGCTCATCATGCAGCGCATCCAGCTCCCGGGAACGTTTTTTCCACACCTCCAGATCAGACTCGGAAAATCTGTCGAGGACGTGGATGCTGGCCGGGAAGTCGTCAGGAACACCGCGAACGGGAACCGGCTGTTGGCGCCTGCGTGGCATGCGTTACCTGACCTTGTCCTCTTGGATGGCGGTGACGATGAATCGGCGCAGCCGGTCATGCCTTCCCAGCCGGACCATGTCCCTTGGGGCAACGTCGCCCAGCAATGGGTTTTTGGTGCGGAACCACAGTGCGGTCTTGGCGGCGTCGCCCTGGAAAATGTCCGCCACCATGTTCGCGATTGCGCCGATTTCCTCCAGCCGCTCCTTGACCGCCTTGGGGACGTTCTCATCCCAACGGACAGATGCGCTGGATACCGACGCAATCTTGGACACCGCATTCCGATCCAGTTGCATGAACTCGGCGACCTTCTTTGGTTCGAACTGGTCGCCGTTGCCGAAGTGCAGGGAGTCCCCTTGGGGGACGCTGAGGAAGAGGGGGGCTGTTTGCATGAGATAAGGGGAGGATGCGGGATGGGCCGAGTATTGCACAGCAATGAGCCGCTCGCACCAACTTTAGACCACTATGGAACCAATTGTAAAACAATAAAATAGCAAATAAAAACAGCATGTTATAGCGTTAGTGCCTATAGATGTGCATGGGATTCTGCGGTTCATTCTCGTTGACGCTTTTGGTAGATCCCCTGCATCTGTAGTCACCGGCGGCACGCTATGCTTCGCGTCCTATCCGATCCCCCACCAAAGCCGCGATGAAACTGGCCATCCTTTCCCGCAACAGCAAGCTCTACTCCACGCGGCGGCTGGTGGACGCGGCGCGTTCGCGCGGGCATACCGTGCGGGTGCTCGACCCGTTGCGCTGTTACATGCGCATTGCCGCCGACGGTTTCACCATGCATTACAAGGGCCGGCCCATTACCGGGGTGGATGCCGTGATTCCGCGCATCGGCGCCTCGGTGACCCGCTACGGCACCGCCGTGCTGCGCCAGTTTGAAATGATGGGGGCGGTTACCCCCAACCCGTCCGATGCCATCCTGCGTGCCCGCGACAAGCTGCGCGCGCACCAGATCCTGGCGTCCAAGGGCATCGACATGCCGGTCACGGTGTTTGGCGACAATCCCGATGACACCGTGGACCTGCTCTCGATGCTGGGCCCGCCCCCGCACGTGGTGAAGCTCAATGAAGGCACGCAGGGCCGCGGGGTGATCCTGACCGAAAAGGCCAGCGCCTCGCGCGGCATCGTCGAGGCCCTGCGCGGGCTGTACGCCAATTTCCTGATGCAGGAGTTCATCGGCGAGGCTCAGGGCGCCGATCTGCGCTGCCTGGTGGTGGGCGACCACGTGGTGGCCGCCATGCAGCGCCAGGCTCCCGAAGGCGACTTCCGCTCCAACCTGCATGCCGGGGGCAGCGCCCGCGTGGCCAAGGCCACCCGGGCCGAGCAGCAGGTGGCGGTGCGCTCGGCCCGTGCGCTGGGGCTGGGGGTGGCCGGGGTGGACCTGATCCGCTCCAGCCGGGGCCCACTGGTGCTGGAGGTCAACTCCACTCCCGGCCTGGAAGGGATCGAGGGGATCAGCCAGGACGACCTGGCCGGGCGCATCATCGAGCACGTAGCTGGGCAGGTGGCTGCTGCGAAAAAGCCAGCAAAATCAAAGGTATGAATTTTTATTGAAGCCGCCTGGCCGGTTTTAACACCGGTTTAATCGCCCCCGGCGTAGGCTTCAACGAACCGCAGCTCTGCCCTCCTCAGCAGATAACGGTAATCGGGAATGACTTCAGGCCCAGGCGGGATCCGTCTGGGCCTTTTTCTTCCCGTGCCATCGCTCACTTGCTGAGGTGAAGGCGTGGGGGCTACATTCGGCGTTCCGTTCAGTTGACTAAGGATTGGTTGAAATGAAGCGAGTGATTCTGGCCGCCGGGACCGCGGCCCTCCTGCTGGCAATGGGCACCACCCAGGCAGCGCCGCAGGCCGAAGTGTTTGCCCGTGGCAAGCCGCTGGCAGAGCAGATGCAGCGCATCGACGTCGAAATGAACGATGGTGAGACCTACTCGGAGCTCACCCTTGAAGACCGCAGCCGGGTCCGCGCGGCCTTGGGCCGCATGCGTGGCGTGCTGGACCAGTACCCTGACCAGGCCACCATCACGGATGTCGCCAAGACCGAGCTCTACAACGACCAACAACTTGTGAACACCGTTTTGACGAAAGCGCGCGAAGATAGTCGCCAGATCTGCACCCGCGAAAAGTCGACCGGCTCACACCGTGCAACTACGCAGTGCAGGACCGTGGCCCAGCGCGAGCGGGACAAGACGTCTGCCCAGCACCAGCTTGGCACCGTGCAGCGTGTGGGCCACAACGTCATCCCTTAAGAGGTCACATGCGAATTCTTGTAATTGAAGACAACAGCGACATCGCCGCCAACCTGGGCGACTACCTCGAAGACCGCGGCCACACCGTGGACTTCGCCGCCGACGGCGTGACCGGCCTGCACCTGGCGGTCGTGCACGAGTTCGACGCGATCGTGCTGGATCTCAATCTGCCGGGCATGGATGGGATCGAGGTCTGCCGCAAGCTTCGCAATGAAGCGCGCAAGCAGACCCCGGTGCTCATGCTGACCGCACGGGATTCGCTGGACAACAAGCTGGCCGGGTTCGACTCCGGTGCCGACGACTACCTGATCAAGCCGTTCGCGCTGCAGGAAGTGGAAGTGCGTCTGAACGCCCTGTCGCGCCGCGGCAAGGGCGTGCAGACCCGGGTACTGGAAACCGGCGACCTGGAATACAACCTCGATACCCTCGAGGTTCGCCGCCAGGGCAAGCTGCTGCAGCTCAACCCTACCGCGCTGAAGATCCTGCAGGCGCTCATGGAAGCGGCCCCGGCCGTGGTGACCCGCCAGGAGCTGGAAACCCGCGTGTGGGGCGAAGAGCTGCCCGATTCGGATTCGCTGCGCGTGCACATCCACGGCCTGCGCGCCGTGGTGGACAAGCCGTTCGAGGTGCCGTTGATCCAGACCCGCCATGGCATCGGATACCGCATCGCCGCCCCGGAAGCCTGATCCGGTGACGGGCAGGGGGGAGCGCCGCCGGGGCCCGTACCGGCGCCGGCTGCGCAGCCGCATCATCGTCTCATTCGTGCTGTTGGGCTTCTGCCTGACAGCACTGTTTGCCTTCGCCACCAACCTGGCCCGCGCGCGCGTGGAGAACCAGCTGGTCGAAGACGTGATGAACCGCAACATCAACGAGTATGCGCGCCGCTACTTCGCTGATCCCTCGCGCAACCCCGACCTTCCCGTGCAGCAGATGCGCGCGCGCATCGTGGGGCCGGACAAGTTCGAAGCGCTGCGGCAGGAAGAGCCGGACTGGTACGAATTCCGCGATGGCATCCACGGCCTGAGCGGCGTGGACGAGCGGGGCAACCCCTTCTCCTACAAGCTGGCGGTACGCAAGACCCCCGACGCCTGGTTCTTCCTTGCCTACGACATGACCGAAAGCCTGCGCGGCGCAGAGCAGTTGAACCGCGCGCTGTTCTTCTCGGTGCTGGTGTTCAGCGCGTTGTCGTTGGTGCTGGGCTGGTGGTCGGCCTCGAAGGTGATGAAGCCGGTATCCGACCTGGCCGCGCGCCTGCGTGCCTACCGGGGCGGTACCAGCGACCCCACGCCGTTGGCGCCACGGTTCCCCGACGACGAAGTCGGGCAGCTGGCGCAGGCGCTGGATGACTATTCGGCCCGGCTGACCGAAGTGGTGCAGCGCGACCGCGAATTCAACGCCGACGTCAGCCACGAGCTGCGCACCCCGCTAGCCGTGATCCGGGGTGCCACCGAGCTGCTGCTGACCCGGCCGGACCTCGACCCCAAGGTGCTGCAGCGCCTGCAGCGCATCCAGCGTGCCGAACAGCAGTGCACCGACCTGATTGGCGCGCTGCTGCTGCTCTCGCGCAACGAGCGCGGGCAGGGCAGCAGCAACGTGGCGCGGGTGGCCGAGCAGCTGCTCGATTCGCACCGCGCCCAGCTGGGCGGCAAGCCGCTGGAGCTGGTACTGGAAGGCGACCGCGAACTGGTCATCGATGCCCCGGAATCGGCGCTGTCGGTGGCACTGGGCAACCTGATCGGCAACGCCGTGAAGTATTCGCAGGAAGGCTCGGTGCGGGTGCTGGTCACCGGCAACCGGGTGGAAGTAATCGACAGCGGCCCGGGCCTGAGCGCCGAAGACGCGGCCAAGCTGTTCCAACGCGGCTATAGAGGCACCCACGCCGGCCACTCGCAGGGCGGCGGTATCGGCTTGTCGATCGTGAGCCGCCTGTGCGATCTGTACGGCTGGCAGGTCAACGTGCGGCCAGGCGAAACCCGGGGTGTGGTAGCCACGCTGACGTTCGCACCGGCGGGCTGACCTACACCTGTGCTGCCAACTGGCACGGGACCGCCGACTGGGACCGCTCCGCCAATTGTCGCCGCCTGGCGCCGCTCCGCGGTAGAGCCACGCCCTGCGTGGCTGCTCTTCGCCTGACACCGCGCCAGCCACGCAGGGCGTGGCTCTACCGTGTGTGCCGTCTGCTAAAGTGCTACAGGCTCACCTTACAAGGACGTGGATGATCGTGATCCGTTTCGAACGAATTCGTGAGGACGAGGACCTAGGTTGGCTGGTTGATGAATACTTCGATTACATCCACCATGTAGCTGATCGCATGCCGCCGGAGCTCCGCGATTTCGCTGTCCGGAGCGAGCACTACCAGTTGCAGGGAAAGTACAGCCTGCACGATTCTCGAATGCGCTCATTCGCCATTCGCAAAGAGCCCACAGAAGGAGAGGGCGTATCAAACGCCACCTCGGTGGATGTCATCTTTCTCGACCAGCTCTTCGAACATGAGTTTTCCCTCCACTACGGCGGGGTGTCGTCGTTCGTAGTGACCGAGGGTGATCTGCCGACACGCCGTGCGACGGATGTGCTCATGCATGAGGTCAGCGTGCTTTCCAAGTGCAATTTCAGGCATGTGGTCAGATTCGACGGTGGCGGAGGTTATACCGTCGAGTTCTCGTCGTTCAATCGAAAGCTGGATCTCACGGTCGGCAACTGATGAGGGAAGGGGGCATGTTTGTCAGGTGCTTCGGAACGTTCGTGGGCCTTGCATCTGCTGCCTACGGTTGGGCGGTTGCGTCTGGAATGACGATTGGCCCAGCTATCTGCCGGGCGGATTGCCAAATGAACGCCTCGCTGAGGCAGCTGATCGGTGATGACGCTGCGAACCTTCTGTTAGGCGGTTCGTGGATGGTTGCCGGTGTTGTATTCATCGCGTTCATTAACCTTCGGCGAGGCGCCAAGCAGTCGAAGGCGACCTGCCGGAAGCAGGGTAGGTCGCGCCTGTGAGCTGTTTCATCCTGCCTGGGTGCAAGTCAGGGATGCGGCGACCCGGTTTCTGGCTGCCGCCGAAGCTGAGCGGCCTCAGGTAGGGGGGGTGAGTTCGGGGGGGCGTTCCATGAGGCGACAAAGGGCCCGTGCCATCGTTGATGCCTCACCACTCACGCCGGCGGGCATCCGAAGGGTGGTGCTGTCCGTCTTTCCACGCAGGCATGATTACGGTGACTTTGATCTCGCTGATCTCGTCACGGAGCTGGCGGAGTTTGGTATCACCACGGTCAAACCTCTCCGTCTTCTCATGAAGAAGCACAGGAGGCAGATACTTATCGATGAAAGGGTAAAGATGCCTCGCGCGGAGACGCTTTATCTGGCAAGTGAGTACAACCCGGCGGGGGTGGATGTTCACTCGAACACATCCTGGTACGCGGTACCGGGGTTGGTCAGGCAGGCAATGGAAAAGGAATTCGGTTGGGACGCCGTAATCGGCATTCAGGAAGTGCGGCCGCAAGACCACGCTGGCCAGCCCTAAGGTCTGCTGCTTGGCCTGCTCCGGTAGAGCGCATCCAGCCGCTCCACTTCCGCCTGCAGATGGTCCGGGTGCCCATCATTGACCACCACGTCATCCGCCAGCGCCAGGCGTTCCTCCCGGCTGGCCTGCGCCGCAATCATCCGGTCGGCCAGATCGGCCGTGGTGCCATCGCGCTGCATCAGCCGCGCATGCTGTACCGCCACCGGCGCATCCACCACCAGAATTCGGTCCAGCCATGGGTACTGCTGGCGGCCGCCAGCTTCGGCCAGCAGCGGGATGGCCGCAATCGCATAGGGACTTCCAGCCTGCTCACAGGTCTGCCGCAGCAGCTCGCGAATGGCAGGGTGGGTAATAGCTTCCAGCGCCTGCCGTTCCTGTGCGGAGCTGAAGATCCGCTCGCGCAACGCAGCGCGGTCAAGCTGTCCATCGGCCAGCAGGATTCCGGAACCAAAGTGCGCCACGATCCGGGCCAGGCCGTCGCTTCCAGCCGCCACCACGGCACGGGCGGCCACGTCGGCATCTGCGATAGTGATGCCCAGCGCCTCGAAGCGCCGGGTTACCTCGGTCTTGCCGGCGGCCACGCCGCCAGTCAATCCAATCACGAACTGGCTCATCGCTGCCTCAGCGCAGGCCGGACACCCGCAGATACGCGTTGATCAACGGCTCGCCCCACATGAACACGATCCAGCCCGCCAGGGCCAGGTAGGGCCCGAACGGAATCGGCGTGGCTCGGTCGCGGCCGCGCGAGTACAGCCAGATCGAACCGATGATCGCCCCAAGCACCGACGAGAGCAGGATGATCGGCAGGATGCCCTTCAACCCACACCAGGCGCCCAGCGCGGCCAGCAGCTTGAAATCGCCGTGACCAATGCCTTCCTTGCCGGTGATCTGCTTGAACAGCCACCACACCGACCACAGCAGCAGGTAGCCGGCTATCGCGCCCAGCAGGGCAGGCTTGGCCGGCATGTACAGGTTGTCGATGCTGCCTATCAGCCCCAGCCACATCAGCGGCAGGGTGAGCTGGTCAGGCAACAACTGGGTGCGCAGGTCGATACCGGACAAGGCCACCAGGAAGCAGCTCAGCACGATGGCGCCAAAGCCCTGCCAGCCAAAGCCGAACTGCCAGACGCTGGCCACCACCAGCAGGCCGGTCAACAGCTCGACCAGCGGGTACTGGATGGAGATCGGCGCATGGCAGTGGCGGCACTTGCCGCCCAGGACCAACCAGCTGAACAGCGGGATGTTCTCGTACCAGGACAGCTTGTGCTTGCAGTGCGGGCAGTGCGACGGCTCGACCACGATCCCGGGCGGGGGTGGTTCGTAGATGTCCGGAAGCTCGAGCACCTCGCGGGCGTCGCGCTTCCACTGCCACTCCAGCCGCTTGGGCAGGCGCAGGATCACCACATTGAGGAAGCTGCCAATCAGCAACCCCAGTGCGGCCGCGGCCGGATAGCCGAGGCCGGGATGCTGGTCGAGAAATGCCATGTGCCGTTAGACCACCGAAGCCAGTTTGAAGATGGGCAGGTACATGCCGATGACCATGCCACCGACAATAGTACCAATGAACACCATGATCAGTGGCTCCAGCAGGCTGCTCAGGGCGTCCACGGCATTGTTCACTTCCTGCTCGTAGTACTCGGCCACCTTGAAGAGCATTGTGTCCAGTGCGCCTGCTTCCTCACCAATGGCGGTCATCTGGACCACCATGTGCGGGAAGAGGTTGATCTGCTTCATCGCCATATTGACGGGATAGCCGACCGACACATCGTCACGCATGCGCAGCACGCCCTCCTCGTAGACCTTGTTGCCGGTGGCGCCAGCGACAATTCCCAAGGCCTCCACCAGTGGCACGCCTGCCCTGAAGGTCACAGCCGTCGTGCGAGCAAATCGCGCGATCGAGCTGTTATGCATGATCTGGCCGATGACGGGCACCTTGAGAATCGTCCGGTCCATCGCATGTTGCATAGAAGGCGATCGCTTGTAGGCGAAAATGAAGCCGCCAATGACGCCGCCGGCGATAAGCAGCATCAGCCACCACCACGCAACCATGAACCGGGAAAGATTCACAATCATCTGGGTGAACGCAGGAAGCTCTGCCCCAAAGCTGGCGAAGACGTCTTCGAACTGGGGGACGACCCAGACAAGCAGGATGCCGCTGACCAGAATGGCCACGGCCATCACCATGGCAGGGTAAAAGAGCGCCTTCTTGATCTTGCCCTTGAGTGTCTCGATGTTCTCTTTATAAGTGGCAACCGTGTCCAGTACCGTTTCGAGAACACCCGCCCCTTCGCCAGCGCGAACCAGGTTGCGGTAGAGCTCATCGAACTGGACTGGGTGCTTGCTTACCGCTTCATAGAGGGACGAGCCCCCCTCGATGTCTGCGCGGACGGTGTCCACCATCTTCTTCATGCGCGGGTTCTTGTGCCCGCTACCGATGATCTCCAGCGCGGAAACGATCGGGACGCCGGACTTCATCATGGTCGCCATCTGGCGGCTGAAGAAGGCAATGTCCTTGGCGCTGATGGTCTTGCCGGCGGCGCCGAACAGCGGTTTGGGCTTGGGCTTGACCACGTTGGGCGTAATGCCCTGCCGGCGCAGCTCGGCCCTGAGCAGATTTGCGTTCTTGGCGGGCTGTTCGCCCTTCATCTTCACGCCCCGCTTGTCGGTCCCCTCCCAGACAAACGGCTGCAACTCCATGGTGCTACGCGCCACGGGCTCTTTCTTGACAGCACTACGGCTCACAGACATACAGGCTCCCCAGCCGCGCCATCCCCAGGCGGGCTTCTGCGCCGAATGGTAGCTGGTTCCGGGCCGTCATGGCATCCCTCCATGACGGCAATCCGTGACCGGGGTCCAGGACCGGGGTCGTCAGAAGGTGACGTAACGCGTCACAATGCCGGCTTGGTCTCAAATTACCGTGAGGGGGGTTCCAATCCTGAAGATTGCTGCCATCATTGCGCCGGGGAATGCTGGGGAGCATTGCTGAGAAGTTGGCACGCAACCTGCTTTCAACCACCCGCACGGGCGATTGCCATGCTCAGCCGGTCGACCGGCCAGGCGCGACCCAGTGTTCATTTTTCAAACCACCTCTAGGGGATGTACTCATGAAGAAGCAGCAGGGCTTTACCCTCATCGAACTGATGATCGTTGTCGCGATCATCGCCATCCTGGCCGCCATTGCCATCCCGGCTTACCAGGACTACGTGGTCCGCTCACAGGGCGCCTCGGCTCTGGCCGAAATCACCCCGGCCAAGGTCGGTTTCGAGCAGGCTGTCAACGAAGGCAAGACCCCGTCGACTGCCGCCGCTGACGCTGGCTTCGTTGGCGTGGGCCCGTCCACCTCGTACTGCACCGTGACCGTCGGCGCTGACAACATCCAGTGCGTCACCAAGGGCGGCAACGCCACCAAGTTCAACGGCAAGAAGGTCATTTGGACCCGTACCGCCGACACCGGTCTGTGGGCTTGCACCTCGGACCTGGACGCCAAGTACAAGCCGGGCAAGTGCACCTAATAGGTCGCCTATCGCTTGAAGAAGAGGCCTCCGCTTAAGCGGGGGCCTTTTTTTTTACCCCGATGGACTTGGCACGAATTCTGCTTTCCTTGCTGATTAACGATAGGGGAGCGTTTCAATGCAGAGGTCCAAAGGCTTCACGCTGATCGAGTTGATGATCGTGGTGGCGATCATCGCAGTGCTCGCCGCGATCGCCATTCCCGCCTACCAGGGCTATGTCGCCAAGACCCAGGTCACGGCCGCGCTGGCCGAGATCGCGCCCGGCAAGAACGGGGTTGAGTCGGCGCTGGCGACGGGCAACGCTTCCCTGGTCGACGCCGCCTACGTCGGCCTCGCCACCCCTACCAGTCATTGCTCGACCGTGGTCGCGTCCCTGGCTGCTGATGGTTCGGCGCAGATCAGCTGCGTCGTGATGGGAAATCCACAAGTGGTGGGTGCCAGCCTGAGCTTGAATCGGGACGCGGGCGGCCGGTGGAGCTGCGAAGCGCCCAGCCTCGCCGAGCGTATCCGCCCCCGCAACTGCAATTGATTTCCCATTGTCTGGGTTAAGCTGTAACCCCCGGAGCAATCAGCCGTGACGCCCCTATGAATGCAGTAGTGACCGCCAATCTCGTCGGCATCACCGGTATCGCCCGTCGTCTCGTGCAGGACGGTGCGCTGGATGAGGCTGCAGCGCGCGATGCGATGGCCAAAGCGGCCGCAGCGAAGCAGCCGTTGCCGCAGTACTTCGCCGAAAAGAAGTTGGTAACGCCGGCGCAGCTGGCCGCAGCCAATGCGCTCGAATTTGGCATGCCGCTGCTGGACGTCTCGGTATTCGACAGTGCGCAGAGCGCCATCAGCCTGGTCAGCGAAGAGCTGCTGCGCAAACATCATGTGCTGCCGCTGTTCAAGCGCGGTGGCAAGCTGTTCGTGGGTACCAGTGATCCGACTCACTCGCTTGACGAGATCAAGTTCCACACCAATCTGGTGGTCGAGCCGATTCTGGTAGACGAGGAGCAGATCCGCCGCACACTGGAACAGTGGCAGTCCAAGCATGACACCCTGGGCGGTTCCCTCGGCGGCGGCGACGACGACGGCATGGCCGACCTGGATGTATCGGGCGGCGATGATGAGGGTGGAGCTGGGGCAGATTCCGGTCACGACGCCAAGGGGGACGACACCCCGGTCGTGAAGTTCGTCAACAAGGTGCTGGTCGATGCCATCCGCAAGGGCGCATCGGACATCCACTTCGAACCGTATGAAGACGACTACCGCGTGCGGTTCCGCATCGACGGGCTGCTCAAGAACGTGGCCAAGGCGCCGGTGAAGCTGAACCAGCGCATTGCTGCACGCCTGAAGGTAATGTCGCAGCTGGATATTGCCGAAAAGCGCGTGCCGCAAGATGGGCGCATAAAGCTCAACCTCTCCAAGTCCAAGCAGATCGACTTCCGCGTCAGCACCTTGCCGACCCTGTTCGGCGAAAAGGTGGTGCTTCGTATCCTCGACGGCAGTGCCGCCAAGCTGGGCATTGACAAGCTCGGCTACGAGCCCGAGCAGCAGAAGCTCTTCCTGGAAGCGATTCATAAGCCATATGGCATGGTGCTGGTCACTGGTCCCACAGGCTCGGGTAAGACGGTATCGCTCTACACCGCGCTGGGTATCCTCAACGACGAAACCCGCAACATCTCCACGGCGGAGGATCCGGTAGAAATCCGGCTGCCTGGAGTGAACCAGGTCCAGCAGAACGTCAAGCGCGGCATGACCTTCGCCGCCGCTCTCCGATCCTTCCTGCGACAGGATCCAGATATCATCATGGTCGGCGAAATCCGCGATCTGGAAACGGCCGAGATCGCCGTCAAGGCAGCGCAGACCGGCCACATGGTGCTCTCCACCCTGCATACCAACGATGGTCCGCAGACCATCGCGCGCCTGATGAACATGGGTATTGCACCGTTCAACATCACCAGTTCGGTCACGCTTGTGATTGCTCAGCGTCTTGCGCGCCGACTGTGCAACAGCTGCAAGCGGCCGGTGGATCTGCCGCCGAACGCCTTGCTGGCCGAGGGCTTCACCCAGGCCCAGCTGGACGCCGGCATCACCCTGTATGAGCCGGTTGGTTGCGAAGAGTGCACCGAAGGCTACAAGGGTCGTACCGGTATTTACCAGGTCATGCCGATGAGTGAGGAAATTTCGGTCATCGTGCTGGGCGGTGGCAACGCGATCCAGATCGCTGAAGCTGCCCAACGTGCCGGTATCAAGGACCTGCGTCAATCTGCGCTGATCAAGGCGGGCGCGGGCACCACCAGCCTGGCCGAGATCAATCGCGTCACCAAGGACTAAGCTCCTTCGTTTCGCCAGAAACGCATAGGTAGGGCCGGGCTCTGCCCGGCAGGAAACCAAGACGGGGGTGGGATGCCCGCCCCCGTCCGCTGCACACGTTTGGTGCCCAATCCCTGATCCTGCCGCGATCACCTGCTACCATCCACAAGCAACATTGCCCGGCGGGGAGCTGGGCCCAACCTTCGATTGCCAACCGCTGCTGCCGCTTCAATGCGGCGCCGTGCTTGGCGACATACTTCAATGCAGGTCGTTTGGCCTTGTGATAGGCAATGGGGATGCACGCATGACGTTGGTTAAGAGCAGGGCCGGAACGTGGCTGTTGTGGATATTCGTGCTGTCCGGCTTCTCCGGCCTGATCTACCAGTCCATCTGGACGCAGTATCTGGGCTTGTTCCTGGGTCATTCCTCCTACGCGCAATCGCTGGTGCTCATTCTGTTCATGGGCGGCATGGCGATCGGTGCATGGCTGGTCAGCCGATGGAGCAGCAGAATTCGTCGGCCGCTTCTCGCCTATGCGCTCATTGAGGTCGTCATTGGCCTGCTCGGATTGAGCTTCGACGGCATCTATCAGGGTGTGACCGGCTGGGCCTACGCACAAGTGCTGCCTATGCTGCCGTCAGGGCAGCTGCAGAACGTTCGCTGGTTGCTGGCGGCGGCGATGGTGCTGCCGCAATGCATCCTGCTTGGTGCGACCTTCCCGCTGATGAGTGCTGGCTACATCCGCCTGCAGACCCACGCGGAGGGCCGGGTGCTGGCAGGCTTGTATTTCTCCAACAGTCTCGGCGCGGCCATTGGTGCGTTGGCCTCGACGTATGTAATGCTGCCCGCGATCGGCATGCCGGGCACGGTGTTCTCGGCAGGGCTCATCAATATCCTGGTCGCGGTGATGGTGTATCCGCTTAGCAAGCAGGAGCGACCACTAGCGCCGGATTCCGCCCTCGTGCCTGCAACGACTGCGCGCACAACCGGCACGGTTGCCTCCAGGCCGTTGCTCATTCTGCTCGTGGCCGGTCTCACTGGGGCAGCATCCTTCGTCTATGAAATCACCTGGATCCGGATGCTCTCGCTGGCACTGGGAACCACGATCCATTCGTTTGAATTGATGTTGGCGGCCTTCATTCTGGGCATCGCGCTGGGTGGGCTCTGGCTGAAAAACCGTGCAGATCGGCTGATCGCACCGCTCGCGACTGCCGGTTGGATCCAGGTGTGGATGGGTATCGCCGCATTGGCGTCCATGTTCGTCTATGCCAACGCGTTCGAGTGGGTCGGCTGGCTGATGATGGTCATCGTGCACAGTGCGGAGGGATATGGCCTATTCAACGTGGCCAGTGCAGGTATCGCGCTGCTCGTCATGTTCCCCGCAGCCTTCTTTGCCGGTATGACGCTGCCTCTGCTCACGCTGGCACTGCTGCGGCAGGGCCATGGCGAAAAATCGATCGGCCAGGCCTACGCATTCAATACGTTGGGCGCAATCATTGGCGTACTCGCCGCGGTGCATCTGCTGATGCCCGTGCTGGGCCTGAAGTACGCGCTGCTGAGCGCTGCCGTGCTCGACATCGGTCTGGGTCTGGTGCTGCTGGCTCGTTATGCGCCGGCCTCGACCCGTTGGCGGCTGCCACCGATGGTGCCGGCGGCGGCGGTTTCTGCTGCTGCGGTACTGGCTGCCAGTTGGCTGGTTACCTTCGATCCGGCCGTTCTGAATTCATCGGTGTATCGCTTCGGTTCCACGTCATTGGGCGCGGACACCAAGACGGTGTTCTTCAAGGATGGGAAGACCGCGACTGTTGCCGTCATCGAACGGAATGAAGAGGACGGACCCGTGCGGATGATCTCCACCAACGGCAAGGTGGATGCCGGCCTGGCGCTGCAAGCCGATCAGGCGCCGACGTCCGATGAGTCGACCATGGTGTTGCTCGCCGCGATCCCGTTGTCCATGCGTGAGCACTACGACCGCATCGGTGTAATCGGGTTTGGCTCGGGCATGACCACGCATACGCTCATGGGGCACGCAAAAGTAGGCGCGGTGGATACGGTGGAAATCGAGCCGGCAATGGTCGAGGGTGCCCGCCACTTCGGCGACCGGGTTTCGAGGGCGTACAGCGACCCGCGCTCGCACGTGATCATTGACGATGCCAAGGCGTACTTTGCCTCGGTGCCCAAGAAGTACGACCTGATCATCTCCGAGCCTTCCAATCCGTGGGTCGGTGGCACCGCATCCTTGTTCAGTACCGAGTTCTATCAGTACATCCCGAAGCAGCTCAATCAGGATGGCTTGTTCGTTCAATGGCTGCAGCTGTATGAAATCACCCCTGAGCTGGTCAACTCGGTGCTCTCGGCCATGCTGGTCAACTTCAAGGATGCGAAGGCGTATCTGGCCAACGAGGGCGATCTGATTCTGGTGGCTTCACCGCACGGAGAGGTCCCTGATCTCTCCGCGGACATTTTTCGCCAGCCGTTGGTGGCTGCCGATCTTGCTCGTATCGGCGTGACCGACCTGCGTGCTTTGCAGGACACCAAAGTGTTGAATCGCCGTGGTCTGGAAGGCTATCTGGCGCTCTATCCGCACCAGATGAACTCCGACATGTTCCCGGTGTTGAAGCTCCAGGCGCCGGTGGCTCGGTTCCAGCGTACCCAAGTGGCAGACTTCGATGCAATGGGCTCGGCTCCGTGGCCGTTGGTCCGCAGCCTCGGTGGCCCGATGCCGGCAAGCGAGCGTTCGTTTGGCACTAACCGTCTATCGCTCGCGTCGGTTCGGCAGGCTGAGGCCGCTCAGGAGGTATTTGCTGCATTGGTGGAGGGGAGCAAGGCGCCGCCCTCAGCAATGTCCGAGTTCGACGCATTGCAAGTGGACGCACTGCGCGGGCTGGCGGCTGCCTGTGAACTGGACAGCCGACCGGAGCGGACGGCCACAATGATTTTCTCGCTGGCGACGGAAACCGTAGTGTTCCTGGACTCCGCGCGGCTTGATCGCATCTGGGGCAAGCCGACGTGGCTGCGTTGCCCTTCGAATGATGCCACCGTCCAGGCCGCCCTTGGCCTGGTAGCGGCCGCCTCGGAAGATCGGCATCGCGACGTAGTCGAGTTGGGCCTGGAGCTGTTGGACGGCGATCATGGTGCAGCACTGCTGCAGGATGGCGTCTCTGGCTACTACATCATGGGCGCGATGCAGTACGCAGCACTGTCAGAGGGCGATCCTGCCGTCGCTCAGCAGTTGATGCAGCGCTATTGGTCGCGCTTGGACCGGAAGGCGCAGGGAAATGCTTCGCTGCGGTTGATGACGCTGCTGGCGACCCGTGCTGAACACGGAGGGCGTAGCCCGTAGCGCGGCCATTGGCACCATGGTCCCGGCTTTTCCACAAATCGAGACGTGGCGCTCATTTCCATAAGCGCCATTCGACAAGACTAATGCGTCAAACGTCAGTGGGCGCTCATTCCTGCGCCCGCAGTTGCCCATCCACAGGGAGGTGGTTGTGCCCGCGCGCGTCCCGAAGAGTATTCTCTTGCTGCTAGTGCTTTCGCTGCTTCCAGTCGTTGCATCTGCAGCGCAACAGCCACTGGCCGAAACAAAGTTCTGCTTCGAGGGCAAGTGTTTCCCAACGCTCAGCCAAGCCGAAGCCGAGCTTCGTTCCAAGGCGGGTACATATGGCCCCCTCTGGACCAAGGCCCGCGTATCTCGATACATGGACTCGGTGCTGATGCACCAGTATGTGGTGAAGGATCAAGAGGCGGAAACCATGTACAAGCCCGGGTACCGGGCGAGTGGAAATGGCGTAGAGAAGTCAACTGCGCGGCACGGATGGATCCATATGATCGTGCGGGAACGGAAATTCTCTAGTCTGTTGGGGGTGCCACCACGCATGATTGGAACATAAGCGCAAGGTGCGTCTGCGATGGCGCAAGCTTCAGCCTTGACGAGTTTCAGGTCGATTTGACCCCGGTTGTCTATCTTCGAAGGCCCGATCAGTACAGCTCACCGGGCCATGCGATGGAGGTGAGGCTCAAAGAGCTGGATCATGTGGGTGACATCAACGCCTGGAGTGCTGGTGAGAAAGCTAGCGCAGAGTCCTATGAGCGATTTTTGAGGCTTCAGGCGTATCAGAGCCAAGCCGAGTGTAAATCGAACAATAGAGACGCTATGGAGTCTTTTGTGCGTACCGGCTTTTATCCAGCGATGATGGGTTCAATTTACCGGTGGGATTCAAGTCGAAAGCATGACGTGACGGAATGGTGACTTACTTCTCACTTTTTGCGCGGGCTGAGGCGATGGGTGTTGATTGAACTGGAGAGATCTTTGATGATCCGATACCTGCTGGTGATCTGTGTGTCCCTCGTTTGTGCATTCTCGATTCCGATTGGGAGGGTGGGCGCTTCTCCGTCTTGCCAATGCCCGCCGATGGAGCTCGAATTTAAGCATTCGGAAGGCTCGCCCGAGCTGCGTACAAGCGTTTTAACACTTCGGAACCTCGGCGATGTGACTGTGTACTTCCCGCTATGGGAGCCGAATTCCGCCTCTCGCGTGCCCCTCCTGCATTGGGGCGCGTACCAAATCTACACCCGCAACTCGAACTACACCCGCGAATTAAATATGCGGGGATGGGTGCCTATCCTTGAAGCGGGCTCGTTACCTCCATGGGGAGGGGCTCTGGTCGTCAATCCAGGTGCCACCGTCGACTTGCATATTGGGATCGAGCGCGTCCTTCAGGAGAATGACATTCCGGAAGCCATGGTCATGGTGGAGCTGATTTCGATTGCCACAATGTGCCAGGTGAGGTCGACTGCGATAAGCGTGCAGGATCTCGCGAAGCTACTTCCACCTAGTCAATAGGCCAGCGTCCATGAAGTTTTGGAAGATCAATACTTTAACTTGGATTCGGCTGGTCGATGAACCCCTGAAGCTGTGCGGTTGGACGGGGGCACGGATCACGTGTGGCGCTGCACTACGCACCGCGTGATTTCTCAGCAGTTTCCGCCAGGATCGCTGCAGGTACATCAAGGGCTGAGTTGCAACATGTTCGAGACCTCAATCGTTGGGAGCTTCTTTCGAAGGGCGCGCGGCAGCGCTTGAGCAGGAGTTGAAGGGAGTGGCGTACTCCACTGAAAGGGAGTGCTCAGACGCAAATGGAGGCAGGCTTCAGTCAATAGTGGAAGCCGGAGCGTACGACGCTTTTTCTGCGTCTAAGCGCAGGTGGGATGACAGTGGTCGACATTCGAGGGGTGTGCCATGAGGCTGAGCGGGAGTGTCCTGCTGTTGGCTGTGCTGTTAGTCCAAGGTTGTGCCGCTGAACTTCGTCGTAACGCAGCGTGCCCTTTGCTGGACATCGACTTCGTCGGCGTCAAGGATCGGGGCTCGTTGCAGGCTCGAGGAGAGTTCACGATACGTAGCTCAGGTGCGCGTTCCAGCGATATCCCTCTTGGAGACCCTGGCCGCTCCTTGGTTGATGATTACTACGTACGTGTGCTTCGACGAGATTCGGCGACCTCGGAATGGCGGGAGGATGATCCCGATCTCGGGCATTCGAGGGCGCCAGCGGGTGCGCTGGAGCTTGAGCCCGCAGGCTCTACGGCGTTCTATGTGAAGAAATGGTTGTTTTCAGATCAACCTTCACTGCCGGAGGGTGAGTTCGCAATTCTGTTCTACAACAAGGACTTCACTTGCCGCTCAATTTCGGCCCCCTTTACGATTCATTGATGTGGCGGAGGTGGTCGTAGGGTGGCGACCTACGCGGGGCGCTTCTTGGCAAGTCACGAGGATATTAAACTGCTCCAGATCTCTGATGAAACAGATGACGTCATCTTCCTGCTAGCAACCGACTGGTTCTCAACCTGGATGTTCTCCTTGGGTCAATGGAGGGGCGGGCAGGCTTCATTAGCGCTGACGAAGGACGTCGCCAGACGTGCTGCCTCGGACATTCTTTCGGGATCCACTGACTACTACTTGGTGGATCTGTCGCCCACCAGAAAGGCGGCGACCTTTGATCGGTTCATGAAGGAGCTGAGGCCGTGCTTGGATGAAATGGCATTGCGGGATATCCGTAGGCTGGTGGATTCAATCACCGGTCATTCGCTGCTATCTCGTGACCAGAGATGGGCGCTCAAGGCAGCTTTGATTCGTGCGATGGCCCTCGGTCTCGGGGCTGACGCCCGCGCTGCGCTGGGCGAGGGAGTGGTGGCCGTGGTGATCAACATGTTGGAACTGCTTGGTGCCGGCGAGATTCCATTCCAGCCTGAAAGCAGATGGGACGTGGAGCTCGACAGCAAATTTGGTGGTCTTCCTGGAAGGCTCGAAGACCTCGCAAGCGCTGCCTACGCCCCCAGCGTGCTCTTGCAGGAAGTGGCAGTTGCCACTCGTCGTCTGCATTACGGCCAGCCTGACGTGGCGCGGCTGGCTGAATGGTGGGCAGGTGCTGCTCAGCATCTCTGCATGTATGTCGAGCCGCGCTCCCTTGCCATCCATCTGGACGAGCTTGGTGGCTTGGCTGGAGAATCGTAGACCACTCGCCTCCGGTCGATGGCTTCGGATGTGGCGTGTAGTATCTGGATTGCTCATATAGGGATTTCTGGTTTGTTACTGCGGGAGGCTGGTGTGAGTGACGTGACGGGTCAGGAGATGTTTAATGATGTCGAGTTCCATGATGGCGTCATCAATTCAGTCTCCCTATCAATCGTTGAGCGAACATGCGAGATCGATTTAAGCCTTGGTGACTACAAGGTGGGTAGGGCGAGGTCAGCGTGCTTGCTCGCCTGTACGGGCACAGAGGACTTCTTCGGGCGATTTGGTTTTGAGGAGTTGGCTGACAACGCCTCTTCCGGGAACATCCAGGATGGCCGCGTTGACACCTCACGCGGAAGTCTTCGGCTCTACCTGGCGGGAGGGCTCGTAGAGGCGGCCGGTCGTGATGTGCGGTTGGCTGCACTGCCTCGGCCAATGGACGCAGCCGAAACGTCGCGCGCTCGGGCTGGCCGCGGCGGGTTCAAGAAGATTGAGGACGTAGAGTTCGATTTCTCATATCTGGAATCGATCCATTTCTCGCCTGCTGCCGGTATTTGCTCCATGAATCTGCTCATGCGCAAGGGAGGCATCACCTCAGACCCCCAGCCCGTGACGATCGCATTCAGTGGTGTGACGTCTTGCCTGGCCAAGCTGGATGTCGCCTCGCTGGCGGGCGAACACCGGTTTGGCAATGTTCGAAGCTGCATAGTTCACCGTAAGCAGAACATGATCAGGATGTACGTCAGCGATGGCTTCATTGAAGTAGTCGCGACGCGCGTCTCGATTGTTCAGCGATGACAGCCCGGGAAGTCTTGCCGTGATGCTGTTGTTTAGTACGCCCATGGTCGTAGTTTGTTGTTCGTCGCTAAATGAATCAAGGGCTTCCTGTCGTCTGTGGCACGGCCCTTCCTCGCGCTCGAAGGAATCACCATGACCAACGCGTTGTGATGGATGGCAGTAGTACCCGCCGCCCTTGTCAGTTTCGTGGCTTTATTCATGTTGCTGGCGTCGCTGCGCGGACTGTTGCTGCGCTTCTGTCCGGGCGGTGATCTGGGAACGGAGTGGACCTCGGATACGAACTTCATCCCGGAAAGACGTCATGGGCGGGGCACCAGCAACAGTTCCGATCTTGGCAGGTGAATCTTCGCGGGTACCTTGAGGTGGCAGACGCGATGAACTGCAAAGGTTATCCTTCCGACGCTTGGGAGTGGGCAACGAAGCCACTCCCGACTCAGCGTGCACCGAGGTAGTTTTTGATGGAATTTTTGGACCGCCATGCTTTGGCAAGTGCTTGGGTTGCCTTGCAGAGCGCCACCGATGGCTCCGCTCTACAAAGCGATTCCCAATGGTCTGCCATTCAGCTCAATATGATGTGTATTGAGGATCCAGAACAGGCATGGGGATCGGTTGTCGAGATATTTGAATTGAGCTCCGATCCGTGGGTGCTGGAAAATCTGGGGGCTGGTCCCGTGGAAACGCTGTTGGGCTTGCATGGCCAATTTGCATTGAACGCTATTGAGTCGTACATGTCCGAGAAGAAGGCCTTTTTGGGTGTCTTGACCCATGTGTGGCGCGATGCACTGTCGCCGGAAGTCGCACAAGGGCTGACGTCTCTAACCAAGAGACGGTGAGCGCGCGAACTCAGTTCTGTTGAACTTGCGATGGAAAAGGTTGTGCGTTGAGCAAAGGTCAGCGACATTCAGCGGCAATGCGCTTCCGCGGGCAACGTGGAGGTGTAGTGTTTGGGTTGGTGCATCGCGTTGGTGTGGAAACTGCTTGGTGATGCGGAGGTAGTCTTGCCCTCTTTGGATTTGCCTCGAATCGCGCACGATTCATCGTCTCAATCCCGCAGGGTTTGGGTCTACAGTAGGAATGCGATCAGAGTGTTGGGCGATGCTTTTGCTGCGCTTCTGTCCGAACGGTGATTTAGGAACGGAGTGGACCTCGGATCTATCGCTTCCCAGTCCGGCAGTGAGCATGCCAACGTGCTATGCGGCATGGTTTCCTGATGTCGAGATGGGACTGTTGGTGTTCGCGTTCACGGTTGCGGTGGGCGCGGCCGGATGCGCAGCGGCATGGGTGGCGCCCTTCAGGAAATTGGCATGTGGATTGTCTGCAGCCGGACTGGCCATCCTGAACATGTATCTGCTTTGCCGCTTCTCATGACAACGTTCCGTGTCCATGCTCAGGAATAGAGGGTGATTGGTCCAGTGAAGATGTTCTCAGACGATTGGTTCAAGGCGGAATGGAGGAAGCTTGGATACCACTACGAGCGGGATGATGAGGCGAAGGAATGGAACATTGTTGGATCCAAAGCCGGACTTCGCTCGCTCGTGACTGAGCTGCGTGACTACGCCTCTCATCAAGAGAATGACTGGGTTTCCTGCCACCGCAGTCTAGGGCCGTACGACTACCTGGAGATTGGTACATGGAGCTCCGCCGTAATCGATGATCATTGGATTGCAGGTGCTTTGAGCGACCTGCTCGGTTTGGCCGCCCACATTGGGGATTGGGTTGATGCCTCGCAGATTGAGGCGAGTCTATCTGTAAGGTCATTCTTCAGCCCGGGCTCTCCTTATGACCTTTGCCTGAGGATGGAGGCAGATGACTTCGATCCTGCATCGCTGGATAGGGCTTTGTATGGGCGGCTGGGCGGGGTCAGCGGATTTAGCCGTGTTTGAGTTGCAGGTCGAGCTACAAGCCTTGCGAGGTTCGGCAGAACTGCCGCAGACGCTGTGCCAGATCCAGATGCAGATCTACGTTCTGGTCGCCAGCGAGGAAACATTCGGTGAAGTCCTGAAATACACCGATCGCGTGAGCTGATCTCTGGCGCGGACAAGGTCACAGGCTGGAAGGTGGTAACAAGCTTGTTGGATCTCGAAATCCAGAGATCATCGCGTATCCGATTACTTCGGCTCCAACCAGGATGTCCAGATGTCGATCAGGCAACGAATCACTTCATGGTTAATCGCGATTTCTATTTCAGCTGGCGTGCTCGTAGTTGGCTGCTTGAAGCCTGAGATCGCGTGCGGAACAGTTGTCAAGCCGAAGAATGCAACGGATTTCGAGCTGCAGCTTATAGCTATTGCGCGGGCTGAGTCCGAAAAAGTCTGCACCCAAGTGGAGGGTGCGAGGTGCGATTTCTCGGTCTATAGGACGAAATCTGGCTGGACTGTTCAAGCGTCCCCGAGCTTCCCTTATGAAGGTAGATGCATCACCCGCATTGGCGGTGAGAGATACTATGCCTTTGATGAGGTTGGGAAGCTGGTCGATGTCATCAACGGTTTTTAGCCGCGTCCGGTCTTTGGCGCGGTCGGTAATGGGGCATGAGATCCTTGGGGCAGATGATGAAATTCAGATTTGATTTTTCCCTGTTCTACTCTCCCACTCAACCGTATGGCTGCGTTACGGGGTATCTTGAAGTGCCCTCCGCCCCCGTGTTGGGGGAGCTGGTCCAGATGTTTGGAGAGGGAGAGGATGGGGTTCAATTGGCGCTGAGAGTGGACGCGGTACTGGAGGCTGATCCAGATCAGCCCAGCCCAGAACTTTGATGTTGGAGGACCATGTCGCCGACGGATTCGCCGAAGCCGAGTTGCTTGCACGCTGTTTGGAACAAGTACACAAGTTCTTTGTCGACGTCTACTAGGTTGCGGACGCGCGGACAACAGGGTCAGATGCTGCATGACCGCAGCTTGTATGATCATGCCTTTTCCAAAGGAGACCATGGTAGTACGGGAAGTATCACCACATGGCTGGGACACGCTGCCGACCTCAAGGGGCTGCCCGCTAATATTGCTGACATGATTGTGCTTGGAGAGATGGCGGGTTGCGGCATGATCCTTGAAGAAGAAATGGCGATTGGTCTGATTGTTCCGGATCCTTGGGGGCGTTGATGAGATTCCATGTCGATATGTCGCTGTACTCCTCACCGACGGAGCCATACGGAAACGTGACGGGGTTTGTTGAGCTTGATTCGCTCCCGTATGTCGGACAGATGTTTCAGCTCATCGGGAGTAGTGAGACCGGCTCGGCGCTGTCTCTTCGCATTGAAGCTGTGAGGGATGCTGGTGAAGAAGAGGCTTCTGGTTCTATAGCGCTGGAGGATTACGTCGTTGAAGGGCCAGAGCTGGCGGAGCGTCTCGGTGAAAGGTTGGATAAGGAGACTGGGTTCCACGTCTACGTGTACTAAAGGGTGGCGCAAGCACGTATGGTCGTCGACTAAAAAGGGGAAATGTAGGCATCAAGAGCCCGTCGCTACCTCACTTCCTGATGTCTCCGCTGCAGCTCCAGCCACATTGTCTGCGAGATACCGCAGAACGGGCCCGGGCGCTGGGCTAGATTCAGATCCACATCGTGGTCACCGGCCAGGAAGCATTCGGGCACTGGAGTGGGGCTGCCGCGCTCCCTCGGGAAACTCCACCCGCGTGATGACCAGTTAGCCGACAGTCGCCTCGATACCTACGCTTACGCCGATCTTGAAGCCTGCGCTTTCCAGCCAGTGGCCGTGTACCGCTAAGCTGGATGCGGTGCCGCCGCCGACAGTGTCCGTCCACCCATAGGTGTGGGCGCGAGCGGTGTAGTGGTGTGGCCGTTCCGCCGTGCTCTGGAAGTCGTATGCTTCCCTCGGGCGTAGGTGCTAATTCGAAGTCTGGGACACGCCGGGGGGTGGTGCGGCCCAGCTTGGCGACGGGCTTCTCCAAGGCCGTGGAGGTGCATCGCCGCGCTTCTTCGATGTAATCGATCAAGGTCACGATCAGTTGGCCCAGGGCTGCTTCGATGCTTACGCTTGCGCCGACCTTGAGCTTGGCGGCAAGGCCGTTCTCTGGAAGAAGCGGTGACCTTGCCTTCAGCGTGAGAGGGCGTGATCATCAGGCTCCCGAGGAGCAGGGCAGTGAAGTACGAAGACTGAACTGAGGTGCTGATCCACGATCGGGTGGATCTGGGCGGGGGGGCATGACCGGGTCGGTTGTCACGGTAATTGATAACTGGAGACCCTGATTACCTAAAGGAGCATTGGGGTCACCTTGCACAAGGCGCCTTGGTGAAATCGTCGGAGATGGGCTTGGTGCATTAATGGGTGTCGAAGCCGGAAGGCTTTAGTCCAGAGTAGGTGCCTATTGAGCCGGTTGCTAATTGACCTTGGAGTGGCTTTATGAGGTACGTCAACGAAGCGAGGAGCATTCGGGCTGGAGACTCCGTACTTGTTGAGGGCGGTGTAAAAGGCGTTGTGGTTTGCGATTTCGACCACTGGAACTGTTTGAGTGGTTATGAAAGCTGGCTAAGCAAAGTCGAAGTGGTCGGCGGTACATCCTTGTCGAGCGGGGTTCTAGTCGAAGCCTCCGAGATCGGTATGGTCCATTACGCCGAACCAGATGATGAAATTGTGTTTCTTGCCAGCATTGACGCTGACCACCACCCGCGTTGAAGTGATGGAACCTATGGAACGGAGTAAGTGTTGGTGTTTGATGTTTGGCGCGTGTATCGCGATGGCCAGCGCTGCCTGTTCAAAGCCCCAAATAGACTGTGGAGGCGGGGTGTACCCAAAGGCGGCAACCGATTCCGAATTGCACCTTGTGAGCATTGCAGAGGTTGAAGCAGCGGAATTTTGTAGCCAGGCCGACTCTGGCTGTGACTTTTCCGTCTACAAGACGAGGGCGGGCGCCACGGTCAAGGCCAGGCGGATGGTTGCTCACGATGGGCGGTGCGTGAACTTCATCGGAGATGAAAGGTTTTACAGTTTCGATAAATCAGGGAGGCTTGAGGGTTTAATTAAAGGGCTCTAGCGGAATCTTCCAGGTCGCAGCTCCGTAGTCGCCGAGCGGTAGGGCGCGGTCATGTAGTGAGCGTTGACAGTCCTTGCCAATGATGTCGGTCAAAGCAATTGATTATCGGAAAGTGCGACGCTGGCTTGGGATGGCAATGGTGGAAGCGCCCGATTACCATCCTCCTAGCTGAGCTTATTAAGCAAGCTGGAGAATCCTTCACGCCCGTCTCGGCCTTGATGATGCGTAAGCCGAGAGGTCTGGAAATGCTTGCTCGGTCCACTCCGAGTGAGAACAGGAGAATGACGATGGAAGGCGTATCTGAGGAGGATCTTGAGGATTCAATGAAGAGTTGCCTCTTCTACTTCGCAGACTCGGCCAGAATCGTTGCGGCTGGCCCCGACCTAGCATTGCAGCAGTCCGAAGGTCATTTCGCTGCCGCGTGGGAGCTCAGGCAGGAGCTTTTGGCTGGAGAGTCACTGCTGCACTGGAGTGGAGTGTCGGAGACGCTGAGACAGAGAATTGCACGTCTGGTGGGAGCTGCGGCTGCCCTGCCGGAAGCCGCGTTTGCAGGGAATGATGCAAGTGAACTCTTTCATCCGTCTTGGGAGCAGGTCAGGGACGCCGCGAGCCGATTTCTCGTCGCCAGAGAGATCGAGCAGGCTGGATGAAGAGGGTGCGGCGATGGTTGGGGCTCATGCCCGGGTTCCCGAGTGCGGAAATGGCCTTGCTACTATTGGTGTTTGCAGAGGGGGGTGCAGTCGGAGATCCAGCCGAAGCGGATGGTGGATGAGTACTCAAATCAGAAGCTCGGCGCGAGTTCGACCTGTCACATCCTATGTCGCTGCAGGTTCCCAAGGAGTGATGAGATAATCCCGCATGGCTAATCTTCCAACTGCAGTAACGACCGAGTACGACCGCCTCGTCAGCGCGGATGACTGGGATGGCGTGAGGGTCCTGCTCGCGCCTCTTGTGGAGTCAGGTCTTGCTGAGGCGCTTTACCTATCGGCCATGTCGAGTCAGCCGGGCGAGGGTGAAGAGGAATTCCACGCACGTCATGTCGATTCTGTAAGAGTGGCGGCGGAATCGGGATACGCGCCTGCACTATTCATGCAAGGCATGTATCACTTGTTTGGTGACATGGCGCCATTGGACAAGGAGTCGGCTGCAGAGAATTTTGCGGCCGCAGCTCGTCAAGGCTACCCACCCGCTCAGTATGAGTACGGACTCTCGTTGGTACATGGGGTCGGCGTTCCCGCCGATATCTTGAAAGGGATGAGCCTGGTTCACGCTGCCGCTGCTGCTGGGAATGAGGCTGCCCAGGAGTTTGTTCGAGCCGAGGGCGGAAGTGCCAGGTTATAGATAGGGGCCCGGGTGGGAGCGGCAGTGCGACGGCGGTGCGGTTTTGTTGGGGTGTTGGCGACAGCGGGGGGGGGGGCTGGCGTCACGTGGACACGCATGGCGTATCGCTACGCGGGTTTTCGCCTGTTGCGACACGCCAAGTATGTCCATCGCGATGCCAGGCGCAGGCGGAGCGTCGCGAAACTTGAGGCGTTCCCAACGGCAGGCCGTGGGGCCGTCCAGCGGAGGAGGACGGCATGCCTTTAGTCCCGCAGTGACTCGCCCCACGCCCACACCGCGGCCCGATCGGCTTCCTCGCTCTGGAAGTCGTATGCTTCCCTCGGGCGTGCGTGCCAATTCGAAGTCTGGGATACGCGGGAATGGGCAGATAGGCTTCTGAAGGGATGCGGAGATGAAAGACGTAACGGGTCAGATGCAGAGATTCAAGGAAGCAAGCCGGCATATCTGGAATTCCTACCTGATGCCTGGCGAAGGTGTCCTAGACATGGCGGTGGAGGATTCTTTCCTCCAGATCGAGCGAGAGCTGCTGCGCAGCATCGTGCTCGAGGGGAGTGCCGCTGCAGATCAATACGGGCACTCCGCCATTGGTGGCCTTATCGTGAAGCCAAAGCCCCTGCACCGGGAAGTGCCTGTCCAGTTTGCACGTGCCGGGTTAGATGGAAATAACTACTGGAGCGAGGACGAGCGGGTTGCAGCTGCCGATATTCCCAAGCTTGAGTTCGTAGACTTCTTCGACTGGACGCACTACGGGTACATTGACTACGCCATTGTTCGCGCAGCCGAGTCTGGCTCTGGGCGGCGGGTGCTGATCCAGGCCTTGTACTGTGATTTCTGGTGGGACGGCATGGACGGCGGGTCTCAACCTTGACAGGTTCGAGCGCGGCCTTGGATGGGAAATGAGAACGCGACCTGCCGGTTGCAGGCCAATGGAAGCTTTAGGGGGGTTAGCAGGCTATGTACAGATTGTCCGTCGCGCTTTGGATTGCCGCGTTCCTTTCTGGCTCGGTGTCGAGCGATTCGGCTTATGCAGCCCCAGGTTGCGAGTGTCCGCCCATGCAGCTACGAATGCTTCGGGTCGAAAGCGCGACGGAGGGGCGTGAAGGGGTATTCAGGTTGACCAATCAGGGAAGTGTTCCGGTGTACTACGCGCTCTCTGAGCCTATAGAGACTGCGCGCTTGCCATATCTACACCCGAACGCCTTTTACTTCTCCGTGCTGCGCTCCGCCCTGGAAGGTTGGGAGCCGATCATTACGCTGGGTAGTACCGACCAGTGGAGGGGCGTTCTGGCCGTTTTCCCCAACGAGAGTTTGGATGTCAGTGTTCCCATGGACGCGGCCTTCCTCGAACAATTTGACCCGGATGCTACGCTTAGTCTGAAAATGAGTAGTATTGCAACGCGCTGCGAGGTTGATTCCGAATCGGTGCGCGTAGGCGACCTGGCCGGTTGGATTGGTGGCGATGATCATGGATAAGTTCGTTTTTTATCTCTTCTACATCGCCGTGGCCATCGTCATCAGTCGAACGTGCGCGGTGATTCTTGCGCGTCGAGTTGCGGAGAAGACCGCGGGCGAGGAAGTTCTCGCCAAGTTGCCCCTATTGGCGTCCAGAGACATCGGTGATATGCAGGACACCTTCTACGGGTGCGTGCTGGCGATCAGAACTGGTTCCTTGCGCAGGCCGGCGACAATCGCTGCGCTTGTGCAGATGTGCCTGTGGGGCGTAGTCGTTGCCCTGCTGTTGATGATGGCCGTCTTGGGTATTATTGAGATTGTGCAACACGGACAGGGGCAGTGATCGTGTATCCGGATGTGAAAAAATCAAGTCCGGGGAATGAATGGAAGGGATTACTCGCGTTCTTGCGGGCGTTGTGCTCAATCTATGAGCGCGGGAAAGTTCAGGATCCTGACGCTGGCAGGTAGCCCCGACCTTGAGCTCGGCGACGAGACCGTTCTCTGGAAGAAGCGTTGCCCTTGCCTTCCAACGTGAGGGGGCGTGATCATCAAGCTCCCGAGGAGTAGCAGTGAAGTACGAAGACGGAACTGAGGTGCTGCTTCATGATCGGGTGGATCTGGGCGGGGGGATGACCGGATCGGTTGTCGCGGTGTTTGATAACGGGAGATACACGCCTGATTACCCAAAGGAGCTTTGGGGTCACCTTGCGCAAGGTGCCCTGGTGAAATCATCGGAGATGGGCTTGGTGCATTTTCCGGTTCCCAGTGTTGATTTCACGCTAATTCGGCGTGGTTGATGCGCCTTGCGGTCTGGACGGGAAGAGGCCTCATGGGGAGCAATGATGCAGCGGTTCGTGCGTGTGTCCGGTACGGTGCTGGGGTCCTGTGGAGCGCGTACAGTGCCGCTGTGGTGACTGGAATGGCTGTTTGGCCGCTGCTGCAGCGCTACCTAAAATCTGACCTTAGCTCCGGGGAGTAATGCAACTGCGATGATCGCTGTGCACGAATCGTTGCGGAAATCAGACAGGCAATGCATGAAATGAACCGGCGAAGCGAAGAGATGCTTGTGGAAAAGTGCAATATGTACAATCTCGCCAGATTCGCCCCAAATCCTGCGTAAGGGCCAGGGTGCCTCGGGTATTGGGGCGGGCGCGGTGAACAGATCAAGGGATGGCAGAATCGATTGAGAAACAAGATCTCTGAAGCGATCAGTAAAAACTGCTATCTTCCATTTGGGGCAATGAGAGCTGCTTATCGAGGGTTGCCCTCGATGCCGCGGGGGTACTGAATGACGGCGCGAGAACAAAGCTTGGATTACGTGGTGTTTCTGCTGTCCACAGACTGGTTCTGCTGCTGGCTGGGTCGCCTCGGTATCTGGGATGAGAGCGGGCCTGTGCTTGCAGAGATAAAGGCTGCCGCTAGAGGTGCAACGAAGCGAATCTTCGGCGCGAACTCCAACTATTTTTACCTCGACCTGTCAGCGGAGAGAAGGGAGGGGACGTTTAACCAGTTTCTTGGCCTTGCCCGATCGGTACTTCGGGGCGCGGATGCTGAGAAGCTTAACTGGCTGGTTGGTCAGATGCTTGGCTGTGGGGATCTTTCCAGTGACGATCGTTGGGCGTTAATGACGTTTATCCAGAGAGAGGTCGGGTCTGGGTTCGAGGCGGATCCGTCTGGTGTCTTGGATGCCGGGTTACGTTTCTCGCTGGTGGCGCAGGTAGAGAGACTGACGATGCTTGATTCGTGCCGTGCCATCGAAAGCGAATGGGATGAGTCGCTCAGGGAGAAGTTCGATGACTTGCCCGATGCCTTGGGGGACCACGCAGCGGTGGGATTCATTTCGGCGGTTCTATGGGAATGCTTAAGGTCGGAGGCGTCCGCATCCGCTCGCAGCCAGGAGGTCAGAGCCAACATCGCTGACTGGCTGTGCCGTGGGGTAGAGATGCTTGGAATGCGGATCAATGCTAATGCGGTTCGGTCTGACCTCCTTTCCGCGGGCGCAACCGAACACTGGATTCGGTAGGGGCATGGGGAGCAGGGCAGCTGGATCCTGAGAACCTCAGGGGGGAGCGCATACATGTGAAGGAGGTGTCGCACTTGGTAGTAGGGCAACACCTATCGCTGGAGCAATACGTCAAGGGAGGGGCGTGTACTGCGCGGCGTCACTTTAGTCGCTTCAGCCACGCAGGGCGTGGCTCTACGGCTGCGACGCGGTCAGCGCATTGATCGGTGCTTGTGCTGAAGGTCAAGCCACAAACCCTGCGAGGTGCGGCAGAAGGGGCCGAGACGTTGGGCTAGATCGATGTCCACGTCCTGGTCGCCGGCGAGAAAGCACTCAGCGAAGTCCTGCGATACGCCGATGGCGTGGGCAAAGTCCAAGGTGGAGGCGCCCATCGGGGCGAGGATGAGTTCGCGCACCAGCCAGCCGGGGTGCTCGACGATGATTCGGCTGTCCGGGGTGGTGCGGCCCAGCTTGGCGACATGTCTCTCGAAGGCGGTGGAAGTGCTTCGGCGCGCTTCTTCGGGGAACTCGATCAGGGTCACCATCAGCTGGCCCTGGGTTGCTTCAATGCTCACGCTTGCGCCGACTTTGAAGCCGGCGTTCTCCAGCCAACGGCCGTGTATCGATAGGCATGGGACTGTGCCGCCGTCGAAGGTGTCCATCCAGGCGTAGGTGTGTGCGCGCACAGTGTAGTGGCGCGGTCGGTCGGCCGTGGGCAGCAGCAGTTCTGGGAAGAGGTGAGTGTTGCGTGGCGAGCGCATGGGAGCCTCCAAGGGGAAATCTCCCTTGCCGGTAGGGCAAGGGAGCCGGGAGGTTCAAATCCGCGTGGATGCATGCGGCGTGGAGTATTTCCCCGGTTGAGGGGTCTTGTATTAGCCACCCTCCCGACATGGGACGTCCATAATTTTGCATCCACTCGGAGATTTGAAGCTCCGTCCCCACCATGCGCCGTGGTGAGGTCGGTAGCCAATCGATTCTGTCTGTTGGTTTTGCCGGGTTTGATAGGCGATGCCAACAGGTTGTCGCTAGCGGCCCGGGTGGGGGCGGTAGTGCGACGGCGGTGCGGTTTTGTTGGGGTGTTGGCGACAGGGTGTCTGGTGTTACGTGGGACACGCATGGCGTGTCGCTACGCGGGTTTGTGCCTGTTGCGACATGCCGGGCGTGTCCAGCGAGATTCTGGCGTGGAGGTAATCGGTAGTGACACGCCATGCGTGTCCATCGCGGTGTCCGGCGACACGTTACGCGTGGACCGCTCGGGTGCCCGGCGTCGTTCTGCATTGCAGCCACGCAGGGCGTGGCTCTACGGTTTCATTGCCGCAACGTTGAATTCAACCCGATTCCGGGTTTAGTCCATTCCCAGCTTTTTCAGCTTGTACCTCAACGCGCGGAAGGTGATGCCCAACTGCGCGGCTGTCCGCGTCTTGTTCCAGCGGTTCTCTTCCAGCGCCTTCTGGATCGCGGTGCGTTCCATCTGCTCGATATACGAAGGCAGCGCGCCGCTCCCCGCCGGCAGATCCACCACCGCTTCCTCATGCGCCGCCACCGGCGCCCCACCATGCCGCGGCACACCCTGCTGCGGCAACCGAAGATCGCTCGCCCCGATGGTGTCACCCTCGGCCAGCGCCAACGCGCGCTCCAGGATGTTCTCCAGTTCGCGCACGTTGCCCGGGAAGTGATACGTGCCCATCGCCTCCAACGCCGACGGCGCCAGCAGCGGAGTGGGCCGCCCATGCGTGCGGGCCAACCGGGCCAGGATCGAAGCTGCCAACTGCGGCAGATCACTACGGCGCTCGCGCAGCGGCGGCACGCGCAGTTCGATCACATTGATGCGGTAATACAGATCGTGGCGGAACCGCCCATCTTCCACCAAGTCGCCCAGATCCTTGTGGGTGGCAGAAAGAATGCGCACATCCACCGGCACTTCGGTGGCCGCGCCCACCGGGCGGATCGATTTCTCCTGGATCGCACGCAGCAGCTTCACCTGCATCTGCAGCGGCAGTTCGGCCACTTCATCCAGGAACAGGGTGCCGCCATGCGCGGCCTGGAACAGGCCCGGCTTGTCGGCATGGGCGCCGCTGAAGCTGCCCTTCTTGTGCCCGAAGAATTCGCTTTCCATCAGCTCCGATGGAATGGCGCCGCAGTTTACCGGCACGAACGGGCCGGCCGCACGTGCGCTCTGGCCGTGGATGGTGCGGGCCACCAGTTCCTTGCCCACGCCCGATTCGCCCAGGATGTACACCGGCGCCTGGCTGCGGGCGACCTTGGTGATGGTGGCGCGCAGGCCATCCATCGCCGCCGATTCGCCCAGCAGGCGTGCGGTGGTGTCGCTGGTCAGCGGCGGCGGGGCGGGGCGTTCGGTGTTGTTGAGTTCCAGCGCGTGCTTGACCAGCCCGCGCAGCACCGAGATGTCCACCGGCTTGCTGACGAAATCGAACGCGCCGGCCTTCAACGCTTCCACCGCCAGGTCCATGCTGCCGAACGCGGTGATCATCGCCACCGGGGTGCGCGGGTAGTGCTGGGCGATTTCAGTGACCAGCTCGATGCCGTTGCCGTCGGGCAGCCGCATGTCGGTGATGCACAGGTCGTAGGGGTTGCTGGCCAGCAGCTCGCGCGCTTCGGCGAGGTTGGCCGCGGTGCTGATGCGCAGGCCCATGCGGCCCAGGGTCAGTACCAGCAGTTCGCGGATGTCGCGTTCGTCGTCGACGACGAGGGCGCTGCGGTTTTCGTTCATATGGGGGAAAGATAGCCGAGTGCGGTTGAAAACGACAAACTATTGACGCCTGCAGGGTAGCGCGTCATTGCGGCCGCATGGTGTGCGGCCCGGGCAGTACCAACCGGAAGCAGGCGCCGCCGGCAGGTACCGAGACGTACTCCAGGCTTGCCTGGTTGCCCTTGCACAGCTCACGGGCGATATACAGGCCCAGCCCGGTGCCGTGTTCGGAGGTGGTGTAGAACGGGCGGAACAGCTGGCTGGCAACCGATTCGGGAATGCCCGGGCCCCGGTCCATCACGTCGATCACCGCATTGCGGTCCTGGCGGGCCACACGCAGGCGTACGCGGGCCGGGTCCTGGCCGGTGCGGCCATACTTCAAGGCGTTGTGCACCAGCACGGTGAGGATCTGGTGCAGGTGGCGCGGGTCCACCAGCCCATGCACGGAAGACTCGCTGATGATCGGCTCGATGCTGTCGGTTTCCAGCGTGAGGCTCTGCTTGTACTCCAGCACGAAGCGGCGCACGAAGGCGGCCAGGTCCAGGTTCTCCGGGTTGGCCCGCTCGCGCCGGGCCAGGCCCAGCACGCTTTCCACGATGCCGTTGGTGCGCTGGCACTGCTGGTGGATGATCTGCAGCAGGCGGCGGTCGGTATCGCCAATGGCGGTGGATTCCTCCAGCAGCTGGGCGGCGTAGTTGATGGCTGCCAGCGGATTGCGGATCTCATGGGCCAGGCTGGCCGAGAACCGGCCCATGGCCGAGAGGGTGAGCGATTCGGCGCGGCGCGAGACCACGGTGGAATCGTCCAGGAACACCAGGGTCAGGTCGCTGCCGGCCAGCAGGCGGGCAAAGCGCGGCTGCACTTCGGGCTGGTCGGGCGACAGCTGCAGGGGGGTTTCTTCGTTGGTCCAGCCATTTCGCCAGCGCTGCAGGCGGCGGCTCAGGTCGGGCGCGGCGCTGCCCAGTTCCAGCAGGCCGCTGCCGCTGTTGCCGTCGTTGTCGCCGATCAGGGTGGCGGCCGCCTCATTGGCCAGGGTGATGCGGTTGGCGCCATCGACCACCAGCACGCCGGTGCGCATGCGGCGGATGATCAGTTCGTTGATCTCGAACAGGTTGGCGACTTCGGCGCCGCGCTGGTTGGCCAACTGCTGGTTGCGGCGGGCGCGGTTGCCCACCTGGTAGCTGACGAAGGCCAGGGCCAGGAAGCTGGTGATGAACATGGCCAGTTCGGCCAGGGTGCGGTTGGGCTCGCCGTTCTCGAGCAGATTCCAGACGTATTCGCCGGCGGTGGCGGCGCTGGCGGTTAGGGCCAGGCTCAGGCCCAGCGACAACGGCAGCAGGGTGGCCGCAGCGGCGATGTTGAACAGCAGGGCCATGGACAGGCCGGCGCTGGCGCCGGGCAGGGCGTGGGCCAGTAGGACGGTGGCGACGATGTCGATGAGCACGCTGCCCACCACGATCGGGCGCAGCCAGCGGTCGTTGCGGCCGGCCACCAGGATCAGCAGCGACAGCGCCAGGTAGCTGCCGCTGACCACCGCAGCCAGCTGCGGGTGGGTGGATTCGCCCACCAATGCACTCAACGGGCTGAACAGCAGGGCGGCGATGACCGCTGCGATCAGGACCCGGTAGAGGGCGAAAAAGTACAGCTCCCGCTTCGGCATGGACTCGATGCGGTCGATCAATGAAGCACTGGGTGACACGCCGGAACTCCCCTTCTGGCTGGGCCCAGTATAGGCATAGGTTTGGGCCCCGAGCCGCGCATTTTGACCATTCCCGACCCACCCCCGGCGGGGCGGCCCGGGCGCAACTGCCTGAATGAAGGTGGAAATCTCCCCCTCTTCACGCCCGGGCCCCGGTTTCTTTGCGCCGCGCCGCCGGGTCGTCCACAATAGTGGGCCCGCCGCGGTCCGTGCGTGCGGTCGTTCCTATTCCCACGGTGACGCATGAATTTCCACGAATACCAGTCAAAACAGCTGCTTGCCGAGTACGGCATTCCCGTCCCGGCCGGCAAGGTCGCGGCAACCCCCGATGAAGCCGTCGCAGCTGCCAACTCCCTGGGCCAGGGCCCCTGGATGGTGAAGGCGCAGATCCATGCGGGCGGTCGCGGCAAGGCTGGCGGCGTCAAGTTCTGCAAGACCACCGATGACGTCAAGGCCGCTGCGGCCAAGATGCTCGGCACCAAGATGGCCACCTACCAGACCGCTGGCGTTGAACTGCCGGTCAACCTGGTGCTGGTGACCACCGCCGGTGAGATCGTCAAGGAGCTGTACCTGTCGGTGCTGGTTGACCGTGGCACCAAGACCATCACCTACATCGCTTCTTCGGAAGGCGGCGTGGAGATCGAGCAGGTCGCTGCTGAAACCCCGGAGCTGATCCACTCGCTCAACGTTGATTTCGTTGAAGGCGTGCAGGGTTACCACGGCCGCGATTTCGGCTTCAAGCTCGGCCTGACCGCCAAGCAGGCCGGCCAGTTCGCCAGCATCATGGTGAACCTGTACAAGCTGTTCAACGAAAAGGACCTGGCACTGGTTGAAATCAACCCGCTGGCCATCCTGGACGACGGCAACCTGTACGCGCTGGACGGCAAGTTCGACAGCGACGACAACGCCGCGTTCCGTCAGAAGGCCTTGGTCGCCATGCGCGACAAGACCCAGGAAGACGAAACCGAAGTGACCGCTTCGGAGCTGGACATCAACTACGTCACCATGGACGGCAACATCGGCTGCATGGTCAACGGCGCCGGCCTGGCCATGGCCACCATGGACGTCATCAAGCTCAACGGCGGCGAGCCGGCGAACTTCCTGGACGTGGGCGGCGGTGCGAACAAGCAGCGCGTCATTGAAGCGTTCAAGCTGATCCTGTCTTCGGACAAGGTCGAAGGCATCTTCGTCAACATCTTCGGCGGCATCGTCCGCTGCGACATGATTGCCGAAGGCATCATCGCCGCTGTGAAGGAAGTGGGCGTCAAGGTTCCGGTCGTGGTGCGCCTGGAAGGCACCAACGTGGAAGAAGGCAAGCAGCTGCTGCGTGACAGCGGCATGGCCATCATCCCGGCCGACAACATCAACGACGGTGCCAAGAAGGTCGTTGAAGCTGTCAAGAACGCCGCCTGATCCGACACCGAAGGAATAACAATGTCTGTTTTGATCAATAAGAACACCAAGGTGATCGTGCAGGGCTTCACCGGCCAGCAGGGTACCTTCCACGCCACTCAGATGATCGAGTACGGCACCCAGGTTGTTGGCGGCGTGACCCCGGGCAAGGGCGGCACGACCCACATCGACCTGCCGGTCTTCAACACCGTTGCCGACGCCGTGCAGAGCACCGGCGCCAACGCTTCGGTTATCTACGTGCCGCCGCCGTACGCGGCTGACGCGATCCTGGAAGCTGCGGCTGCCGGCATCAAGGTCATCGTGTGCATCACCGAAGGCATTCCGGTGCTGGACATGCTGCGCGTGAAGAACGTGCTGACCCGTTCGCATCCGGACACCGTGCTGATCGGGCCGAACTGCCCCGGCGTGATCACCCCGGGCGAGTGCAAGATCGGCATCATGCCGGGCCACATCCACAAGCCGGGCAAGATCGGCATCGTGTCGCGTTCGGGCACCCTGACCTATGAAGCGGTCAAGCAGACCACGGAAGTGGGCCTGGGCCAGTCGACCTGCATCGGTATCGGTGGCGACCCGATCAACGGCCTGAACTTCGTTGACTGCCTCAAGCTGTTCAACGAAGACCCGCAGACCGAAGGCATCATCATGGTCGGCGAAATCGGCGGCGACGCCGAGGAAGCCGGTGCGGAGTACATCAAGAACCACGTGAAGAAGCCGGTCGTCGGCTTCATCGCGGGCGCTTCGGCTCCGGCCGGCAAGCGCATGGGCCACGCCGGTGCGATCGCATCGGGCGGCAAGGGCACCGCTGAAGGCAAGTTCGCCGCCATGGAAGCTGCCGGTGTGGTCACCGTCCGCTCGCCGGGCGACCTGGGCGCTGCCATCGCCAAGCTGGTGAAATAAGCGCGCCAGCCGCAACGCGGCTGACAACGCGTAGCGCCGACTGTTAGTCGGCAAAAGAAAAGCCGCCCCAAGGGGCGGCTTTTCTGCTTTTGCAGTCCGCCGAACCACCAGCGCTACAATGGGCCATCGCAACCACAGGCTTCACCCCATGACGTCGATCCGCATCGCGATGGCCCAGTTCGATTTTCCGGTGGGCGCGGTCGCGCAGAACACCGACAACATCATCGCGATGATCGCCGAGGCGCGCGATGAGTTCGGCGCCGAACTGGTGGTGTTCCCGGAGCTGGCCATCAGTGGCTACCCGCCCGAAGACCTGCTGCTGCGCCCGCGTTTCCTCTACGACTGCCAGGTGGCCATGGGCCGAATCGCCGAATCCACCCATGGCATCACTGCGGTGGTTGGCTGGCCCGAGGCCACCGGGGCAGTGGTCTACAACGCCGCCAGCGTGCTGCGCGACGGCGAGGTGCTGCACACCTACCGCAAGCGCGAACTGCCCAACTATGCGGTGTTCGATGAACGCCGTTACTTCGATATCGACCCGGACGGCGGCAGCTGCGTGTTCGAGCTGAAGGGCGTGCCGGTGGGCGTGCTGGTCTGCGAGGACCTGTGGTTCCCCGAACCCCTGGCCGATACCGTGCGCAACGGTGCCGAGCTGGTGGTGATCCCCAATGCGTCCCCATACGAACGCGGCAAGCACGCCCAGCGCGACGCGCTGCTGGCCGAGCGCACCCGCGAAACCGGGGCGGCGCTGCTGTACGTCAACATGGTCGGCGGGCAGGACGCGCTCACCTTCGATGGCGCCTCGGTCGTGGCCGATGGCGATGGCACCGTGCACCCGGCCGCAGCGGCCTTCACCGACCAGTGGCTGGTGGTGGACTACGACGCCGAAAGCCGCCGCTTCCTGCCGCGCGAGTGGATGGACGACGGCGACGAGAGCATGGATGCGCTGGCCTGGCGCGCGGTGACCCGCGGCATCCGCGATTACTGCGGCAAGAACGGCTTCAAGAAGGTGTGGTTGGGGCTGTCCGGCGGCATCGATTCGGCGCTGGTGCTGGCGATGGCGGTGGACGCGCTGGGCGCGGACAACGTCACTGCGGTACGGCTGCCCTCGCGCTATACCGCCGACATGTCCAACGACCTGGCCGCCGAGCAGTGCCGCGCGCTGGGCGTGAAGCTCGAAGCGGTATCGATCGAGCCGGTGTTCGAAGGCCTGATGACCGCGCTCGGCCCGATGTTCGAGGGCCAGCCCGCGGATGTGACCGAGGAGAACCTGCAGTCGCGCGCGCGCGGGGTGATCCTGATGGCGCTGTCCAACAAGTTCGGCGGGCTGCTGCTCACCACCGGCAACAAGAGCGAATACGCGGTCGGCTACGCCACCATCTACGGCGACATGTGCGGTGGCTACGCGCCGCTGAAGGACCTGTACAAGACCGAGGTATTCGGCCTGTCCAAGTGGCGCAACACCGTGGGCGGCGCGCCGGTGATCCCGCCGGCAGTGATCGCCCGGCCGCCGTCGGCCGAACTTCGTGCCAACCAGACCGACCAGGATTCGCTGCCGGCCTACGACGTGCTGGACGGCATCCTGTACCGCTACGTGGACCAGGAGCAGTCGCGCGAGGAGATCGTGGCCGCCGGTTACGCCGCCGAGGTGGTGGACCGCGTGCTGCGGCTGGTACGCACCAGCGAGTGGAAGCGCCACCAGGCCGCACCCGGCCCGAAGGTGTCGCGCCGCGCATTCGGCCGCGAACGCCGCTACCCGATCAGCAACGGCTACAAGGGCTGAGCGAACGGCTGCATGACCGGGCGCGGCAAGCGCGCCCTGTTGCGGAGACCCGTGACGATCTCCGGGGCTGAGCGAAACACGGAAGCGCATCCGCGGACGGTGACTAGAGTCAGGGTTTTCCTACGGAGACACCCTTATGCATGTTCCTTCCATCGAGACGCGAAACGTCGGCCATAGCCCTTACCCGGTCCCGACGCAGGCGCGAACGGCCACCGTGGCTGACCGCCCCGTGCCGGCGTCCATCGCCAATGCGCACATGGCGCGGACCGCAACGACCGTAGCGCCGATGAGCTACGCGGTCGGGCGCTTCCAGGTGGCCAACGTCACGGTGCGACAGGCCGAGCCCCGGGATGCCATCCCGGCGCCGGATACTCGCTCGATCTCCTGAAGCCGCGAACAAAAAAAGGGTCCCGCAAGGGACCCTTTTCTGTTTCAGCACCGCGCTGGTATCAGCGGCGATTCATCGTGGCATTGCGCTGGCCGGTGCTGGCGGACTTCTCGCCGGCGAACGGGTTCAGCTTGCGGATCATCCACGGGTACTTCGGCCAGTTGCCCTGCAGCCACGGGTGCTCGGGCTGGTTCAGCTCCAGCACGCGGCGGGCGTCGTCGGCCAGGGTCTTGTTGCCCAGGTGGGTGTAGGCCTCGCCCAAGGCGGCCACGGCGTCGTACTGGAACGCGCTCTGCGGGTAGGTATCCAGCAGGTAGTTGGCCCGGCCGGCGGCGGAGACGTAGGCCTCGCGGCGCAGGTAGTACAGCGCGTTGTCCAGCTCATGCTGGGCGAACACGTCGCGCAGCTCCAGCATGCGGCTGCGTGCATCGGCAGCGTAGCGGCTGTTGGGGTAACGCTCGACCACGATGTTGAAGTCGGCGTAGGCCTGGCGCGGGGTGGACAGGTCGCGGCGGCTCGGGTCCAGCGACCACACGCGGCGCAGGAACACCGTGTTGCGGTTGCTGTTGGCCAGGCCACGCAGGTAGTACATGTAGGCGATGTTGCGGTGGGTCGGGTAGGTGCGGATGAAGCGGTCGATGCTCGACACCGCGTCATCGTGCTTGCCGGCCTTGTACTGGGCGTAGGCGGTTTCGATCATCGCCTGCTCGGTGTACGGGCCGTACGGGTACTGGGCGATCAGGCGGCGGAAGGTGGCTTCGGCGCCACTCCAGTTGCCCTTCTGCATCAGGCCGTGGCTCTTGTCGTAGATCGTTTCGACAGGCTGGCCTTCTTCCGGGTTGTCACCCTTGGCGCCACGGTGGCAGCCGGTGGAAACGAGGGCCAGGACCAGCATCAGGGCCGCGGTGCGGACGGGCGCGGACAGCAGGGAAGAGCGTCGGATCATGGGGTCAGGGCGGGACGCGGCTGGAATACGAAGGGTCGATGATAGCCTAGTGGCCTGTCCTGCGACTGAAACTGGTCGCCGGGACCCCCAATTTGTCTTCCTGCGGTGTGCTCCCCATGTCCGATAACGCTTCTGAAACCGAATCCACCCGTCAGGCCGTCGTGCCCGATACCGCCGCCGGGCGGCGCTTTGACGCCGTGCTGGCCGACCTGTTCCCCGAATTCTCCCGCTCCAAGCTGAGCGAGTGGATCAAGTCCGGGGACGTGCTGCTGGACGGCGAACCCGTGCGCGGGCGCGACCCGGTCCGCGGCGGCGAGGTGGCCAGCCTGCATGTCGTGCTCGACACCCAGACCCACGCCGAGCCCGAGGACATCCCGCTGGACATCCTGTACGAGGATGAACACGTTTATGTGATCAACAAGCCGGTCGGCCTGGTGGTCCACCCCGGTGCGGGCAACCCCACCGGCACCCTGGTCAACGCGCTGCTGTTCCGCGACCCGGGCCTGTCGGTGCTGCCGCGCGCGGGCATCGTGCACCGCCTGGACAAAGACACCAGCGGCGTGATGGTGGTGGCCCGCACCATCCAGGCGCAGACCGCGCTGGTGGAGCAGCTGGCCGCGCGCAACGTCCACCGCCAGTACCTGGCAGTGGTGGTGGGCGCGCTGGTCTCCGGCGGTACCGCCGATGCGCCGATCGACCGCCACCCGCGCGACCGCATCCGCATGGCGGTGCGCGAGGACGGCAAGGATGCGGTGACCCATTACCGCCTTCGCGAACGCTTCCGCGCCCACACCGCGCTGGAGTGCCGCCTGGAAACCGGGCGTACCCACCAGATCCGCGTGCACATGGCGCACCTCAAGCACGCCATCGTGGGCGATTCGCTGTACGGCGGCGCGCTGAAGCTGCCCAAGGGCGCCACCGACGAGCTGGTCGCGCAGCTGCGCGGCTTCAAGCGCCAGGCGCTGCATGCTGAAACGCTGGAGTTCGCCCACCCGATCACCGGTGAGCCGATCCGCAACAGCGCGCCGCTGCCGGCCGACATGGTGGCGCTGCTGGACGCGCTGCGTGAAGACACCAAGCGGTTCACCGAGCTGGAACGCGGTCGCCGCTGATGGCTGCGCCCGTGGCCCCTGATTCGCCGCACGCCGCGCTGCTGCCGGTGCTGGCCGCCGACTGGGCGGCCGCGCCCGGGGTGCATGCGCTGACCACCCTGCGCCACGGCGCAGGCGGCTCGAAGGCGCCATTTGACCAGTTCAACATGGGCAACCGCACCGCCGCCGACGGCGACGACCCGGACCAGGTGGCGCGCAACCGCGCGCTGCTGCAGGCCGGGCTGGGCCTGCCCTCGGCACCCCACTGGCTGCGCCAGGTGCATGGCACGGGGGTGCTGCGGTTTGATGCGCCGCCCGTGGAGGGCGGCATTGACGCCGAACCCACCGCCGATGCGGCGGTCACCTCGGTGCCCGGGGTGGTGCTGGCGATCCTGACCGCCGACTGCCTGCCGGTGGTGCTGGCCGCGCGCGATGGCCGCGAGATCGGGGCCGCCCATGCCGGTTGGCGTGGCTTGGCCGACGGCATGCTGGAAGCCACGGTGGCGGCGATGCGTACGCCGCCGGGCGGGTTGCAGGCGTGGCTGGGGCCGGCGGCCGGGCCGGCCGAGTACGAGATCGGGGCGGACGTGTTCGCGGCGTTCGTGGACCTGGATGCGGGGGCGGCGGAGGCCTTCGTGGCCACCCGCCCGGGGCATTGGAAGGTGGATCTGTACGCGCTGGCGCGGCGGCGGCTGGTGGCGGCCGGGGTGGACCCGGGCGGAATTAGTGGTGGGCAGCTGAGCACGATTGCCGAGCCGGGGCGGTTCTATTCGCATCGGCGGGATCGACGGACCGGGCGGATGGCGACGTTGGCATGGATGGCGCCGTGAGCCCCGACGCGTAGCCGGTACCGATGGTTTGGCCGGCATGCGGACGCGCACGTCATCGAAGAACGCTGTATTCAATCCGCCGATTACGATCCCGCCCACTTTCCAACCGGTTGTCGGCCACCGGATGTTCTTCGCCATAACCACGCGGCTCCAGCGCACTTGCCGGCACCCCCAGCGCCTGCAGTTCCGCCACCACCACATCCGCGCGTTGCTGGCTCAGCTGCAGGTTGGTTTCGGCAGCCCCCAGGCTGTCGGTATGCCCGCCCACTTCGAGGCGCACACCGGGCCCGGCGGCTAGGATCGACTGCGCACTGGCCCGCAGCATGTCGCGCCCATCGGCCCGCAGCACTGGCGACTTGTGCTCGAACCCGACCTTGCCCTGGTTCAACGCCGCCACCAGCGCGTGCGGTTCGGGCTGGGCCGGCAGCTGCGCCAGCGCGATCCGGCCCGCGTCCCACAGCCCGCTCACCTGCAGGTGGCCAAACGCGCGGCGCAGGGTATTGGACACCGCGATCCGGTCCCCTTCCGGCAGCCGGGTCATGTCCACGTGCAGCGCATCACCGGTAAACGATAGCGAAAGCCCGGGATGGCGCAGCACCGGGGCCAACGTAACCAGTCGGTCCAGCCAACGCGGGGCCTGTGCCTGTGGGTCGCGCAGGATGTCGCCGGTGACCCCGCCCTGGCCGTACTGGGCCACCAGCGCGCTCCATACCCGGCGGCGGTCGGCCTCGCCTGGCAGGCGGCCGCGTACGTCGATCACGCCGCCGCTGTTCACCAGCGACAGCCGGGGCGGGTGCTGCTGGTCGGCATAGGTCGGCGCGGCACCGGTACTCACCCGGGTCTTCTGGTGGATCCAGCCGGTCAGGCACAGCAGCACGCCGGCAACCATCACCCACAGCAGCCCGCGCGCGGCGGTGCCCCGTACCAGGCGCAGGGTAGGGCTTCGCGGCACTGCCTGCTTCACGGGATGGGGCGCCTGCGCGCTGCGGGCTTCCTGCTCCAGGACATCCAGCAGGCCCGGCAGCAGGTCGGAGGCCACCACCGCGAACATGCCGGTGGGGAAGGCGGCCCGCCGCGCCAGCACGGCCAGCTCCTCGCGGCCGATCACGCATTCCAGCTGGCTGGCCAGCAGCCGCGAGGGCCGTTCATCACCGGGAAAACGGCTGCCCAGGCCCACGGCATCGAAACGACGGCGCAGGCCATGGATGCCGCCCGGCAGGCCGCGGATGTAATCGACCAGCACGTCCACCAGGTTGCGCGCGCGGTGGCCAAGGCCCATGTGCAGGGCGGTGTCTTCGATGAAGCGATCCAGCAGTGACATCAATCCGATTCCCGGTTCCAGCCCCTGCGGCATGCACGGGCGTTGCGGGAGTCAATGTCGGAACGGCCTGTCAACGAAAAATGAAAGTTGCGCGCGCCCCAGGTTGCGAATCGGTCGTAGTTTCCGACGATTTAGGAGGCCTATCGAAATGGCACGCTGCGCTTATCGGGATTTCCACGGCGGGAAGTGCAGAAAGCGACACACTCCTAAAACGAGCGCATCACGGCGGATGATGCGCATAGCGGGTACGAGTTCAGGCCAGAAGCGACAGATTTCTGGCCCGACAGCATGTCGTAATCAGCCGTTTTCCAGTGCCTCCAGATAGCTCTGGCGCCAGTGGTTGATGTCATGGGCGCGCAGGTGATCCATCATCGCCTGCCAGCGCTCCACGCGTTTGCGCAGCGGCATGGTGGCGGCGGTGGCGATGGCATCGGCCACGCCATCCAGGTCGTGCGGATTCACCAGCAACGCCTGCTTCATTTCGTCGGCCGCGCCGGCCAGCAGCGACAACACCAGCACACCGGGGTTTTCCGGGTCCTGCGAGGCCACGTACTCCTTGGCCACCAGGTTCATGCCATCGCGCAGCGGAGTGACCAGGCCGACGGCAGCGGCGCGGTAGAAGCCGGTGAGGGTGGCATGCGCGAAGTTCTGGTTCACGTAGCGCAGCGGGGTCCAGTCCGGTTCGGCAAAGCCGCCGTTGATGTGGCCGGCGATCTGTTCCAGCTGGCTGCGCAGCTGCCGGTACTCGGTGACATCGCCGCGCGACACCGGGGCGATCTGCAGGTAGGTGAGGCTGCCACGCTGGTCAGGGTGGCGTTGCAGGTAGCGCTCGAAACCCTGGAAGCGTTCGGGCAGACCCTTGGAGTAGTCCAGCCGGTCCACGCCGATCGCCAGCTGGCGGTCGCGCAGGCTGTTGCGCAGGTCGCGCACGGCCGGCTTGTTGGCACCGGCCTTGGCCTGGCGTTCGATGTGCGCAGTGTCGATGCCGATCGGGAACGCGGCGGCGCGGAAACGGCGACCGCCGGGGGCTTCCAGCATGCCATCGGGCAGCACCTTGCCGCCAGCGAACAGGCGCACGTAGGACTGGAAGCGGTCGGCGTCGCGCTGGGTCTGGAACCCGACCAGGTCGTAGGCGTACAGGCTGGAGAACAGCCGCAGGTGGTCGGGCATGGCCTGCAGCAGGTCGGCCGATGGCATCGGCACGTGCAGGAAGAAGCCGATGCGGCAGCCGATGCCACGTTCGCGCAGCAGCGAGGCCAGCGGGATCAGGTGGTAATCGTGGATCCACACGATGTCGTCTTCGCGCAGCAGCGGCGCCAGCTTTTCGGCGAACAGCGCGTTGACCCGGCGGTAGGTTTCGCGGGTGGCGCGGTCATAGTCCACCAGGTCCAGCCGGAAGTGCAGCAGCGGCCACAGGGTGCGGTTGGCGAAGCCGTTGTAGTAGCCGTCGACGTCGCGCTTGTTCAGGTCCATGGTGACGTAGCGGATGTCACCCTCGGTCTGCTCGTGCAGCTCGCCGCTGTCATCGCGCACGGATTTGCCGCTCCAGCCGAACCACAGCCCACCGCGTTCCTTCAGCGCGGCCAGCAGTCCCACTGCCAGCCCACCCGGGGCGGCCACGCCGGGCGCGGCCACGCGGTTGGACACCACGACAAGGCGGCTCATGAGGCCTCCTGCCAGCTACGCGACAGCCGCATGGCGGCGGTGACCAGGCCCACGTGCGAATAGGTCTGCGGGAAGTTGCCCCAGGCCTCGCCATTATCGAAGGCCAGGTCTTCGGAGAGCAGGCCGAGGTGGTTGCGGCGTTCGAGCAGCATTTCGAACATCTCGCGCGCTTCGTCCAGGCGGCCGATGGCAGCCAATGCGTCGATGTACCAGAACGTGCAGATGGTGAAGCTGGTTTCCGGCTCGCCGAAATCATCCGGCGCCACGTAGCGGTACAGCGCGTTGCCGTGCTTGAGGTCACGGCCGATGGCCTCGACGGTGGCGACGAAACGCGCATCGTCGGCGGCGATGAAGCCGATGTCGGCCAGCAGCAGCAGCGAGGCATCCAGGCGGTGGCCGCCGTAGGTGTCGGTGAAGTGGCCCAGCTCGTCGCTCCAGGACTCGCGCAGGATGCGCGCGTGGATGGTGTTGGCGCGGTCGCGCCAGTACTCGGCACGGTGGTCCAGCTTCAGGCGCACGGCGATCTTGCACAGGCGGTCGCAGGCGGCCCAGCACATCGCGCTGGTGTAGGTATGCACTTCGGTGCGGCCGCGGAATTCCCACAGGCCGGCGTCGGGCACGTCGTGCAGGGCGAAGGCCTGTTCGCCCAGCGGTTCCAGCCGCGCGAAGGTGTGGGCGTCGCCGGGGTCCTGCAGGCGGCGGTCGAAGAACAGCTGGGTGGACGCCAGCACCACGCTGCCGTACACATCGTGCTGGCGCTGCACCCAGGCCAGGTTGCCGCGCCGCACCGGGCCCATGCCACGGTAGCCATCGAGGGAGGCCACTTCGCTTTCTTCCAGCTTGGCCTCGAAGCCGATGCCGTACAGCGGCTGCAGGCTGCCATCGCCGGTGGCGAGATTGAAGATGTAGCCCAGGAACTGTTCCATGGTGCGGGTGGCACCGAGGCGGTTGAGCGCGCGCACCACGAAGGCGGCATCGCGCAGCCAGCAGTAGCGGTAATCCCAGTTGCGGATGCTGCCCGGCGCCTCGGGAATGGAGGTGGTCATGGCGGCGATGATGGCACCACTGTCTTCGTACTGGCACAGCTTGAGGGTGATCGCACTGCGGATCACCGCGTCCTGCCATTCAAGCGGAATGGACAGGTAGCGCACCCATTCGCGCCAGTAATCGCGCGTGCGCTGGAAGGATTCCTGCACATAGCCGCTGAGCGAACGGTTCAGCGATTCGTCCACGCCCAGCACCAGGTGCACCGGGTGGCTGAGCACGAACGGCAGCTCATCGCGCACGAAGCGCAGCGGTACGTCGGTGGTCAGGCGCAGCACGTGGTCGGGCAGTACCCAGCGGATGTGGTTGCTGCCCCAGGTGGCCTCGGGCACGCGCGCGCCCCAGTCCGCCAGCGGGCGGGCGCGCACGATGATGCGCGGGTTGCCACCCAGCGGGCGCACCTGGCGGATCAGGCTGACCGGCCGGTAGAAACGATCGTTCTGGCGCCAGCGCGGGGCGAAATCGATGATTTCCAGCGAGCCGCCGTGCTTGTCGTGCAGTACGGTGCGCAGGATGGCGGTGTTGGTCAGGTAGCTCTGTTCGCTGCTGACCATGTCTTCCAGTTCAATGGCGAAATCGCCACCGACCTGCTGGTTGGGCTGCAGCAGTGCGCAGAAGGTGGGGTCGCCGTCGAAGGTGGGCAGGCAGCTCCACACGACGCGCGCGTGGCGGTCGATCAGCGCGCCGAAGCTGCCGTTGCCGACCACGCCAAGGTCCAGGTTGGAATCAGTCATGGGGTGGGGGTCTCTGGGTACATCAGTAAGCGTTTTCCTGCAGCCATCCGTGTACGTCGCGCACACGCGGCAGGGCGAAGACCGCGGCACTGGGCTCGCGTTCGCCCACCAGCACGCTCCAGCCATGCAGGGTGTTGGCGGCATCGAAGCCGTACTCGTCGGTCAGGTCGTCGCCCAGGAACACGGGAATGCGGCCGCGGAAGGGCTGCTGCTGCATGAGCTGGCGGATCGCGCGGCCCTTGTCGCTGCCTTCGGGAATGAATTCCACCACGTGGTCGCCGGGCTGCAGCCGGTACCCGGTGTTGCCGCCGATGTGGCGTTCGGCGAACGCACGCACTTCGTTGGCGGCATGCGGCGCGCCACGCCAATGCAGGGCCAGGCTGCGGCCCTTGTCTTCGACCAGCACGCCGGGATGGCCATGCGCGAACCGCATGGCCTGCTGGTGCACGGCGTGCAGCCATTCGCTGGTGTCGCTGTCAGTGGCGGTGCGGCCGTCTACGGCGTGGGTGTCACCGCCCATGCCACGCACCTGGTGGCCGTGCAGGCCAGCGGCGGGCAGGTGCAGTGGCGCGAACAGGCGGTCCAGCTGGGCCAGCGGTCGCCCGCTGATCAGGGCAACCGCACCGTCGAGCCGGTCGCTGATGCGGCCGATGGCCTCGCGCACCTCGGGCAGCAGGGTGACGGCCTCGGGGTCGTCGGCAAATTCAATGAGGGTGCCATCCACGTCCAGGAACAGCGCGCACGCATTGTCCAGCAGTGGTGGCGGCGGACGGAGGGGGTAGTCGTTGGCCATGCTGCCAACATGCCACCGGAAGCGTGATCGTCCAGTAGACGATCACGCTTCCATTCAAACGCGCCCGGTAGCGCCAGGCCCTGCCTGGCGGTACCAATCATCAGAACGTGTAACGAACGCGCCCGTAATAATAGGCACCATTGCTGCCAATCGGCGACAGCACGTCATACGGCAGATTGCCGAAGTAATAGATGTCCTCGTTGGACAGATCCGAATAATTGTCGGTCAGGTTCTGCCCACCCAGCGCCACGCTCCACTGCGGCGTGATCCGGTACTCCACCTCGGCATCCAGCTGCCACTCGGCCCCGTAGGTCTGCCGCGGCACATACCCATCGCCGAAGTTGAACACCCGGGTCACGCTGCCGTAACGACTCAGGCGGCTGCTCAACGTCCAGCGGTCATTGGCCCAGGTCGCCGCCAGCTGCGCCCGCGTGCGCGGCGTGGCATCGGTCAGGGTGTTGGTCTCTTCCAGGCCGAACAGCACGTAGTCCGGATCCAGCGCCAACAGGCTCGCCGGCGTGGCCAGCACGTTCTTCAACGTGGTCTTGTTGTAGGCGTAGGTGCCGGTCAGCACCAGTTCCCCATCGCCCAGCCCTTGCCGCCAGTTGGTCACCAGCTCGGCGCCGCGCGTGCGGGTATCGGCGGCGTTGACGAAGAAATTGGCGCTCTGCAGCCCGGCCACGCCGAACTGCTGCTGCACGTAATCGGTGAGCGCATCGCCGGTGATGCTCTCCGACAGCGCGATGCGGTCATCGATATCGATCTGGTAGAAGTCCAGCGACAGGTCGAAGTGGTCGCCGATGCGGCTGGTGAAGCCCAGGCTGGTGTTGACCGACTTTTCCGGCTTCAGGTCGGTGGCACCCAGCCCGCGCGCGATCGGGTTGTTCACCGACAGCGTGCGGCCCTGCACGAGCTGGCCGGCGGCGTTGTAACCGGTGGAGGTGGATTCATAGCCGATCTGCGCCAGCGACGGCGCGCGGAAGTTGTTGGAGATCGCGCCACGCAGTGCGAACGCCGGGGTGAACTCATAGCGCAGGCCCAGCTTGCCGGTGAGTTCGCCGCCGTAATCGTCGCTGTGCTCGTAGCGTGCGGCCAGGTCGCTGGAGAAGTGTTCGCCGAATTGGCTGGACAGGCTGGCATACGCACTGGTCACGTCGCGGCGGAGCGAGGTGGCGTCCTGCGGGGTCAGCCCACCACCGGCCTGCGAGCCAGTCGGGCGGTCGGTGTAGGGGCCGGCGGCGTAGCTGGCGGGGTCACCGGGGCGAGTCTGGAAGTGGTCGCGGCGCGCTTCCAGGCCCAGGCCGAGGCTGTGGGTGTTGTCGCCCTGGGTGAACACCCGGCCGAGGTCGAAGTTGCCCACGGTCAGTTCATTGCGGTAATCGCCAGTCTTGAACCGGGTCGGGCTGCCTGGGCCCAGCGAGGCGTTGAGCGAGTTGCGCAGGCGGTAAGTGAAGTCATTGAAGCCGTAATCCAGGCTGGCGTCGTAGTTCCACTCGCCCCACTGGCCCTTGGCTCCGGCCACGGCCTGCACGTCGCGGTTCTCGCCTTCGGAAACCGGGCGGTAGCCGTTGGGGTACAGCTCGGTCCAGTTGGCGTCGCTGTCGGGGTAACGGAAGTAGTTGGCGCCTTCGGTGTCGCGCTGGTTGAAGGTGCTGAAGAAGTAGAACTTCGAGGTTTCACCGAACGGCAGTTCGGTGTTGATCCAGGCGTTGAGGTCCTTGGTCTTGCCATCGCCGAGCACGTAGTTGCGCTGGCCCTGCAGGGCCAGGTTCGCATCGGTCTGGTCCCACGGCGGAATCTGGTCGAAGCCGGCGCGGTTGGTGCCTTCGCGGTTCTTCAGCTCCAGGCCCACGCGCAGGAAGCCGCCGTCTTCGCCCAGCGCGGTGCCGACCTTGGCGCTGGCGAAGCTGGTCTGGCCATCGGTGAGCGTGCGGTCGATCGGCTTGAGGTCGGTGTGGTTGGCACCGAAGCTGGCTTCGATGGCGCCGCCTTCCGGGGCGTCATCCAGGATCACGTTGATCACACCGGCCACCGCATCCGAGCCGTAGAGCGCGCCGGCGCCGTCGCGCAGTACTTCGATGCGCTTGATGGCGCTGACCGGAATGGAGTTGAAGTCGACCGGCGTGGTGCCTTTGCCGATCTTGCTGTCGGTGTTCACCAGCGCGCTGGTGTGGCGGCGCTTGCCGTTCACCAGCACCAGTACCTGGTCGGGCGACAGCCCGCGCAGCTGGGCGGCGCGCACGTGGTCGGCACCGCCGGAGTTGGACTGGCGCGGGAAGTTGAACGAAGGCAGCAGCGCCTGCAGCGCGCTGCCCAGCTCGCCATTGACCACGCCGGCGCGGCGGATGTCCTCGGCGGTGAGAACGTCCACCGGCGAGGTCGATTCGAGCACGGTGCGGTCGATGGCGCGGGTGCCGGTGACAATCACCGTGTCCAGCGTGGTGGCGGAGGCGGGCGCGTCCTGCGCATGGAGGTCCCGGGCGAGAAGGGGAGAGGACAGGACCATGGCAATGGCAAGGCCAAGGCGCGACGCGGACGGACGGGACATGCGGGCTCCAGCAGCAAGAACGGGGGGGGGGGGGGGCAGGGGTGCCGGGCGTTGCCCGGCTGGTCCCAGATGAAACTATTGTTCCATCCGGATGAAGCGATATATTATCTTGGCGTGAACCCGGCCTGTGATGCAAGTCCCAGTACCGACGGCTATCAGCACATAACCGGACGTGATCTGCGGCGATGCCGGAATCCGTCACCCTGTCCACCGCGTAGCGACACGCCATGCATGTCCACGGAACCCTCGCAGCACCCGGAGCCCCCTGCACCATGAAGCTTTCCCCCCTCCTCCTGGCCGCCTTGCTCGCCCTCGGCGGCTGCGCCACCGCTACCCCGACCCCGCGCGCGCCCGAATCCGCCACCGCCACCCTCCAGGGCGATGCCGCCCGTCCGGATGCGGCGACCAACTGGGTGCGCAGCGAGCTGTACTTCGGCGTGGGCGAGGAAAGCGGTGCCTCTGATCGCGAGCAGACCGATGCGATCAGCGAGGCGCAGTGGCGCGACTTCCTGGACAAGCAGGTCACCCCGCGCTTCCCGGATGGCCTGACCGTGTTCGATGCCTACGGCCAGTGGCTGTTCCGCGGCGCCAAGGAGCCCAATCGCCTGCGCACCAAGGTGCTGGTGGTGCTGCACGAAAACACCCCGCAGCGGCGCGCGGATATCGAGGCGATCCGCCTGGCATGGAAGCAGGCGACGAAGCACCAGTCGGTGCTGTGGTCACAGCAGGCGGTGGAAGTGTCGTTTTGATCGCAGCAGGTGAAGTCGTTTTGCGACGCCTGGAGCGATGTTTTTCTGGAAGCACATGCAATGGGCATGGCGAAAAATGGGGAACCATCGATTCCAGGGAGTTGCCGTGCATTCCGTAGGTTCCAGTTCCTCGCAGGCGTCGGTCGCGCGGCAAGCGGTCGCGTCGCAGACCAACGACAAGCAGCAGGCAACGATCGGCACGCAGACGCTGTCCGTCGCTGAAATCAGCAACCGCCCGGCGGAAGCCGCAGCCGCTGCTCCGACGTGTCCTGCCCCCCAGGACCCTGTCGGTGTGGCACTGGAACGGTCTTCTCCGCGGGCTTTCCGCACTTTCATGGAACTGATGGTGTCCGAGGGGTACATGCCAAGGGAGATCCAGGCGGAGGTTTACATGCAATCCGGCACCCCTCAGCAGGTAGGCATGCTGCTTGCCCAGATTCGACGCAATTCCGACGCGTTGGACGCCTTCCCCCGGCTGCTCGCCCAGGCAAAGGCAGCCGAACGGGAATAACACCAACGTATGACCCGGGTACGCGCTGATTCGCACGCCGGTGTCACCCTCGCAGGTCTAGGCTGGTACTTCCCCCGAACGTGGAAGTGCCGCCATGAGCAAGCGCGTTGCCGAAATCGTCGTCGATACCCTGCAGGCCGCCGGTGTGCGGCACTGCTACGGGATCGTCGGCGACACCCTCAACCATGTCACCGATGCGATCCATCGCAGTGACATCGACTGGGTGCACGTGCGCCATGAAGAGGCTGCGGCGTTCGCGGCCGGTGCCGATTCGCTGATCAGTGGCCAGCTCACCGCCTGCGCCGGCTCCTGCGGCCCGGGCGGGCTGCATTTCATCAACGGCATCTTCGAGGCCAACCGCAACCGCACGCCGCTGGTGCTGATCGCCAGCCAGGTGGTCACCACCGAGCTGGGCATGGAGTTCCCGCAGGAAGTCGACTTCAAGGCGGTGTACGCCAGCTGCAGCGTGTTCTGCGAGCAGGTGTGCACCCCGGCGCAGGCGCGGCGGATGGCGACCCTGGCCTGCCAGGCGGCGATCAGCCGGCGCGGCGTGGCGGTGCTGATCCTGCCGGCCGACATTGCTGAAGCCGAGGTCAAGGACGATCAGCCGTTTTCCGTGCACTACACCCAGCCAGTACTGCGCCCCAACGACGACGAACTGCAGCGCATCGCGGCGCTGATCGGCGCGGGCAAGCGCATCGGCATTTATGCCGGTGCCGGCTGCGAGCACGCGCACGATCAACTTGTCGCGCTGGCCGCGCACCTCAAGGCGCCGATCGCGCACACTTCGCGGGCCAAGGATTTCGTGGAGCATGACAACCCGTACAACATGGGCATGACCGGTATTTTCGGCATTGAGTCGGGCTACCACACGCTGATGGCGTGCGACACGCTGCTGCTGCTCGGTGCGGATTTCGCCTGGGGCCAGTACTATCCGGACAAGGCGACGTTGATCCAGGTCGACCGCGATGGCAGCCACCTGGGCCGGCGCCACCCGGTGCAGCTGGGCGTGGTGGGCGACATCGGCCCGACCCTGGAGGCGCTGCTGCCGCTGCTGCCGGAACGCGAGGACCGCAGCTTTCTGGACGAGTGCATCGGCCACCGCGAGAAGGCGCTGGAGACCCGCGCGAAGGAGGAGTACCCGGGCGAGGGCGAGCTGATCCATCCGCAGCATCTCACCGCGCTGCTCGACCGGCATGGCGATGACGATGCGCTGTTTACCGCCGACTGCGGTTCGCCGATGGTGTGGATCCTGCGCCATATCCGCACCAATGGTCGCCGCCGCACGCTGACCAGCCTGCTGCACGGCACGATGGCCAATGCCCTGCCGCAGGCGCTGGGCCTGCAGAAGGCGTTCCCGGGCCGGCAGGTGATCGCGATGTGCGGCGATGGCGGCATCGCGATGCTTCTCGGCGAGCTGCTCACCGCCGTGCAGGAGAACCTGCCGATCAAGGTGGTGGTCTACAACAACAGCTCGCTGAACTTCGTGGAGCTGGAGCAGAAGGTGCAGGGCCTGCTGGACAACTACACCGATCTGAAAAACCCCGACTTCGGCCGCCTGGCCGAGGTGATCGGCTTCTACGGTCGCACCGTGACCCGCAGCGAAGACCTGGAGCAGGCGGTGCAGGACGTGCTGGCCCACCCCGGCCCGGCGCTGCTGGACGTGCATACCAGCCCCACCGAGCTGGTGATGCCGCCGCAGGTGGAGGCCAAGCAGGTGGCCGGGACCGCCCTGTATGCGGCCAAGGCGCTGCTGCACGGGCGGGTAGGGGACGTGCGCGACCTGCTGGCCAACAATTTCCTCAACAAGCCGTAGGGCGTCACGACCAACGGTCGTGACCTGCCGCGCCGGTAGGTACCGACCGTTGGTCGGTACAGGGCGCGCCCCGGTGTTCCACGCATGCGTCTGTCGCCCGGCGCAATGAACGCCTACCATCGGGTACCCCCCACCCCGTGCCCCCTCGCATGCCTGCATCCGCTCCTGTCTCCGGTCGCCCCCGCTGGTTCGTCGCCGGCGATCTCAACGGCTTTTTCGGCCTGGTGGTCGACAACCTGTCGATCCTGGGCTTCATCGCGATGGCGCTGGTCGGCATCTTCCAGTTCCCCGCCGACGTGGTGTTCGGGCGCATGTTCCCCGGCACCGCCTTCGGCGTGCTGGTCGGCAACGTGCTCTACACCTGGATGGCACGGCGGCTGGCCGCGCGCACCGGCCGCGATGGCGTCACCGCCATGCCGCTCGGCCTGGATGCGCCGACCAGCATCGGCATGGCGCTGCTGGTGCTGGGCCCGGCGTTCCTGGCCTTCAAGGCGCAGGGGTTGGCTCCGCACGATGCGGCCATTGCCACCTGGCAGCTGGGCATGGCCTCGCTGGTGATCATGGGCGTGCTCAAGACCGTGCTCTCGTTCTTCGGCGAAGCGGTCACCCGCGCGCTGCCGCGCGCCTCGCTGCTGGGCTCCATCGCCGGCATCGCGATCGTGCTGATGGGCTTCCTGCCGCTGCTGGAAACGCTGCGCTCGCCGGTGGTCGGCTTCGTCACGCTGGGCCTGCTGTTGTACGTGCTGGTGGCCAAGCGCAAGCTGCCGATCCGCGCCCCGGGCGTGCTGGTGGCCTTCGTGTTCGGCACGGTGCTGTACTACGGGCTCGGCCTGGCCGGGCTGGGTGCACCGGGCTTCAAGGTGCCCGAGTGGACCCCGCTGCAGATGGTGCTGCCGTGGCCGACGCTGGGCTTCATCGATGGCCTGCCCACCGCGATCACCTACCTGCCGCTGCTGCTGCCGTTCGGCCTGCTGATGGTGGTGGGCGGCATCAACGTCTCTGAAAGCGCACGTGCGGCCGGTGATGACTACCGCACCCGCGACATCCTGCTGGTGGAGGCGGTGGCCACGCTGGTGGCTGGCCTGTGCGGCGGCGTGGCGCAGACCACGCCGTACATCGGCCAGCCGGCGTACAAGCACATGGGCGCGCGCAGCGGCTACACGCTGCTGACCGGGCTGTTCGTGGGCATCGGCGGCATGCTGGGGGTGATTTCCGGGTTGGTGCAGTGGCTGCCGCTGGCGGTGCTGGCGCCGATCATCGTGTACGTGGCCATCGACATCACCACCCAGGCGTTCCAGGCAACGCCGCGCGAGCATGCCGGTGCGATGGTGCTGGGGTTCCTTCCTTCGGTGGCCTACCTGCTGGCGATCAAGGCGCCGGGCTGGATCCCGCCCGAGCAGCTGGCGGCGATGACCACCACGCTCGATGGGCATGGGCTGCCGGAGCTGGCGGTGATCTTCACCTTGGGCAATGGCTTCATCATCACCTCGATGCTGTGGATTGCCGCGGTGGTGGCGATGATCGACGGCAGGCTGCTGCGCTCTTCCGGGATCCTGCTGGTGGCTGCGGCGCTTACCCTGTTCGGGCTGATCCACTCGGTCGATCCGCGCGGTGGGATCTACCTGCCGTGGACACTGGAAGGCTTGCCGGAGCAGATCATGTGGCAGTTCGCGGGCGCGTATGTGGCGCTGGCGGTGCTGTTGGCCCTATTGTCGGTTATTCCGGTGCCCGCACGGGAAAAGGACGCGGCGTAGACCGCCTGGGCCGACCAACGGTCGGCGCTACCGGGACAGGCCTCCGTCCGAGGCGCTCCGTAGCGCCGACCGTTGGTCGGCCCAAGGAATGCGTCACGCGTCCGCGTCCAATTCCGGGTAGTGGCGAAAGATCCCGTTGGTGTTGAACGCCAAGCGGCGTTCCGAGGCCAGGTATGCGGCGATGTTCGGTCGCCGTTCCACCCGGTCCTTCAGTGCATGCAGCAGCGGCAGCGACGGCCGCAGTGCCTGCATGCGGCGCGGGAACATGTAGTCCAGCCCGCTCAGCAGCTGGAACAGCGACAGGTCCACGTACGAGTGCTCGCGCAGCGGGTGCAGGCCGCCATTGGCCTCCAGCACGCTTTCAAACCAGCCCAGAAACTTCGGCAACCGCTCGTCCCGCATCGACGCGGCGCGCGCCTTGGCTTCCTTCTTCTGGTCTTCGTAGTACTTCGAGGCCGCAATGGGATGGTGGGTGTCGTGGACCTCCGCGACCAGGTCGGCGATGGTCAGCTGCAGCTGCAATGCCTGCACCCGGCGTGAGGCGGCTTCGGGTACCAGCCCCAGCTCCGGCCCCAGATGATCGAGGATCGTGCCCACCTGCGCGATCACCTGTCGGCCGCTGACCAAGAACGGCGGCGCGAACGGGCGCAACCCCTCGGCCTTGCCGTCCAGGAACGGCTGCATCACCTCGTCGCCGTGCACCCGCGCCATGTCCGTATAGGAGGCGCCAGCATCTTCCAGCGCCAGCCGGATGAACTCGCCCCGGCCCTGGATGCCGGTCCAGTAGTACAGCTCGTAATGCATGCGCAAGCTCCGCGACAGGAGCGCCCAGCCTCCCGCCTGCGCTGCCAAGCAGGCGTGATGGCGATGTCGCTGCCACGTCGTCCGGGGCCTGAATGCGTTCTCATCCCCCCTTGAAACACGCCTGCATAACCGCATCTGTCAGATAGTGCTGGCTCGGCCAGCGGCAACATATCGAGGACACCCCCATGCGGATGGACAAGCTCACCTCGCGTTTCCAGCAGGCGCTGGCGGACGCACAGTCGCTGGCCGTGGGCCGCGACCACAACATCATCGAACCGGTACACGTGCTCACCGCGCTGCTCGACCAGCAGGGTGGTAGCACGCGCCCGCTGCTGGCCCAGGCCGGGGTCAACGTGCCGGTGCTGCGCGAGCGGTTGACCGAGGCGCTGGACGCCCTGCCGAAGGTCTCCGGGCAGGAAGGCAACCTGTCGATCGGCAATGACCTGAACCGGCTGCTCAACAAGACCGACAAACTGGCCCAGGAGCATGGCGATGCGTTCATCGCCAGCGAGTGGTTCGTGCTGGCCGCGCTTGACGATGGCGGCACGTTGGGCATGGCGCTGCGCGCTGCCGGTGCCGACAAAAACAAGATCGACGCGGCCATCGACAAGATTCGTGGCGGCGAAAGCGTGCAGTCGGAAAATGCCGAAGAACAGCGCCAGGCGCTGGAGAAGTACACCATCGACCTGACCGCGCGTGCCGAGAGCGGCAAGCTGGACCCGGTGATCGGGCGCGACGAGGAAATCCGCCGCACCATCCAGGTCCTGCAGCGCCGCACCAAGAACAACCCGGTGCTGATCGGCGAGCCGGGCGTGGGCAAGACCGCCATCGTGGAAGGGCTGGCCCAGCGCATCATCAACGACGAAGTGCCCGAAGGCCTGCGGGGCAAGCGCGTGCTGTCGCTGGACATGGGCGCGCTGATCGCCGGTGCCAAGTTCCGCGGTGAGTTCGAAGAGCGCCTGAAGGGCGTGCTGAATGACCTGGCCAAGAGCGAAGGCCAGATCATCCTGTTCATCGACGAACTGCACACCATGGTCGGCGCGGGCAAGGCCGATGGCGCGATGGACGCGGGCAACATGCTCAAGCCGGCGCTGGCGCGTGGCGAGCTGCACTGCGTGGGTGCCACCACCCTGGACGAGTACCGCAAGTACATCGAGAAGGATGCCGCACTGGAGCGCCGCTTCCAGAAGGTGTTCGTGGGCGAGCCGAGCGTGGAAGACACCATCGCGATCCTGCGTGGCTTGAAGGAAAAGTACGCCGTGCACCACGGGGTGGAGATCACCGACCCGGCGATCGTGGCCGCGGCCACGCTGTCGCACCGTTACATTGCCGACCGCCAGCTGCCGGACAAGGCCATCGACCTGATGGACGAGGCGGCCTCGCGCATCCGCATGGAGATCGACTCCAAGCCGGAAGAACTGGACCGCCTGGAACGGCGCCTGATCCAGCTCAAGATCCAGCGCGAGATGCTGAAGAAGGAAAAGGACGACGCCTCGCGCCAGCGCCTGGCCGACCTGGAAACCGAGATCGATGCGCTGGAGCGCGAGTTCTCCGACCTGGACGAGATCTGGAAGTCGGAGAAGGCCGCGCTGCAGGGCACCACCAAGATCAAGGAGCAGATCGAACAGGTGAAGCTGGAACTTGAAGCGGCGCAGCGGCGCCAGGATTTCGGCCGCATGAGCGAGCTGCAGTATGGCCAGCTGCCGCAGTTGGAGAAGCAGCTGCACGCCGCGCAGGAAGTGGAGAGCACCGAGTTCAAGCTGGTCCAGGACCGGGTTACCGCCGAGGAGATCGCCGAAGTGGTCTCGCGCTGGACCGGCATTCCGGTCAACCGCATGCTGGAAGGCGAGCGCGACAAGCTGCTGCGCATGGAAGATGTGCTGCATGAGCGGGTGGTGGGCCAGGAAGAGGCGATCAAGGTCGTCTCCGATGCGGTGCGCCGTTCTCGTGCCGGCCTGTCCGACCCGAACCGGCCGAGCGGTTCGTTCCTGTTCCTGGGCCCGACCGGCGTGGGCAAGACCGAGCTGTGCAAGTCGCTGGCCGAGTTCCTGTTCGACAGCAGCGACGCCATGATCCGCATCGACATGAGCGAGTTCATGGAAAAGCACAGCGTGGCGCGCCTGATCGGTGCGCCCCCGGGTTACGTGGGCTACGAAGAAGGCGGTTACCTCACCGAGGCCGTGCGTCGCCGCCCGTACTCGCTGATCCTGCTCGACGAAGTGGAGAAGGCGCACACCGATGTGTTCAACATCCTGCTGCAGGTGCTGGACGATGGCCGCCTCACCGATGGCCAGGGTCGCACCGTGGACTTCCGCAACACCGTCATCGTGATGACCTCCAACCTGGGCTCGCACCAGATCCAGGACATGTCCAGCGATGACAGTCCGGAGGCCTACACGCAGATGAAGGCGGCGGTGATGGGCGTGGTGCAGGCGCACTTCCGCCCGGAGTTCATCAACCGGCTGGACGACATCGTGGTGTTCCACCCGCTGGACAAGGTGCAGATCAAGCAGATCGCCCGTATCCAGATGCAGGGCCTGGAGAAGCGGCTGGCCGAACGCGGCCTGCGCATCGAGGTCAGCGATGCGGCGTTCGAGCTGCTGGGCAACGTCGGCTTCGATCCGATCTACGGTGCCCGCCCGCTCAAGCGCGCGATCCAGGCGCAGCTGGAGAACCCCTTGGCACAGAAGATCCTGTCCGGCGACTTCGTCGGCGGCGATGTGATCCAGGTGGATGCGGCCGAAGGCCGGCTGGCATTCGCCAAGGGTTGAGTGGCGATGTGATCCAAACAGAAGGCCCCGGTTTCCCGGGGCCTTTTTTTCGTTACTTGGCGACGAACTTCAGCGGCCCCTTGTAATCGGGCCACGAGATGGACCGCTCGTCGCGCACGTTGAGCGCCACCGGCTCGGCGGGCGCTGCCGTGGTGTCGGCGCTGCCTTCCACCGCCACGGTGGTGAACAGCGTGGGAGTGAAGAAGGTGGCGAACAGCGTGCGCTCTTCGTCGACGATCAGCGGCTCCATGGTCATCGTGGTGGTCTTGCCGGCCTCCACCGTGAATGACAGGACGTCCGGGTTCACGTAGGCACCCTTGGCCAGCACTTTCTCCACGCTGAAACCGGTGTGCGGTTCGAACCCGACCGTGGTCAGGCGGTAGGTGCCGGCAGGCAGCTGCAGCGTCTGGGTGCTGCCGTAACGGGTCATGTAGTTCACATCGAAATCGACGAAGCGCTTGTTGAGCAGGGTGACCACCATCTGCCCATCACGCAGCCCCCACTCGATGCCGCCGGTCTTGAGCTGCGATTCGATCTTGGGCTTGAGTGCCACTTCGGAACGGAACGGCTTGAGATCCAGTACCAGCGTACCGGTACCGGTTTCGGATTCGGCCGAGCTGGTGAAGCTGCCCAGCAGCAGCACCGAAGCCAATGCAAAACGGATGGCAAAACGCATATGTCGTCCTTGGTCAGCGTGGAATGAACTTGATGGGGCCGCGGTAATCCGGCCAGGCGGTGGAGCTGTTGTCGCGCAGGGTGACTGCTTTACGCCGGGGCGCTGCGCCGCCCGGTGCGCCGCCGTCCGCGCTGGACACGCTGGCGAACAGGGTGGGGATGAATACCGCCGGATTGAGGGCGTCCTCATCCATGATCACGGGCCCCACCTGCACGGTGACGGTCTTGCCGGCTTCGATCGTGAAAGACGCCACGTTGCGGTTCACGAACGTCGCCCGGTCCAGCAGCCGCTGTTCGCTGTAGCTGCGGCGGGGTTCCCGGCTCACGGCGGTGATCCGGTAGTTGCCCACCGGCAGCTGCAACGCGTGCCGGTACCCATAGCGGGTGGTGAAGCCGTAGTCGAAGTCGAGGTACCGGGTATCGACCACGGTGAGCACCAGTTCGTTGCCCTTGATGCCCCAGTCCACGCCGCCGGTGCGGATCAGTTCCTGCAGTTCCTTGCTGAGCGGTACTTCCGATTGCAGCTTGTCCACTTCCATGACCAGCGTGCCGGTGGCCGTCTGGGCCAGGCAGGCGAAGCTGCCCGACAGCAGCGCAGCCGCCAGCAGTGTGCGTAAGGCAAAGCGCATGTTCCGTCCCTTGGTGACAATCGCAGGGACCCCGCCCCTGCTGCGACGTCGCCGGAAGCTTCCCGGGCGACCGTCGCGGAGTATGCACGTTCAGCTGGCAGTTTGAAATGTGAGTTGCGGTCCCCGCTCCAGACGGATCAGAGGTAGACCACCCGTTCCGCATCGGTGCGGGTCATCGGTGTTCCCGGCGTGCAGTTGAAGGCTTGGGCATAGGCCGGCAGATTGGCCGGGCCCACATTGGCGCGCGGGGCGCCGAAGGCGTGGACGTCGGTTTCCGCGTCCTGCCGCAACCGCTGGGCGGTGTGCAGGCGGCGGTGGGTAACGGCCCCGCCCACGAAGAAGTCCCGCACGATGCCCAGCCTGTCCGGCACCGGATCGGTCTGGTTGTCCGTGACATGCAGCAGCGCGTCCAGGGCAATGGACAGTCCGCCCAGATCGGCCATGTTCTCGCTGGCTGTCAGCTGTCCGTTGATCGCCACGCCGTCGACCTGCTGCTGGTCGAACTGTGCCGCCAAGCGCGCTGACAGCGCGGCGTAGCGCTGGTGGTCGGCGTCGCTCCACCACCCCTGCAGGCCGCCGTCGATGCCGAACTGGCTGGATTCGGCGGAGAACGCATGCGACAGCTCATGCCCGATCACCACCCCGATCGCACCGTAGTTGACGGGACCGGCGTCGATGTCGAAGTAGGGCGGCTGCAGCAGCGCCGCCGAGAGGGCGATGTAGGGTTCTTCCTCCAGCATGTCGTAGTAACCGTCGACGGTCTGCGCGGTCATCCGCCAGGTTGAAGGGTCCACCGGCGCGCCCAGTCGCGCCAGTTCCCTGCGCTGTACGAAAGCGGTTGCCCGGCGCAGGTTGCGCAGGTAGCCGCAGGATTCGGTGTGCAGTCCGGACCAGTCGGGCCAGTGCTCGGGGTGGCCGATGCGGGTACGAAGCCGGTCCGCCTTGCGCAGGGCCGTGGCGCGGGTATCGGGGTCCATCCAGGGCACGACCTGCAGGCGGCGTTTCAATGCAGCGGTGATCTGCTCGACCAGCGCATTGACGGCCTCGCGCGTTTCGGTGGGAAATGCGACCGGCACATACAGCTCGCTGATCGCTTCGCCCGCCACCCGCTCGATGGCGGCCAGCACCTGCTTCCAGCGCGGTGGCATCGCATCCTGGCCCTGCAGCGTGCGCGCGTGGAAGGCGTGGTGCGCACGCACGAAGTCGTCGCCCAGGAACGGGCTGGCCGAATCCAGCGTATGGAAGCGCAGGTAGGCGCGCCAGGTGGCCGGATCCTCCGTGGTCAGGGCCGCAGCGACCTCCTGGTGGAATCCGGGCGTGGGCAGCGAGAAGCGGTCGGGAGGGGCCACGCCCAGCGACTGGAACAGCGCGCTCCAGCGGAACCCGGGCGTCAGCGCGTCGGCCTCTGCCAGGCTGACCGGATGGTAGTAATGGGTGAGGTTGGCGTTCAACTCCTCCCATGGAGTGGACGCATTGGCGAACCGGCGTTCCAGCGCCAATACCGCATCGGCCTGGCGTTCGGCGTCGGCCGGTGCGTCTCCGGCCAGGCGCAGCACATGGGCAACATGCGCGCGGTAGCCCAGCGCGGCTTCGACGTGGTCGTCCGTCAGGTAGTAGCTGCGATCCGGCATCCCGAGGCCGCCCTGGAAGGCGTAGGCGATCTGCGTATCGCGCGCGTCCATGTCGCGGTCCACGCCAAAGCCGAACACCGGGTTGATCCCGGCGGCGGTGAGTGCATGCAGATGGGCCTCGATCTGGGCGGGTGACTGAAGCCCGTCGATCGCGGCGAGTTCATCGCGCAAAGGGGAGATGCCTTCGGCGTTGATCCGGTGCTGGTTCATGCCGGTCGTCCAGAGATCGGCGACGATTCTTTCGGCAGGCGTAGGCAGCTCAAGCCTTGCCGCCTGCTCGGCCAACCGCCGCTGCAGGGCCAGGGATCGATCCTGCAGCATGGCCGGTACGTCCCAGCGCGACTGGTCGTCCGGCCGGGTTGCGGTGGCGTGCCAACGCGCATTGACATGGTCGTACAGCGAGTCGCACGGCGAGTGGGCAGGATCGAGGTCGGCCGGGCTGAAGCGCATCGGCGGGGGTAGGCCATCGGCGGTCTCCGGCGTCTGAACCTGCGAGTCGGCGGCAGGGAGACCCGCGAAGCGTGTATCGCACTCGTCCCGGGCTGCGCGGTGGCCAGCCTGGTAGCCCAACCACCCGCCGACGAGCGCACCGCCCAGCGCGGTGACGGCGGCACCGGCGAGGAGTTGCGGACACTGGCGGGGTCGCGACAGGCAGCCTGCAGCGGTCGCTGAAGCAATTCCGTTCAATGGATCCTGCGCCGGCACGGCCAGGTACGCCTCGCCCCGCGACGCGCCCGCACCAGGCAGCAGCGCCGGCCGTACCGGCGGCGTCGAATCCGCGCGCGCCGCGGCCGACGCGGACGCCGGTACGATCAGGCTGGAGAGCGCGGCAAGGGTGAGCACGCCCGCGTTGCCAACGCGCAGCAGCGGTGGATGGGCGCTACCGAACCGCTGGTGCCGGGCGTGATCCTGCGCGGGCTGTTGGCCGCGCAGCGACCGATGAAATTCGCCCACGCTGCGGCGGTGTTGTTGTACGGCATCGGCACGCATGGCGTGACCTCCACTATCAGTCGTGTGGGTGCCTGCCGTCGCAGGCGGAGCGCGATCATGACCACGGGCGCGCAGAACGCACATAGGATTGGTACGAAACGCACCCTGCACATCACCGCAGCGACGGTGCTCATGAGCAACCGGCATGACAGGGCGCGGTGAGGCTCGGCTATGGTGCGTTTTCGCACGCACCGTGCGCGGAGACCTCACGATGTCGGAACCGGACACCTCGCTGCCGCCGTGGAAAGCGGAAACCATCGCCGTGCATGGCGGGTATCGCCCGGACCCGACCACGCGCGCGGTGGCGGTGCCGATCTACCAGACCGTGGCCTACGCATTCGACGATACCCAGCACGCGGCGGACCTGTTCGACCTCAAGGTGCCAGGCAACATCTACACGCGCATCATGAACCCGACCACCGACGTGCTGGAGCAGCGCCTGGCGGCGCTGGAAGGCGGCATCGGCGCACTGGCGCTGGCATCGGGGCAGGCGGCCATCACCTATGCGATCCAGACCATCGCCGAAGCGGGCGACAACATCGTGGCGTCCAGCGCGTTGTATGGAGGCACCTACAACCTGTTCGCGCACACCCTGCCGCAGTTCGGCATCCAGACCCGGTTCGCCGATTACCGCGACCCGGATGCGTTCGCCGGCCTCATCGATGACCGCACCAAGGCGGTGTTCGTCGAATCCATCGGCAACCCGCGCGGCAACATCACCGACATCCAGGCGGTGGCCGACATCGCGCATGCGCACGGGGTGCCGCTGATCGTCGACAACACGGTGGCCACCCCGTACCTGCAGCGCTCGTTCGACTTCGGCGCCGACATCGTGGTGCACTCGCTGACCAAATACCTGGGCGGGCACGGCACCAGCGTCGGCGGGGCGATCGTGGATTCGGGCCGGTTCCCGTGGGCCGAACACAAGCAGCGCTTCCGCCGCCTCAACGAGCCGGACGTGAGCTACCACGGCGTGGTCTATACCGAGGCGCTGGGTCCTGCGGCCTACATCGGGCGTGCCCGGGTGGTGCCGCTGCGCAATACCGGCGCGGCACTGTCGCCGTTCAATGCCTTCCTGATCCTGCAGGGCATCGAAACGCTGGCGCTGCGGCTGGACCGGATCAATGCCAACGCGCTCGCCATTGCCGGTTTCCTGCGCGACCACGCCAAGGTGGCGTGGGTGAACTACGCAGCGCTGCCCGATCACCCCGAGCACGCGCTGGTGCAGCGTTACCTGCGCGGGCATGGCTCGGGTGTGCTGACCTTCGGCCTGCCGGGTGGCCGCGCGGCGGGTGCGCGCTTCCTGGATGCCCTGCGGCTGTTTACCCGGTTGGTGAACCTGGGCGATGCCAAGTCGCTGGCCACCCATCCGGCATCGACCACGCACCGCCAGCTGGACGCGGCGGAACTGGAACGCGCCGGGGTGAGCGAAGACACCGTGCGGTTGTCGATCGGCATCGAACACGTTGACGACCTGCTGGCCGATCTGGAGCAGGCGCTGGCCAAGGCGTGAGGCGGGACCACCCCGGCCGGTGCGGGCCGGCCGGGGTGGGTTTTCATCAGGGCGCCGGCGCGTGCACCCACGCGTCGATGGCATTCTCGATCACGGCGAGCGCGGCCATGGCGCGACGCGGGTCGACCTGGTCGAGCTGGTCGTGGCGGTTGTGGATGTTGGCCATCGCGCGTGACAGTGGCAACGCCTTGTAGGTGTGCATGGCGTGTTCCATGGCGTCCATCCGCGTTTCCATCGCCTGCGTCTCATCCGGTCCCAGGGTGCCATTGAGGTAGTGCTCGAACCGGCTCCAGTCCACCTCCGCATTGGCCAGCCACAACCGCGTACGCGCCTGCTGCATGTCGCGTTCAAGCGTGATGTCGGCCGCATCGGCCAGGTTCATTCCCAGCGCCGGCACGCCGTCGCGCTGGAAGGGAATATGGTCGGACTGCATTACCCAGCCCGCGCTGTCATGCACGGTCAGGCCGACCTGGCCGGCAGCGGCTTCGAGCAGCCCACGCAGCTGCGCTTCGGCGGCGGTGACCGGAGCCGGCGGTGGCTGCAGCGCACGCGAATCACCGTCCATGTAGAAGTGGTGGCGGTCCGAGCCGGACAACGTCATGCCGTCGCCGCGCCCGGTCATGTCCAGATTGAGCGCCACATCGGGGCAGCTGGCCTGCGCCAGGCATCGTTCGACGAAGGCTTTGGCGCCGAGCATGCCGTGCTCCTCCAGATCCGACACCAGCAGTTGGACGCGAACGCCGTCGGGCAGCGTTGCCGCGCCCAGCTTCCGTGCCAGCGCCAGCAGTGTGGCCAGCCCGGTGCCGTTGTCGCTGGCACCGCTGGAGCCTTCGCGCGCGCCGGTCATGTCGCCATGGGCGAGCACCATCAACGTGCGTCGGGGGGTGCCGGCGCCGGCAAACTCCAACATCAGATTGCAGCCGTTATAGGTCCGGTCGAAGCCGAAGGAGTCGCGGGTGCTGCCGGAGAACGGCAGCTGCTGCAGCGTGTGCCCGTCGCGCCGGAACAGCGCACGAAGCGTGTCGAAACGCGCGATGTTGGCGGCTACCTCGCGCTGTGCACCGGTCATGCCCGGCTGTTGTGCCTCCAGTGTGGCCTGTGCGATCTGCTCCAGATCCAGCTGGAAGCATGCCTGCGCCGGGCTCACCACGCTGCCCAGCAGGTCCGCCGCCCAATCCACCCAAGACAGCATGGGCGCCAGTGCGGCCGCGTCGGCACCGGCGGGCCAGCCGCCGTGCGTGTGCGTTTCAGCATGGCGGGCCACGCCCAGCGTCACCATGATCTGCCGACGGGTGGCTTCAGGGAGTTCCTGCAGCAGCGACCGGATCGCCGGGGCGGTGCAGGCCGCCGCATCGGTGCCGCAGTCGCGGACGATCTGCAGCAGCTGCATGCGCTGCTCGTCCGGCAGCAGCGCATACAGCGACTGCGGCAGGGACGGGGATGACTCTCGCGACGCTTCGGTGCCGGCTGCGGGCGCAGTGGAACGCCCCAGTGCGTAGCCCAACACACCGCTTCCTATCGTGCTGGCCGTCAGCGCTCCGTAGGTCAGCAGGCTGGCGGCCAGCGTCTGCGGACAGTGCCGGGGGGACGCGATGCAGCCGAGCGTGGCGCCATTGGCGATATGTTCGAGTGCGACCACGGGCGCCGTTGGCGCATCGCCGAGCATCGGCACGGCCTGGTGATCGATGCCCCCCTGCGCCCTGGCGCCCGGCAATGGCATCGGGTCGCCCGCCGGCGCCCTCACGCCGCGCGGCGGCATGCGACCGATGGCCATCGCCGAGGATAGGGCCAGTGCGGCAACCAGCCATTGCTGGCCGTTTCGTACCGTCAGCGGGCCCGTCCGGCCTGGCAGCGCCTGCACGCCGCGAGGCTGCGCGATCCTGTTGTTGAACTCGCCCTGGGCGCGGCGGACCAACGAAATATCGAGCGGCATAACAACCTCCTCGTTGAGGGAGCGCCGTGGCCGCTGCGGTGCAGGTGGCGGGGCGCCGGTGCGATGCACAGTGCACGCGCGTGCCGAAGTTGCCCATGGGAGTAGTTGCGTTTGCCAGACCCGGGCCCGCTTCCGCAACGCGGTGCTCATTACGGACCGGATCGCCATCACACCGGAGGACGCCGAAGCGCTACGATCCGCCCTCAGGTGCGCAAGATCCGACACGCGCTGCGGATCTGGACGACCCTGAGGACGTCCCCGAGACGATCCTGCGCGCCGATATCTGCGTGCCGCTGGCGGCCCGTTAAACCACCGGAATGGTGTGCTTGCCGATGTTGCGGTAGGGCGGGGTGGCCATGACCATTTCGGCCAGCGAGTACGCCAGTTCGCGTTCGGCCATCACCGTGCCGTCGGCGCCGTGTTCGAGCAGGTGCTTGACCTCGGCGTCGCTGTGCGCCCGCGCCAGCAGGGTCAGGCCCGGGTTGAGCGCGCGCAGCTTGGCCAGGGTTTCGCCCGCCTCCAGCGGCTGCGGAATGGCCAGCACCGCGATCTTGGCGCGTTCGGGATGGGCTTCGGCCAGCACGCGGTCGGAGGCGGCACTGCCACGGATCGCCGGCAGCCCGGCGGCGTGTGCTTCGGCCACATGCTCCTTGTTGTCATCGATCACCAGCACCGGCACGCCGCGGTCACGCAGCACCTGCGCCAGCGCGCTGCCGACCCGGCCGTAGCCGATCACGATGGCGTGGTCGTGCAGGTCCAGCGAGGGGCCGGGCGGCAATTCGGTTTCCACGGCGGCGGCGGGGGTCTCCTGGTGCTTCACCAGCCAGCGGTCGAGCAGGCCGAACACCAGCGGGTTGAGCATGATCGAGATCAGCGCGCCGGCCAGCACCAGTGCCTGGCCGGTGGGCGGCAGGATCTTCAGGCTCACGCCCAGGCCGGCGATGATGAAGGCGAACTCGCCGATCTGCGCCAGGCTGGCCGAAATGGTCAGCGCGGTGCCGTTGGGGTGGCCGAACGCACGCACGATGAAAAACGCGGCAGCGGACTTGCCGAACATGATGATGGCGGCGGTGGCCAGCACCTGCCACGGGTGTTCGACCAGGATGGCCGGGTTGAACAGCATGCCCACCGAGACGAAGAACAGCACCGCGAAAGCATCGCGCAGCGGCAGTGAATCGTTGGCGGCCTTGTGGCTGAGCTCGGATTCGTTGAGCAGCATGCCGGCGAAGAACGCGCCCAGCGCGAACGACACGCCGAACAGCATGGCCGAGCCGAACGCCACGCCCAGTGCGATGGCCAGCACCGCAAGGGTGAACAGTTCGCGCGAGCCGGTACCGGCAATGCGCTCCAGGATCCACGGAATGACCCGCCGGCCGACCACCAGCATCACCGCCACGAACAGGCCCAGCTGCACGAAGGTCCAGCCGATGCTGGCCAGCACGCTGCCGACGGTGTGGGTTTCATTGGCGGCATCCGGGCCGAACACGCCGGCCAGCACCGGCATCATCACCAGGGCCAGCACGCAGGCCAGGTCTTCGACGATCAGCCAGCCGACCGCGATCTTGCCGCGCTGGGTTTCCAGCAGGCGGCGTTCTTCCATTGCGCGCAGCAGCACCACGGTACTGGCGGTGGCCAACGCGAAGCCGAACACCACGCCGTGGATCACCGGCCAGCCCATCAGCCAGGCAAGGCCCCAGCCCAGCAGGGTGGCGACCAGGATCTGGCCGACCGCGCCGGGAATGGCGATCGCCTTGACCGCCATCAGGTCTTTCAATGAGAAGTGCAGGCCGACACCGAACATCAGCAGCATCACGCCGATTTCGGCCAGCTGGTTGGCCAACGCCTGGTCGGCGACGAAGCCGGGAGTGAACGGTCCTACGCAGATGCCCGCAACCAGGTAACCGACCAGCGGAGACAAACGCAGCTTGTTGGCCAGCGCACCCAGGATGAAGGCGAGCCCAAGGCCAACGGCGACGATGTTGATCAGGTCGGTGTCATGGTGCATCGGGGCTCGCAACTTGGGGGATGCCCCGATTTTCACCGATGCGGCCCGATCCGGCAAACCGCGCTGCGGCCTGCCGGATCCGGTGTCAGCCGATCATCACCACTTATAGGTCACGCGGCCGTACACGTAAGCGCCATTGAAGCCGTACGGCGAGTAGTTGCTGTACGGGAGCATGCCCCAGGTGGAGTTCTGCAGGTCCACGGTGCGGTCGGGGTACTCGTCCAGCAGGTTGTCCGCACCCAGGGTCAGGGTCCAGTTCTCGCTGGGCTTGTAGGCCACCGAGGCATCGAGCACCCACGAGGCATCGTAGGTCTGGTCGCGGGTCGGGGTCGCCGAATTGCGCACGGTGAACGAGCCGTAGCGGGTGGCGGCCAGGTTCAGGTCCCAGTGGTCCGAACGCCAGGTGCCGCTCAGGATGGTCTTGTCACGCGGGTAGCTGTCTTCGATGCGGCCCACTTCATCGCGGCCGATCAGCGACTGGGTCAGGCCCAGCGAGCCGAACACGGCCGGGGAGGCGATGAACTTCTTCACCTCGGTGTCGTTGTAGCTGTAGGCCGCGGTCAGTTCCAGCGAGCTGGCACTGAACGGGATGGTGTAGCTGGACACCGCGTCCACGCCGCGGGTGCGGGTATCCACGCCGTTGGTGAAGTAGGAGAACGCGGTGACTTGCGGGAGGCCCAGGTCGGCCAGCAGCGCATTGGTGGCAGCGTTGGTGGTGATGTTGGTGGACAGGATGATGCGGTCGTCGATGTCGATCTGGTACGCATCCACGGTCAGGTAGAGGCGGTCGATCGGCTGCAGCACCAGGCCCACGCTGTAGGAGGTGGAGCTTTCGGCCTTCAGCGGGCTGGCGCCCAGCGCCTGCGCGGCGGTGCTGGTGGTGGGGAAGGTGCCGCGTTCGACAAACACGCCGTTGACGATGGTGCTGGTCACCGCCTGGTAGCTCTGCTGGGCAAGCGACGGGGCGCGGAAGCCGGACGAGGCGGTGGCACGTAGCGCGACCTTGTCGGTGAAGGCGTAGCGGGCCGACAGCTTGCCGGAGAACTTGTCGCCGAAGTCCGAGTAATCCTCATAGCGGCCGGTGACGCCGGCCGAGAACTTGTCGGTCAGGTCCGCTTCCAGGCCGGCGTAGACGGCGTAGTTGTCGCGGTCGGCATCGACGGCATTGAGCGGGGTGAAACCGCCGAAGCCCTGCGCACCGGTGCCGAAGTAGGAATTGGGCTCGCCCGCGCTCTGTTCCCACTTCTCACGGCGGTACTCACCGCCGAAGGACAGCGTGACCGGGTAGGCCAGGCCCCAGTCCAGCTGCTTGGTGATGTCTACGTTGCCGATGTCCTGGGTGTATTCCAGCGCACCGGCGTAGAACGAACGCGGGCTGTCCACGCCCAACGCGTAGTTGATGCTGTTGCGGGTGTGGAAGTCGATCTTGTTGGTGCCGTGATTGTAGCTCACGTCCCAGGTCCAGCCGCTTTCGGTGTCGCCCTTCACGCCGGCCACCAGCGAACGGTCCTTGGAATACTGGTTGATTTCCGGCACGAAGCCGTCCGGGTAGGTCTGCGCCAGCAGCGCGCCCTGGCCGCTGTTGGTGCGCGAGCGGTAGAACGCGAACGAGGTGATGTCACGGTTGCTGGCCAGCGCGGTGGCGTAGGCCGACACGTGGTCGCTGAACTGGAAGCTGGCATTGGCCGAGGCGGCGGTGGCATCCACCTGCGGGTCGCCGACCACGAAGGTGGTCTGGCCCACGCTGGGGAAGTTGCCGGTGTTCGGCGTGGTGCCCTGGTAGGGCCCGGCGCGGTTGCTTTCGTCCTGCTGGGTGATCTGGCCGGCCACGTGCACGCTGCCGCGGCCGTCGGCGAAGCCGATGCCGGTATCGCCGGAGAGCTGGTACTTGTTGCCGTCGCCGGCCGAGTACTGGCCGGCATCCAGGGCCAGGCTGCCGCCCGCGCTGGAGCCCTTGAGCACGATGTTGATCACGCCGGCGATGGCGTCCGAGCCGTACTGCGCCGAGGCGCCGTCGCGCAGCACTTCGACGCGCTCGATGGAGGCGATCGGAATGGCGTTGATGTCCACCGCCGACGAGCCGCGGCCAATGCTGCCGTTGACGTTGATCTGGGCCGAGGTGTGGCGGCGCTTGCCGTTGACCAGCACCAGTACCTGGTCCGGGGACAGGCCGCGCAGCTGCGCCGGGCGGATGCCACTGGTGCCATCGGTCAGCGCCGGGCGCGGAAAGTTCAGCGAGGGCAGGGCACGCGCCAGCGCGGTGGCCAGTTCGGTGGTGCCGGTGGACTGCAGCGCCTCGGGGGTGATGATGTCGATCGGCGACTGCGACTCGGCCACGGTGCGGTCGGCCACGCGGGTGCCGGTCACGATGACCGTATCCAGGGTGTTGGCGGTGGCGCGGGCAGGGGCGTCCTGGGCGGCGACACTGAAGGCGGAGGCCCCGAGGGCGACGGCAACAGCGGCGGCAAGCGTACGGGTCTTGCGGTTCATCAGGATGTGGCTCCGGTTGGGACAAGGCGGCACCGGGCGACATCACGACTTCGGCAAAGCGGGTCAGCGAGGGCGGGTGTTGCGGTGCGCAAGTAACGGATTAACGGTATTTTTACTGACTGTCAAATTGAAAAAACGTTGCAAAAGCAACGGTTTAGCAAGATTCGGTCAATCAGGCGGGGGAGGGTCCCGGGGAAAGCGCAGGCAGGTTCGTGGGAGAGAGACGAGGCCTGCCGCGCATCCCGGGGCGCGTCAAGTATTCGTTAACGCTAGAATTGCGTCGCAGGAAAGGTGCTCACCAGCACATTCCATTCCGTTATATGGACCCCCCAGATGATTTCCCTTCGTAACTTCGCCTTGCGCCGCGGCGAGCGGCTGCTGTTGTCCAATGTCGACCTGACCCTGCATGCGGGCTACCGCGTGGGCGTGGTCGGCCGCAACGGAGCCGGCAAGTCCAGCCTGTTCGCGGCCGTGCAGGGCGAGCTGGAGGCCGACAAGGGCGATGTGGACCTGCCCGGCAAGATCCGCATCGCCAGCGTGGCCCAGGAAACCCCGGCGCTGCAGGACCCGGCGCTGCAGTTCGTGCTGGAAGGCGACACCGAAGTGGCGGCCGTGCTGCGCGAGGAAGCCGAGGCGACCGCGCGCGAGGACTGGGAAGCGGTGGCCAATGCGCACCAGAAGATGGCCGAGATCGGTGCGTACGATGCCGAATCCCGTGCGGGCAAGCTGCTGCATGGCCTGGGCTTCCCGTCCGATACCCATTCACGGCCGGTGGCGACGTTCTCCGGTGGCTGGCGCGCGCGACTGAACCTGGCGCGCGCGCTGATGATGCCCAGCGACCTGCTGCTGCTCGACGAACCGACCAACCACCTCGACCTGGACGCGGTGTTCTGGCTGGAACAATGGCTGCTCAAGTACCCGGGCACGCTGCTGCTGATCTCGCATGACCGCGAGTTCCTCGACAACGTGGCCACCCACACCCTGCACCTGCATGGCGGCGGCGCCAAGCTGTACCCGGGCGGCTACACCGACTTCGAGCGCCAGCGCGCCGAACAGCTGCGCCAGCAGCAGATCGCGCACGAGAAGGAACAGGCCGAGCGCGCCCACCTGCAGAGCTTCATCGACCGGTTCAAGGCGCTGGCCAGCAAGGCAACGCAGGCACAGAGCCGCATGAAGCGCCTGGCCAAACTGACCGGCACCGAAGCGGTGCGCGCCGAGCGCGAGTTCCGCATCGAGTTCGCGCCGCCGGCCAAGCTGCCGTTCTCGCTGATCCGCCTCAACGATGTGGATGCCGGTTACAGCCCGGACGCGGTGATCCTGCACAACGTGGGCTTCGGCCTGGAGGCGGGGCAGCGCATCGGCCTGCTGGGACCCAACGGCGCGGGCAAGACCACGCTGGTGCGGACCCTGGTCGGTGAGCTGGACCCGGTGTCCGGCGATCGCTCGGCGCACCCGGACCTGCGCATCGGCTACTTCGCCCAGCACACGGTGGAGTCGCTGCATGAAGGCCAGTCGCCGATGGACCACTTCCGGGACATCTCCCCGGATGGCAGCAACCAGTCCTTCCGCGATTTCCTCGGCAAGTGGAACTTCGCCGGCGACCGTGCGTTCGAGCCGGTGGATGGTTTCTCCGGTGGTGAGCGCGCGCGCCTGGCGCTGGCGATGATTGCCTGGCAGCAGCCGAACGTGCTGCTGCTCGACGAACCGACCAACCACCTTGACCTGGAAATGCGCGAAGCGCTGGCCGAAGCGCTGGCGACCTTCGAAGGGGCGATCGTGATGGTCTCGCACGACCGCCACCTGATCGGCCTGGTCTGCGACACCTTCTGGCGCGTGGCTGACGGTGTGGTGGAGCCGTTCGACGGCGACCTGGACGAGTACGCAGCGTGGCTGCGTTCGCGCCCGGCCGCGCAGGGCACCAAACAGAAGATGGCCGCTGCCGCGCCGGAGCCGGTGCCGCCAACCCCGCCGCTGCCGCCGAAGAAGACCGTCAACCCGGTGAAGCTGGCCAGCGCCGAAGCCAAGGTCAACGAGCTGGAAGCTCGCTTGGCCGAGCTGGACCGCCAACTGGCCGACCCGGTCAACTACGCCGACGCCACCCGCATGGCGGTGCTCGGCCGCGACCGCGAAACCACCGCGCAGCAGCTGGAAAAAGCCGAAGCCGCGTGGATGGAATTGATGGCCTGAAGGCCCGTGCCGACCATTGGTCGGCACAAACCTGCCCGCGTAGCGACACGCCATGCGTGTCCACGGAATGCCCGAACGAAACCCGGACACGCATGGCGTGCCCCTACGCCTGCGCTTCCAGCCACACCCTGAAACGCTTGCCTGCCTCGCTCTCCGCCCGCGAACGCAACCGCGTCAGCCAATAACTCCCCAGCTCCAGCGTCTGCGCGAACGGCTGCACCAACCGTCCCTGCGCCAGGTCCTGTTCGAACATTCTCAATGGCAGCAACGCCACGCCGGCACCGGCGGCGGCCGCGCTGGCCAGCGTCAATGACGAATCAAACACCGGCCCGCGCGCCTCCAACTCGGCCACGCCAGCAGCCTGCAGCCACTGCGGCCACTCATCACTGCGGTAGGAGCGCAGCAGTGCCACGCTGGCCAGGTCGCGCGGTTGCCGCAGCGTCCGCGCCAGTGCCGGCGCGCACACCGGTGCGAAGGGCGCCGCCAGCACCGGGGTGCACACCTGGCCCTGCCAGTCGCCATCGCCGAAGCGGATCGCCAAGTCCAACCCTTCGCCGGCCAGGTCGATGCGGTTGTTGTGGGTCTGCAGGCGCAGCTCGATATCGGGGTGCCGTGCGTTGAAGTCGGCCAGCCGCGGCAGCAGCCAACCGGTGGCGAACGTGCCCACTACGCCGACCCCGAGCACTTCGCGGAAATGCCCGCCCACGAACCGGTCCAGGCTCACCGCGATGCGGTCGAAGGCCTCGTTCAGCACCGGATACAGGCGCGCCCCTTCGTCGGTCAAGGCCACCCCTCGCGGCAGCCGGTGGAACAGCACCGCGCCCAGCCGCTCTTCCAGCCCACGGATCTGGTGACTCAGCGCAGCCTGGCTCACGCACAGCTCCAGCGCGGCGCGGGTGAAGTTCTGATGGCGCGCGGCGGCCTCGAAGGCACGCAACGCGTTGAGCGGGAGCTGGGGACGAAGCATGGGCGAGTCGTGAGGAATCTTGATGGGTAATGGTAACGCCGGCAGGGCCTGCGGTCGGCGCTACCACGGGTGGACGCCATGCGAGGTAACCCTGCCTTTAGCACCATGCCATGAATCCTGCTCATGCCTCCCGTTGAGAATACTCGCTGGTGGCCTGTGGCCCGAAATGCTTCCATGGCCACTTCCCAGCCCCGGAGATACCCAATGCTCGCCCGCCGCCAGTTCCTCCAGATGACCGGTGCCGCCGCAGCTTCCGCCTTGGCCGCTACCGTGTTGGCCAAGACGCCGCCGACCGCACTGGCGGGTGACAAGCCGCAGGCAGCCGATTTCGCCGCCTTGGAAAAAGCCAGTGGCGGGCGGCTCGGCGTGACCCTGCTCGACACGGCCAGCGGCCGCCGCATCGGCCATCGCCAGGACGAGCGCTTCCCGATGTGCAGCACCTTCAAGTTCGCGCTCTCGGCGACGGTGCTGCATCTGGCCGACCAGGGCACGCTGTCGCTGGACCGGCGGCTGCCGGTGCGCCAGCAGGACATGCTCTCCCACGCACCGGTGACCAAGCGCCACGTGGGCAAGGACCTGACCGTGCGCGACCTGTGCCGCGCGACCATGGTCACCAGCGACAACCCGGCGGCGAACCTGCTGTTGGGGGTGGTCGGTGGACCGGCAGGGGTGACTGCGTTCCTGCGCGCCAATGGCGATGCGGTGACCCGCAACGATCGCCTGGAGCCGGACATGAACCGGTTCGCGCCCGATGATCCGCGCGATACCACCAGCCCCGCCGCGATGGCCGCCAGCCTGCAGCGGTTCGTGCTGGGGGAGGTGCTCACGCCAGCCTCGCGGCTGCAGCTGGCCGACTGGCTGATCGACAACGAAACCGGTGACACGCGGCTGCGTGCCGGGCTGTCGCCGGCGTGGCGGGTGGGCGACAAGACCGGCAGCAATGGCGAGGACACCACCAACGACATCGCCATCCTGTGGCCACTGGCCGGCGGCGCCCCGTGGGTGCTGGCCAGCTACCTGCAGGGCGCCACGGTGGATGATGCCGGGCGCAACGACACACTGCGCCAGGTGGCGGTGATCGCCGAGAAAATGATCAGCGCGCACGCGCGCTGATCACTGCGGCGTCAGGCGGTGCCGGTTTCCTTGACCGCACCAAGGAACTCGCGCCCCCAGCGGTCCACGTCGTAATACTCCACGCTGCCGAACAACTGGCGCATGCGCCCGCCTGCCTCCTCTTCCGGCATCGACAGCGCCTGCAGCAGCCCGGCGGTCAGATCGGCCGGGTCGTGCGGGTTGGTCAGTACCGCGCCCTTCAACTCGGCCGCCGCGCCAGCGAATTCACTCAGCACCAGCACGCCATTGCTGCCTTCGATGCCATGGGTGGCCACGAATTCCTTGGCCACCAGGTTCAGGCCATCGCGCAGCGGGGTGATCCACATCACCTGCGCGGCCGCGTAATGCGCCACCACTTCTTCGAACGGCAATGCCTGTGCGAAGAAGCGCACGGGGGTCCAGTCCAGCCGCGAGAAGCGCCCGTTGATACGGCCCACCGCTTGTTCGATCTGGTTCTGCAGCGTGCGGTACACGGTCATCTCGCGCGCGGCCGGCACGCACACCATCAGCAGGGTGACCTTGCCCTGGCGGTCCGGATGCTGCTCCAGCAAGCGCTCGAACGCTTCCAGCTTGGCCAGCGTACCCTTGGTGTAATCCAGCCGCTCCACCGACAGCACCAGCTTGCGCGCACCGATCTCACGGCGCAGCTTGAAGATGTCGTTGCGCACGCTGGGCCGGGCCAGCACATCGTGGATGCGGCGTAGATCCGTGCCGACCGGGTGCGCACCCAGTGCCACCTCACGGTCTCCGACCCGGATGCGCGTGGTCATGGTATCCAGCCCCACCGCGCAGCCGTAGGTCAGGAAGCGTGGCGCGCAGCTTTCCCAGGACAACCGCTCCGCCGGCATCGCGCCGCGCACGACATCCACGAAGTTCTCCACCTGGCGCGGGATGTGGAAGCCGATGTAATCGCAGCAGAGCAGGCTGCCGATGATCTCGCGGCGCCACGGCACCACGTTGAACACATCAGCCGACGGAAAGTAGGTGTGGTGGAAGAAGGCGATCTTCAGGTCAGGGCGCAGCTCGCGCAGGGTGGCCGGCACCATCCACAGGTTGTAGTCGTGGATCCACACGGTGGCGCCATGCGCAGCTTCGGCGGCGGTGGCTTCGGCGAAGCGCCGGTTGACCTTCAGGAAGACCTGCCAGTCGTCCTCGCGGAAGCGCGCGCGTTCCCAGAACACATGCAGCATCGGCCAGAACGCTTCCTTGGAGAAGCGCTTGTAGAAGATGTCCACTTCCTGCCGGGTCAGTGGCACGCGCGCGGCCGTCAGCGTGGGGTAGCGCTCGGCGTCCACCGCCATATGGGTCTGGAACGGGCCGCGCTTGGGGTCGTCGATGCCCCAGGCCACCCATGAACCGGTCTGGCCGCCCTGGAAGAAGCTCAGCAGCGAGGGAATGATGCCGTTGGGCGAGCGCGGTGGGCGCTGCACCAGCACGCCGTCTTCCATCACTTCGTCGAAGGGCATGCGGTGGTAAAGCATCACCAGGTCGGCGCCTTCGGCGCGCGTGGCTGCAGGCGGCTTCAGCCACGCATCATCGGCCGGCAGCAGGGCGAAGTGCTCGATCGCCTCCAGGATGCCGCCGCAGCCCGGCGCCTGCGCATGGTAGGTGTGCGCCAGCCCGGTGGTAGCGGCGGTGAGCGCCGGTTCTGAGTCGCCCACGCATACGCCGCGGAAGCCAGCGGTGTACATCGAGAGGTCGTTGAGGGTATCGCCAGCCACCAGGATGCGGTCACGCGGCAGGTCCAGCAGGCGCGCCAGCGCAGCCAGGGTGCGGCCCTTGTCGGTGTCCGGCGGCAGAATGTCCAGGTAGCGGTCGGCCGAATACAGCACATCGCAGCCCAGTGCCTGCGCGGCCGCCTGGATCTGCGCGCGCAGCGGCGCCAGCGTGGCCGGGTCGCAGAAGTAGGAGCAGCGCCGCTCCTGCGGCACGTCCTGGCGCTGCAGTGCAGTGAACCGCCGCATCGCGGCCGCCACCACCTGTTCGCCGGGCCAGTGCGCGTCGATCATCGATTGCAGGGGCTGCAGCGGCTGCAGGGTGTGGCCATCGACCACGGTCGCGCCGACATCGCAGACAACGTAATCGGGGCGCGGAATGGCGGGATCGGAGAGCAGCGGCATCACCGCTTCCAGGCCGCGGCCGGTGATGAAGATCAGGCGGATACCGGGGTGCTGGTCGACCAGCCGGTACAGACGGTGGCGCGCGGCGGCATCGCCGGCGAGAAAGGTGCCATCCAGGTCGGTGGCGAGAATCAGTTGCTGGGCCGGGGGAGCCGCCGGCGTGCGGGATGAGGTGGACGGGTTGGGTGTCAAAACAGTCAATGCACTTCCTTATCGGTGTCGTTGGGTGAGGGAGAAGGGGTGTCCGGCGGCGGAGCGACGTCCGTTTCCGGCATCAATTCCAATGCCGCCGGCGTGGTGCGCAGCATCAGCCGGAACACCACCGGGTGTGTGCGCAGCCGGTCGAAGCTGAGCAGGCGCGCGGTGGTGAACAGGGCCAGCACGCCGAGCACCACGGCGAAGTACAGGGGCAGGGCGGCCGGGCCGAACTGCTGCATGGCCGCCCCGGCCAGCGCCGGGCCGAGCGCCGCGCCCACGCCGTGCACCAGCAGCAGGCTGGAGCAGCCCGACAGCAGGTCCTGGCGCGGCAGGTAATCGAGCATGTGCGCCACCGCGAAGGGATACAGTGCGAACGCCAGGCCGCCATAGAAGAAGAACAGCCCGAACAACAGCCAGGTCTGCTGTTGGATCATCGGCATCGCGGCCACCAGGGCGATGCCGGCGGCGGCCAGGCACAGCGCCACCAGCCCGACGCGCCGGTCATGGCCGTCGCTGATGTGCCCCAGCGGCCACTGCAGCAGCGCGCCGCCGGCAATGGCGGTGAGCATGAAGCGGGCCACGCCGTCATTGTCGAGGCCCACCTCGCCGGCATACACCGGGAGCAGGCCCCAGAACGCGCCCATCGCCAGGCCCGACAGCCCGGCGGCGACCGTGGCCACCGGCGCCATCGCGTACAGCCGCGACAGCGTCAGGCGCGGCACCGACGGCACCTCCGGTGGGGTGAGCCGGGTGGCGGTGATCGGCAGCACCGCGGCGCAGACCAGCATGGCGATCAGCATGAACATCGACATGGCCGGCGCGTTGCTGACCATCAGCAGGATCTGGCCCAGTGCCAGCGCGGAAAGATTGACCACCATGTACAGCGAGAACGCACGGCTGCGCTGGCGCGGGTCGGGTTCGGCGTTGAGCCAGCTTTCGATCACCGTGTACAGGCCCACCAGCGCGATGCCGGTGATGATGCGCAGCAGCCCCCACAGCCAGGCGTTGAGCCACAGCGGATGCAGCAGCACCGCGATGGCGGCGAGGGCGGCAAAGAAGGCGAACGCACGGATATGCCCGATACGGCCGATCAGCGACGGGGCGAAGAAGGTGCCCATGAAGAAGCCGGCGAAATAACCGGACATCACCAGGCCCAACGTACCGGCACCGAAGCCGGCTTCACCGCCGCTTACCGCCAGCAAGGTGCCCAGAAGCCCGCTGCCGGTCAACAGCAGCGCTACTCCCGTCAGCAGGGCGGTCAGCCGCAACACGCGTGCGACCTTCGTGGGGAAGGCGAACCGGTCACGACAACGACCCTAACACAGACGTGATTAATCCTTTGTCGCGGTTGGCGCGGATTTGCGCATTACGCCCATGCGGGCTACGGTGTCCGCATGACTGTGTACAAGTTCCTGCCGCTCGCGGCTGCGTCGTTGCTCGCCGCGTGTGGTGGCCAGCGTGACAGCGTGGCCCACGATGTTGCGATGGCCCCGGCCGACGCGTTTCTCGCTGCTGTCGCCGCGCATTGCGGCAAGGCGTTTGAAGGCCAAATCGCCGTCAACGAGCCGAAGGGCACCGGGCCTGACCCGTTCGACGGCAAGCGCCTGGTGATGCATGTGCGCGGCTGCGATGACGCCTCGCATACGCTGCGCATTCCCTTCCATGTGGGTGACGATCATTCGCGCACCTGGGTGCTGAGCCGTACCGATACCGGCCTGCGCCTCAAGCACGATCACCGCCATGCAGATGGCAGTCCGGACGCGGTCACGATGTACGGTGGCGACAGTGCACCGCCCGGCACCGCGCAGCGCCAGTCGTTCCCAGTGGATGCCGATTCGGTGGCGATGTTCCGCAAGGCCGGCATGGAGGCGTCGGTGACCAATACGTGGGCGATGGAAATCGAGCCGGACAAGACGTTCGTGTACGAGCTCACCCGCCCGGGTGGACGCCGGTTCCAGGTGGTGTTCGACCTCTCGCACCCGGTGGCGTTGCCGCCCGCGCCCTGGGGCGCGGACACCGAACCGACCAACAAATAGCCGCGCCGGTAGGGCCCGACCGTTGGTCGGGCCGCGTTCCCGTCAACGCGCGCCGAACCTCGCCCGGCACCCGTTGCTGACCCACACCATGCTCGGCCGATAGCCCCAGCTGCGGTTCTCGACACAGCTGCTGCCCGACAGCTGCTCCAGCAGCACCGGCCGGCCCTGGCGTGAATCCCACGCGCAGGTCTGCTGGCGGTTGCCGTTGCTGCTGCAGGTCACGCTGTAGTTGCTGCCGCCTCCGCCGCCGCCCCAGTTGCCGCGCGATTCGGCGAATTCGCCGCGGCAGCCGCGGGTGACCCAGATGGCGTTGCCGCGCATGCCCCAGGTCTGGTTCTGCACGCAGGCCGAGCCGGAGATCTGCCGCACCAGTGCGGCATTGCGCCACGGGGTAGGGCAGCTGCGCTCGCGGTTGTCGTTGCTTTCGCAGCGGATGGTGGTGCCGGGGCCGCCGGTACCCGGCCCCCAGCCGCCCCCACGGCCCTCGACGAATTCGGCCCGGCAGCCGCCGCTGACCCAGACCTGGCCATTGCGCGAGCCCCAGTTGTTGCCTTCCACGCAGCGGGTGCCGGAGATCTGCCGGGACAGGCGCGCGCTGCGCCAGCCGGTGGTGCAGACCCGCTGGCGGTTGTCGTTGCTTTCGCAGCGGATCACCCCATTGTTGCCGCCGCCGGGGTTCCAGCCGCCGCCGGAGCCGCCCAGCGAGGTGGCGATGTCCTGCTTGATCCGGGAAAAGCCCCAGGACGAGCGGTTCACCTGGTCCAGGTAGAAGCGCATCTGGTCGTCGGGGATGCGCCGCCCCCCGGACTGTTCGGCGTATTCCTGGGCAATGACCCGCTGCTGGTCCTGGACCGACAGGGTGCGGAGGTTCTCCGGGGCGTAGGCCCGGGCATTGACCTGGGCCTGGGCCGGCAGCGACGGGGCGCCGCAGGCCAGCAGGGCGGTGAAACAAGCGACAGCGAGGCGGTTCATGGCAAATCCCCTTGCGCATGGTGGTGCGCGGACTATAGGTACGGGTCGTATTAAGCCCGTGTGACCGTCCGGATTTGCCCGATCGGGTCGCCGGCCGCAGAATAACGGGCTGACCGGTGCCGCCTGGCGCCGGCAATCTCCTGCGGAGCTTTACCCCCATGCGTACCCACTTCTGTGGCCTGGTCGACGAGACCCTGATTGGCCAGACTGTCACCCTCGCCGGCTGGACCGACGTTGCCCGCAACCTGGGCGGCGTGTGCTTCATCGATCTTCGCGATCATGAGGGCATCGTGCAGGTGACGGTGGAGCCTGAGAACGCGGAAGTGTTCAAGGTCGCCGCCAGCCTCGGCTACGAGGACGTGCTGCAGGTGGAAGGCGTGGTGCGCAGGCGCCATGCGGTGAACGACAAGATCCGTACCGGCCAGGTCGAGATCGTCGCCACCCGCATCACCGTGCTCAACAAGGCCGAACCGCTGCCGTTCCACGCCCACGAGAACCCGGGCGAAGAAACCCGCCTGAAGTACCGTTACCTGGACCTGCGCCGCCCGGAAATGCAGCGCATGCAGCGCACCCGCATCAAGCTGGTACAGGCGCTGCGCCGCCACCTCGATGGCGACGGCTTCCAGGACATCGAAACCCCGATCCTGACCAAGGCCACCCCGGAAGGCGCACGCGACTTCCTGGTGCCGGCGCGCATGCACCCGGGCGAGTTCTACGCCCTGCCGCAGTCCCCGCAGCTGTTCAAGCAGATCCTGATGGTGGCCGGCTTCGACCGCTACTACCAGATCGCGCGCTGCTTCCGCGACGAAGCGCTGCGCGCCGACCGCCAGCTGGAATTCACCCAGCTGGACATGGAATTCGCCTTCGTGCGCGAGCGCGACGTGCAGGACTACGTGGAAGGCATGATCCGCGCGATCTTCAAGGAAGTGGTCGACGTGGAGCTGGCTGCCAGCTTCCCGCGCATGACCTGGGCCGAGGCGATGCGTCGCTATGGCTCGGACAAGCCGGACCTGCGCATCGCGCTGGAGCTGGTGGACGTGGCCGAGCTGGTCAAGGCCAGCGAATTCCCGGTGTTCACCGCCGCCGCCAATGATGCCGACGGCCGCGTCGCCGCGCTGCGCATCTCGGGCGGTGCCAGCCTGTCGCGCAAGCAGATCGATGAGTACGCCGCGCACGCCGCCAAGTACGGCGCCAAGGGCCTGGCCTACATCAAGATCGCCGAGAACGGCGAAGTCAGCTCGCCCATCGCCAAGTTCTTCAGCGAAGAGGCCTTCGCCGCGCTGGTCGCCCACGTCGGCGCCGGTAACGGCGACATCGTCTTCTTCGGTGCCGGCGGCTACAACAAGGTGTCCGACTTCATGGGCGCGCTGCGCCTGAAGGCCGGCAAGGACTTCAACCTGGTCGCCGACGGCTGGGCGCCGCTGTGGGTCACCGACTTCCCGATGTTCGAGTACGACGACGAAGCCCAGCGCTACGTCGCCCTGCATCACCCCTTCACCGCCCCGGCGGTGGATGACATCGCCGACCTGCGCGCCAATGCGAAAACGGCCGTGTCGCGCGGCTACGACATGGTGCTCAACGGCAACGAGATCGGCGGCGGTTCGATCCGTATCCACCGCTCGGACATGCAGAGCACGGTGTTCGAGCTGCTGGGCATCGGTGCGGAAGAGGCTGAGGCCAAGTTCGGCTTCCTGCTTGACGCGCTGCGTTTCGGCGCGCCGCCGCACGGCGGCATCGCCTTCGGCATCGACCGCATCGCCGCGCTGATGGCCGGCACCGAATCGATCCGCGACGTGATCCCGTTCCCGAAGACCACCGGCGCGCAGTGCCTGATGACCGGCGCCCCGTCGCCGATCCCGGACGAGCAGCTGGCCGAAGTGCACATCCAGGTCCGCCCGCGGAAAAACTGATTCCGCGATCGACCGATCGCACCCTCCCGGTAGCGCCGGCCGTTGGCCGGCCCCCCTCACCGTCACATCGCTCAGGAGATCCAGGTAATGACCGAGTTCGCGTTCGTATTGGAATGGGAAAAGCTGGGCAATGAAGGCACCGATGCCAACTTGGTGACCGAACGCGCCCGCGTGTTCGGCGGCTGGCTGGTGCGCGTGGGGACCAACCCGGCCGCGATGGCGCTGACCTTCGTCGCCGATGGCGAAGGCCGCTGGGACGGTGAGGACTTCGGCGTCGAGGATTACGAGGACGACGAAGAGGAAGAAGGCGAGGACGAAGACGAAGAGTACGAAGAGGACGAGGAAGACGAGGAGGAGTACGAGGAAGAGGACGAAGAAGACGGCGAAGAGGAAGACGCCGCCAAGGGGACGCAGGCCTGAGGCCTGCCCCGTACCCGTCCATGTACACCATCCGCCGCGCCGGCCCCGATGACGCACCGATCCTGTCGGTGCTGGCCACCCGTACCTTCGTGGAAACCTTCGGCCACCTGTACCCGGCCCAGGACCTGCAGGACTTCCTGGACGAGGCCTACGCCGAAGACCGCCAGCGCGTGATCCTGTCCCACCCCGATTACGCGGTGTGGCTGCTCGAGCTGGATGGCGTGGCGGTCGGCCATGCCGCCGCCGGCCCCTGTGGCCTGCCGCATCCGGACGTGCAACCGGGCGACGGCGAGCTCAAGCGGCTGTACCTGATCAAGGAACAGCAGAGCTGCGGTTGGGGCAGCCGCCTGCTGGAAACCGCGCTGACCTGGCTGGAGCGCAATGGCCCGCGCACCCTGTGGCTGGGGGTCTGGTCGGAAAACTTCGGCGCCCAGCGTTTCTACGCCCGCTATGGGTTCAGCAAGGTGGGTACCTACGAATTCCCGGTCGGCCAGGTGCGCGACCTTGAATTCATCCTGCGCCGCCCGCCTCAGGCGGCCTGAACGGCGGGTTTCACCCGCCGTTCCTTCGTCCATTTGTCTAATGGCACCGTTTGCTACCTCTGGAACGGTTTCGCACCGGCTACGCTGAGCACATGACTCCCCCCGTTTTACTGCTGCACGGCATCTGGAATGCCCGCGCCTGGGTTGGCCCGTTGGCCTGGCGCCTGCGCGCGCGCGGCTTCAGCGTGGATACCTTCGGCTACGCCAGCGTGTTCGGCGGCCCCGACGTGGCCGTGCCGCAGCTGTTGAAGCGGCTGCAGGACAGCGGCCCGGTAGCGCTGGTCGGGCACAGCCTGGGGGGACTGGTGGCGCTGGAGGCCCTGCGCCGCCAGCCGGACCTGCCAGTGTCGCGGGTGGTCTGCCTGGGCTCGCCGCTGCGCGGCAGCGGCACCGCCCGTTCGCTGGCCGAACATGGCTGGTCGCTGGCACTGGGCCGCAGCAGCGAACTGCTGCTCGATGGCCTGCCGGCGTGGGAGGGCAGGGCGCAGGTCGGGCTGATCGCCGGTTCCGTGCCGCATGGGCTGGGCAGCCTGCTGGGTGCCTGTGGTGACGCCTCCGACGGCACTGTGGCGCTGGACGAGACCCGCCTGCCGGGCCTGGCCGACCACTGCGTGGTGGCCGCCAGCCACAGCGGGCTGGTGTTTTCCCCGGACGCCGCCCGCCAGACCGCCGCGTTCCTGCGCGATGGCTGCTTCCGCCCGGACCGGGCCGCGCACGCCGCCTGAGCCCCGGCTAACACGGTGAGGGCGGCCGATCAGGTAGAATCCGCGCCCTGTTCCTGACGCAAGCACGGAAACACCCATGGGTAGAGGCCCTTCCATCGAAAACCGCAAAAACGCGTCTGACGCGAAGCGCGGCAAGATTTTCACCAAGATCATCCGTGAGATCGGCGTAGCCGCGCGCGGCGGTGGAGGCGACCCCAACAACAACCCGCGCCTGCGGGTGGCCATGGACAAGGGCCTGGCCTCGAACATGTCCAAGGACGTGATCGAACGGGCCATCAAGAAGGCCACCGGCGAGCTGGAAGGCGTTGAATACGAAGAGATCCGCTACGAGGGCTATGCCCCCGGTGGCGTCGCCGTGATCGTGGACTGCCTGACCGATAACCGCGTGCGCACCGTGGCCGATGTCCGCCACGCGTTCAGCAAGTGCGGCGGCAACATGGGCACCGAAGGCTCGGTGTCCTTCATGTTCAAGCGCATGGGCGTGCTGCACTTCGCCGGCGGCGCCAACGAGGACGCGGTGACCGAGGCGGCCATCGAGGCCGGCGCCGATGACATCGTGGTGTACCCGGAAGACGGCGCCATCGACGTGCTGACCGCGGCAGACATGTACCACGCGGTCAAGGATGCGCTGGAGGCCGGTGGGCTGAAGCCGGACCACGCCGAGCTGACCTTCCGCGCCGACAACGACATCAAGGTCGAGGGCGACACCGCCCTGCAGGTCAAGAAGCTGCTGGACATGCTGGAAGACCTGGACGATGTGCAGGACGTTTTCTCCAACGCCGACCTCGGCGCGGACGCCTACGCCTGACGTCCATGCCCCCGTCTCGCCAAGTGCGACGTCGGGGGCGGACAATGCGGACCATGATGACTCCCGACGTTCCACGCATGATCCGCATCCTCGGCATCGACCCCGGTTCGCAACGCACCGGGGTGGGCATCATTGATGTGGACCCCACCGGCAAGGTGCTGCACGTGCACCACCTGCCGCTGGTGCTGCTGGGCGCCGACGACTTCCCCAACCGCATGAAGCTGCTGGTGCTGGGGCTCAACGCGCTGGTGGAGGAATACCGCCCGCACGAAGTGGCCATCGAGAAGGTGTTCATGGCGCGCAACCCGGATTCGGCCCTGAAGCTGGGCCAGGCGCGCGGCGCGGCGATCTCGGCGGTGGTCATGCGCGACCTGCCGGTGCACGAATACGCGGCCAGCGAGATCAAGCTGGCGGTGGTGGGCCGGGGCGGGGCGGAGAAGCAACAGGTCCAACACATGGTCGGGCTTATGCTCAACCTGAAAACCAGGCTGCAGGCCGACGCCGCCGATGCGTTGGCCGTGGCCATCACCCACGCCCACGTAAGGGCAACCGCGCAGCGCCTGGGCGTCAACACCCGCCAGGCCTGGGGACGGAAATGAGGACATCTGCATGATTGGTCGTCTGCGTGGGATCGTGGCGTACAAGGCGCCGCCGTGGCTGCTGATCGACGTCAACGGCGTCGGCTACGAGCTGGAGGCGCCGATGAGCACCTTCTACGACCTGCCCGAACTGGGCCGCGAGGTCACCCTCTTCACCCACTACGCGCAGAAGGAAGACAGCGTCTCGCTGTATGGCTTCCTGCGCGAGGGCGAGCGCCGCCTGTTCCGCGATGTGCAGAAGGTCAGCGGCATTGGCGCCAAGATCGCGCTGGCGGTGCTGTCCGGGGTGAGCGTGGATGAGTTCGCGAAGATGGTGCAGGCCGGTGACATCACCGCGCTGACCCGCATTCCGGGCATCGGCAAGAAGACCGCCGAGCGCATGGTGCTGGAGCTGCGCGACCGCGCGGCCAATTTTGGCGGCGGCGGTGCACCCATTGCCGGCGCAGCGCCGGCCACCGACCCGGTCTCCGAAGCCACCGTGGCCCTGCAGCAGCTGGGCTACAAGCCGACCGAGGCCGCGCGCATGGCGCGCGATGCCAACGCCGAGGGCGATGATGTCGCCACCGTGATCCGCAAGGCCCTGCAGGCCGCGCTGCGCTGAGCGCGCCGGCCTTTTTCCCTACCGACCGACGCCCTCCCGGAGTTCCATGTCCACCTCTTCCACCCAGCACGACAGCGGCCAGCACGGGCACGGCCATGCGCCGGCCGCCAGCGGCCTGGCCCTGATCGTCGGCGCCATCGGCGTGGTGTTCGGCGACATCGGTACCAGCCCGCTCTATACCCTGAAGGAAGCGTTCTCGCCGCATTACGGCCTCAACAGCGACCACGACACCGTGCTGGGCGTGCTGTCGCTGGCGTTCTGGGCGCTGAACATCGTGGTGACGCTGAAGTACGTCACCATCATCATGCGCGCCGACAACGACGGCGAGGGCGGCATCATGGCGTTGATGGCGCTGACCCAGCGCACCCTGCGCCACGGGTCGCGCTCGGCCTATGTGGTGGGCATCCTGGGCATCTTCGGCGCCTCGCTGTTCTTCGGCGACGGCGTGATCACCCCGGCCATTTCCGTGCTGGGCGCGGTGGAGGGCCTGGAGGTGGCCGCCCCCGGCCTGCATGCCTTCATCGTGCCGATCACCGTGGTGGTGCTGTTGGCGGTGTTTGCCGTGCAGCGCTTCGGCACCGAGAAGATCGGCAAGTTGTTCGGGCCGATCACCTCGATCTGGTTCATTTCGCTGGCCGCGATCGGCATCTGGAACATCGTGGATTCGCCCGAAGTGCTCAAGGCCTTCAACCCGATGTGGGCGCTGCGCTTCTTCATGGAGCACGGCTGGCACGGCATCTTCATCCTCGGTGCGGTGGTGCTGGCGGTGACCGGTGGCGAGGCGCTGTATGCGGACATGGGCCACTTCGGGGCCAAGCCGATCCGCCACGCCTGGTACTTCTTCGTGCTGCCGTGCCTGGTGCTGAACTACCTGGGGCAGGGCGCGCTGGTGCTCAACAACCCCGAAGCGGTGAAGAACCCGTTCTTCGAAGCGGTGCCGGAGTGGGCGCTGTATCCGATGATCATCCTGGCCACCATGGCCGCGGTGATCGCCTCGCAGTCGGTCATCACCGGCGCGTTCTCGGTCTCGCGCCAGGCCATGCAGCTGGGCTACATCCCGCGCATGCGCATCACCCATACCTCGCACGACACCATCGGCCAGATCTACATCCCCGGCATCAACTGGGGCATCGCGGTGATGGTGATCGGGCTGGTGCTGGCCTTCCGCAGCTCCTCCAACCTGGCGGTGGCCTACGGCATCTCGGTGTCGGCGACCATGCTCATCGATACCCTGCTGCTGGCGCTGGTGGCCCGCGCGCTGTGGCCGACCTCGCGTTACTGGATCATCCCGCTGTGCGTGGTGTTCTTCATCATCGACCTGGGCTTTGTGATCGCCAACGGTGCCAAGCTGCTGCAGGGCGCCTGGTTCCCGGTGGTGCTGGGCATCGTGCTGTTCACCATGATGCGCACCTGGCGGCGTGGCCGCGAGCTGCTGCGCGATGAGATCCGCAAGGACGGCATCCGGCTGGATACCTTCCTGCCCGGGCTGATGCTGGCCCCGCCGGTACGGGTGCCGGGCACGGCGGTGTTCCTCACCGCCGACCCCTCGGTGGCCCCGCACGCGCTGATGCACAACCTCAAGCACAACAAGGTGCTGCACGAGCGCAACGTGTTCCTGCACGTGGAAACCCTGCCCATTCCGTACGCGATGGAAGGCAAGCGCCTGAAGATCGAATCGGTGGGCGATGAGTTCTACCGCGTGTTCGTGCGCTTCGGGTTCATGGAAACCCCGGACGTGCCGCTGGCGCTGATGCGCTCGTGCGACCACGGCGGGATCTATTTCGACCCGATGGACACCACCTTCTTCGCCAGCCGCGAGACCATTGTGGCCACCGCCAACCGCGGCATGCCGATCTGGCGCGACAAGCTGTTCGCGCTGATGCACCGGAACGCGGCGCCGGCGACCGGGTTCTTCCGGATCCCAGGAAATCGCCTCGTAGAGCTGGGCGCGCAGGTCGAGATCTGACTGCGTCAGACCTCGACCTGCGGCCCAAGATTTGCTTCGCAAACCTCGGGTCCCGGGGCATTCCACCTTATCCCCGCGCCGTTGGCGCGCCCCCTTAAACAACAAGGGGGCTCTCCCCCAGACGCGTCATCGGTAGCGCCGGCCGTTGGCCGGCCCGCAGGAAGCCCCGAAACATGCGTCATTGCTTCATAATCGGGCAATGACCGACGACCGCATCATCGGCGCCGGTGCCACCCGCGAGGATGACACCACCGACGCCAGCATCCGCCCCAAGCGCATGGCCGATTACCTTGGCCAGGCGCCCGTGCGCGAGCAGCTGTCGATCTACATCGAAGCGGCCAAGGCCCGCGGCGATGCGCTGGACCATGTGCTGATCTTCGGGCCGCCGGGCTTGGGCAAGACCACCCTGAGCCACGTCATCGCCAACGAGCTGGGCGTGGCGCTGCGGGTGACCTCCGGGCCGGTGATCGAAAAAGCCGGCGACCTGGCCGCGCTGCTCACCAACCTGCAGCCGCACGACGTGCTGTTCATCGATGAAATCCACCGCCTGTCGCCGGTGGTGGAAGAAGTGCTGTACCCGGCGATGGAAGATTTCCAGATCGACATCATGATCGGCGAGGGCCCTGCGGCCCGCTCGATCAAGATCGACCTGCCGCCGTTCACCCTGATCGGCGCCACCACCCGGGCCGGCCTGCTGACCGCGCCGCTGCGCGACCGCTTCGGCATCGTGCACCGGCTGGAGTTCTACACCCCCGAAGAGCTGACCAGGATCGTCCGGCGCTCGGCGGCCATCCTCGGCATCGACTGCACCGCCGATGGCGCGGCGGAAATCGCGCGGCGTTCGCGCGGCACCCCGCGTATCGCCAACCGGCTGCTGCGCCGGGTGCGCGACTACGCCCAGGTCAAGGCCGCCGGCCATATCGACCAAGAAGTGGCGCAGGCCGCCATGCAGATGCTGAAGGTGGACCCGGAAGGCTTCGACGACCTCGACCGGCGCATGCTGCGCACGCTGATCGATTACTTCGACGGCGGCCCGGTAGGCGTGGAATCAATGGCCGCGGCCCTGTCCGAAGAGCGCGGCACCCTGGAAGATGTGGTCGAACCCTACCTGATCCAGCAGGGCTTCCTGGTGCGCACCGCGCGCGGCCGCATGGCTACCCAGAAGGCCTACCGCCACCTGGGCCTGAAGCCGAAGAATCCCCCGGCCGACCTGTTCGCGGAGGTGCCGGATGTCGGTTGACCTGCGGTTCAGTTGGCCGACACGCATATATTGGGAAGATACCGACGCTGGCGGGGTGGTCTACCACGCCCGCTACGTGGCCTTCATGGAGCGGGCGCGCACCGAATGGATGCGGGCCCTGGGCTACGGCCAGGAACGCACCCGCACCGAGCATGGCCTGGTGTTCGCGGTCCGGTCGATGACCATGGAGTTCCTCAAGCCGGCGCGGCTGGACGACGCGCTGGCGGTGACCGCCACGCTGGTGCAGTGCAAGCGCGCCAGCATGGTGTTCGACCAGGCGGTGTGTCGCGGCGATGAAACGCTGCTGACCGCGCAGGTGAAAATCGCGGCACTGGACGCTGCCACATTCAAGCCGCGCGGCATGGACGATGTTCTCCACGCCGCGCTGAAACCCCACGTAATTCAAATAGCCGCATATTGAGGAACAACGGATGATCGGAATGCTCCTGGCCCTGCAGGCCACGGTGGTCGAAGCGCTGCCGCAGGAAGTCACCAGCGCCGCGTCGCAGACCGTCGCCCAAGCCGCGCACGGCGGTGGCATCAATTACCTGGACCTGATGATCAAGGCCAGCCTGCCGGTGAAGATCATCGTGCTGCTGCTGCTTGCCGGCTCGTTCATCAGCTGGGTGATCATCTTCCGCAAGGCGCGCGTGTTCAACGCCGCCAACCGCGAAGCCGATGAGTTCGAAAGCCGCTTCTGGTCCGGTGCCGACCTGGGCAAGCTGTACAGCGCTGCCACCGACCGCAACCGCAAGGTGGGCGGCCTGGAGGCGATCTTCGAGGCCGGTTTCCGCGAATTCACCCGTCTGCGCGACAAGCGCCGGCTGGATGGCCGCGCCCAGCTCGAAGGCGCCCAGCGCGCCATGCGCACCACCTTCACCCGTGAAGTGGACCAGATGGAGCGCAGCCTGGAGCTGCTGGCCAACATCGGTTCCACCGCCCCCTACGTGGGCCTGGTCGGCACCGTGTTCGGCATCATGGTGACCATGCACGACATGATCAACAGCGGTGAGCAGGCCGGTATCGCCTCGGTTGCACCGGGTATTTCCGAAGCCCTGTTCGCCACCGCCATCGGCCTGTTCGTGGCCATCCCGGCGGTGTGGGCCTACAACCGCTTCACCACCCGCGTCGAGCGCCTGTCGGTCCGCTTCGAGACCTTCGCCGAAGAGTTCAGCTCGATCCTGCAGCGCCAGTCCGCGGGCGACGAGTAAGCGCCCAGCACAAGGATCACGCCATGACCGCTGCCATCGGCCGCCGCAAGCGCCGCAAGCTCAAATCCGAAATCAACGTCGTGCCGTACATCGACGTCATGCTGGTGCTGTTGATCATCTTCATGGTCACCGCGCCGCTGCTCACCCTGAGCTTTGAAGTGGACCTGCCCAGTTCGCAGGCCAAGGCGCTGGAGAGCAAGCAGGACCCGGTGATCGTCTCGGTGCGCCTGGACGGCCAGCTCAGCCTGAAGCTGCCGGAAGCCAAGGAGCCGGCCCCGATGGACGCCGGCCAGCTGCAGGCCCAGCTCGGCGCGCTCGCCGCACAGGACAAGAACCTGCGCGTGATCGTGGCCGCCGACAAGGCCGTGGCCTATGAAAAGGTGGTCGCGGCGATGGACGTGATCAAGCGCGCCAACGTGGAAAAGGTGGGCCTGGCGACCGATGCACGCTGAAGCCCTGCCACCGCAGCGCCAGCCGGAAGGCGAGTGGGGCCTGCCGATCGCACTTGCGATCCTGGTCCACGTGCTGCTCGCGCTGGTGTTCATCGCCGCCTGGCTGTGGTCACCCCAGCGCAGCACCGAAGCGGCCGCCGGCGATCCGGCCATTGAAGCCAGCCTGCAGCTGTCGGCCTCGGAAGCCGCTGCGGCACGCCAGGCGCTGCGTGCCTCGGAAAAACTGCCTGACCTGCCCGAGCCGGTGGCCGAGCCGACCCCGGTGGAAGAAGACACCGTGCCGCCGCCACAGCCGCTGCCCGAGCCGCGCCCGCAGGACGCGCCCACCCCGCAGCAGCAGAACGCGCAGGAACGCATCGCCCAGCCCGACACCGTCGACCAGGCCGCGGTCAACGCGATGTCGATTTCCGCCGAGAAGGCCAAGCAGGAGCAGGAAGCCAAGCGCCGCCAGGAGCAGATCGACCTGACCGAGCGCAAGCGCGTGGAAGAGGCCGAACAGAAACTGCGCCTGGCCAAGCAGCAGGAAGAGGCCGCGCGGAAGAAGAAGCTGGCCGAGCAGGAGCAGAAGGCCAACGACGTCAAGGCCGAAGCCGAGCGCCAGAAGAAGATCGCCGAGATCCGCAGCCGCCGCGAGGCCGCCGAGAAGGAAGCGAAGCTCGCCGAGCAGAAGCTGCGCCAGCTGGCTGCCGCGCGTGCCGCCGCAGGCCAGTCCACCGCCGGCTCCAGCGGCGCCGCCCAGCCGGCCGCCGGCGGCGGCGGTACCAGCGATGACCTGCGTGCCAAGTACGCGGCAGCGATCCAGCAGAAGGTGCTGGCGGCGTGGACCCGCCCGGACAACGTGCCGTTCGGCCAGCGCTGCAAGATCGTGATCGTGCAGCTGCCCGGCGGCAACGTGAATTCGGCCAAGGTCAGCCCGGATTGCCCGTTCGACGAGGCCGGCCGCCGTTCGATCGAAGCGGCCGTGCTCAACGCCCAGCCGCTGCCGTACCGCGGCTTCGAAGAGGTGTTCTCGCGCCAGCTCAACTTCACCTTTACCGCCCAGGACAACTGATCCCGGGCGGGCAGGCGGTGCCCGATTTCGTTAATGACATGTGATTTTTCGTAGCATGACCACTCGGATTTCACACCCGGTTGGTTCATGATTGCGAAACCGTTCACCGCACTGCTGTTATCCCTCGTTCTGGTTTTCCCCCTATAGAGCGCCCATGAAGAAGATGCCTCGCTGGTTTGCCGTGTTCGCGGCTTTGTTGTTCCTGCCACTTGCCGCCGCTGCGCAGCAGAGGGGCCTGGACATCGACATCATCGGCGGCAACGCCTCCGCGCTGCCCATCACCGTAGTGCCCATGCCCTACCAGGGCTCGGCCGCCGCCCCGCAGACCGATGTGGCGCAGGTGGTCCGCGCCGATCTGGAGCGTTCGGGCCAGTTCCGCACCCTCCCCGAAGCGCAGATCGTCGAAAAGCCAACCCGTGGCGGCGAGATCCAGTTCGCCACCTGGCGCGCGCTGAAGCAGAACTACATCGTGGTCGGCCGGGTCATGGACGCCGGTGCTGGCGCCTACCGCGTCGAATATGAGCTGTATGACGTGCCCAAGGGCGAGCGCCTGCTGGGCCTGGCGATGACCGCCCGTGGCAATGCCATGCGCGACGTCGCCCACCAGATGGCCGACGCCATCTACGAAAAGATCACCGGTGTGCGCGGTGCCTTCTGGACCCGCATCGCCTATGTCACCGCCAGCGGCAAGGGCGATGCCATGCGCTACGCGCTGATGGTGGCCGATTCGGACGGCTTCAACCCGCAGACCATCGTGCGTTCGGCCGAACCGCTGCTGTCGCCCTCGTGGAGCCCGGATGGCAACCGCCTGGCCTACGTCAGCTTCGAGCGCGGCAATTCGGCGATCTACATCCAGAACATCGCCACCGGCGCCCGTGAGCTGGTCACCAGCTTCCGCGGCATCAACAGCGCCCCGTCGTTCTCCCCGGACGGCCGCCGCCTGGCCCTGTCGCTGTCGCGCAGCGGCAACCCGGAAATCTACGTGATGGACCTGGGCAGCAAGCAGCTCACCCAGCTCACCAACCACTTCGCCATCGACACCGAGCCGACCTGGAGCGCAGACGGTTCCAGCGTCTACTTCACCTCCGACCGTGGCGGCCGCCCGCAGATCTACCAGGTCTCCTCCAGTGGTGGCAGCGCCTCGCGCGTGACCTTCCAGGGCAACTACAACGCCACCCCGAGCATGTCCTACGACGGCAAGAAGCTGGTGGTGGCGCAGGGCAGTGGCAATACCTACAAGATCGCGATGATGGACAGCAGCCTGGGCTCGCCGCGCTGGAGCACGCTGTCGCCGGGTTCGCTTGACGAGTCCCCCACGTTTGCGCCCAACGCAAGCATGGTGCTGTATGCCGCCCGCGAGGGTGGTCGTGGAGTGTTGTATGCCGTGTCGGCTGATGCGCGCGTGCGCCAGCGGCTGGTACTGGCCGACGGTGATGTCCGCGAACCTTCTTGGTCGCCATACCGTACAAAGCGCTAACAGAGTGTTAAGATCCGCACGTATTCATCCCTACATCCGGCTTTAGGAGCCTCAAAGGTAACTACATGAACAAGACCACCCGCGTTTTGCTTGTCTCCCTGCTGTCCGTGGCCGCTCTGGCCGGTTGCTCCAAGAAGGTCAAGGAACAGCCTGCTGCTCCGGTCGACACCGGCAGCACCTCGCAGCCGACCGGCCCGTCGACCTCCGGCCTGTACGGCCCGGGCGACCTGGACACCGACGCCTGCCTGCGCCAGCGCGTTGTGTTCTTCGACCTGGACCAGGATGCAATCAAGCCGGAATTCCAGGCCCAGATGGCTTGCCACGCCAAGTACCTGCGTGACCGTCCGTCGGCCCGCATGACCCTGCAGGGTCACACCGACGAGCGCGGTTCGCGCGCTTACAACCAGGCCCTGGGTGAGCGTCGTGCCAACGCCGTGTCCTCGGCGCTGCAGGCCAACGGTGGTTCGGCCAGCCAGATCACCGTCGTGTCCTACGGTGAAGAGCGTCCGACCTGCACCGAGTCGAACGAAGGTTGCTGGTCGCAGAACCGTCGCGTCGAAATCGTCTACACCGCGCAGTAATCCATGCGCATCGGCATCAAAACCCTGATGCTGGTCGTTGCGGCAGCCCTCGTGGCTGCCGCACCGGCGCAGGCCCAGCGGCAGAGCCTGGCCGACCGCGTTGGCGCGCTCGAGCAGCAGGCCTACAACAACAGCTCCAACCAGGACCTGTTGAACCAGGTCAACCAGCTTCGGCAGCAGATCCAGCAGCTGCAGAGCACGGTTGAGCAGCTCCAGAACGAAAACGCCCAGCTCAAGCAGACCTCGCAGGACCAGTACCTGGACCTGGACGGGCGTCTGAACCGTATTGAAGGTGGCTCGGCCCCGATCCTTCCGGCCGCTCCGGCCGCGAATGCACCGGCCGTTGCCCCCAAGCCCGCCGCACCGGCAGTGGCCGCCACCGAGCGGCCGCCCTCCGTGCACGGCGACCCGGGCAGCCTTGCCGCCAGTGGCGATGAGCGCACCGCGTACAACGTGGCCTTTGATTCGCTCAAGGCCGGCAAGTACGACGACTCGGCCCAGCTGTTCCTGAGCTTCCTCGAGCTCTATCCCAATGGCGTCTACACCCCCAACGCGCTGTACTGGCTGGGTGAAAGCTACTACGCCACCCGCAATTTCCCGCTCGCCGAGGCGCAGTTCCGCGACCTCATCGCGCGTTACCCGACCCACGACAAGGCCTCTGGTGGCCTGTTGAAGATCGGCCTTTCCCAGTACGGCGAAGGCAGGATCGATGAAGCCCAGGCCACCCTGGAGCAGGTCGTCAACACCTATCCCGGCTCGGACGCCGCGCGCACCGCGCAGGACCGTCTGCAGGCCATCCGCCTCGGCCAGCAGATCCGCTGAGGCCCCGACCGGCCAAGGCCGGTATAATCAAAGGTTGGCCCGACTGTTTCGGGCACCGTAGAGCCAGGCCCTGCCTGGCTGCTCTCGTTTCCGTAACCGCACACCAGACCCCCACGATGACCAGCCCCCTGTCCGCCGCCGCCGCGCTCCCTAGCGAGATCGTGCAGTCGCCCCTGCCACGGCTGAAGATCACCGAGATCTTCACCTCCCTGCAGGGCGAAGCCGATACCGCCGGCTGGCCGACCGTGTTCGTGCGCCTGACCGGCTGCCCGCTGCGCTGCACCTACTGCGACACCGCCTACGCCTTCCACGGCGGCACCTGGTGGGATATCGACGAGATCGTGCGCGAAGTGCTGGCCCAGGGCGTCCACCACGTGTGCGTGACCGGCGGCGAGCCGCTGGCGCAGAAGCGCTGCCTGGTGCTGCTGGAAAAGCTGTGCGAGGCGGGCCTGGACGTCTCGCTGGAAACCTCCGGCGCGCTGGATGTGGGCGGCGTGGACCCGCGGGTGTCGCGCGTGGTCGACCTCAAGACCCCCGGTTCGGGCGAAATGGCACGCAACCGCCTGGAAAACCTGCCGCTGCTGACCCGCCGCGACCAGATCAAGTTCGTGCTGTGCAGCCGCGAGGACTACGACTGGGCGCGGGGCATGGTCCGCGAGCACCGCTTGAACGAGCGCTCGATGGTGCTGTTCTCGCCCAGCAAGGGCCAGGTCAGCCCGCGCGAGCTGGCCGACTGGATCGTGGAAGATCGCCTGCCGGTCCGCTTCCAGATGCAGCTGCACAAGATTCTGTGGGACGACGAACCGGGCCGCTGAGCCCGTTCGTTGCCCCTTGATGTACCGGCGCGGGACAGCGTGCTGGCTTTCCCGCAACCCACCGGAAACACCCTCATGAAGAACGCAGTTGTCCTCCTGTCCGGCGGCATGGATTCCGCCGCCGTCGTCGCCATGGCCCGCGAGCAGGGCTTCGCCGTGCATGCGCTGAGCGTGCGCTACGGCCAGCGCCACACCTCCGAACTGGATGCCGCCGCCGCCGTGGCCAAGGCGCTGGGCGTGGTGGCGCACAAGACCGTCAACGTGGACCTGCGCAGCATCGGCGGCTCGGCGCTGACCGACGACATCGACGTGCCCGAAGCGGGCGGCGAGGGCATCCCGGTCACCTACGTGCCGGCGCGCAACACCATCATGCTCTCGGTCGCGCTGGGCTGGGCCGAAGTGCTGGGCGCCAACGACATCTTCTGCGGCGTCAACGCCGTGGATTACTCCGGCTACCCGGACTGCCGTCCCGAGTTCATCAGCGCCTTCCAGACCCTGGCCAACCTGGCCACCAAGGCCGGCGTGGAAGGGGCGGGCATCCAGGTACACGCGCCGCTGCAGTTCCTGAGCAAGGCTGACATCGTGCGTGAAGGCGTGCGCCTGGGCGTGGACTTCGGCCTCACCGTGTCCTGCTACAACGCCGACGACAGCGGCGCCGCCTGCGGCCACTGCGACGCCTGCCGCCTGCGCGCGCAGGGCTTCGCCGACGCCGGCGTGGCCGACCCGACCCGCTACGCCTGATCGCCGGGCTACGCCTGCGGCGCAAGATGGGTTAGAATGCGCACCCCCGGCGCGAAGTCGGGGCATGCAATGGGCCGTTAGCTCAGTCGGTAGAGCAGAAGACTTTTAATCTTTTGGTCGATGGTTCGAATCCATCACGGCCCACCAATTGCATCAACGACTTAGGCGCCCGGTGGGCGCCTTTTTTATGACTGTAGTCTTGAGGAGGCGGCGTGATGTTCTCATTTGGTCAACCCCAGATCAGACTCCTCGCGACAGTGCAGGTTGGCGAGGACGAGAGGCGGGACATGGGACACCAGTTCCGCCCTCCATCAACCGGCTTGAAATGGATACTCAGCCGGCTGTGGTTTCGCGATTCCATCTCTACAGGAACACGTAGCCAATGAGAAAGTCCAAGGAACCGGTCGGGACATTTTCACAATTCGGATAGAACGTGTCGAAGTGGCGCAGCTTCCTGTCAAACACGTACTTGCATCGATAGATGGGCTTCGTATCAGGAAGCGGGACATCGCTGATGTACCCGATCATGCCGAAGGTGGTGAGGAACTGCCCTTCGCAGTTCGGGTCCGGTGACGTGAAGTACGCCTCGGTGTGCCCCCAGAGCGCGCAGGCGTAGAGGGGCTTTGAGTTGGAGAAGGGCGTGCCTGAAATGAAACCCAGAGAGCCTTCGGCTCGCCAGCCAAACTGGTCCCAGTTGTCCGGGAAAAAGTGAAGCGTCGCATGTCGCTCCGCCCGGCCGTTGTAAAGCCTGGTGATCTCCCTCAGGCTTGCCCCGTCAGGCAGGGAAAGGGTGCCTGCCATAATTCCCGCAGCGGGCACGTGCAGACCCTGGTTGTTGGGAGCCTGGAGATCATCTCCTTGACTGGCCGATGCGGTCGTAGATGTGATGCCGACACCGGCGAGCAGAGTTGCGAGGGCCAAAATGGACCTTGTCATGAATCATCCTGTTTGTTTGCGGGATCCGTTCCCGCGCCAGAATCGTAGGTAGTCGATCTCGTGCTCCGAATGACCGAGTGCGCAGATTCGTCTCGGACGTCATCAAGTAAGTCGGCGGTGTACAAAAACGGAAGCGGGCGCACGGTCCGGAAGTGAGCTTCAACACTGTTTGGGGTGAAGCACCAGGAGCGAAATAATGCTGGTCGCGACATCTTGCGCAAGGTCATCGAACATTCTCCGGAAGCAATGCGGTCCAGGCATCAGCGGAATGTTCCAGCAGCCTTCCATCGATAGCGAAGATCGAGAAGTGGTCGCTCAATTCGTTTGTGGATCAGGTTGCTGGAGAGGCACGCAACGAAGACGGTGAAGAGCAGGAAAAAGCCATGATTGAGCCAATGCGCCGAAGGTAGGAAGTGGCCCCACATTCGACCGATGGCGGATATAACGAAGATGTGGGACAGGTACAGGGAATAGGAGGCATCTCCCAACTCGATGAGCAGTCGGTTCGGGCGGTGGCCAGACGTCTCGAGCAATGCCGATCCAGCGATCAGCAATGCACTTCCCAGGCCTAGATGGATCACGCGCCGCAATGGGGCGTTGAACTCGGAATCCGATGGGGGTAACAGCGCAGCCGCCAACAACAACACGCCGAGACCGGTAATGAACAATAGAGATCCGAATCGAGGCGGAATGCGGCGCCAGTGCAGCCCCGTCAGAACACCTGCCAGGAACTCAAACGTCAGAGGGCTGAAGACGACCGATGCCGTTGGCGCTCCTTCATCAAATCCCTTCCAATAGCCGAATCCGACGAGACTTCCCCATGCCATGGTGAAGAGGCTGAGTCGTTGCCGGGTTCCATAGGCGAGCGCCAGCGCAAGCGAGAAGACCAAGTAGAAGTAGGCTTCATGGACAAGCGTCCACCCCACCGCCAGCACCGGCAGCTGTTGGTGTGGAATCAAGAGATACGAAGCAGCGATGCTCTGGTCGGCGTAGGAGCTGTTCACCATGGCGGGGGCGACCGACATCAGCAACACCACCAGGGTGGTGAACATCCAGTACAGGGGGACTACGCGCCACGCCCGCTGCGTCAGGAAGTCGCGCGCCGCGCCTGGGCCGGACCCTTTGCCCCGGGAGATGCTGGCCATCACGAATCCGGAGAGCACGAAGAAGAGATCGACGCCCGCGTCGGCGTTTCGGCCCAGCCAGTCGAGCAGCGCATGACCTTCCAGGTAGCGGAGTTCCACGAAGCGAAGATGAAAGATGAGTACTGCCACCGCGGCGATGGCACGCAACGCCTGCAGCGATTCGAAGCGCTCGCCCGCAAGGTTGACAGTTTGGCTCATTGACTTCACGTGCGTGCCTGAGCCGGTAATGAGGCGCAGGCGGCGGGGCGGGCCGGTTCTGATCGGAAGCAGTTCAAAAGCATGTTCCCTGGTATCGCGTCAGCACATCGCTAGGACGCGATTTTCCGCAGTCGATTCGGACGCTGGAAACAGACCCTGACGCTTCCGACGTGGCCACGCGCTCGAAAAGCGACGGCTAGCACGTTATCGAACGTCAGTGGACGCATCTGGGAGTTATCCAGTTTATTTGTTGCGCGACGCCGCTCTTGATTCGAATGTCGCTTCCGGTTCTGACGCTGGGGTACGTGTGATGATGAGGTCTGCCGCCGAAGGCGGTTGGGCTGGTTGCGGCATGAATCCAGCCACGCAGGGCGTGGCTCTACTACACTTGTTGCATCCCGGTAGCTCCCGGGCGCTGACATGTGCTCTCCAGTGAAGATTCTCCTGACAGGAAGTTCAGGCCGGGTAGGTCGCGCCATCTTTGGCGCCTTGGCCGCCCGCCACGAAGTGGTGGGCATTGACCGCAGTCCCTTCGCGACCACGCGTCACGTGGCCGATTTCACCGATACCCGGATGCTGGCCAAGGTGCTGCAGGGCGTGGATGCGGTCATCCATGCCGCTGCGTTGCACGCGCCGCATGTGGGCCTTTTCAGCGACAGCGAATTCCAGCGCATCAACGTGGAAGGCACCCGCACGCTGGCGATGCTGGCGCGCGAGGCGGGCGTGCGGCGGCTGGTGTTCACCAGCACCACCGCGCTGTACGGGCACGCGATCGTGCCGGGGCGCTGCACCTGGGTGGATGAGCAGACCACGCCCCAGCCCCGCACCGTTTACCACCGCTCCAAGCTGGCCGCCGAACAGTGGCTGGAAGAGGCCGCTGGACCCGACCTGGATGTGCGCGTGATCCGGATGTCGCGCTGCTTTCCGGAGCCGCCGGAACGCATGATGCTGTACCGGTTGCATCGCGGAATCGATGTCCGTGACGTGGCGGACGCGCATGTGGCTGCGCTGACCAATCACGGCCCGGCGTTCCAGCGTTACCTGGTCAGTGGCTGGACGCCGTTCCAGCGGGAGGATTGCGAGGCGCTGGTGACGCACCCGCGTGACGTTCTGGCCCAGCGGTGCCCGCAATGGCTGGCCGAGTACGACCGTCGCGGCTGGTCACTGCCGGTGGTGGATCGCGTCCACGACGCGCGCGCCGCCAGTGTCGGCCTGCAATGGCGCAGCTGGCGCGGGCCGGAAACGATCCTGGAGCAGCTGGCAGTGGGCAGTATCGAAGTCCTGCCCGATACCGCCCGCGTCGATGATTGCACCGTTGAATAGCGCGCTTACACGCCGCCTGAGCGCGGCATGGCGCAGACTAGGTAAATTGAGTAGCAGGCGCTGTGGAGGTGCCATGAACCGTTTTGTCCTGATTGGCCTGGGCGCACTGGCGCTGGCGGCCTGCAAACCCACGCCGACCGATACGACGGCTGCACCCACCGCGCCCGCCACGAGCGAGGCCGCGTCCGAATCGCCGAAGCCGGCACCCGCGCCAGCCGCGCTGCCGGCGGCGGGTTCCGAGGGCCCGTCGTTCGATTGCGCCAAGGCCGGCTCGGATGCGGAGAAGAACGTATGCGGTGACGCACGGTTGTCCGCATTGGATCGGGAGCTGGCCGGGCTGTACAAGGCGGCGCAGACCGGTCCGGGCGAGCTTGACGTGGCCGCTGAACAGCGCGGCTGGATCAAGGGCCGCGATGCCTGCTGGCAGGCGGTGGACGCCAACCGCTGCCTGCTCGAGTCGTACCAGACCCGCATCGTCGAGCTCCGCCTGGCCGCGGCCACTGGGCCGGGACCGGCCGCGACGCACTATCAATGCGATGACGCCAGCAAGCCGCTCTCGGTGGTGTTCTACAACGAGCTTGACCCGCAGGTTGCGGTCATTCGGTTGGGCCGTGACCAGGCCATCGCGTTTGCCGCACCGTCAGCCAGTGGCAGCCGTTACACCCGCGAGGGCGTGGAGTTCTGGGAACACCAAGGGGAGGCCACGCTGGAGTTCTACGGCACGCGCCTGAGTTGCAAGGTGGCAGGCAAGTAAAGTGAAGTGGGTGCCGGCACAGGCCGGCACCGACTCACCGCTCAGCGTACGCGGCGGTAGCGCACTTCGTTCTGGCGATCGCCCACTTCGGTGGTCACGAAGCCATCGCGGCTCTGGTTGATGTCGAACACGCTGCTGCCCACGTTGAGCTGGCCGCCATTGACCCAGCCTGACAGGTTCTGCCCGCTGGCCTGTGCCGACATCCGGCCATCGGCTTCGATGCGCATGCGGATGTCGGTGTTGTACATCGGGTTGTAGCCCTCGAACTCGCCCACCATCCACTGCGGCACGTACGAGGTATGACGCGCGCCCTGGTAGTTGTCATCGTTGTAGCGCTCGTCCTGCTTGTTGGCGTTGTGCACGAGCGCGCCCAGGATTGCCGTACCGACCAGCACGCCGGCCGCCACCTTCGCATCATGGTTGTCGTCGTCGCGGTCATGGTGGCGATCATCCCCGCGCACCCGGAACGAGGCGCGGCAGCCGTCGTCGACCCAGACGTTGCGGCGGTCGTAATCCCAGCTGCGCCCCTGGCGGCAATCTGCGCCGGACAACTTGCGGTCCAGCGTGACATAGCCGGCGTAGGGCAAAGTGCAGGACTGGTAGCGGTTGTCGCGGCTTTCGCAGGTGACAAAGTCATCCGCGCGCACGTCGGTAAGCGTGGCCAGCAGCAACAGGGGCGTGCCAAGCAGCAATCGGGTCTGCATGATCAGGATTCCGGCAAGGGAGGTTCACTTGCCGAACGATGCGCAGGGCTTGATGAAATCCTGATGAAAGCAGGGCGCGGCCAGCGCGCCCTGTCGGCTTCCGGGCTCAGGCCGCCCGATCCACATCCTGGTCGCCGAAGCAGGCGCGGATCGCATCCAGCAGCTCGCTCATCGAATACGGCTTGGGCAGGAAGTGGATCCCCGGGGCCAGCTGCGGGGTGACCCGGTCCGGCTGCAGGCCGGAGGTGACCAGTACCGGCAGGCTGGGCTGGTGCTGGCGGATGCGGTGGGCAGCTTCAATGCCGCTCAGACCGCCGAGGCAGACGTCGGTGAATACGAGGTCGAAGCGCTCGCCGGCCTGCAGCAGGCCCAAGGCGGCTTCGGCCGAGCTGACGGCGGCCACGTCGCAGGCCTGGCTTTCCAGCGCCATGCGGCTCAGTTCACGGGTGTCTTCGGTGTCTTCGATCAACAGCACGCGCGGTGCAACATGGCGCTTGGACAACAGCATGACGCGGGTTCCCCTGCAGGGTTTGGGTGGAAAGGCGCGGCAGTATGGGCAGCAGAGGGTGAGGGGATCGTGCAAAAACCGTCAGCCGAACGTTGTTCTGTTGTGCGCGGGTCAGGTAGGCCACGGTACAGTCGGGATCTGACCCCGAATGGAGCCAAATCGATGCAATGCCCCGTATGTACGACCCAAGCGCTGGTAATGTCCGAGCGCCAGGGCATCGAAATCGATTACTGCCCGCAGTGCCGGGGCGTGTGGCTGGACCGTGGTGAGCTGGACAAGATCATCGAGCGCTCGGCCGGTGCCGCCGCGCCCGCCCCGGTGCGTGCCGCCGCGCCGACTCCGCCGCCGCAGCAGGTCCACCCCCAGGTGCAGCACCGCGACACCCGCCACCTTGGCCAGCAGCACTACGGCGATGGCCAGGGCTACCGCAAGAAGAAGAAAGAAAGCTTCCTGTCCGACCTGTTCGATTTCTGATCGCCTACGCGATCGGTGCGCCGGTCCTGCTCAGGGCCGGCGCAGGATGAATTCCAGGTCGCGGCTTTCGCCCACCGGGAATTCATAGCTGCCAACCTGCACACAGCCGTAGCGCGCGTAGAAGCGCTGCGCGCCGAAGTTCTCCGACCACACGCCCACCCACAGGGTGCGGCGCCGGGGCTGGTCCAGCCAGTCCAGCAATTCGTCCATCAGCCGTGCGCCGTGGCCGCCGCCTTGGTGGCTGGCGTGCACGTACAGCCGCTTCAGTTCGATATCGCCTTCCGTCGCCAGTGCATGGGCCAGGCTGTTCGGCCCGGCCGCGAGGTAGCCGATGGCCTGCTCGCCATCGAACAGCAGCCATGCGGCGCTGAGCGGATCTTCCAGCTCACGACGCTGTGGTGCGGGTGAGTAGTGCGCGTCGAGGAAGTCATGCAGGTCCTGCGGCGGATACGAATCGCCGAAGGTCTCTGTGTAGGTGGCCATGGCCAATGCAGAGAGCAGCTCTGCATCGGCGGGCGTTGCACGGCGGATCTGCAGTGCCATCAGAACCAGACCCGCACGCCGGCCACCCAGCGGGTGTCACGGGTGTGCTCGCCCGCTGCCTGGTGGTAGTCGGCCGTGTCACCGAACATGCGCTCATGGCTGATGCCGATGTACGGGGCGAAGCGGCGGCTGAATTCGTAGCGCAGGCGCAACCCGGCCTCGACCTTGTTCAGGCCCGCACCCATGCCGTGCTCGGGCTCGTCCCTGGCGGCGAGCGTTGCCTCCACCAGTGGCTGCAGGATCAGGCGGTTGGTCAGCAGCAGCTCGTACTCGACCTCCACCGTGGCAGCCAGTTGTCCGCCTTTGCCGACGTACGCCGTCGCCGAGGTTTCGAACTTGTACGGGGCCAGGCCCTGGATGCCGAACGCGGCCCAGGTACGCGAGTCCGCCGGGCGGAAGTCCTGCTTCACGCCCACCAGCACGTCCCACCACGGTGACACGCTGCGCCCGTACAGCACTTCGAGATCGGACGACTCCGTGCGCCCGCCGCTGCGTTCGCCTTCGCTGCGTACCCATAGGCGGTTGATGTTGCCGCCGACCCAGCCGCCGGCTTCCCAGGCCTGGCCGGTGCCGTGCTGGCCATCCCAGTGTTCCAGCCGATTGATCAGCAGCAGGCTGTGCACATTCGGTGCGTGCTCCATCGCATCATGGTTGATGGGTGAGAAGGCGGCCGCTCGGTCGGCGTCGGTGACTTCGGGAATGGGTTCGCGCGGAGCAACCGGCGCGGTGCCATGGCCCATCGCGGCGTGATCCATCGTCGAGTGATCCATCTGCGGGTGGTCGACGCCGCCGTGATCCATGGTCGATTGGTCCATCGCTGAATGATCCATATTCGAGTGGTCCATCTTCGAGTGGTCCATCTTCGAATGGTCGGCCGCGGCCGGTGCAGCCGCGGATGCTGCATCGGTGTGTGCGTGCGCATGCGACTGCGCCCACGCCGGCCCGGCGATGGCGCTTAGAAGGGCAACGGTGAGCATCTTCATTCTTCGATCCTCACTTCGCGCATCATCCCAGCTTCCATGTGGTACAGCAGGTGGCAGTGGTAGGCCCAGCGGCCCAGCGCATCGGCGCGCACGCGGTAGCTGCGGCGCGTGCCCGGCGGCATGTCGATGGTGTGCTTGCGCACCTGGAATTCGCCATCGGCGTTTTCCAGGTCGCTCCACACCCCGTGCAGGTGGATGGGGTGCTGCATCATGGTGTCGTTGACCAGCACGATGCGCATGCGCTCGCCGTAGTTCAGGCGCAGCGGTTCGGCGCTGGCGAACGGAATGCCATCGAACGACCAGCTGAATTTTTCCATGTGGCCGGTGAGGTGCAGTTCGACCTCGCGCGACGGCTCGCGCCCATCGGGATCCTCGAACAGACTACGCATCGCGCCATAGGTGAGTACCTGGCGGCCGTTGTCGCGCAGGCCGATGCCCGGGTCGTCGAGCTTGGGCTCGGTGGCCGCGCTCTGCATGTCGACCAGCGGGTTGCCGGTCTCGCTCGGCGCGTGGCGCGGTGCCTTGCCGGCGCTGCCATGGCCGCCGTGCCCCATGTTGGCGCCGCAGCCGCCTTCCATGCCTTTCATGTCATGGCCGGCCATGCTGGCGCCATGGCCCATGTCATGCCCCATGTCGCTCATGGTCAGCAGCGGGCGTGGGTCGCGCGCGGGGATCGGCGCCTGCAGCCCGTGGCGCACGGCCAGGGTGCCGGCGGCGTAGCCCGTGCGGCCCATGTCCTGGCAGAAGATGGTGAACGCATCCTGGCCAGTGGGCTCGACGATCACATCGAACGTTTCCGCCGGTGCGATGCGGAATTCATCGATGCTCACCGGGTGGATGTACTGCCCGTCGGCGGCGACCACGGTCATCTTCAGGCCGGGAATGCGCACGTCGAAGTAGGTCATCGAGCCGCCGTTGATGAAGCGCAGCAGCACCTTTTCGCCGCTGCGGAACAGCCCGGTCCAGTTGCCGGCCGGGGCGGTGCCGTTGAGCAGGTAGGTGTAGGTGTGGGCATTGATGTCGGAGATGTCGGTGGGGGTCATCCGCATCCTTCCCCACATGCCGCGGTCGGCCGTGGCCGCGCTCCAGCCATCGCGGCGCACGTCGCGCAGGAAATCGGGCAGCGTGCGCTTGTAGTAGTTGTCGTGCTCGGCGAGCTTCTTCATGCGCCGGAACAGCGCGCCGGGGTCCATGTCGGTCCAGTCCGACAGCAGGATCACGTGCTCGCGGTCGAACCGGTAAGGGGCCGGCTGCAGCGGGTCGATGATAAGCGCGCCGTACAGGCCGGCCTGTTCCTGGAACATGGAATGGCTGTGGTACCAGTAGGTGCCGGACTGCTTGAGGGTGAACCGGTACTGGTAGGCCTCGCCCGGGGCGATGCCGTTGAAGCTCAGGCCGGGCACGCCGTCCATGTTGGCCGGCAGCAGGATGCCGTGCCAGTGGATGGAGGTGGGGTGGCCCTGCAGGGCGTTGGCCACGCGCACGTTGACGGTGTCGCCTTCGCGCCAGCGCAGGATCGGTGCGGGCAGGCTGCCGTTGACGGTGATCGCCGGGCGGGTGCGGCCGGTGAAGTTGGCCAGTGATTCGCCGATGCTCAGCTGGAACTGCTGGCCGCTGAGCACCTGCGGGGCGGTGGCCACGCGGGGGGCGGCGTTGGCCAGGGCGCGCGCGGGCACGGCGCCTGCCAGGCCGGCAACCACGCCGCCGGCGGCCAGGCCCTGCACGAACAGGCGTCGCGACGGTACGGGCGGGGCGCCCGCGCCGGGGGAAGAGGGGTATGACATTGCAACTCCGAATCGGATCCGAGGGGCACGCGCAGGTGCCGGCAGGACGCGCGTGCGTCAGCACGGCATCGCGTTACGCAGGCGTTCGTGGCGAACGCGCGCTCAGGCGATGGGAGGGCGGGTGATGCGGTCCAGCGGCGGGCTGGGCAGGGACGGGTGGGCAACCTGCAGCAGCAACGGCGACGGGGGTGGCGGTACCGGGATCCAGGCGATCTGCACGGTCAGGCTGGGCTGCTGGGCGCAGTTGCGCAGGCAGTCCTTGATCCGGCAGTGCTCGCCGTCGTCCGGTGCCTGGGCCGGCGGTTCGGCCGGGGCACTGTGCGTGGCGGCATGCTCCTGGCCATGGCAGGGCGGCGCGGGTGCGTCTTCGGCAGCGGCGGGTGTGGCCATCGCCAGCACCATGGGGCCGGCCATGGCCGCGTTCAGCCCGTTGAGCAACAGGCTGAGCATCAATACCACTCGCAGGAGCAGGCCACTGGCGGACATGGGCGCCACATTAGCGCCAAAGCGCGCACCACGCACCTGTGCCTGAACGGCAGGTTCAACGTTGGACGTGGGTCTGGCTGGGCGCGCGCGCATCAGCCTTCTTCGCGGACGATCTCGACCAGCCGCTCGCCGTAGCGGGACAGCTTGGTGCCACCGATGCCGCCTACGCGGCCCAGCGCGTCGATGCTGGTGGGGCGCTGTTCGGCGATGTTGCGCAGGGTGCTGTCGTGGAAGATCACGAAGGCCGGCACGTTCTGCTCGCGTGCCAGCTCGGCACGCAGGCCGCGCAGGGCGTTGAACAGGGCCAGGTCCTGCGGCAGCACCGACAGGCCGGTGCGCTGGCCGCCGCGCTCGCGTTCGCGGGTCTTGGGGCTTTCGCGGCGCATCATCACCTTGCGCTCGCCCTTGAGCACCTGGCGGCTGCCGTCGGTCAGGCGCAGGCCGCCGTAGGCGTCGCTGTCCACTTCCAGCAGGCCGGCGGCCACCAGCTGGCGGAACACGCTGCGCCAGGTGCGGGCATCAAGATCCTTGCCGATGCCGTAGGTGCTCAGTTCGGTATGGCCGAACTGGCGGATCTTGTCGTTCTCGCCGCCGCGCAGGATGTCGATCAGGTGGCCCACGCCGAACCGCTGGCCACTGCGGTACACGCAGCTCAGCGCCTTCTGCGCGGCCACGCTGGCATCCCAGGCATCGGGTGGCTGCAGGCAGTTGTCGCAGTTGCCGCACGGCTGCGGATAGGTTTCGCCGAACCCGGCCAGCAGCACCTGGCGGCGGCACTGCATGGATTCGCAGTAGCCCAGCAGGTGGTCGAGCTTGGAGCGTTCCAGCGCCTTGCGCTCTTCGCCCGCCTCGGACTGCTCGATCATCTGCTTGAGCAGCACCACGTCGCCCAGCCCATAGCAGAGCCAGGCTTCGGCCGGTTCGCCATCGCGGCCGGCGCGGCCGGTTTCCTGGTAGTAGCCTTCCATCGACTTGGGCAGGTCGGTATGCGCCACGAAGCGCACGTCGGGCTTGTCGATGCCCATGCCGAAGGCGATGGTGGCGCACATCACGATGCCGTCTTCGCGCAGGAAGCGGCGCTGGTTGGCCGCGCGCACCTCGGCCGGCAGGCCGGCGTGGTAGGGCAGGGCGTTCATGCCCTCCTTGCACAGGAACTCGGCGGTTTCCTCGACCTTGCGCCGCGACATGCAGTAGACGATGCCCGCTTCATCGCGGTGGCCGCGCAGGAAATCCAGCAGCTGGCGCTTGGCGTTGTCCTTCTGCACCACGGTGTAGCGGATGTTGGGCCGGTCGAAGGAGCTGACGAAGTGCTGGGCATTGGTCAGGTCCAGCCGCTCGGCGATCTCGCGCTGGGTGGGCGGGTCGGCGGTAGCGGTCAGCGCGATGCGCGGCACGTCCGGCCAGCGCTCGTGCAGAACGGTGAGCTGGCGGTATTCAGGGCGGAAATCGTGGCCCCACTGCGAGACGCAATGGGCTTCGTCGATGGCGAACAGGGCAATGCGGCTGCGCGCCAGCAGGGACAGGAAACGGCCGGTGAGCAGCCGCTCGGGCGCGACGTACAGCAGTTCCAGCTCGCCGGCGCCCAGCTCGCGCTCTACCCGGGCGGCAGTTTCGCCATCCAGGGTCGAATTCAGGTATTCGGCGCGCACGCCCAGCTGCCGCAGGGCTTCCACCTGGTCCTGCATCAGCGCGATCAGCGGTGAGATGACGATGCCGGTGCCCTCGCGCAGCAGGGAAGGCACCTGGTAGCACAGCGACTTGCCGCCGCCGGTGGGCATCAGCACAAGCGCGTCATTACCGGCCGCGACATGCTCGACGATCGCCTGCTGCGGACCGCGGAAATCGTCGTAACCAAAGATGCGGTGCAGCAGTTCGTGCGCGGGGCGGGAAGACATCGCCGTAGTTTACAGGGCTGAGCGACCCAAGGCGGGTCATCCAATTCCGGATCTGAACGTAGGCGAGAGACCATCCGGCCAAGGAGCCCCCCTTGAGTCAAGGGGGGCGCGCCGACAGGCGCGGGGGCTGTGGCCGGCGACTTGTGCAGGGGCAAAGCCCCAGAGGGATTACTGCAGGAGCGAGCGGAGCATCCAGGCGTACTTCTCGTGGGTCTGCAGGCGCTGGGTCATCAGGTCTTCGGTCGGGGCGTCGTCGGCGTCGTCGGCCACGTCCAGCACCTTGCGGGCGGTCCGGCACACGGCCTCGTTGGCGGCGACCAACTGGCGTACCATTTCACGCCAGTCCGCGCTGTCGGTCAGGCCCGGTTCCTCGGCGATCGAGGTCAGGGCGGCGAACTCGCGGTAGGAGCCCGGCGCGTTGAAGCCCAGGGCGCGGATGCGTTCAGCCACGTCGTCCAGGGCCGCCCACTGTTCGGTGTACTGGGTCTCGAACATCAGGTGCAGCGAGTTGAACATCGAGCCCGTCACGTTCCAATGGAAGTTGTGGGTCTTCAGGTAGAGCGTGAACGCGTCTGCCTGGAAGGCCGACAGGCCCTCGGCAATCTTCTTGCGATCCGCTTCCTTGATCCCGATATCAATATTCGGGGCCGAGGGCGCCGCTGCTGCCAGCTTCAGTTTGGCGCCCTGGGGCTTGGCGGCCTTGGGTTTGGCCGGGGTCTTGGTCTTCGCCATGGGGGAAATCCTCGTGTTGGATGGGATGGCCTTCACAATAAGTCAGACTAACCTTCAGTTGTACTCATAAGTTCTAAACGATCCGATTGATGACCGCTATCAAACAACCCGATGCTTCGTCCCTGTCTTCGCAGCAGGCCGCCATTGACGGGGCCATGAGCCGTGATCGCGGTCGTCTGCTCGGCATGCTCTCGCGCTGGCGGGCCAAACCGGCCGATGCCGGCGTGGCGGCGGCATTCCAGCAGGCCCTGCACGCGTCGGTGCAGCGGCGCCAGGCGCGGGCGCTCAACCAGCCGTCGATCAGTCTGGACGACAGCCTGCCGATCGCGCGTGAAGCCGAGCGCATCACCGCGCTGATCCGCGAACACCAGGTCGTGGTCATCGCGGGCGAAACCGGCTCGGGCAAGACCACCCAGCTGCCCAAGCTGTGCCTGGCCGCCGGCCGCGGCCAGGCCGGGATGATCGGCTGCACCCAGCCGCGACGGATTGCCGCACGTGCGGTGGCCACCCGCGTGGCGCAGGAGCTGCACTCCGAGCTGGGCACTACGGTCGGCTACCAGGTGCGCTTCACTGACCGGGTCGGCGACGATACCCGCATCAAGTTCATGACCGATGGCATCCTGCTGGCTGAAATCAGCAGCGACCGCTGGCTGTCGCAGTACGACACGATCATCGTCGACGAAGCGCACGAACGCAGCCTCAACATCGATTTCCTGCTCGGCTACCTCAAGCAGCTGCTGCGCAAGCGCCCGGACCTCAAGCTGATCGTCACTTCGGCGACGATTGATACCTCGCGCTTCGCCCAGCACTTCGACGATGCGTCGGTGATCAGCGTGGAAGGCCGCACGTTCCCGGTGGAAGTACGCTACCGCCCGCTGGAAGGCGAGGGCGGTGGCGATGAGGACGGCGGCCGCGATGGCGAGCGCACCGTCAACGATGCGGTGGTGGCGGCGGTGGATGAGATCACCCGGCTCGACCCGCGCGGTGACATCCTGCTGTTCTTCCCCGGTGAACGCGAAATCCGCGACGCGCACCAGGCGCTGGAACGGCGTAAATACCGCGAAACCGAAGTGCTGCCGCTGTACGCGCGGCTGTCGGTGAAGGACCAGGACGCGGTGTTCAACCCGGGCAGCAAACGCCGCATCGTGCTGGCCACCAACGTGGCCGAAACCTCGCTCACGGTGCCGCGCATCCGCTACGTGATCGATCCGGGCCTGGCCCGGGTCAAGCGCTACAGCCCGCGCCAGAAGCTCGACCGGCTGCATATCGAGGCGGTTTCGCAGGCCAGCGCCAACCAGCGCAAGGGCCGTTGCGGTCGCGTCTCCGCAGGCATCTGCTATCGGCTTTACTCGGAAGCGGATTTCCAGTCGCGCGCCGAGTTCACCGATCCGGAAATCCGCCGTTCCAGCCTGTCCGGGGTGATCCTGCGCATGCTGCAGCTGGGCCTGGGCCGGATCGAGGATTTCCCGTTCCTGGAAGCCCCCGACGAGCGCGCCATTGCCGATGGCTGGCAGCAGCTCGGCGAGTTGGGCGCGATCGACAACGACCGCCGGCTCACCCCGATCGGCCGCCAGATGGCGCGCCTGCCGGTGGATGTAAAGCTGGCCCGCATGCTGGTCGCCGCGCAGGCGCAGGGCTGCCTGCGCCCGATGCTGGTCATTGCGTCGTTCCTGGGCATCCAGGATCCGCGCGAACGCCCGCCCGAAGCGCGTGCTGCGGCTGACAACGCACACGCGCTGTTTGCCGATGGGCGCTCTGAATTCGTCGGCGTGCTGCGCCTGTGGGAGGGCTATCGCCAGGCCCACGAAGATCTTACCCAATCCAAGCTGCGCGGCTGGTGCGATCGCCATTTCCTCGGCTTCCTGCGCATGCGCGAATGGCGCGAGCTGCACCGCCAGCTGCGGGTGCTGTGCGAAGAGCTGGGCTGGAGCGAAGAGCCGGTGGACAGTGCGATGGCGCCGTTGCTGGCCGGTTCGTCGGCCCCTGCGCCCGTTCGCGATGATGCCGAGAAGGCCAAGGCCACCCGTGGCCAGCAGCATCGTGCCGCCCGCCTGGCCCGCGAGGGCAAGACCGAACCGCCGGCTGCCACGGTTGCGCCAGCCGCCCCCGCAGCGGCCGTAGAGGCCCGCAATGCCTTCAGCGAGCGGGTGCGTGCCGCGGCCTACCAGACCCTGCACCGTGCACTGATCGCCGGCCTGCCGACCCAGATCGGCCATCGCAGCGACAAGGGCGATTTCCTGGCCCCGCGCCAGCGCCGCTTCCTGCCCTTCCCCGGCTCGGTGATGGCCAAGCGGCCGCCGCCATGGCTGCTGGCCGCCACCCTGCTGGATACGCAGAAGGTATGGGGCCTGACCAATGCGGCGATCGAACCGGACTGGGTGATCGCCGAACTGCCGCACCTGCTGCTGCGCAAGCACTTTGATCCGCACTGGTCGCGTGCGCAGGGCCAGGTGCTGGCCTCGGAGCAGATCAGCCTGTTCGGGCTGGTGCTGGCACCGAAGAAGCCGGTGCACTACGGCCGCATCGCCCCGGGCGAGGCGCACGACATTTTCGTGCGCCAGGCGCTGGTCACCGGCGAGATCAACACCCGCGCCAGTGTCATCGCGGACAACCTCAAGGTGCTGGAGCAGGCGCGCGAAGAAGAAGCCAAGCTGCGCCGCGCCGGCATCGTGGCCGATGAAGGCTGGCAGGCGCGCTGGTACCTGGACCGGATTCCGGCCGAGATCCACTCGGCCACCGGGCTGGATACCTGGTGGAAGGCGCTGGCCCCGGAGAAGAAGCGCGCGCTGGCGTGGACGCTGGCCGACCTGCTGCCGGGCGAGGGCAGCGATGCCGAGCGCTACCCGACCTACCTGCCGCTGGGCGATGCGCGGCTGGCGCTGCACTACCGCTTCGAACCGGGAAGCGACGAAGACGGCGTCAGCCTGGATGTGCCGTTGCACCTGCTCAACGCGTTGGATCCGGCACGTCTGTCGTGGCTGGCGCCGGGATTCGTGGCCGACAAGGCCTCCGCGCTGATCCGCAGCCTGCCCAAGGCCATGCGCCGCAACTACGTGCCGGCGCCGGACTTCGGGCGCGCCTTCGCCGAGGCGTTCCCCGCGCCGAGCGCCGACGACCTGCGTGGCGAACTGGCCCGGTTCCTGTCGCGCGCGACAGGCGCGCAGGTGGCGGCCATCGATTTCGATGAAAGCGCGCTCGACCCGCACCTGCGCATGAACCTGCGCCTGCACGATGCGCAGGGCAGGTTGCTGGCCGCCTCGCGCGACCTGGAGGCGCTGCGCGCCCGCTTCGGCGCGCAGGCCGGCGATGCATTCGCCGCACGCGCTGGCCGTGCGTTGGCAGCCGAAGGACTGCGTGATTTCCCGGTGGCGCCGATTCCGCTGCAGGTACCCGGTGAAGCCGGCGTGCCGGCGTATCCGGCGCTGGTGGATGCCGGTGAATCCGCCTCACTGCGCATTTTCGCCGACCGCAACGAAGCGTTGGAGCAGCATCCGCGTGGCGTACGCCGGCTGATGGATATCGCGCTGGCCGACAAGGCCAAGCAGGCCCGCAAGCAGCTGCCGGTGCCGCCCAAGACCGGCCTGCTGTATGCCTCGATCGAATCGCAGGAACGCCTGCGCGGTGACCTGGTGGATGCGGCGCTGAATGCCGTGCTGGCCGACGGCCTGGGCGAGATCCGCGACCCGGCGGCCTTTGCCAAGCGGCGCGATGCCGCCGGCCGCGACCTGTTCGGCGAGGCGATGGCGCGGCTGAAGCTGGCCGAGAACATCCTGGCGCACGTGGCCGAGCTCAAGCCACTGCTGGAAGCACCGCTGATGGGCTGGGCGCGCGGCAACCTGGATGACCTGGAACAGCAGCTGGCGGCGCTGGTCCATCCCGGGTTCCTGCGAGAGACGCCTGCTGAAGCACTGGCGCAGTATCCGCGCTACCTGCGCGCGATGATCCTGCGCAGCGAGCGGGCCAAGCGCGATCCGCCGCGCGACCAGGCGCGGATGCTGGAGCTGCGTCCGTTCCTGGATGCCCTGGAAGACGCGCAGGCGCGCGGCCTGCGCGACCGCACGCAGTGGCAGGCGCTGCGCTGGGACCTGGAAGAATTGCGGGTGTCGCTGTTCGCGCAGGAACTGGGGGCCAGGACCGGCATCTCGGCCAAGAAGCTGGCCCAACGCGTGGCGGCGCTGCGCCAGGCGTGAACGGGCATGTCCCGCGCGGCAACCGCGCGGGACATGCGGGTCACTTGATTCGCTGGACCTTGGCGCGGGTGTTGGTGCCCTTGACCTGCAGGTACCAGGCGCCCATCACGCCCGGCGCAATCGACACTTCAGGATCGGTGCGGCGCACACCCGAGAGCGTGGTGTCGTCGGTCTGCTCCCATTCCTGGTTGTTGGCCAGCACGTAACGGCGCCCCTTGCCGAAGCCACGGAACTCGCCCTGCAGCGTGCTCACGATCGGCTCCTTGCTGCCGAAGTCGAAGAAGCCGCGGTTCTTCACGATCACTTCCTGGCGGCCTTCCTCGCGTGCTTCTTCGCGCACCTGTTCGCGCACCTGCTCACGCACGTCAGCGCTGACCGCGGCCACCTTGCCCTGCAGCCAGCCGTTGAGGGCGGCCAGTTCGGCGGGGCTCAACTTGTCCAGGCCCGCTGCCTTGAATTCGGCCGGGGACATCTGCTGCTGCAGGTCGCCTTCGACCACGCGCTGGGCGAGGGCGGGCCCGGCCATGGCCAGCAGGACGGCCGCAGCGGCCAACACTCTAAGACGGGAAAAACGCATGGCAGCTCTCCAGGAATGCACGATGGAACCGGTTCTGATTGTCCGGCAACGATACCAGCGCTAGTGTAGGGCTCTCTATCTTGTCTGCATGATGCTGTGAACCGCGCTTCTGTCCCCGGCCTGGATGGCTTGTTGAACCGACCCTCGGCGGCCTCGCTGTCCCCCGCAGTGCGCGAGGCGCTGCTGCAGCGCTGGCAGGCCAACGATGCCGACCACGCCCAGTCCGCCCCCTGGCCGGTGCTGGCCGATACCCTGGATGCGCTGGCCCTGCTGTCGGCCGACGACAGCGCCCTGCTGGCGGCCCTGTTGTTCGACCTGCCGTGGCTGCGTGCCGGGCTGGACGCACTTCCGCTGGGCAGCCACAAAACGGCCGTGTTCGGCCTGCTCGAGGGCCTGGACGCGGCCGACCAGGTCTGGGCGCTGCACGCCGGGCGCGATGCCGGGCGCAACAGCGAAGGCCTGCGCCGCCTGCTGCTGTCGATCATCCAGGACCTGCGGGTGGTGCCGATCCTGCTGGCCCGGCAGCTGGCGCGGATGCGCGCGGCCGATCGCCTGCCCGAGGAAGAGCGCCGCGCGCTGGCCCAACTGACCCGCGATATCCATGCGCCGCTGGCCAATCGGCTCGGCATCTGGCAGCTGAAGTGGGAACTGGAAGATCTGGCGTTCCGGCACCTGGAGCCGGAGACTTACCGCCGCATTGCACGTGAAGTGGACGAAACACGGCTGGCGCGCGAACGCTATGTCGAGTCGGTCAAGAAGGTGCTGTCGCGCGAGCTGCTGGCGCAGGGCATCGAGGCCGAGGTCAGCGGGCGCCCGAAGCACATCTACAGCATCTGGCGGAAGATGCAGAAAAAGCGGCTCGCCTACGAGCAGCTCTACGACATCCGCGCGGTGCGGGTGATGGTCAAGGACGTGGCGGCCTGCTACGCCGCGCTGGGCGTGGTGCACTCGCTGTGGGCACCGGTGCCGAGCGAGTTCGATGACTACATCGCCCGGCCCAAGGCCAATGACTATCGCTCCCTGCACACCGCCGTGGTGGGGCCGGAAGGGCGCACCATCGAAGTACAGATCCGCAGCCACGACATGCACGCCCAGGCCGAGCTCGGCGTGGCCGCACACTGGCGCTACAAGGAAGGCAGCAAGGGCGCGGAAAAGGCGTTCGACCGCAAGATCACCTGGATGCGCCAGCTGCTGGAGCAGTCGCAGGAAGGTCATGGCGGGGAGCTGGCGGGTGCGCTGGACGCCGAGCTGACCGAGGACCGGGTCTATGCGCTGAGTCCGAAGGACGAGGTGATGGACCTGCCGCAGGGCGCCACGCCGCTGGATTTCGCGTACCACGTGCACACCATGGTCGGCCACCGCTGCCGTGGTGCGAAGGTCAATGGGCGCATCGTGCCGCTCACCTACCGCCTGCGCAGTGGAGACCGGGTCGAAATCCTCACCGGCAAGGAAGCCGACCCGCGCCGGGACTGGCTGCTGGCCTCCAACGGTTACCTCGCAAGCAACCGCTCGCGCGAGAAGGTGCGCGGCTGGTTCCACAAGCTGGACCGGGCGCGCAACGTGCAGGCCGGGCGCGACCTGCTCGACCGCGAACTGAAGCGGCTCGGGCTGGCGCAGGCGGACCTGGCCGTGGCGGCGAAGAAGTTCCATGCCGACAGCGTCGATGACCTGTACATCCAGGTGGCGCTGGGCGACACCGGCCCGCACCAGGTCAGCCGGGCACTGCTCGAAGCCGAACGTGCCGCCACGCAGCCGGCGGTGCCCGCGTTGCCACGGCCCACCGCGCGCCGCGACAGCCTGGGCAAGTCCAAGTTCACCGTACAGGGCGTGGGCAACCTCCTGGTGCAGCTGGCGCGCTGCTGCCAGCCGGTGGCCGGCGAGCCCATCGTCGGTTACCTGACCCGTACCCGCGGGGTCACCGTGCACCGCACCGACTGTGCCGCATTGGCGCGGCTGTCCGCCGCCAGCCCGCAGCGCATCCTGCCGGTCGAATGGGGCCAGGCCGGCGGAGGCTACGAGGTTGACGTGGTGGTCGACGCGGTGGATCGCCGCTGGCTGCTCAAGGACATCACCAACCTGATCGCGCAGGAGGATGCGTACGTGCTGGACATCCACAGCGACAACGTCCGCAACAGCGGCCGTGCGCACCTGCGCCTGCGCCTGAAAGTGAGCGATTACGGCCAGCTTTCGACACTGTTGGGGAAGCTGGATGCCTTGCCCGGCGTCAGCGACGCGCGGCGTCTGGGCTGACCTCACGTGACTCACGCTACGCTCACGGAATGAGCCGCCATCCCGACCATGAGGACGCCGCGCATGCCGCCCTGCGCCGCGTGCGCCGCGAAGGCCGCTGGTGGTGGGTGCAGGCCTGGCAGTCGCGGCGCATCTGGCGCTGGGCGCTGCTGGTGGCGGTGGTGGTGTTCGTACTGCTGGTCGCGTTCGGGCGCCCCTTGGCCAACTGGTTCTGGAATGAGCCGCAGGTGGAGCAGCTGCTGGACAGGGGCGACCGTGCGCTGGCCGCGGGCCGCCTGAGCGCAGCCGATGGCAGCGGCGCGCGCGAGTGGTACCAGGCGGCGCTGGCGCTGGACAGCGATCGTCCGCAGGCCCGCGCCGGCCTGGCGCGTACGGGCCAGGCCGCGCTGGCGCAGGCCGCTGCCGCCCTCGATGCCGGCGATGCGGCAACCGCGCAACGCGCGCTGGCCCTGGCCCGCGAACTGCAGGTGCCGCAGCGCGATGCCGATGCCGTGGCGCGCCGGCTGCGCGACCACCAGCAGGAGGGGGCCGGTATCGGCGCGCTGTTGGGCCGGGCAGAAGCGGCGTTGCAGGCGCAACGCCTGGATGGCACCGATGACAGCGCCCTGCCGCTGTTCCAGATGGTACTGGCGCGCGCGCCCAACCACCTGCGCGCACTGGAAGGGCGCGAGGATGCGCTTTCAGACCTGCTGCAGCAGGCACGCGACGCGGCGGCGCGGGGAGATGTGGCCGCAGCGGCGGAACAGGTGCGCAGAGCGCGCGGCTTCGACCCCGGTCATGTCGATCTTCCGGCCAGCGAAGCGGCGCTGAACGCTGCGCTTGAAGCCCGCTTGAACGAAGCACAGCGGTTGCTGCGCAGGCAGCGCTGGCAGGCGGCAGGCGAGGCGTTCCAGAGTGTGCTGGCGACGCGGCCGGACGATACCGCAGCGCAGCAGGGACAGCAGCGAGCGATCGAGGCGCTGCTGGCCTCGGCCGCCCGCTTGGCGGCGGACTTCCGCTTTGATCTGGCAGGGCAGGCGCTGGCGTCGGCAGAGGCGTTGGGAGCCAATGGACGCCAACTGGACGCCGCCCGCCAGGCCATCACCCAAGCCCGCCAGGCCGAACGCGCCCTGACCTCGCCCCCTGCGCCGAATGCCCGAGGCAAACAGGAGGTGGTTGCGTTGCTGCGGCGCTTTGATGAAGCCCAGGCCCGCGGCGATTTCCTCTCACCTCCTGGGCGAAGCGCTTACGATGCATTGCGCGAAGCGCAGGCCATGGCACCGCGGGACCCGCGCGTGCGCGCTGCCGCGCAACGCCTGATCCCCGATACGGGCGCCTGTTTCGAGGACCATCTGCGCGGCAACCGGGTACAGGCCGCCAGCGCCTGCCTGGAAGCGTGGCAGACCCTGTCGCCCGGCGATGCGGCGCTGACCCCGGCACGCCAGCGGCTGGCACAGCGCTGGCTGGCGATCGGCAGTGAACGGCTGGGCCAGGGAGATGTCGAATTCGCGACGCTGGCGCTGCAGATGGCGTCACGCTGGGGCGCAGGCTCCAGCGCCGCCGAGTTCCAGTCACTGCAGGCGCGGCTACGGGACATCGGCGCCCAGCGCTGAGAGCCGCCAACGGGCTCGGCTATAGTATTGGTCCTTCATTCCTGGGGCCGGCATGACCGTCCTTGTCTCCGGGGCGACCAGTCAGATCGGCCGCTTCCTGATTGCCCGCCTTGCACTGACCGGCGTACCGGTGGTGGCCATCAGCCGACGGCCGCAACCGCCGCAGGCGGGCGTGCAATGGCGGACCGGTGACCTGAAGACCGTGCTGGCCGCAGACCTGAACGAGCGCTGGCGTGCCATCGTCAGTTTCAGTCCGATGGACGCCTGGGCGGACTGGCTGGCAGCGCAGGCGGTGGCGCCCGCACCGCGGATCATCGCCACCAGTTCAATGAGCGTGGTGACCAAGCAGGGCTCGGCGCAGAGCGACGAACAGCAGGTGGTGGCCCGACTTCAGTACGGCGAGGACGAACTGGCCCGGCAGGCGGCACGGCTGGGCATGGCGTACACCCTGTTCCGGCCGACCTTGATCTACGGCGCGGGAGTGGACCGCAGCCTGTCGCCGATCGTCGCGCGCGCGCGCCGCCTGCGCCTGTTCCCGATCCCCATGGCCAACGGCATGCGCCAACCCGTGCATGCCGACGATATCGCCCAGGCCGTGCTGGCTGCGCTGGAGAGCGACGCGGTGGACGGCAAGGTGCTGGAGATCGGCGGTGGCGAGCGGCTGGACTACATGCAGATGTTCCGCCGGGTGCATGCCAGCCTGGGCGGCGGCGCGCTGCCCCTGTACCTTCCATTGTCGGCGTTGCGCCTGCTTGCCGCCTTGCTGCCGCGGGCGCGCGGTCCGGTATCCCGGCTGCAGCAGGACCTGATCGCCGACAACCGTGCGCTGGTGTCATTGCTGGGGGTCCGCCCAAGGGCGTTCCAGCCGGACGCCAGTACGTGGACGCCGATGACGCCGGAGCAGGCTCGGGCCCGGCTCGGCGGTGGCGCACGCTGATGTCGATCGTGCCCCCCCGCATCGGTGTGGCGTTGTGCACCTACAACGGCGCGCGTTACCTGCAGGCGCAGCTGGACAGCGTGCTGGCCCAGAGCATGCCGGTGGATGAAGTGGTGATTGGCGATGATGGCTCTTCCGATGCAACGCTGAGCATCGTGGCGTCATTCGCCACGCGCGCGCGGTCCATGGGAATCGGAGTCACCGTTGTCCAGCATCAGCGCAACCTCGGCTACGTGCTGAATTTTTCCGACGCCATGCAGCGCTGTCGGGCAGACATCATCTTCCTCTGCGACCAGGACGACGTCTGGCACCCCGACCGGGTGGAGGCGGCGGTGCGCCGGTTCCACGCAGACCCGGCGCTGCTGCTCCTGCACAGTGACGCCCGGCTGGTGGATGGCCATGGCAACGCGCTGGGCGGTACCCTGCTGGAGGTGCTCCGCGTCCATCCGGCCGAGATCGACCTGGAGCGCTCCGGCCAGGCTCTGGATGCGATTCTGCTGCGCAACTTCGTCACCGGTGCCACCTGTGCGCTGCGCCGTTCGCTGCTGGCGCAAGGGCTGCCCATCGCCGCGCGCTGGAGCCACGATGAGTGGTTGGCGGTGATTGCATCACTGCAGGGTGGCCTGGACCTGCTGCCGCGGCCGACCATCGATTATCGCCAGCACGGCAGCAATCAGATCGGGGCGTCCCGGCGTTCGTTCCTGCAACGGCTGCGCGGGCTGGATCTGCTGGATGCGGTGGCACGGCAGCGCACGGCCGAACGCCTGCAGGTCCTGCAGGCCGTGTTGGACCAGCGCGATGTGAACATCGCGCCGCCGCGCGTGCAGGGCCTGGCGGCGATCGCTTGGCGCATGGCATGGTCGCGCGTGCAGCTTTACCGCAGGCCTGATGTCGGTTGGGCCTGGATCGGTCACGACGCGCCCCGTCTGCTGGCCCGCCTGGCAAACGTCTGTCTGGCCGGCGGCGGCTGGCAGGGTGTAGCAGCCGCCTGCACGGGAGCATGGGCGGGATGGCGGCTGCGCGGCCTGGCCTGATTTGAACTGGGGTGAAACGAGGACGCGGCGGTCAGCTGCGGCTGCGGTGCCTGCGTTAGACTCGGCAGATTCAACTCTGCCCGATTCCCGTGCCCCCACGCTACGATTCCGACGACAACGACGCGTTCGAGGACGACACCGACAGCCACTGGCCGCTGTGGCGCCGTCGCCTGATCACCTGGGGCATGGCCGCCGTGGCGCTGGCGCTGGGTTTCCTCATTCCCTATACGGTGTACCTGAACACCCAGGTCACCCAGCGCTTCGGCGAACTGCGCTGGCAGATTCCCACCCGCGTCTACGCACGGCCGCTGGCATTGGCGCCGGGCGTGGCCATGGATGCGCAGACGCTCAAGACCGAGCTGGCGGCATCGGCCTACCGTGATGACGGCACCGGCAAGGCGCCGGCCACCTTCAGCCAGGACGGCGGCCGCTTCGTGGTGTCCAGCCGCGGCTACAACGACGTCGACGGCAAGGTCGCGCCGCGCCGGATCGAGCTGAGTCTGTCCGGTGGCCAGGTCGCCTCGCTGCGCGACGCAGACAGCCGCAAGGCGCTCAAGGCCGCGCGGCTGGACCCGGCGCGTATTGCCACCCTGTACGGCCAGAAGCAGGAAGAACGCCGCCTGGTCCGGCTCGAAGACACCCCCGAGCTGCTGGTCACCGGCCTGCAGGCGGTGGAGGACAAGGATTTCAACCGTCACCATGGCATCGACCTGAGCGGCATCGCGCGCGCGGTCTGGGTGACCGTGCGCTCCGGCGGCCAGAGCCGCCAGGGCGCTTCCACGCTGACCCAGCAGCTGGCCCGCAGCGGCCTGCTCGGGATCGGCAAGGAACAGACCGTCACCCGCAAGTTCAACGAGGTGCTGTACGCGCTGATCATGGAGGCGCGCTACGACAAGCGCACCATCCTGGAGGCCTACCTCAACCAGGTGTACCTGGGCCAGCGCGGCAGCCAGGCGATCCACGGCATGTCCTCCGGCGCCGAATTCTGGTTCGGTCGTGACCTGTCCTCGCTCAACACCGAACACATCGCGCTGCTGATCGGGCTGGTCAAGGGGCCGTCCTACTACGACCCGCGCCGCAACCCCGAGCGCGCGCTGGACCGGCGCAACTTCGTGCTCGGCAAGCTGCACGAGAACGGCCTGATCGACGACACCGAGCTGCAGCGTGCGCTGAAAGCGCCGCTGGGCGTGCCGAAGAACCCCGGCCTGATCGCCGCCAACCGGTTCCCGGCCTATGTCGACCTGGTGCGCCGCCAGCTGGGCCATGACTACCCCGAAGCCGTGCTGCAGGGCGCTGGCCTGAGCGTGATGACCGGCATGGCGCCCTCGGCCCAGGCCTATGCCGAAGGTGCGGTGACCAAAACGCTGAAGTCGCTGGAAAACAAGCGCCGCCCCGAACTGCAGGCCGGCCTGGTGCTGACCGACGTGCACAACGGCGACGTGCTGGCCGTGGTCGGCAGTCGCGATGTGTCCGAGCCGGGCTTCAACCGCGCCATCGAAGCGCAGCGGCAGGTCGGCTCACTGCTCAAGCCGTTCGTGTACCTGCTGGCGCTGGCCCAGCCGGACAAGTATTCGCTGGCCACCTTCGTCGATGATTCGCCGGTGACCGTGCAGCTCAGCCGCGGCAAGCGCTGGACCCCGGGCAATGCGGACAACCGCAGCCACGGTACCGTGCGCCTGGTCGACGCGCTGGCCAATTCCTACAACCAGGCCACCGTGCGGGTGGGCATGCAGGTGGGGCCGGAGCGGGTCACCCAGCTGATCCACGTGCTGGCCGGGTTGAAGGCCGAGAGCAATCCGTCGGTGATCCTGGGCGCGACCGACCAGAGCCCCTATGCGATGGCGCAGCTTTACCAGTTCCTGGCGTCCGGTGGCGAGATCCAGCCGCTGCACGCCGTGCGCGGCGTGCTCGATCCGCAGGGCAAGCTGCTCAAGCGCTATGACAAGACCCCGGCGCCGGCCCAGGAAGGCGACTCCATCGCCGCCAACCTGATCAGCATCGGCCTGCAGCAGGTGGTGTCCAGCGGCACCGCCGCGCGCCTCAACGCCGATGGCCTGTCGCGCCTGCAGGCGGCCGGCAAGACCGGTACCTCCAACGATGGTCGTGACAGCTGGTATGCCGGCTACACCGGCGACCACCTGGCGGTGGTCTGGATGGGCAACGACCAGAACGAGCAGACCGGCCTGTTCGGCGCCACCGGCGCCATGCGGGTCTGGTCGGGCATCTTCAGCCGCCTGCCGAGCGCGCCGTTGAAGGTCAGCAACAAGGGGCTGGACTGGCAGCCGGTGGAAGCCGGCGGCACCGCCGCCACCGACGAGTCCTGCCCGGGCGCGCGCCGCTTCCCGTTCGTGGTCGGCTACGCGCCGGCCTACACTGCCTGCGTGGCCCCCACCGCATTGCCGGAAGGCGAAGGCGGCGAGGGTGGCGAAGGCGGTGGCTGGCGCAGCTGGTTCGGCCTGGACAAGAAGCCCGAACCGGCCGCCGAGCCGGCGCAGGCCGCTCCCGCGGCCACTCCCCCCGCTCGATGAAGCGCAACGCAAGGCAGCTCCGCATGACGACTTCCCGCACCGTGATCCGTACCGCTTCCGTGCTCGCGCTCGGCCTGGCGTTGGCCGCCTGCGTGTCCACCGCGCCGCCGGTGAAGCCGCCGGTCGACACCACCACGCCGGCACAGCGCATGGCGGCCGTGGATGCCAGCGCCGGCAAGGACGACAAGGAGCTGGATGTACAGCCGCTGCGCGATGCCGGCATCGAGGACCTGCGCGTGGTGGCCAAGTCCAAGCGCCAGGCCAACGACCTGGCCGGTGCGGCCGAAGCGCTGGACCAGGCACTGCTGATCAACGAAGGTGATCCGTCGATCGTGCAGGAACGCGCGGAGATCGCGCTGCTGCAGGGCGACTGGGCCCGCGCCGAAACGCTGGCCCGCAAGGCGGTGGAGCTGGGCTCGAAGACCGGCCCGCTGTGCCGCCGCCACTGGGCGACCATCGAACAGGCGCGCCTGGCGCGCGGCGAGAAGGAAAACGCGGCATCGGCGCACGCCCAGCTGGAAGGCTGCACGGTGCCGGGCATCAAGCGCTATTGAAACGGTGCCGGCCAGCGGCCGGCACTACAATGGCAGTATGTCCCGCCTTGCCCACGCCAGCAGTGAAGCCCTCAACGAGGGCGGCACGCTCGCCAGCCAACTTAATGCCTTCGTCGCCCGTCCGGCGCAGCTGCGCCTGACCACGGCCATCGCCGAAGCCTTCGACCAGCGCGAGGTGCTGCTGGCCGAGGCCGGCACCGGCACCGGCAAGACCTTCGCCTACCTGGTGCCGGCGCTGCTGTCGGGCCTGAAGACCATCATTTCCACCGGTACCCGCGCGCTGCAGGACCAGCTGTACCACCGCGACCTGCCGCGCGTGCGTGCCGCGCTCGGAGTGGGGCACAGCAGCGCGCTGCTCAAAGGGCGGTCCAATTACCTGTGCCGGTACCGGCTGCAGCAGGCGCGCGGCGAGCCGCGCTTCACTTCGCCGCAGGAAGTGGCGCAGTTCCAGCGCATCCTGGCCTGGTCGGGGCGGACGAAATTCGGCGATATGGCCGAACTGGAAGCGCTGCCCGACGATTCGCCGCTGTACCCGATGGTCACCTCCGCGGTGGACAACTGCCTGGGTACCGAGTGCCCGTTCTGGGATGACTGCTTCGTAGTGCAGGCGCGCCAGCGTGCACAGGCGGCCGACGTGGTGGTGGTCAACCACCACCTGCTGCTGGCCGATCTGGCGCTCAAACAGGAGGGCTTCGGCGAAATCCTGCCGGGCGCGCAGGCGTTCGTGATCGACGAAGCGCATCAGTTGCCGGAGCTGGCCGCCAATTTCTTCGGCGAAGGATTCGGCATGCGGCCGTGGCAGGAGCTGGCGCGCGACTGCCTGGCCGAGAGCCGCAGCGTGGCCGGTGCGCAGGCCGCGCTGCACGCGCATGCCGGCGCGCTGGAGCAGACCCTGCGCGAGCTGCGCACGGCGATGGACGGCCTGCCCGCGCGCGGTACCCAGTGGCGCGCCCTGGCGGTGCCGCAGGTGCGCGATGGCTTCGATGCCGCGATGAGTGCGCTGGTGGCGCTGCGCGACGTACTGGATGGCGTGCGCGCGGCTTCCCCCGGCCTGGATGCCTGTCACGCGCGGGCGATGGAGGCGGTGTCGCGGTTGTCGCGCTGGTTGGGCGATGATGCGCCGCTGCTGGACTTCGATACCGACCCGGAGCAGGTTCCAGCACCGGCCGAGGTGCTCTGGTATGAGCTCACCCCGCGTGGCTTCCGCTGCCAGCGCACGCCGATGGATGTGTCCGGGCCGCTGCGCGAGCACCGCCAGCGTTCGATGGCGGCGTGGATATTCACCTCGGCCACGCTGACGGTGGACGGCAGGTTCGAGCACATCGCCCAGCGGCTGGGCCTGGACGACCCGATCACGTTGCTGCAGCCCAGTCCGTTCGACTGGGCCCGGCAGGCGCTGTGTTATCTGCCGACCGACCTGCCGGATCCGGCCGCGCGCGGCTTTGGTACCGCGCTGATCCGCGCGCTGACCCCGGTGCTGGAAGCATCGGGCGGGCGCGCATTCCTGTTGTTCGCCTCGCATCGCGCATTGCGCGAAGCCGCCGAAGCACTGCGCGACGCGCCGTGGCCGTTGTTCGTGCAGGGTGAGGCGCCGCGCGCCACGCTGCTGCAGCGCTTCCGCGAATCCGGCAACGGCGTGCTGCTGGGCTCGGCCAGCTTCCGCGAGGGCGTGGACGTGGTGGGCGATGCGTTGAGCGTGGTGGTGATCGACAAGCTGCCGTTCGCCGCCCCCGATGACCCGGTGTTCGAGGCACGGCTGGATGCCATCCGCCGCGATGGCGGCAACCCGTTCCGCGACGAGCAGCTGCCGCAGGCAGTGATCGCGCTCAAGCAGGGCGTGGGGCGGCTGATCCGCAGCGAGACCGACCGGGGCGTGCTGGTGCTGTGCGACCCGCGCCTGGTCAGCCGCAGCTACGGCCGCACCTTCCTGGATTCGCTGCCGCCGTTCCGGCGCACCCGTTCGCTGGGCGATGTGCAGACCTTCTTTGCGCCACAATGGCCTGCCACTGCTGCCGACACCGGGACTGCCAGTCCCGCCGCGGTTGCCGATGCCTTTCCTACTTCCCTGTTCTGATCCCCATGAAACTGCTCGCCTTTGAAACCGCCACCGAAGCCTGCTCCGTTGCCCTGTACGTGGATGGGCAGGTGCGTGAGCGCTTCGAGATCGCCCCGCGCCGCCATGCGGAACTGAGCCTGCCCTGGGCCGAGGAACTGCTGGCCGAGGCCGGGCTGGCGCGCTCGCAGCTGGATGCGATTGCTTTGGGGCGGGGGCCGGGCGCGTTCACCGGCGTGCGGCTGGCGATTGCCATCGCACAAGGCATCGCGCTGGCGCTGGATCGCCCGTTGATCCCGGTCTCTACCCTGCAGGTGCTGGCGCTGCGCGCGCCGGCTGAAGCCACCCACGTGCTGAGCAGCATCGATGCGCGCATGGGCGAGGTCTACGCGGCGCGCCACGTGCGCGTGGATGGCCAGTGGCAGCTGCAGGGCGAGGAAGTGGTGTGTGCGCCGGAGGCCGTGGAACTGCCCGATGGCAGCCGCTGGTTCGGTGTCGGTACGGGCTTCGGTGCGGCCGAGGGCGTGCTGGCCACGCGGCTTGCCGATCAGCTGGACGGTGTCGACGCGCAGGCATTGCCGCGTGCCTCCGACCTGCTGGCGCTGGCGGTACCGATGTTCGAGCGCGGCGAGGCGATGGCCCCGGAGCTGGTTGAACCGGCTTACCTGCGCAACAACGTCGCCTTGACCCTGGTCGAACAGCAGGCCGCGCGGGCGGCGAAACAGCGCTGATCAATCAGAGCGCCCGGAGCCGGCGTTACCGGTCGTCGCGCAGCTCGCCGCCGGGCAGGAACACCCAGGTCCGGGTGACCTGCAGGATATCCACGCCGTCATCGGTCTTGGGCAGCGGCGGGAACGGCTGGGCCAGGCGGATCACCCGCAGCGCGGTTTCATCCAGCAACGGCGTGCCGCTGCTGCGCAGGATCCGGCTGCTTTCCACGCTGCCATCGCGGCGCACGCCCACGGTGATCACCACCTGGCCGCCCAGCCGGCGCTGGCGCGCCTCATCGGGGTAGTTGAGGTTGCCCACGCGTTCGGCGCGGTCCACCCACGCGCGCAGGTAATTGGCGTAGGCGTATTCGCGGGTGCTGGCCGACACGAACTTGCGGTTCGGGCGCTTGGCGTACTGCGCCGAACGCAGGTGCACCTCGGCGGCCAGCCGGGCCATTTCGGCATCGCGCTGTTCGCGCGCGGTCATCGCCGCGTCCGGCTGCGGATGCTCCGGCAGTGGCTGTGGCTGCGCCTCGGCGATCGGGTCGGGGCTGTTGCGGCTGGCCACCACCCGCGCCTGCGGCGGTGGCGGGCGCGCGGCATCCTGGCGCTGCTGCGGCACCGGCGACAGCCCCGCCTGCGGCTGCGGCACGATCCCGGTCTGGTTGTCACGCGGGCGCTGCGCCTTGTCGTGGTCGCCGCCGCCCTGCTGGTTGGCCTGGGCCAGGAAGTCGGCCTGCCTGGGGGTCAGCGGGGTTTGGGTCTGGCTGAAGATCACGTCCAGGGTCGGCACCAGCGCGGCGTTGTCGCTGACCGCGAAGCCCACCCCCAGGATCAGCAGCGCATGCACCAGCGCCGACAGCGCCAGGGTCGCGCCCAGGCGCTGCGATTCGCGGGCCTGCAGGGGCACCATCGGGGCGACCGCCGTACTCATTGCGCCAGGCTGGCCTCGATCGCGTCGAACAGGGTGCCGGCGATGTTCAGCCCGAACTGCGCATCCAGTTCGCGCACACAGGTGGGGCTGGTGACGTTGACCTCGGTGAGGTAATCACCGATCACGTCCAACCCCACGAAGCGCATGCCACGGCGCTTCATTTCCGGCCCAACCTGGGCGGCGATCCAGCGGTCGCGCTCGCTCAGCGGGCGGCCTTCGCCGCGACCACCGGCGGCCAGGTTGCCGCGGAACTCGTCGCCCTGCGGAATCCGCGCCAGGCAATAGTCCACCGGCTCTCCGTCGACCAGCAGGATGCGCTTGTCGCCGGCGGTGATGTCGGGGATGAATTTCTGCGCCAGGGTCAGCCTGCGCTCGCCATCGGTCAGCGTCTCCAGGATCACGTTGAGGTTTGGATCACCGGTGCCGCTGCGGAAGATCGAGCGCCCGCCCATGCCGTCCAGCGGCTTGAGCACGGCCTGGCCATGTTCCAGCACGAACGCCTTCAGGTCGGCGTGGCGGCGGCTGACCAGGGTCGGTGGGCAGCACTGCGGGAAGAGCAGGGCGGCCAGCTTCTCGTTGTAGTCGCGCAGGCCCTGCGGGTCGTTCACCACCATCGCGCCCGCTTGCTGGGCCACGCCCAGCACCTGGGTGTCGTAGATGAATTCGGCATCCACCGGCGGATCCTTGCGCATCAGCACCACCTGGCCGGGGCCGAAGGTGGTCTGGCTGAATTCGCCCAGCGTGAACCAGTCATGCTTGTCGTCGCGCACCTGCAGCGGCGCGGTACGGGCCATCGCCACCCCGTCGCGCAGCGCCAGCCCGCCGGGGCTGACGTAGTGCAGGGCATGGCCACGGCGCTGGGCTTCCAGCAGCATGGCGAAGGTGGTGTCCTTGGCGATCTTGATATGGGCGATGGCATCCATCACCACGATGACGTTCAACGGCATGGTCGCAACCTGGCGGGCAGGCGCTGATGGTAGCGGCAATGCGCCCGTATTGCCTGCCCGGAGCGGCGGAACGCAGCGTCCGGCGGTCTTCACGCTTTGCGCAGTTCCGGGCCGGGCCGGTTCGCGGGGGGCGCTCCCGGCTTGGCTTGGGAAGCACACCCTTGATGACGGCCGCGTGGTGGGATATAGATACGCTTTCGCAGCGGCGCCGGACCAAAGCAGAAGCGTCGCGCGCTCGGGGAAAGGTAATGACTGAAAACATGGCTGCGGGTGGGGAACTCGCAGGGCTCAGGGTAATGGTCATCGATGATTCGAAGACCATCCGCAGAACGGCCGAAACGCTGCTCAAGCGTGAAGGCTGCGAAGTAGTGACCGCGACCGATGGTTTCGAGGCGTTGGCGAAGATCGCCGACACACAGCCGCAGATCATCTTCGTGGACATCATGATGCCCCGTCTCGACGGGTATCAGACCTGCGCGCTGATCAAGAACAACCAGCTGTTCAAGGCCACGCCAGTGATCATGCTGTCGTCCAAGGACGGCCTGTTCGACAAGGCGCGCGGTCGCATCGTGGGCTCGGAGCAGTACCTGACCAAGCCTTTCACGCGTGAAGAACTGCTGGGTGCCATCCGCACATACGTAAACGCCTGACCAGGGGGGAAAGGCACAATGGCTCGAATCGTTCTGATCGAGGACTCACCGACCGACCGGGCGGTGTTCATCCAATGGTTGACCAAGGCCGGGCACGAAGTGCTCGAGGCCGGCAACGCCGAGGACGGGATCAAGCTCGTCCAGGAACACCAGCCGCAGCTCGTGCTGATGGACGTGGTGCTGCCGGGCATGAGCGGCTTCCAGGCGACCCGCGCGCTGAACCGCGATGAGAAGACCAAGGCCATCCCGGTGATCATCGTGAGTACCAAGGCGATGGAAACCGACAAGGCCTGGGGGCTGCGCCAGGGCGCGGCTGCCTATGTGGTCAAGCCACCGCGCGAAGAAGACCTGATCGCGCAGATCAATGAACTGCTGGTGTCCTGATGCGTTCTCCCTTCGACATCCTTGAAGCCTACGAACGGCGCAGCCTGGCCCATGCGGTGCAGCTGCCCGAGCGGCAGTTCGCCCAGGACCTGTGGCGCGGCGTCGGCTACCGGGTCGGCAAGCGCCACCTGGTCTCGGACTTCCGCGAGGTGGTCGAAATCGTGCCGATGCCGCCGATCACCCCGGTGCCTGGCGCGCAGCCGTGGCTGCTGGGCGTGGGCAACCTGCGTGGCAACCTGTTCCCGGTGGTCGACCTGAAGTACTTCATGGAAGGCGAGCGCACCGTGCAGCAGGAAGGCCAGCGGGTGCTGATCATGCGGCAGGCCGGCGGCGACGTTGCCCTGACCATCGATGAACTGTTCGGCCAGCGCAGCTTCCAGCTGGACCAGGACATCGAGAGCGGCGACCTGGCCAGCGGCCGTTACGCCCATTTCATCGACCGCGCGTTCCATGGCGACGGCCACGACTGGGGCGTGTTCTCGCTCTCGCTGTTGTCGCGTACCCCCGAATTCAGGCAGGCCGCGGCGTGAACGCTGCTGCCTGCCTCACTGCATTGAAGATCGAGGTTGAACGATGAGTACTTCTTCGGAAACCGCCAAGGCCGGCAAGCTGGGCACGGTAGGAACCAATTTCTGGCTGGGCCTGCTGGCCCTGTCGATGATCGTGTTCGGCGTCAACACCGGCGTGGCCACCTGGCAGGGCAGTCGCCTGGCCGGTGCCAGTACCGGCGCGGCCGATCTCCAGGTGCTGTCCCAGCAGCTGGCCAACCAGGGCCGTGAAGCGGTCTCGGGCAACGCCCAGGCGTTCACCGCCTTCAAGGACACCAAGGCCCGCATCGAAAGTACCGTGAGCAGCCTGCAGGGCCGCTACGGCAGCGAAGCCAACGTGTCCGGTCCGCTCAACCAGCTGACCCAGACCTGGGAGCCGCTCGGCAAGAGCGCCGCCCAGCTGGTGGCCAGCGAACCGGCGGTGCTGGCCCTGGCCGGCAACGCCAACAACTTCGTCAACGGCGTGCCTGCCCTGCAGGCCCAGCTGAACGAAGTGGTGCGCGCCATGTCGGCCAGCGGCGCCCCGGCGTCGCAGGTCTACAACGCCCTGCAGCAGGTCGTGGTGGTGGGCTCGATGGCCCGCCGGGTGACCGAAATGCGCGCCGGTGGCGGCAACGCCGCCGCCGCGGGCGACGCGCTGGCCCGCGACTCGGTGGTGTTCACCCAGGTGCTGGACGCGCTGCGCAACGGCAACGAAGAACTGGGCATCGCCCCGGTCCGCAATGCCGCCGCGCTGGCCGCGCTGGAGCAGTCGCAGAAGCAGTGGGACACCATGAAGCAGGACGCCGACGCGATCCTGGCCAGCTCGCGCCAGCTGTTCTCGGCGCAGTCCTCGGCCGCGGCGCTGACCGGCGGTTCGACCAAGATGCTGGATGACAGCAAGAAGCTGTTCGAGGCGTTCTCCTCGTTCGGTTCGGTGCGTGATACCCGCCTGTTCCCGAACTTCTGGCTGGGCGTGATCTCCGGCGCACTGTCGCTGATCGCCATCATCGGCTTCGTCAGCAGCACCGTGCGCAGCCGTTCGCGCGAACAGGAACTGCGTTACCAGACCCAGGTGGAATTCAACAGCCGCAACCAGCAGGCCATCATGCGGCTGCTGGACGAAATCAGCTCGCTGGGTGAGGGCGACCTGACCGTAAAGGCCTCGGTGACCGAGGACATGACCGGCGCCATCGCAGACGCAATCAACTACGCCGTGGACGAACTGCGCCACCTGGTGACGACCATCAACGACACGTCGGCCAAGGTCGCCGTGTCCACCCAGGAAACCCAGGCCACGGCCATGCAGCTGGCCGAAGCGGCGGGCCACCAGGCCAACCAGATCACCTCGGCATCGGACCGCATTGGCGAAATCGCGTCGAGTATTGAACAGGTGTCGCGCAACTCCGCCGAGTCGGCCGACGTGGCACAGCGCTCGGTGGTCATCGCCGCCGAAGGTGCCGGCGTGGTGCGTGAAACGATCCAGGGCATGGACCAGATCCGCGACCAGATCCAGGAAACCTCCAAGCGCATCAAGCGCCTGGGCGAGTCCTCGCAGGAAATCGGCTCGATCGTGGAACTGATCAACGACATTTCCGAGCAGACCAACATCCTGGCGTTGAACGCCGCGGTGCAGGCGGCCTCGGCCGGTGAAGCCGGCCGCGGTTTCGCGGTCGTGGCCGACGAAGTGCAGCGCCTGGCAGAACGCACCTCCGGTGCGACCCGCCGAATCGAGAACCTGGTCCAGGCCATTCAGGCCGATACCAACGAAGCGGTCAGCTCGATGGAGCAGACCACCGCCGAAGTGGTGTCCGGTGCACGCCTGGCCGAGGATGCCGGCACGGCGCTGACCGAAATCGAACGCGTGTCCAACGCGCTCAACAACCTCATCAAGAACATCTCGATCGCCGCCCAGCAGCAGTCGTCGGCCGCGTCGGACATCACCCGCACCATGGGCGTGATCCGTCAGATTACCGGCCAGACCTCGCAGGGCGCGGGACAGACCGCCGAGTCGATCGGTCATTTGGCACAGCTGGCGGCCGACCTGCGCCGCTCGGTTGCCGACTTCAAGCTGCCGGCGTGAGCCGCGGGCAGGGCGGAGAGGGAAGGAATCAGCAGATGATGCATCGCGATAAAGCACAGCACGACATGCGCGCCCACCTGCCGGGAGACCTGGCATGAGCACGCTGCGCGATGCCATGAGCCACGCCGCCCTGGGCTGGGTGAAGCCGGAGCTGGACGAGACCCTGCGCCAGGTGCGCAACGAGCTCGAGTACTACGCCGAAGACCCTGCCGATGGCAGCCGCATGCGTTTCTGCGCCGGCTACCTGCACCAGGTGCAGGGCACCCTGCGCATGGTCGAGCTGTATGCCCCGGCGATGGTGGCCGAGGAGATGGAACAGCTGGCCAATGCCATCGGCGCCGGGGAAGTCCCCGACCGCGACGAAGCCTGCGCCACCCTGATGCGCGGCAGCGTGCTGCTGCCCGATTACCTGGAGCGCCTGCAGAACGGTCACCGCGACATCCCGATCGTGCTGCTGCCGCTGCTGAATGACATCCGCCTGGCGCGCGCCGCGCCGGTGATCAATGAAAGCGTGCTGTTCGCGTTCGCGCCGGACAGTGCCAGCGCCACCGAGGCCGAACTGGACCACGCACGTGGCAGCCTGAGCGGACGCAACCGCGAGCTGCTCGACACCGTGGGCAATGCGGTCAAGGAAGAGCTGCTGCGCATCAAGGACGCACTGGACCTGCACCTGCGTACCGGCGGCGAGCCGGCCCAGCTGCAGACCCAGGTCAACGAACTGGGTGCGGTCGCCGACACCCTGGGCATGATGGGCCTGGGCGTGGCCCGCGGCGTGGTCGTGCAGCAGCGCGATGCGCTGCGTGGCGTGGTCGACGGGCAGCAGCAGATCGATGAGACCCTGCTGCTGGATATCGCCGGTGCGCTGCTGTACGTGGATGCCTCGCTGGACGACCAGGTCGCCCACCTCGGCGCCGGCGGCAGTGGTGAAGACGATCCGAGCGCGGCCGAAGGCCGACGTACCGTTGAAGTGCTTGCCCATGAGGCGATCGCCAACTTCTCGGCCGCGCGCGAGCATTTCGTCGCGTTCATCGAAACCAACTGGAACCACGAGCAGCTGCACGAAGTGCCTCGCCTGCTGGGCGAGGTCGCCGGCGCGTTGCGCATGCTCGACCTGTCCACGCCGGCCGATTACCTGCAGGGCGTGCGCCAGTACATCGCGGTCGAGCTGATCGGCCGCCAGCGCGTACCCAGCGGCCGCCAGCTGGACACCCTGGCCGACGCCATGGCCAGCCTGGAGTATTACCTCGAAGCCCTGCGCGAACGCCGCCAGGGTCGCGACGACATTCTCGACATTACCCGCACCAGCCTGGAAACGCTGCGCTACTGGCCACTGCCGGACGAAAATGCCGCCCCGGTCGATGCCAGCGCCGAGGCGCTGCCGGTGGCCCCGGAACACGTGGAGCTGACCGGATGGGATACCCCCGTGGTGGCCCCGGTGGAAACGGCGGTCACGCCGGCCGCCCCGGCACCGGGCGACGTTCCTTCGCCGCCGCTGCCGGACTTCACCTTCGAGCCGCTGCCTGAGGTCGCTGCCGCCGCGCCCGTCGCGCCGGCCAGCAAGCCCGCGCCGACGCTGGTGTTCGAAGCGTCGACCGCCCCGGTCGCTTCGGACGCGCCGCAGTGGACGCTGCACAGCGAACCGGTGCGTACCGATGACGCTCCCACTTTCGCCCACTTCGATCCGGTGCTGGCGGAAGATGCCAGCGTCGGCACGTCGTGGCAGGCCGCACCGGCAACCGACATCGCACCGATCGCCCTGGATGGCGTGGACGCGACGCCGTCCGACACCGCAGCACCGATCGCCACCGGGTTCGACCCGGTCGCCGCCGAACACGATGCACTGGAACTGAGCGACGAGCCGATCGAATTCACCTTCGACGAGCCGCTGCACAATGCCGGCGACGTGCTCTCGCTGCAGATCGACGATGCGCCGGCCACCGACTCCAGCGAGCTGGATGTACAGGCGCTGCCGGCGTTCCTGCAGGAGCAGGCCGAGCCGGTTGAAGACGAACCGGTTGAAGCGGTCGCTGTACCGGCCGAAGACCTGATCGATGCCCGCCAGGACGAGGCTCGCGAAGACGAAGCTGCCATCGAAGCAACGGGCGTGGGCTCCGTCGCTGGCGTGCAGGAAGCCGTGATCAGCAAGATCGAGCTGGACGACGAATCCGCGCGCTTCCTTGCCGAGCTGGATGCCGCCGCCGCGCAGTTCTCCACCGCGCCGGCTGTCGAGGCGCCTGCCGTGGTCGACGCGCCGGTTGCCGCTGACGAGCCGGGCACCATCGACGCCGGCTTCGAGGACGATGGCGAGAACATCGACCAGGATATCCGCGACGTCTTCATCGAAGAGTTCGACGAGGAACTGGTCAACCTGGGCAACCTGCTGCCGGTGTGGCGCATGGCCCCGGACAACATGGACCGCCTGCGTCCGATCCGCCGCGTGTTCCACACCCTGAAGGGCAGTGGCCGCCTGGTTGGCGCGCGCACCCTGGGCGAGTTCAGCTGGAAGATCGAAGGCATGCTCAACCGCGTGCTGGACGGCAGCCGCCCGGCATCGCCGGCGGTGGTGGCAATGGTCACCCAGGCCTATGAAGTGCTGCCGCAGCTCAACGCTGCGCTGCGCGATGGCAGCCGCGTGAGCGCGGACCTGCAGGCCATGCAGGGCATCGCCGACCGCGTTGCCGCGGGCGAGGAAACCTTCCATGTGCCGCTGCAGCGGCCGACTCCGGCCGCCGCGCCGGTGGAGCCGATCGACGTGGCCGTGGCCGACGTCGTGCAGGAAGCCGCCGAAGTCGAGGCCGTCGAGGCGGTCGAGGAAACCGGCGGAACCCCGGCCAACATCGACGAGGTGCTGCGCGAAATCCTGGAGGCCGAAGTCGAGGCCCACCACGCTACGCTGCAGGCCTGGCTGGAAGAAGCTCAGGCGGCGCCGCAACCGGTCACCGATACCCTGCTGCGCGCGGTGCACACCATGAATGGTGCGTTCGCGATGACCGACGTGCCGGAAATCACCGCAGTCACCGGTAACGCCGAGAGCTTCATCAAGCGCTCCTTGGCGGCCGATGCGGTGCCGGGCACCGAAGGCGTCGAGGCACTGGCCGCTGCCGCCGTTGCGATCCGTACCACGATGGTGGCGCTGCAGGCCGACGCCCCGCGCATTCCGTCGCAGGCTGCGCTGGCCGAACGCCTGCAGGCGCTGGCCGAAACGCTGCCCGAAGCACGTTGGCCGGCACTGGTTGCCGACGATGGCATGGACCTGGACGGTGATGACGCCGACGAACGGGATGCCGTTGCCGATGCCGACAACGACGCGGAGGCCGATGCATCCCAGGCCGCGCACGATGTCACCGCGCATGAGCTGGCCGCGCTGTCCGCACAGTTCGATGAGCGCAATGGCTACGCCGTTGCCGACGACAGCACCGACACCGGGCTGCAGCAGGCCATCGTCGAGGCCGACGCGCTGTCGCTGGTCGACGCCGGCGAAACGGCCGACGATGCCCTGGTGGTCGATGAGCTGACGGGCAGCGACGATCTTTCGGCTTACTTCAACGCCGAACTGGTGACTCCGTTCGACGCGCCGTCCAGCGCGCCGGTCGATACCACGCCGGAAACCGTGGAAGCGCCCATCGTCGAGCACGGCCTGGAAACCGTGGAGCTGACGGGTGCGGACGATCTGTCGCGCTTCTACGAGCACACCCTGCCGGACACGGTGGAGGTTGCGGACGCAGCTGCCGCGGAACCGTCGCAGCCGCTCGACATCGTCGCCGAAGAGATCGTGGCCGAAGAGATCCAGGCCGAAGAGATCCAGGCCATCGAACTGGAGGCCGTGGAAGTCGAGGCGCTGCACGACGCGATCGAATCGGAGGCCGACGCACCGGGCACCGCCGATGACAGCGCCGGGTACAGCCTGGATGCCATCGAAGAAAACGAAGACGCTGCGGTGCTGGAAGACGTCATCCCGTCGACCCCCGCGTTCGGCGAATCGGTTGAGCTGCAGCAGGCGCTGGACGATGGCCTGACCATCGTCGACGGTCCCGATGCGGAGGCAACTGCCGACGACGCTCCGGTGCTGGGCCTGGATGCGCGCCACGAAGCTCTGGACGAACGCGATGCGTTCGCCGAGTCCGAAGCAGGCCTGTCCGATGCCGAAGCATCGTCGCCGTCGGCACCGCTGTTCGAACTGGAAGACGCCCCGCTGTCCGCCGCCATTGCGGCGGACGAAGCGGCCGCCGAAGAAGAGGAAATCGACGACGCCGGTTCGCTGGACTTCAGCGTGCTGGACCGCGAGCTGGTCGACATCTTCGTCGAGGAAGGCAAGGACCTGCTCGACCATTGCGATGGCCTGATCAGCGAACTGCGCGCCGCGCCCCAGGATCGCGAAGCGATCGCCGGGCTGCAGCGTGATCTGCACACCCTCAAGGGTGGCGCACGCATGGCCGGCATCAACGCCATCGGCGACCTGGGCCACGGCATCGAATCGCTGCTGGAGGCGGTCGCCGCCAACCGTACCGATATCGACCGCAGCGACGTCCACCTGCTGGAACGCGGCTTCGACCGCCTGCACCAGATGCTGACCCGCACCGGTCGCCACCGCGACGTGGCCATGCCGGACGACCTGATCGCCGCGTTCGAAGCGCGCACGCTCGGCCGCGCCGAAGCAGAAGACGCGCCCGCCGCGCCTGCTGCCGCGGTCGAGGTCTCGGCGGTGGTCGATACGGCCGTTGCGTCGGCACCGTTGTCCGCACCGGTGCCGCTGGAAGCGTCCACTGACGAAGACACCCTGGCGCGTCCGCAGCAGGAGCAGGTGCGTGTGCGCGCCGACCTGCTGGACCGCCTGGTCAACCACGCCGGTGAAGTGGCGATCTACCGGTCGCGCCTGGAACAGCAGCTGGGTGCCTTCCGCGGTGCCATGGGCGAACTGGACCGCACCAATGCGCGCCTGCGCGACCAGCTGCGTCGCCTGGACCTGGAAACCGAAGCCCAGATCGTGGCTCGTTACCAGCGCGAGCAGGAACAGGTCGACCACAAGTTCGACCCGCTGGAACTGGACCGCTTCTCCACGCTGCAGCAGCTCAGCCGTGCGCTGAACGAATCCGCAGCCGACCTTGGCGGCCTGCAGGGCGTGCTGGACGATCTGTCGCGCCAGTACGACGTCCTGCTGCAGCAGCAGTCGCGGGTCAGCTCGGAACTGCAGGATGGCCTGATGCGCGCGCGCATGGTGCCGTTCGACGGCCTGGTGCCGCGACTGCGCCGCGTGGTCCGCCAGGCCGGCCAGGACACCGGCAAGCAGGTCCACGTCACCCTGGACGGTACCCACGGCGAACTGGACCGCAACGTGCTCGACCGCATGGTCGCGCCGCTGGAACACATGCTGCGCAACTCCGTGGCCCATGGCCTGGAGACCCCGGAGCAGCGTCGCGCCGCCGGCAAGCCGGAGGAAGGCGAGATCGCCATCCGCCTGCGCCGCGAAGGCTCGGAAATCGTGCTGGAAGTGGCCGATGACGGCGCTGGGCTGAACCGCGAGGCGATCCGTCGGCGCGCCGAACAGCGCGGCCTGGTCGAGGCCGACGCCGTGCTCAGCGATGCCGAACTGGACGCGATGATCTTCTCACCCGGGTTCAGCACCGCCGACCAGGTCAGCCAGCTGGCAGGCCGCGGCGTGGGCATGGACGTGGTGCACAACGAAGTGCGCCAGCTGGGCGGCTCGGTGGACATCCACTCGGTGCCGGGCAAGGGCGTCACCTTCACCCTGCGCCTGCCGCAGACCCTGGCGGTCACCCAGGCGGTGTTCGTGCAGATCGGCGAGACCACCTTCGCGGTGCCGGTCGCCTCGGTCAGCGGTATCGGCCGGATCTCGCGCGAGCGCTTCGAATCGGCCAACGGCGGTTACCACTACGGCGGCGAAGAATTCGCGCTGCACGACCTGGGTACGCTGGTCGGCCAGGGCCAGGCCCGTGCCGAAGGGCAGGACCAGGTGCCGCTGCTGCTGGTGCGCGCCGGTGAACTACGTGCGGCGGTGGCGATCGACCAGGTGCTGGGCAACCGCGAAATCGTGGTCAAGCCGGTCGGCCTGCAGATCGCCTCGGTACCGGGCATCTACGGTGCCACCATCACCGGCGATGGCCGCGTGGTGGTGATCCTGGACGTCGCCCCGCTGGTGCGCCGTTACCAGGCCAACCCGCTCAAGCCGATCGCACCGGCCGCGCAGGCAACCGACCGCCAGGCCCCGTTGGTGATGGTGGTCGACGACTCGCTGACCATGCGCAAGGTCACCGGCCGCATCCTGGAACGCCACAACTTCGAAGTGGCCGTTGCCCGCGACGGTATCGAAGCGTTGGAGCGCCTGGAAGAGCGGGTACCCGACCTGATGCTGCTGGACATTGAAATGCCGCGCATGGATGGCTATGAACTGGCCACCGCCATGCGCGCCGATCCACGCTACAAGGGCGTGCCGATCGTGATGATCACCTCGCGCAGCGGCGACAAGCACCGTCAACGCGCCTTTGAAATCGGTGTCCAGCGTTACCTGGGCAAGCCGTACCAGGAGCTGGACCTGATGCGAAACGTGTATGACCTGCTGGGGATCGCCCGTGCCCGTGAATGACCTGAACCCGCTGCCGTCGGTGGCATTGCTGGCACGGGTCGGCCCGGCGCGTGAGCGCCTGCGCGAAGCGCTGGCCCAGGCCGGTGCGACCGTGGTGCTGGAAGAGGATCCCAACAGCGTGGATCTGGAAACCCTGGGCGGCGCGGACGCCGGCGCGGTGCTGATCGCGCTGGAACCGGCCATCGAGGATGCGCTTGAACGCCTCGACCCGGTGCTGGCCTCGCCGTCGCTGACGGTCATCTTCGACGAAGCCGAACTGGCTGCGCGCCGCGAGGGCTGGGAAGCCCAGCGCTGGGCGCGCCACCTGGTGGCCAAGCTGCATGGCCATCAGGACGTGCTGCCGCCGGGCGCCGAGCAGGAAGGCCTGCTTCAGCCCGAGCCCGGCCTGCCGCAGACACCAGCCGAACTGCATGCCGACGCGCCGCTGGAATTCCATGTGCGCGAAGCCTTCGACGCCGCCGGCGACGTGCCGCCTGACGGCCTGTACCAGGCGCCGGAAGGCTACAGCGAGCCGATCTCGCTGGAGGAAGCACTGGCCGCCATGCAGGCGCCGGTCGCCGCACCGTCGGCCAGCGTGCCGCCGCCGGTCCCGGCCTCGGCCCCGCCTGTCCCGCGCGCGCCGTTGGGCGACCACAGCAGCTGGTCGCTGGTGGATGAAGACAGCGCGGTACCCGTTGCCGCGCCAGCTGCGCCGGTCAGCGCGCCAATCGAACCCAATGCGTTCGACATCGAGCGCCTGTCGCTGGTCGAGCTGGAAGCTGACGCCGACCCCAGCGGCGCCGCACCCGGCGCCGTGCTGGTGCTGGCCGGCATCGGTGGCCCCGACGCGCTGCGCCGGCTGCTGGCCGCGCTGCCGGCCGGGCTGGCGGTGCCGATCCTGGTCTACATGCGCCTGGACGGGGGCCGTTACGGCAACCTGGTCAAGCAGATGGCCCGTGTGTCGGCGTTGCCGGTGGTGTTGGCCGAATCCGACCAGCCGGTGCTGGCCGGCAATGCCTACATCCTGCCCGATGACGTGGGCGTGGCCGTGCACCACCGCGGCCTGCATTTCACCGCGGATGCCAAGGGCATCCAGGTGGCCGCGTTGCCGCCGGCGCACAGCGCCGTGGTGATGCTCAGCGGCAGTGACGTGGCGCTGCTGGACGACGTGCTGTCGCTGGCCGTGGCCGGCGGCTGGGTCGCGGGCCAGACCGGTGAGGGCTGTTACGACCCGATCGCCGCCAACGCGGTGGTTGCCGCCGGCATGGCCGCCGGTGATCCGCCGCAGCTGGCCGCCGCCATCGCCGAACGCTGGGGCGTGAGCGAGTAATCGCCACGCCGTATCACTTTCAGGAAGCAGACGCATGAGCTACGCCAGCAACGACGAAATCCGTGGGGTACTGATCCAGGCCGGGAGCGAGCGCGTGCTGCTGCCCAATGCGACGGTGGCCGAAATGATGTCCAAGGTGCCGGTCACCCCGGTGGACAACGCGCCCGCGTGGCTGATCGGCGAAATCCGCTGGCAGGGCTGGGACGTGCCGCTGATGTCGTTCGCGCGCCTGTCCGGCCAGGGCGAGGACGCGGTGGTGAGCAACAACAAGGTAGTGGTGCTCAAAGCGCTGGGTGGCAACCCCAATCGCCCGTACCTTGCGCTGCTGACCCATACCTTCCCGCAGCTGATCGCGGTGCCGCGCGACGGCCTGCTGGCCGACGCCTCCGAAGAAACCCTGCCGAAAGGCGTGCACATGCGCGTGCTGCTGGGCGAACAGAGCGCGTTGCTGCCCGATCTTGACGCGCTGGAAGCGGCCCTGGATGAGGCGCTTCCGGTGAATTGACCGGGGATTCGACACCCCGGAAATGCGGTAGCTCACGACCGTGGGGCGTGACGACGCGTCAGCCCAGATCCCCCAACCGCGCCTGCAAGGCCGCGATCGCGGCCAACCCGGCGGTTTCGGTGCGCAGGATCCGCGGCCCCAGCTGCAATCCCTGGAACCCGGCTGCCGCCAGCGCCTGCCGATCGCGCGGCGACCAGCCGCCCTCCGGCCCGATCGCAATCACCACTCCACCGGGCGCGGCCTCCAGCGTGGACAAGCGATGCTCGCCCAGCGGGTCCAGCGTCAGCTTGAGCGCTTCGGCAGGCATTCCCTTGGCCGCCTCCTGCACGCCCAGCGGCGCCGCTACCTCCGGTACCCGGGCGCGCCCGGACTGCCCACAGGCCGACACCACCACGCTGCGCCAGTGCGTCAGGCGCTTTTCCGCGCGCGCCGCGTCCAGCTTGACCTCGGTGCGCTCGGCATTGACCGGCACGATCGCCTGCACCCCCAGTTCGGTGGCCTTCTGCAGGATCAGGTCCATCTTCTCGCCGCGCGCGATGCCCTGCAGCAGGGTGATCGACAGCGTGGATTCGTTGTCCAGCGCCTGTGCGGCCTCGATCCGCACGCGGGCGTCGCGCTTGCCCGATTCCACCAGCGTGGCGCTGTAGTCGTGGCCATCGCCATTGAACAGTACGCAGCCTTCGCCCTCGCGCAGACGCATCACGCGGACGAGATGATTGGCCACCTCTTCGGGCAGCGACAGGGTCTGGCCGACGGCCAGCGGAGCTTCCACATAAGAACGGGTCACGCGCATGCAACAGCTTCCTCGATCGCAGCCAGGGTGGTCTGGGCCAGCAGGTCCAGGTGTTCGTCCTCCACGCAGTAGGGAGGCATCCAGTACAGCACGTTGCCCAGCGGGCGCAGCACCACGCCGCGCCGCAACGCGGCGTTGTAGGCATGCAGTCCCACCCGCGCCCCGGCGGGGAAGGGCGTGCGCTTGTCGCCGTTGCGGGTCAGCTCGAACGCGACCACCATGCCGGCCTGGCGTACATCGGCCACATGGGCGTGGTCGGTGAAGGGCGCGGCCAGGGTGCGCATGACCTCGGCGGTGCTGCGGTTGCGCGCGATCACATCCTCGCTGGCGAAGATGTCCAGCGTGGCCAGCGCGGCCGTGCAGGCCAGCGGGTTGCCCGTGTAGCTGTGCGAATGCAGGAAGGCACGCTCGCGGCTGTCGTCCAGGAACGCGTCGTACAGTGCCTGGGTAGCCAGCACCGCCGCCAGCGGCAGGAAGCCACCGGTCAGGCCCTTGGACAGGCACAGCAGGTCGGGCATCACCCCGGCCTGTTCGCAGGCGAACAGGGTACCGGTGCGGCCAAAGCCGGTGGCGATCTCATCGGCGATCAGGAACGCGCCATTGGCATCGCATAGTTCGCGCGCCCGCTTCAGATAAACGGGGTCGTGCATGCGCATGCCACCAGCACACTGCAGGCGCGGCTCCAGGATCACCGCGCAGATCTCGCCCGGGTGCTGGTCGAACAGGTCGGCGAGGCGATCTGCCGCCTCATGGGCGCGCTCAGCGGCGCTCTGTCCGGGTTCGGCCAGGTAGGCGTCCGGCGAGGGTGCGAACAGTGCCTCGGTCAGCAGCGGCGCGTAAACGCGGCGGTACAACGGAATATCCCCGACCGACAGCGCGCCCAGGGTTTCACCGTGGTAGCCGTTCTCCAGCGCCACGAAGCGGGTGCGGTGCTCCTCGCCGCGGTTGCGGAAGTAATGGAACGCCATCTTCAATGCGACCTCGACCCCGGCCGAGCCGTTGTCGGCGTAGAACACCTTGGACAACGGCGCGCGCCCGGCCTGGCGCGGTGCGATCGCCAGCAACCGTTCGGCCAGTTCAACCGCCGGTTCGTGGCTGAAGCCGGCCAGCATCACCTGCTCCAGCTGCGTGGCCTGGCGGGCGATGGCCGCGCCGATGCGCGGCTCGGCATGGCCGAACAGGTTGGTCCACCAGCTGCTCACCGCATCCAGGTAGCGGTGGCCGTCGTGATCGACCAGCCACGGGCCTTCACCGCGCGCAATCGGCACCAGCGGCAAGGTGTCCGGGTGCTCACGCATCTGCGTGCACGGGTGCCACAGCACGGCCAGGTCGCGTTGCCGCCACCGGTCGGCCAACGTAAGGGGGGCTGGGTCTGCTAGCATTTCGAGCTCATGGCCACGTTTTCACCTGCCTGCATTCTATCGATCTCAAAGAGCCAGTTCGCATGACCCGTCCGCTGCCCACCATCCACCAGATCACGGACGAGGAAAGCGGCCCGTTCCAGCGGCAGCACCTGGACCTGGAGTTCTCCAACGGCGAACGCCGCCGCTTCGAGCGCCTGGTCAGCCGTGGCCACGGCGCGGTGGTGGTGGTGCCGATGCTGGATGACCAGACCGTGCTGCTGGTGCGTGAATACGCGGCCGGCGTGCACCGCTACGAACTGGGGCTGGTGAAGGGCCGCATCGATGCCGGCGAAACCCCCGAACAGGCCGCCGACCGCGAGCTGAAGGAAGAAGCCGGTTACGGCGCGCGCCGCCTGGACGTGCTGCGCGCCATGACCCTGGCCCCGACCTACATGAGCCACCTGTCGCACCTGGTGGTGGCCCGCGACCTCTACCCCGAGCGCTTGGTTGGCGATGAGCCCGAAGAGCTGGAAGTGGTGCCGTGGAAAATCGCCGAGCTCGACCGGCTGATGCTGCGCGAGGACTTTTCCGAAGGGCGTTCGCTGGCGGCGTTGTTCATTGCCCGCCAGTGGCTGGAACGCGGGGAATGATCAAACTCACCACCGATCTGCGCGAAACGGTGATTGCAATTGCCCAGGACGCCGCCGCCGCCATCATGGCGGTGTATGCCACGCCGTTCGACGTGGAGATCAAATCCGACCACAGCCCGGTCACCGCCGCCGACCTGGCCGCCAACCAGGTGATCCTGCGCGGGCTGGGCCAGCTGACCCCGGACCTGCCGATCCTGTCCGAGGAATCGGCGCAGGTGCCGTGGGAGGTGCGCCGGCACTGGGGCGCTTACTGGCTGGTGGACCCGCTCGATGGCACCCGTGAGTTCGTCAAGCGCAACGACGAATTCAGCGTCAACATCGCCCTGATCTACCAGGGCGCGCCGGCGTTCGGCGTGGTGCTGGCGCCGGTCAGCGGGGTGGCCTGGCACGCCATGCGCGGCGAGCTCGCCTATCGCCGTGACGGCATGCATGACTCGGTGCTGCGCACCCGCACCCCGGCGGCGCCGCCGCTGCAGGTGGCCGCCAGTCGCTCGCACCGCAGCCCGGAAACCCAGGCACTGCTGGATCGCATGGGCGAGATCGAGGTCGTCGCGCAGGGCTCGTCGCTCAAATTCTGCCGTCTGGCCGAAGGCACACTGGACGTGTACCCGCGGCTGGGGCCAACCGCCGAATGGGATACCGCCGCCGGCCAGTGCGTGCTGCACGCCGCAGGCGGTGCGGTGCTGTCGGCCGCTACCGGCAAGCCGTTCCGCTATAACCGCCGCGAAACCCTGTTGAACGGCGATTTCATCGCGCTGGGCGACACCCGCCTGCCGTGGCGTACCTGGATTCCCGCCTGACCGGAGCACCGATGTCCGCACCCGCCGAACTGGACCGCCTGCTGGGCATCATGGCGCGCCTGCGCGATCCGCTGCAGGGTTGCCCGTGGGACCTGCAGCAGGATTTCGCCAGCATTGCCCCGTACACCATCGAAGAAGCCTACGAGGTCGCCGACGCGATCGACCGTGGCGACCTGGACGACCTCTGCGACGAACTGGGCGACCTGCTGCTGCAGGTGGTGTTCCATGCGCAGATGGCCAGCGAGCAGGGCGCGTTCGGCTTTGCCGATGTCGCCCGCGCGATCAGCGACAAGATGCAGCGCCGCCACCCGCACGTGTTCGCGCAGGTGCAGGTCGATGGGGCTGAAGACGTCAACAGCAACTGGGAATCGATCAAGCGCGCCGAGCGCGCCGCCAAGGGCGACGCCGACACGTCCGCGCTGGCCGGCATCTCGCGCGGGCTGCCCGAGTGGCAGCGGGCGGTGAAGCTGCAGGCGCGTGCGGCGCGGGTGGGCTTCGACTGGCCGGGCCCGGCGCCGGTGCTGGACAAAGTGCGTGAGGAACTGGACGAGGTAGCGGCGGAATTCGCGCGCGGTCCGGTACAGGACAACCAGGCGCGGCTGGAGGAGGAGCTGGGCGACCTGCTGTTCGTCTGCGCCAACCTGGCGCGGCACGCCAAGGTCGACGTCGGTGCCGCGCTGCGCCACGCCAACCACAAGTTCGAACGGCGCTTCCGCGCCATGGAAGCGCAGGCGGCGGCCGCGGGCGCATCGATGGCCGGGTTGGACCTGGAGGCGCAGGAGCGCCTGTGGGAACAGGCCAAGGCCGCCGAAGCCAAGCCGTGAAAACCTTGCTGCTGTTCGTGCTGACCGCCGTGGCCGAGATTGTCGGCTGCTACCTGCCGTGGTTGTGGCTGCGCCGCGATGGCAGCGCCTGGCTGCTGTTGCCGGCCGCCGCCAGCCTGGCCCTGTTCGCGTGGCTGCTGACCCTGCACCCGGCTGCCAGCGGGCGTGTCTACGCTGCGTACGGCGGGGTATACATCGGCACCGCGCTGGCGTGGCTGTGGGTGGTGGATGGCATCCGCCCCGGCCGCTGGGACCTGCTGGGCGTGGCGCTGTGCCTGGCCGGCATGGCGGTGATCATGTTCGCGCCGCGCGCGGGCTAGGCGGGGCTGACCGTGGCGCACCGCCGCAGGCGTTGACGGAGCGGTTCTGGGATAATGACGACCTGCATTTTCATCCCCCGGATTGTGGTCATGACCCAGAAGACGCTACTCAACGATACCCACCGCGCGCTCGGCGCCAAGATGGTCGATTTCGGCGGTTGGGACATGCCCATCCACTATGGTTCGCAGCTGGACGAGCACCACCTGGTCCGCGCCGATGCGGGCATGTTCGATGTGAGCCACATGACCGTGGTCGACCTGCGCGGCGCGCAGGTGCGCCCGTTCCTGCGCCGCCTGCTGGCCAACTCGGTGGACAAACTGAAGGTGCCGGGCAAGGCACTGTACTCGTGCATGCTCAATGCGCAGGGCGGGGTGATCGACGACCTGATCGTCTATTACCTGGCCGACGACTTCTTCCGCATGGTGGTCAACGCCTCCACCCGTGAGAAGGACCTGGCCTGGATCCGCGAGCAGGCCGCCGCCTTCGATGTGCAGGTGACCGAGCGCGAAGACCTGGCGATCATCGCCGTGCAGGGGCCGACCGCACGCGAGCGCGTCACCGGCCTGGTGGCCGAGGCCGACCGCGCCGCGCTGCAGAAGCTGGGCCGCTTCGCCGCCGTGGACGTCACCGCTGCCAGCGGCGCACCGTTGTTCGTTGCCCGCACCGGTTACACCGGTGAGGATGGCTTCGAAATCCTGGTGGCCCAGGACCAGGTCATCGCCTTCTGGAATGCACTGGCGGCCGCCGGCGTGCGCCCGGCCGGCCTCGGCGCGCGTGACACGCTGCGCCTGGAAGCGGGCATGAACCTGTATGGCCAGGACATGGACGAAGCGATCAGCCCGCTGGAAGCGGCACTGGCCTGGACGGTGGCGCTGGACGAAGGCCGCGACTTCATCGGCCGCGACGTGCTGGAGGCACAGAAGGCCGCCGGTGACGCGCGCCAGATGATCGGCCTGGTGATGGATGAGAAGGGCGTGCTGCGCCATGGCCAGGCGGTGACCACCGCAGGCGGCACCGGCGAGATCCTGTCGGGCACGTTCTCGCCGACGCTGGGCAAGGGCATCGCCTTCGCCCGCGTGCCGGGTGGCGAGCTCGGCCAGGTGCACGTGGACATCCGCGGCCGGCAGGTGCCGGTGCGCGTGGTGAAGTTCCCGTTCGTGCGCGAAGGCCAGGCACAGCCCGGCGTGCTGGGCGAAAGCTGAGCACCGGTTGTTTTACACTACCCCCGTTTTTTGACCCCCTGAAATTCTTCGGAGCAGTCCCATGAGCGAGATCCCCGGCGACCTCAAATTCCTCAAGTCCCACGAATGGGCGCGCGTTGAAGGCAACGGCCGCGTCACCATCGGCATTTCCGACCACGCCCAAGGCCTGCTTGGCGACCTGGTCTACGTCGAGCTGCCCGAAGTTGGCGCCGAAGCAAAATCGGGCGAGGCGATCGCGGTGGTCGAGTCGGTCAAGGCGGCTTCCGACGTGTACAGCCCGGTCTCCGGCACGGTGGTCGAGGTCAATTCGGCGCTGGCCGACAAGCCGGAAACCATCAACGAAGACGCCTACGGCGACGGCTGGCTCTGCGTGATCGAGCTGTCCAACAAGGAGGAGGTCAACGACCTGCTGGACCCGGACGACTACGCCGAACTGCTCGAGGAAGAGGACAACTGATCCTCGCCTGCCTGGAAAGACGGCCGCCCTGTGCGGCCGTTTTTTTTTGCCTGCGCGCGCCATCGTCCGGTTGCCGACGTCCATTGCGTTATCCGTGCGTGACGGATGGCGACGCCGTCGATGGTCGCATCGACGTGCATCGACCCCCATCGCGCGGGTCATGGATGCGCGCAACCGGCACGAACCTGACGTCCACCACCGCCCAAAAGTTTGCGCAGTTCTGCAAATCCGGACGCAAAAAGCGTTCGCGGATGTGAAAAGTTTTTGCCCCTGTTTTGTTCCCGTGCGGGAAGCCGTTGCGATGCCGTCAGCGCAATCGCCGGTTGCGGGCTGCAGCGCGGGTGCATCTGCAGTGCAGTTTGCGAAAGTGCTTCTTTTAAGTGTTTTTCTTTCTACGCATCGCCGCTCGGATGGATGCGTGCACGCAAACAACGACCGTCGAAGGGGTGTCGCCGAGCGCTTGCGGAGGGTCCAGGCGAGGTGCGCCGGAGGGCATCCATGTGAAATTTTTTCGCGGGGGTTGTTGACAGTGAAAAAAAGCGTGATTAGGTTTCGCCCAGCAGACCTTGCCTGCCAAACGAGTGAGCCGAATCGACATCCAGTCGCGAAGCACAACCAGAACATCCGCCGCGCGTCCCAAGACGGTGGAGTCGGCTTCGCTACCTCCGGTGAAATGCAAGGGCACCCCGCATTCGATACCTGCCTGGCATCCTGTGGCAGGTATCTCCGTATCCGTCACGACGCGCTCGACGCGACGGCGGTCCCCGCACGGCAGTAACGGCGGGTTTGCTTTACCTGGGCGTTTCAACTCCATAGATCACTGACGAGGAGCCAATCCCATGGCAACCAAGAAAGCTGCGAAGAAAAAGCCGGCCGCCAAGAAGGCCGTGAAGAAGGTCGCCAAGAAGGCGGCTGCCAAGAAGGCCGTGAAGAAGGTAGCCAAGAAGGCGGCTGCCAAGAAGACGGTAAAGAAGGCAGCCAAGAAGGCGACTGCCCGCAAGGCAGTGAAGAAGACGGCAAAGAAGGCGGTCCGCAAGGTCGCCAAGAAGGCCGCCGCCAAGAAGACCGCAAAGAAGGCAGTGAAGAAGACGGCAAAGAAGGCCGTCCGCAAGGTAGCCAAGAAAGCGGCTGCCAAGAAGACCGCCAAGAAGGCCGTCCGCAAGGTAGCCAAGAAGGCGGCTGCCAAGAAGACTGCCAAGAAGGCCGTCCGCAAGGTCGCCAAGAAAGCCACCGCCAAGAAGGCCACCGCGCGCAAGCCGGCCGCCAAGAAGGCGTCGGCCAAGAAGGCAGTGAAGAAGGTCGCCAAGCGCAAGCCGGCGGTCCGCAAGAAGAAGGCTGCACCGGTCGCCCTGCCGGCAACCCCGGCACCGCTGATCTGATCCATTCCCGATAGCCGTACCTGAAACCCCTTCCCGGCGCCCAGCGGGAGGGGGTTTTTTTTTGCTGCGCAAAAAAAATCCCCCTCCCGCGAGGGATCAACGAACGTTGATCCCGACGGTAGCGCCGACTGTCAGTCGGCCCAGGCGGTATCGGAAGCCGGCCAGCGGCCGGCACTACAAAAAAAAGGGCGACCCGTAGGCCGCCCTGTACCGGATGCGATACACCTCGCTGACGCTTACCGCGGCGACGCCACCGCCCGGTCCGACGACACGCCCTTGCGCTTGGCCGGCGTGCTGTCTTCGGTCATCAGGTTGTCGCTGCCGAAGTCGGTGTCCACGTCCAGCCAGCGCTGCGCAGGCAGCCCCATGGCCGCGTCGAGCACGGTCGGCAGCAGGCCGCTGGGCAGGCTGCTTTCGCCGTTCCACATGATGGCGATGCCCAGGTCGCGTTCGGGTATCAGCGCCACCAGGCCGCGATACCCCTGCACGGCACCGGCATGGAAAATCACTTCATGCCCGGCGTAATCGAAGTTGCGCCAGCCCAGCGCGTAGCCGGCCGAGTGCAGGCGCTCGCGACGCCAGCCCGAGCGCATCTCGCCCGGGGTGTTGATCAGGGTCGAGTGCAGCGTGGCCAGCAGAGGCGCCGGCAGCACGTCGGGGCGGTGCCCGGTGTGGGCCAGCAGCCACTGCGCCATGTCGCTGGCACTGGCGTTGACGCCTGCAGCGGGAGCGAGGCGGTAGTAGGTCGGCTTCGGGCTCAGCGACACCCAGCCGTTGCGGCTGCGCACGTGCGGGCGTGCCCAGCGCGAACTGGCCTGGATGCCGGCCAGGCCCAGGCTGGCATCGTCCATGCCCAGCGGCTTGAACAGGCGGCGTTCCACCGATTGCTCGTAGAAGCTGCCCGAGGCGGCATACACCACGTCGCCGATCAGGCTGAAGGCCACGTTCTGGTACGCGTAGCAGTCGCCTGGCTGGCACTTGAGCGAGGTCGAGGCCAGCTTGTGGGTGAGCGTGTAGTACTCGGCGTTGGCTTCCACGTCGCGGTCGTAGGCGTTGTACGGCAGGCCGACACGGTGGCTGAGCAGATCGGCCACGGTCAGGCGCTCGGTCGCCTCGGGGGTGCTGAGCTGGAAGCCGGGCACGTAGTCGGTGACCTTGCTGTCCCAGCGCAGCGTGCCGTCGTTGACCAGCAGGCCGGCCATGGTGCCGGCGAACGCCTTGGACAGCGATGCAAGCCGGAACACGGTGTGCGCATCGACCATCTGCGGGTTGTTGACGTCGGTGACGCCATAGCCGCGCGCGCTGAGCACGCGGCCGCCCTGCACGATGGCCACGGCCATGCCCGGTACGCGCTCGCCATAGGTGAGCTGCTGGGCCATCGACTCAATGTTGGCCACGTTGAACCCGGCGGCCGGCGGCAGCACCTTCGGATTGGTCGTGGTGGCCCGGTACGCCGCAGGCTGGGTGTGCGGAATGGCGGAGGCGGCGCTGTTCTCGATGTTGACGGGGAACGCGGCCGGTGTCGCACTGGGTGTCTGTGCGGTGGACGACATGGCGATGGGCATGAGCATGCCCAGCAACCCGGTTGCCGCCGAACGGATCGGTCGGCGCCTGCTGTTCTCTTTCATCGTTTGGGGCCCGTGCGCAACTGCTGGCACCGATTCTAGCGCTGCTTTTCGTGATTGCACAAACGAAGCGAAGATGAATGCGTATCGCATTGAAAAGGCCCGGTTTTTGCATCGAATGGGAGGGTCGTCGTCGACGCCCTGTTCAGGTGGCCGGGACCGGGGCCCCCAGCCAGCGCGCGGCGCGTTCGGCGATCATCATCGTGGGGGCGTTGGTGTTGCCGCTGACCAGGCTGGGCATGACCGAAGCGTCCACCACGCGCAGGCCCTGCACGCCCCGCACGCGCAGCTGCGGGTCGACCACGGCGTCGGCATGCTGGCCCATCGCGCAGGTACCCGCCGGGTGGTAGATGGTCTCGGCCTTGGCGCGGATGAAGGCTTCCAGGGCGGCATCGTCCAGGTCGTCGCGGGCCGGGAAGATCGGCGCACCGCGCCAGCGGTCAAACGCCGGCTGGGCCAGGACCTGCTGCGACATGCGCACGCAGGCCTTCATCATGGCCAGGTCGTGCCCCTCCGGATCACCCAGGTAGTTGGCCTTGATCCGCGGCGCGGAGGCGGGGTCGGCATCGCGCAGCAGGATCCGACCCCGGCTGCGCGGGTGCAGCGCGCAGGCATGCAGGGTGTAACCGTCGCCGGGCAGGCGGTGGCGCCCATGGTCGTCCAGCATGGCCGGCACGAAGTGGAACTGCACGTCCGCACCGTCGCCCTGCGCCAGCGGCGAGCGGGCGAAGCCGCCGGCCTCGGCGATATTGCTGGTGCCGGCGCCACGACGTCCGCGCAGGAAGTAGTCGAAGGCGATGCGCGCCTGGTTGCTGCGGTCGTAGCTGACGCCTGGCTGGGTGTGCACCAGCGTGCAGATATCCAGGTGGTCCTGCAGGTTGCCGCCCACCCCGGGCAGGTCGACCCGGGTACTGATGCCGTGCGCGCGCAGCTGCCGGTGCGGGCCGATGCCGGAGAGCATCAGCAGGTGCGGGGAGTGGATCGCCCCGGCACTGAGGATGACCTCGGCGGCGGCGTGCGCATGACGGTGCGCACCCCGGTGGCGGAAGTACACGCCGTTGGCGGTGTCGCCCTGGAAGCTCAGGGCCCGGGCACGGGCACCAGTGAGCACGGTGAGGTTGCGCCGGCCGCGCGCGGGGCGCAGGTAGGCGGTGGCGCTGGAGCAGCGCACGCCGTCGCGCTGGGTAACCTGGTACAGGCCCACGCCGAGCTGGTGCGCGCCGTTGAAGTCGTCGTTGCGTGCGTGCCCGGCCTGCACGGCGGCGTCCAGGAAGGCGTCGGAGAGCGGGTTGTGGTGGCGCAGGTCGGACACCGACAGCAGCCCGGCATCGCCGTGCCAGGGACCCGCGCCGCGGCTGTTGGCCTCGCCGTGCAGGAACCAGGGCAGCACGTGCGACCAGTCCCAGCCGGTGGCGCCGGCGGCGGCCCAGCCGTCGTAGTCGGCCGCCACGCCACGCACGTAGCACATGGCGTTGATGGCGCTGGAGCCACCCAGCACCTTGCCGCGCGGCCACCACAGCCGCCGGCCATCGAGTGCCGGCTCCGGTTCGGTGTAGAGGTTCCAGTTGATGCGGCGGTTGTTGACCAGCCGTGCCAATCCGGCCGGCATGTGGATGAACGGGTTGCGGTCGCGCGGGCCGGCTTCAAGCAGCAGCACGCGGCAGTGCGGGTCGGCGCTGAGCCGGTTGGCCAGCACGCAGCCGGCCGAGCCGGCGCCGACGATGATGTAGTCGTACATGTCCGTTCCCCAACGGTGATGGCACGAGCATAAGCCAGTCGCCCCCTAGCGATGTTGCGGTGCATCGTTTACCGTGCGCGCTTTGCTGCCCGGAATCGCCACGATGCTGCCGCTGCCACGCCGCCTGTGCGGGACCTGCGCGCCATGAATGCCCCGGACCCGAGCGCGCCCGCGCAGCCCGGCCTGCGCGCAGCGCTGCGCCAGTCGCCGCCGCTGTTCTGGGCCTGCGTGTATTTCTTCTGCCTGCTCAGCGGCTATTACGTGCTGCGCCCGGTGCGCGAGGCGATGGCGGCGTCGGCCGACCTGCAGACGGTGTTCCCGCCGGCGCTGATCGCGTGGTTCGACGGCCATGGCATCGCGCTGCAGGACTTCGTGCTGCAGGTACTGTTCACCTGCGTGTTCGTGATCATGGTGGTGCTGCAGCCGCTGTACGGGGCGCTGGTCAGCCGCTACCCGCGCCGGGTGTTCCTGCCGGCGGTGTACGGCTTCTTCATCGTGACGCTGCTGGGCTTCTACCTGTTGTTCGACAGCGGGGTGCCGGGGCGGGGCATGTTGTTCTTCTTCTGGACGACGGTGTTCAACCTGTTCGCGGTGGCGGTGTTCTGGAGCTTCATGGCCGATGTGTTCTCGAACGTGCAGGCGCGGGCGTTCTACGGCTACATCGGGGCGGCCGGCACGATCGGCGCGTTCCTGGGCCCGACGCTGACCTCGACGCTGGTGCAGCGGGTGGGCATCGCGAACCTGATGCTGGTCTCGGCGGGCTTCCTCAGCGTGTGCCTGTTCTGCATCTGGCGGCTGCGGTTGTGGGCGGTGGCACGCGAGCAGGAGCTGCAGCTGGCCTCGGGCGAGGCGCCGATGGGCGGCGGGGTGCTGGACGGCCTGAAGCTGATCGCGCGCGAGCCGCTGCTGCGCTGGCTGGCAGTGATGGTGGTGTTCGGGGTGGGCATCGGCACGCTGCTGTACAACGAGCAGGCGTCGATCGTGCGCCGGCTGTACACGGACCCGGCGGCGAGCACGGCGTTCTATTCGCGGGTGGACCTGGCGATCAATGCGCTGACGCTGATCCTGCAGCTGGGGCTGACGCGCTGGCTGCTGTCGCGCTTCGGGATCGCGCCGGCGCTGTTGATCCCCGGCTTTGCGATCATCATCGGTTTCTCGGTGCTGGCGGCGTCGCCGCTGCCGATGCTGGTGGCGGTGGTGCAGGTGATGACGCGGGCCAGCGAGTTCTCGCTGGCCAAGCCGGCCCGCGAGACGATCTTCACCCGGGTGGACCGGCAGTGGCGCTACAAGGCGGGCGCGGCCATCGACACGGTGGTGTACCGCGGTGGCGACCTGACCTTCGCATGGGTGCACAAGGGGCTGTCGCTGTTCGGCTCGCATGCGGTGTTCGCCGGCGGGCTGGTGGTGGCGGGCATCATGACGGCGGCGGCATTCGGGCTGCTGCGCGAAGAAAAGAAGCTGCCGGTCGAGCGGCCGGAGTAAGCTGTTTCCAATTCGTTCGAGGTTTGCGCATGTACTGGACCGCACTGATCCTGACCCTGGTGGTCGCGCTGTTGCACGTGTACTTCCTGGTCCTGGAAATGTTCCTGTGGACGCGCCCGCTGGGCCTGAAGACGTTCCGCAACACGCCGGAGAAGGCGGAGACCACGCGTGTGCTGGCGGCCAACCAGGGCCTCTACAATGGCTTCCTGGCCGCGGGCCTGTTCTGGGGCCTGTTCGACCACCTGCCGATGCTGGTGAACTTCATGCTGGGCTGCGTGATTGTTGCCGGGTGCTATGGCGCCTACAGCGTCAACAAGCGGATCTTTTTCATCCAGGCCCTGCCTGCGATCCTGGCGGTGATTGCCTGGCAGTTCGTGCCGGCCTGACTCGCCCTGCGGTAGGTACCGACCGTTGGTCGGTGCGATGTTCGCGGAGAGCCACCAGCCGAGGCCTGCGAACGTGCTCGCGCTGGGCCGGCGGGTGTGGGTTTGCGGGACACGCCGCAAGTACGTCCTTGTAGGCTCGTTCGCGCCATCCATGGCGCTCTACGGTCCCGCAAACCCACCCCCGCCGACCCTCGACAGTGGATTGGTGGCCAAGGAAGATCAACGGCCGCGCAGATCATTCTTCATGCGTTACCGGGCGTTGGTGCGTTCCGTGCATTCGTTCGGGAACCTGACCTGCCAGCGGCACCATGTAGAGCCACGCCCTGCGTGGCTGATTTTTGCTTCCGCACGCGACCCACTGTCGGGGGCGGCCGGCGGGTAGCCCCCGGAGGGACTGTCAAAAACATGGATGTTTTTGCCAAGCCCCCATGGATGGGTTTACGGCGTGTCCCGGAGCGGGGCTGCCCGACGGCCGCCCCAGCTCGTATCAATGAAACGCCGCTCTCCGCGCACAAACTCAGCCGCGGTTGACCGGCGACACCCACATATCAATCCGCGCTTCGAACACCACCGTTCCGGCGGTATCACGCACCTGCACATTCACCGGCAGCGCATAGCCCGCTTCGGCACTGGCAATCGCCTGCGCAGGCGTGGCGACTGCATGCTGTGTACCGGTTGCCTTGGCCAGATACTTGACCTCCATGCCCTTGGGGATCCAGCGCATGCCTTTGGGCAGCGAGGCATCCACCATCAGCCCGGCGGTGAGCTCGGCCAGGTTGCACAGCGCGATCGCGTGGACGGTGCCGATGTGGTTGGTGACGCGGCGCCGATGCACGATGTGGCCTTCGCAGCGGCCCGGTTCGAGCATGGTGATGCGCGGGGCGATGCTGGCGAAATAGGGCGCCTTGAAGCAGACCGCGCGCGAGAACAGCCATTGGCCGGCGGGCCAGCGCTGCATGCGGCGGTAGAGGGTCAAGAGGGGGGCGGACATCAGCAGGTCTCCCGGAAAGCGGCTGCGAGGAAGGCAATGAAAAACGGCGGACCGAAGTCCGCCGTTGTGGGGTGTATCGAGGCTGGCGTTATGCCGCTTCCTGCGACTGCGCGTCCTTGCGTTCGCGGTCGTAGTAGCTGGCCGAACGCAGTTCGTGCGGCTCGAAGTCGTCCACCGTGATGGTGTCCATGGTCAGCGTGCGCAGCTCTTCCAGCAGCGTGCGCTCGTCCTGCGTGATCACCCCTTCGGACACCGCTTCGTCGAGCTGTGCGTTGAAGTCCAGTGCTTCGATGCCCTTGGTCTTGAGCGCCTTGATGAACTTGCGCTCCACCGGCTCGGCCATGATCGCCTTGGACAGGTAGCTGTTGATGCGGCCACCCGGGTTGTTCTCGCACGGGGTCAGGAACACGCCACTGGCCAGGCGGTCGCGGGCTTCGTTGGGCGCCATCAGCAGCGCGGCCACGCGGTGGCCCAGGCGGTCGCCCGGGGCTTCGGCACGGCGGCCGAACGGGAAGATCAGCAGCCACATCAGCCAGCCGATCGGACGGATCGGGAAGTTGCGCAGCGCCGCCGAGAGCGATTCCTCGATCTTGTGCACGCTGTCATGGAACGCCCAGGCCAGCAGCGGCTGGTCAGCCACCGGCGCGCCTTCGTCGTGGTAACGCTTGAGCATGGCGCTGGTCATGTACACGTGGCTCAGCACGTCGCCCAGGCGGCCCGACAGCGATTCCTTGAACTTCAGCTTGCCGCCGAGGGTCATCATCGAGATGTCGGCCATCAGCGCCAGGTTGGCCGAGTAGCGGTCCAGCTTGCGGAAGTAGCGGCGGGTGTAGGCATCGCCCGGGGCGGCGCCGAAACGCGCGCCGGTCAGGCCCAGCCAGAACGAACGCACCGCGTTGGAAATGCCGAAGCGGATATGACCGAACAGGCTGCGGTCGAAGGACTGCAGGCCGGCCTTGGTGTCCGGATCCTGCGCAGCCTTCATTTCCTGCAGCACCCACGGGTGGCAGAGGATCGCACCCTGGCCGAAGATCAGCAGGCTGCGGGTCATGATGTTGGCGCCTTCCACCGTGATCGCGATCGGCGCGGCCTGCCAGCTGCGGCCGGCGAAGTTGCGCGGCCCCAGGATGATGCCCTTGCCGCCGATCACGTCCATCACGTCGGAGATCACTTCACGGCTCATGGTGGTGCAGTGGTATTTGGCGATGGCCGACGGCACCGACGGCACGTCGCCGCGGTCCACCGCAGCCGCAGTGGCCTGGCACAGCGCGCTGATCGCATAGGCCTTGCCGCCGATGCGGGCCAGCGCCTCTTCCACGCCTTCGAAGCGGCCGACCGACAGGCCGAACTGCTTGCGGATGCGCGCATAGGCACCGGTGACCACCGCACCGGCCTTGGCACCGCCACTGGCGGTGGAGGGCAGGGTGATCGAGCGGCCCACGGCCAGGCACTCGTTGAGCATGTTCCAGCCCTTGCCGGCTTTCTCGGCACCGCCGATCAGCTGGGTGAGCGGAATGAAGACATCCTTGCCGCGGATCGGACCGTTCTGGAAGGTCGAGTTCAACGGGAAGTGGCGACGGCCGATCTCGACGCCGGCGGTGTCGCGCGGCAGCAGGCCCAGGGTAATGCCGATGTCACGGGTCGGGCCGATCAGGCCGTCCGGGTCGTACATGCGGAACGCCATGCCGATCAGCGTCGCGACCGGGGCCAGGGTGATGTAGCGCTTGTCGAAGGTGAGCTTGACGCCGAGCACCTGCTCGCCGTTCCACTCGCCCTTGCAGACGATGCCGTAATCGGGAATCGAGGTCGCGTCCGAGCCAGCGAACGGACCGGTCAGGCCGAAGCACGGCACTTCACGGCCGTCGGCCAGGCGCGGCAGGTACTGGTCCTTCTGTTCCTGGGTGCCGTAATGCACGAGCAGTTCGCCCGGGCCCAGCGAGTTGGGCACGCCGACGGTGGAGCTGACCACGCTCGACACCGACGCCAGCTTCTGGATCACCTTGTGGTGGGCCAGCGCGCTGAAGCCCAGGCCGCCGTATTCCTTCGGGATGATCATGCCGAAGAACTTGTTCTTCTTGATGAAAGCCCACAGCTCCGGCGGCAGGTCGGCGTAGACGTGGGTGATTTCCCAGTCGTTGACCATCGCGCACAGTTCTTCCACCGGGCCATCCAGGAAGGCCTGTTCTTCAGCGGTGAGCTGCGGCTTGGGATAGTTGAGCAGCTTGTTCCAGTCCGGGTCGCCGGTGAACAGCTCACCTTCGAAACCGACCGAACCGGTTTCCAGCGCGATGCGCTCGGTCTGCGACAGCGGTGGCAGCACCTTGCGGAACACCTTCATCATCGGGGCGGTCAGCAGCGGCTTGCGGATGAACGGCAGCAGCAGCGGCACGGCAATGACGGCGACGATCGCCGTAGCCACGATGGTGGCGGTCTGGTTGACATAGGGGACGAACCAGCAGGCCGCCAGCAGCACCAGGCTGACGAGCGTCCAGGTGATCAGCCGCATCCGGTGGTAGGCGACGATGGCGCCTGCCAGCAGGATGGCGAGGAAGGGAACGACAATGCTCATGAGCGTGCTCCGGTGACGTGCTCGGTTGTGGCGGACTGTGCCACGGCGGAGGCCGAGGGCAACACGTCCAGATAGTCCAACACAGTAGCGGTAAAGGCGTTGTTGTCGTCGCCGGCGACCATATGCGTGGCCTCCGGCAGCTGCACGTGGCGCGCGTGCGGCACCAACGCCAGGAATTCGGCCACCGTTTGCGGGGTGACCAACGTGCTGCGCCCGCCGCTGACCAGCAGCACCGGGCATTTCACCTGGCGCGCTGCGTCTGCAAGCGCGTCCTGGTGCTGTTCGCTGTCGCGCGCCAGTTCGGCGACCAGCCGCGGGTCCCAATGCCAGCGCCAGCGCCCGTGGCCATCCTCGCGCAGCAGGGCGCGCAGCGACTCCTCCGACTTGCGCGGGCGGTGCGGCAGATAGGTCGAGATCACATCGGCCGCGTGTTCCAGTGAAGCGAATCCTTCCGGATGCGCGGTCATGAACATCAGGATCTTTTCGACCCCGGCGGTGTCCCAGCGCGGAGTGATATCCACCAGCACCATCGCCGAGAACAAGCCCGGCCAGCGCGCTTCGGCGAGCAGGCCGAACAGGCCGCCCATCGAGGCGGCCACCAGGATCGGCGGCTGCGGTTGTTCGCCGGCCAACACGATCAGGTCATCGGCAAACTGTTCGCCGTGATAGGCGAGGGTGGCCGGGTTCCAGTCCGAGTCGCCATGGCCGCGTGCATCGTAGGCGAGCGTCTGGTAGCCGGCGGCGGCCAGCGACTGCGCGGTGGCAGTCCAGGCGTGCCGGGTCTGGCCGAAACCATGGGCGAACAGCACGGTGCCCCGGCGCCCGGGGGCCGAGCGGGTTGCCGCCAGCACGGCGTCGTGCGCGGCGGTGAGGCGCTCGTCGGTGGGGGCGGATGGGCGGGAGGCGGGAGTTACCATACTTGTTAGTATGGACTTGGCTTCTGGCATGTCAATACTCTCTAGTATGGTTGGTATTCCCAAGCAGCCACGCAGGGCGTGGCACTACCCGGTGCGGGCCGGCAGCGCACGGTTTTCCGGCCCCGGTTTCGGGCAATTCCACACAAACCGACCCCGGCGTATGGTTAAATCAGCGCATGAATGAACCTGAAGCTTCCGCCGGCGAGCCCCGAGCCGGCCGCAACAGCCGCCTGAGCGCGGAAGACTGGGCGCAGGCCGCCTTGGATCTCATCGCTGAACAGGGTGTCGGCGCGGTCGCGGTGGAGCCGCTGGCCAGGCGCCTGGGAGTGACCAAGGGCAGCTTCTATTGGCATTTCCCGTCGCGCGATGCGCTCCTGCAGGCCGCATTGGAGCGCTGGGAGCTGTTCGAACAGGAGCAGGTGTTCGGCAGCCTGGAAGACGTGCCGGATCCGCGTGCGCGCCTGCGCCAGCTTTTCCAGGTAGTGGCGCACGAAGTGCAGCCGCACATCATCTACAGCGAACTGCTCAAGGCGCTTGACCACCCGATGGTGCGCCCGGTGATCGACCGCGTCTCGCATCGTCGCCTGGAGTATCTGGTGGCGTCGTTCCGCCAGGCCGGGTTGAGCCGCACCGACGCGCAGCACCGCGCACGCCTGGCGTATGCCGCGTACGTGGGCTTCCTGCAGCTGTCGCTGCAGCTGCAGCAGCCCAAGCCGGCGCGCGAGGATTTCGAAGCGTATGTGGAGCATGTGATCGAGACGCTGATCCCGATCGGTTGAGCGCACTGCACAGGAAAGGAAAAGGCCGCGGAATGCGGCCTTTTTCATGGATGGCACAAAAAAACAACGGCCCCTTTCGGGGCCGTTGCTGCATCAGGTACCGATCAGTGGATCGATCAGAACTTCTGCTTGTACTGCATGTAGTAGTAGCGGCCCGGCAGGTCGTACTGCGGGTCGAACATGTTGTACGACACCTGGTACGACACCGGCGGATCCTTGTCCCACACGTTGTTCAGACCCAGCATGACGGTGCCGTTCCACGGGGTGTTGTAGCGGAACTGGATGTCATGATAGGTGGTCGCACCGATGTGGTTGGTGCCGTTGTCGCCATCCGAGCAGTAACCGAAGACATCGGTATCGGACGGATCGAACGGGCAATCTTCGGTCATGCCCGACTTGTAGCGCACACCGTAGTTGACGCCGAAGTCGCCGTACGACCAATCCAGGTACGCGTTGCCGCGGATGCGCCAGTACGGATCCTGGTCCAGGTAGTTACCCTGGCGGCCGTCGACGTCTGCGTCTGCGGTAGCCTTGGTTTCCCACTTGCTCAGGTAGGTGGCATCGACCGTGAAGGTGAACTGGCCGAAGCTGGTTTCCGGCAGACGGTACTGCACGCCCAGGTCCCAGCCTTCCACATTGTAGGAAGACAGGTTCTGCAGCGGCATGCGCACGTCGACGATGGCGCCGTTCTGCGCGGCGGTGCCGTAGTTCGGGTCACGCGTGATCAGACCGCAGTACGTTGCCTGCTGCTGCGGGGTGCCGCCGTAGCAGTACGACATGATGTCGTTGATCGCCGGGCGGGTGATCGCGTTTTCGACTTCGATCTGCCACCAGTCCAAGGTGACATTCAGGCCGGTCACGAAGCTCGGGCTGAACACCAGGCCCAGCGTCTTGCTGGTCGAGGTTTCCGGCTTCAGATCCGGGTTCGAGGTCCAGGTGAACGCTTCCGGGGTCTGCTTGTTGGCGCCGCTGCCGGCGCCCGGCTGCACGAAGCCGGCCGGAACGCCCTGGTCGGCACACTGCTGTGCCACGCCGCCGACACGCAGGCCGTTGGTGCTGGAGCACGGATCGGCGTAGGTTTCGAACGAATCGGCATCACCGGCGAACAGGTCGTTGATGCTCGGCGCGCGGAAGCCTTCCGAGTAGTTACCACGGATCATCAGTTCGTCGATCGGCTTCCAGCGGAAACCGAACTTGTTGTTGGTGGTGTTGCCGAAGTTGCTGAACTTCGAGTAGCGGGTGGCCGCACTGAAGTCGAGCAGCTTGGCGCCCGGCAGGTCAGCCAGCACCGGGATCGACAGTTCCAGGTAGAACTCGTCCAGATCGTACGAACCCTTGGTCGGCTTGGCGCCATTGCCGGTGCTCAGGCCAGCGGCGATGAAGGCGTCCGGGTCGAACTGGCCGCTTTCCTTGCGGTATTCGTAACCGGCTGCGAAGGCCAGGTCACCGGCCGGCAGCGGAACGATGGTGCCGGAGATGTTGGCGTAGTAGCCCTTCGACTCGAGGGTCGAGGAGTCATGCGCGGTGAAGGCGGTGTAGTCGATCGCAGCCTGCGAGATCGAACCTTCCGGACCCAGCGGGTTGACCGGGACGCAGCCCGGAATGATCGTGCCGGTGGCGCCGGTGTTGGTCACGCAGACCGGGTTGCCGGTGAGCGGGTCGATACGCGACGGACCATAGGCCAGGGCCAGGTTGGTCTTGTTGAACAGGCCGTAGGTCAGCACATTCTCGTCGGTCTTGTCGTAGCGGTAACCGGCATCCCAATCGAAGGTGCGGTCAGCGAACTCGAAGAAGCCTTCGAAGCCACCATAGAAGTGCCAGTTCTTGACGTTCTGGTTGAACGAACGGCCGCCGGTTTCATTGAAACGACGGTTCACGCCGGTCAGGTTGACGCCATACGGGTTGTACATGCTCTGCGCGCTGAGCGTCTGGCTGGTCACCGGCATGGCGGCCAGCAGCTGCTCGGACTTACGCTCGTTGTACAGCGCTTCGGCCTTGAACGTCACGTTGTCGGTGATGTTGTAGGAGCCGGTGGTGAACAGCGAGGTACGTTCCTGCGGGGTCAGCAGGTAGTTGTCCGGCGAGGTGTTGTACCCGTGGATGTTCGGGTCGAACACGGTTTCCACGCCATTGAGAATGACGTAGCGGGTGCCGCCGCGGATGTACGAGCCCGGGATGCCGGTGCTGCTCTGGCCGCTGAAGAACGGCGGGCCACCGGCGGAGATCGCGCGGTCGCCGGCCATGACCGAGCCTTCCTTGACGTAGGAAGCGCCCATCATCACCGACGCGCGGTCGGTGGTGGTGCCCAGGGTGAAGTCATAGGCTTCGCGCTCGCCGTCGCCGGCGCTGTACTGGCCCTTGTAGACGTTCGCTTCAGCCCCGTCGAAATCCTTCTTCAGGATGATGTTCACCACGCCGGCGATGGCGTCCGAACCGTAGATCGTCGAAGCGCCATCCTTCAGGATGTCGATGCGCTCGACCATCGCGGTCGGGATGGTGTTCAGGTCGACGCTGCCGGTGATGCCGGTGGTCCAACGGCGGCCGTTGACCAGCACCAGGGTACGCTGGCTGCCCAGGTTGCGCAGGCTGATGCCGGAGGTGCCGTCACCGCCGTTGTTGAAGGTACGGTTCAGTGCGGCGCCGCTGGCGGAGACGCGCTGCAGGATGTCGGCGACCGAGGTCACGCCCTGCTTGTCGATGTCCGCGCGGGTCAGGCTCAGCACCGGCTGCGAGGTCTCGATGTCGGTGCTCTTGATGCGCGAACCGGTGACCGAGATGCGGTCCAGGTTGGTCGTATTGGCAGCTTCCTGCGCCTGCGCGGTGGCGGTGCCGGCCGCGACGACCAGTGCAACGACCACTGCATCACGCAGCTTGTTGGACTTAAAGTTCATTGCTCTCTCTCTCCAAGGGAATCTTGGGTATTCACTGGGGTGTTTGCCTCAGGCGGTGCCAATAGAGAGCACCAAAGACCACAAGGCTGACTCGATAGTAACTGCCGCTTCGAAAGAATTAAAGTAGCGTTAATGAAGTCTGTGATCTGTGTGAAATTCGGCAAAGTCCTTGTGGATCAAGGCCCTTAAGAGGGTTGTAAGCGTCAAATGACTCATTTGTTAACAAATTGTTAGCAAAATAGTTGCAGTTGTTTTGTCACGCTCTGTATCAGGTTGGCGTGTTCAGTGACCTCAACGGGGGCGCTGGAACGACAAAGGCGCGCCAATGGCGCGCCTTTTCTGGTCTTCCCGGGTCATCGAAACGTGGACTCAGAGGTCCTGCTCGTACCGCACGTAGGGCACGGTGCCCTCATCGGTGCTCTCGTTGCGCGGGGCGAAGGGGTTCTTGCCGCGGGTGATCACGTTTTCGGCACCCACGGTGAGCTGGCCGCTCCACGGGGTGCGCCAGGTCAGGCCAACGCCCAGGCCTTCCCATTTGCCGGGTTGGCCGGGCACGTCGACCACGCGGCCGATGATGTTGCCGCTGAAGTTGCCGTAGCCGGCACCCAGGGTGAGGCTCTTGCTGTCCCAGCGGTCCACCAGGGCCGGGGACACGTCTGACAGCGGTACCAGGCGCGCCTTGGCGTAGGTGCCGCCAATGGAGACGAAGCCTTCGCGGCCAATGTTCTTCTGGCCGAACACGGTCAGGTCGTTCTGCTCGGCGCGCAGCGCCGGCGATTTGTTCGGGCCGGCCAGCCAGGCGGGCAGGGTGTCCTTGCCGGTGCCGGCGGTGATGCCGATGCGACCGCCGGGGCGGTTGAACGCGGCGGTGCCGGTGACGCGGCGGCTCAGCGCGTTGTCGTCCTCGTCACCCAGGCTGGCCAGCATGCAGTGGCTGGCCAGCCCGCTGATGCTGGTGCCGCGGCTGCTGTTGCACAGCAGGCCAAGCGAATCGCCCGAGGACAGCCCGAAGGCGGCATCCAGCGAACTGCGCCCGAAATGCCAGCGGGCGCCGGCAGCCTGTTCCCCGGTGGGTTCCAGGTACAGCAGGGCCTCGACCTTGCCGCTGCCCTTGTTCCAGACCGGAATCACCGTGCTGTCCTGGCGGGCCTTGGACTGCGCATAGGCGCCCGGGATCGCGGCGAGGGCGATCATCAGGGCCAGCGGTAGACGCAAAAGGGCGCGCATGGGAATTCTCAGACAGCGGTGATGAGCACAAGTTCCCGCCGAAGCGGGACACTGATCCTAGGGCGTTTATGAATTCTTAACAAGTCTTGGTTCTCCCCAGAACAAAACTCGCGCGGCGATTACTGAAGCCGTTCAGGTGCCGGTGAGGAAACAACGGCGTCGCTAAACAGTATGTCGAATTCCGTCAACGGAAAGTGATACTCCCGTCCGCAGAATTCGCAACGGATGTCCACGGATCCCGTGGGTTCGGCGGCCGCCCGGGCCTCAACTTCGCCCAGCGACTGCAGCATGCCCTCCACCCGTTCGCGCGAGCAGGAGCAGGCAAAGCGCAGCGGGCGCTCACCCAGCAGCTCGGGTGCCTGTTCATGGAACAACCGGTGCAGCAGCTCATTGCCGGCCACGTCCAGCAGTTCCTGCTTGCCCAGCGTCTCGAACAACGCACTGGCCCGGGACCAGCCGTCGGTATCGCCCTCGTCGCCGGGTAGCTTCTGCAGCAGCAGGCCGGCGGCCCGGTCGCCATCGGCGGCCAGCAGCAGGCGCGTGGGAAGCTGTTCGGACTGGCGGAAGTAGTCTTCGAAGGCCTCGTCCAGTCCGGATGCGCCCAGGCCGACCAGGCTCTGGTAGCGCTGTGGCTCGCGCGGGTCCAGCCCGGGGTTTTCAATGGTGATGGCCAGCAGCGCGTCCTCGCCCAGCGCGGTCAGGTCGCGCGGGGCATCGCCTTCGCCGGACAGCTGGACGATGCCGCGCAGGGTGCCGGCGGCGGTGCATTCGGCAAACAGCGTGCGCATGGCGGTGTTGCTGCGCAGCTGGATCGACAGCCGGCCGTCCACCTTGGTGTGGCCGGTGAACAGCGCCGAGGCCACGGTGGCTTCACCCAGCAGCTCGGCCGCGGCCGGCGGGTAGGTGCCGTGGGAGAGGATCTGCTGCCAGCTGGCGTCAAGGCGCACGTGCACGCCGCGCACGCCGGCATCGGGAAGCAGGAAACGGATGAGGGAATCGGTCTGGGCGGTCATCGGGTCGGTGGCTGCGCTTAAGTAATGAGGGCGTGTTGCCGGATAATGCGCCGACAACCGTGCAAGCAGAGGATGCACCACTAATGGGGGCAGAGCGCAGCAACCACAAGGCCGAACCGGGCCTGGAACCGACCCGCCGGCGCCGCTGGCGCTGGAAACACCTGCTGTGGCTTCCGGTGCTGTTCGTGGCCGGCAGCGTGCTGCAGGTGGCCGTGCTGCGCTTCATCGACCCGCCGCTGTCGACGGTGATGCTGTGGCGCTATGGCGAGGCGCTGGGCCAGGGCGACTGGAGCTACCGGCTGCATTACCAGTGGCGCGACCTCGACCAGATGGCCCCGAGCCTGCCCATCTCGCTGGTAGCGGCCGAAGACCAGCGCTTTCCCGAACACAATGGCTTCGACCTGCAGGCCATTGAAAAGGCGCGCGACCACAATGCCCGCGGCGGGCGCCTGCGCGGCGCCAGCACCATCAGCCAGCAGGTCGCCAAGAACCTGTTCCTCTGGCAGGGCCGCAGCTGGATCCGCAAGGGGCTGGAGGTCTGGTACACGCTGCTGATCGAAACGCTGTGGCCGAAGTGGCGGATCCTGGAGATGTACGCCAACATCGCCGAGTTCGGTGATGGCATCTACGGTGCGCAGGCGGCATCCAGGCAGTTCTGGAACAAGGATGCGGCGCGGCTGTCGCCGGCCGAAAGCGCAAAACTGGCGGCCGTGTTGCCGGCTCCGCGCCGGTACAACGCCGCGCGCCCCGGCCCCTACGTGCAGCGACGGGCCGCCTGGATCCAGCGACAGGCGCGGCAGCTCGGCGGCGGCGCCTACCTGAAGGATGAGTGAGCCATGACGATTGAACGCCTCACCCTGGTCATCGCGGCCCACAACGAAGCGCTGGCGCTGCCCCTGCTGCAGCCACGGCTGCGCGCGGTCCTGGATGGACTGGAGGGCGTCGAGGGCCGGATCGTGTACGTCGACGATGGCAGCACCGATGCCACCTGGCAGGTCATGCAGGAACTGGCGTCAGCCGACAGCTGCGTGGGCGTGCTGCGCCTGTCGCGCAACTTCGGCAAGGAGGCGGCACTGACGGCCGGACTGGACTTCGTGGACACCGGCGCGGTGATGATCCTCGATGCCGATGGACAGGACCCGCCCGAGCTTATTCCGGAGTTCGTGGCGCTGTGGCGGCAGGGCTATGACAACGTGTACGGCACCCGCCAGGTGCGCGACGGCGAAAGCTGGCTCAAGCGCAGTACGGCGTCGGCGTTCTACCGGGTGATCGGGCGGATGTCGAGGATCCCGATTCCGGCCGATACCGGCGATTTCCGCCTGCTGTCACCACGCGCGCTGCAGGCGCTGGGCCAGCTGCGTGAACGCCACCGGTTCATGAAAGGATTGTTCGGCTGGGTCGGCTTCCGGCGCGTTGCGTTGCCGTATCACCGGCATGCGCGGATGGTGGGCGACAGCAAGTTCGGGTTGTGGAAGCTGTGGAATTTCGCACTGGAAGGCATCACCAGCTTTTCTACGGTACCGCTGCGGGCGGCAACCTACCTGGGAATGGCCACGGCAGGCGTGGCATTCCTGTTCGGCGGATGGGTGGTGCTGAAGGCGGCGCTGTACGGCGACCGGGTAGCCGGCTACCCCACGATGATGGCGGTGATCCTGTTCCTGGGCGGGGTGCAGCTGATCGCGCTGGGCCTGATCGGGGAGTACCTGGGCCGGCTGTACGAGGAATCCAAGCAGCGGCCGTTGTATCTGGTTGACACCTGGCATGCACCGTTCGTGGCAGACTCGGGCGTGCATCCCATCGGTGGAGAGCAGCGAGATGACCACGGTACGACAGCTGTTGGAAGGCAAGTCCCCTGAGGTGTTCGCGGTAGGCCCGGAATCGGCGGTGATCGACGCGATCCGGTTGATGGCCGACAAGGGCATCGGCGCGGTACTGGTGATGGACGGCCGCAGCCTGGTCGGCATCCTGTCCGAACGCGATTACGCGCGCAAGATCGTGCTGCATGACCGCTCCTCGAGGTCGACGAAGGTCAGCGACATCATGACCGCCAAGGTAGTAACGGTGGCGCCGTCCGAGCAGGTGGAGCACTGCCTGCAACTGGTCACCGACTACCGCATCCGCCACCTGCCGGTGGTGGACAGCGGCGGCGTGGTCGGCGTGATCTCCATCGGCGACCTGGTGAAATCGGTGATCGACGAACAGGCCCAGAAGCTGGACCAGCTGCAGCAGTACATCGTCGCAGGCTGAGCTGCCTGCAGATATTTTCAAGCGAAGAGCAGCGTTTCAGTTCTTCTACTTCGCGTACCGGCCGCCACAATTCGAATCTTCACCCGGCCCGGTTTCAATCGTGGCCAGCAGCGCCGCTGGCGGGGCAATGCTCCCCAGCGTGAGGGCGATGGCACCACGCAGACCCAGCGCCTTGAAGTCCGGCCGGAACGACGGATCCTTGAACGTGCCGCCGATGCGCAGCGGCGAACGCAGTGCCAGGATGCTGATGTCCTTCGGACGGGGGCGCAGCAGCAGGTCGAGCTTTTCCTGCTTCAGGTCCACCGTGCCTTCTCCAAGGATCAGCGTATCGGTGGTATCAAACGCCAGCTGCTGCGAGGTCATCAGGCCCTGCTTCACGCCGAAATCGCCCCACGCGCAGCGCAGCGGAATCTGCTTGTCGCCGGTGAACAGGAACTTCAGCGATTCGGCTACATCCAGGCCGGCCAGTTCCATGATCAGGTTGCCGACATGGCCGCGACCGATGCCCACCGCAACGGCGCCATCGGAGCTTCCCAACATGGATGCGATCGAGTTGCCGTTGCCGGTAAGGTTGATCTCACCACTGATGCCACCGGAGGCCTGCTCGGCCAGCTTCGCGTCGGGGAACAGCCCGCCCAGCTGCACCTTGCGGATGCTGGCCTTGAGCTGGGTGGCAATGGTCGGCTTGCGTGCATCCATGCGGATGGTGCTGCGGATGTCGCCGCCGGCGACGCCGAAGTTGAGCGGCTCCAGGCGCAGCAGGCCGTCGTCCAGCTTCAGGTGTGCATCCATGTCGTCCAGCGGCAGCGCGGGGGAGTTGATGCGCTGGGCCTTCCAGTGCACATCGGCATCCATCGCGCGGAGCTTGCTGAGGTCGTAGGGCGTATCCGGAAGCACGCGTGCCTTCACCGCGAGTGCGGCGGCCTTGGCCTTCTGTTCGGCATTGGCCGATTCGCCGGCGCCGGTCTTGGGCGGGGCGCCGACGAAGCCGGCAAGGTCATCGAAGTCCAGGCGCTTGGAAACAAGTTCCGCCTTGAGGAAGGGGCGGTCGCCACTGACGTCGATCTGCGCGGTACCGCCCAGGTCGCTGTCGCCGGCGACACCGGTGAAGTTCTCGTACCGCCAGACATCGTTGTTGCGCTTGAGGCGGCCTTTCAGGCGATACGGTGGGGTGGAGGGGATGGCCAGGCCGATCAGTGGATACAGGTCTTCCATGTCCTGGCCGCTGAGCGCGAAATCAAGATCGAAGGTTCGCAGGGCGAACGGGTTGGTCAGGGTGCCGCTGGCAATGGCGTGGGTACTGCCGGCACGCCCATCCAGATGGATGCGGAACGGATGCTCGCTGTTGGTCAGTTCCAACGGCGATTCGGTGTTGCCAGCCAGCGTGAACGGATTGCCCTGCCAGCGGCCCTTGCCGCTGACCAGCAGCGGCGGTGCGCTGTCGGCGTTGCGTGGTTTGCCACTGGTGATGGCGACCAGGATGTCGGTCTTTCCAGCGGCATCAAGGAACTTCAGGCGGCCATCGTCGACCAGCAGGCGTTGCAGCACGGGCGGCTCGCCATCGCTGGGGCCAAGAAAATCCCAGTTGCCGGGCTGGTCCTTGCCGGGCGCGGTTTCCAGCAGCAGGTCGGGGCGGGTGAGGCGGATTTCCGGAATGCGGATATCGCCACGCAGCAGGGGCCAGGCGCGCAGGTCGATCTCGGCGCGGTCGGCGCTGGCCATCCGTGGGGTCTTGGACCATTCGGCATTGGCGAAGGTCAGGCCATCGGCGCGCACGGTAAGGGTGCGCCCGAGATCGACATCCAGATTGCCGCCAATATGGAATTCGCGGCCGGTCTTGGCCTGCACGGCGCGCTCGACGGGGCCTTTGAACCAGTTCCAGTCCCACAGCGCGATCACCAGCAGGATCAGCGCGAAAAGGAAAACCAGCACCGCCAGCCAGCGCTGCCCGCGCTTGCCCGGTCGGCGAAAACGCCAGCGTGAGCGGGAGGATGGCGCAACGGGCGTAGGAGCGGGAACGGTATTCACCCGCCCATCCTTGCCCGTTCATCGTGCAGGCAACGCGAAGCATTGGTAAGGATCGCGTCAGTGTGGCGCCAAAAGCAAAGCTAGATCCACAGCCAAGGCCAAAGCCAAAGCGCGTGCTGTTCACTTTTGCGAGCTGGGGCGGGCGGGGGTATGCCATTGCGGGACACGCCGTAAACCCATCCATGGGGGCTCGTTCGCGCCATCCATGGCGCTCTACGGTCCCGCAATGGCATACCCCCGCCCGCCCCCTCAGCATTGCGTCGGCGGACAAGGGAGCGGATTTCTGCTCTTGATCTTCATTGGTGGCCGACCAACTGTCGAAGGGGCGGTGTGGGTGGGTTGACGGGACCGTAGAGCGCCATGGATGGCGCGAACGAGCCTACAAGGACGTACTTGCGGCGTGTCCCGGCGACCCACCCACACCGCCCCTAAACAGTAAGCAACCGGCAACCTGCTGTTGCTGTTGCTGTTGCTGTTGCGGTTGCCGTTGCTTCAAAGAATCTGTGCAGTAACCGCAACGAAGTGACAGACACTTCCGCCGATCACGAACAGGTGCCAGATCGCGTGGGAGTAGGGGATGGATTCGCGGTGGTAGAAATAGGTGCCCAGCGTGTAGGACAGGCCACCGGCAAACAGCCAGCCCAGGGTCCAGCCGTCGATGGAGGACCACATCGGCTTGATCGCCACCAGCACCATCCAGCCCATCGCGATGTAGATGATAGTGGAGAGCAGCTTGAAGCGGCCGGTGAAGAACAGCTTGAAGACCACGCCGGCGAGCGCCAGTGCCCAGATGGCCGTGAACATGCCCCAGCCCCAGGGACCGCGAAGGCCGATCAGGGTGAATGGGGTGTAGGTGCCGGCGATCAGCAGGTAGATCGCGCAGTGGTCGAATACTTTCAGTCGGCCCTTGGCGATCGGGTGCTGGATGGCGTGGTAGAGCGTGGAGGCCGTGTAAAGCAGCAGCAGTGCCACGCCGAACACGATGGCGCTGGCCAGCTGCCAGGCGTCGCCGTAGATCGCGGCCAGGGTGATCAATACCGCGCTGCCGGCAAGCGCGGCGACCGCGCCCAGCCCGTGGGTCAGGGCGCTGGCGATTTCTTCACGTACGGAAGCAACAGAGGTCATGGCGATGATCGTCGCGCGGGGAGGGGGAGCCCGCTCCCCCCTATCATCGCCGGTTTCGCCAGGTCAGGCGACCGACATGCTGTGCGTCGCTTCGCGGGTTGCCGCGAAGCGCACGTCCGGCGCGCGTTCCTGCGCCAGCTGCAGGTTGACCCGGGTCGGCGCCAGGTAGACCAGCTGGCCCGCCGCGTCGATGCTGAGGTTGCCCGCATTCTTCTCGCGGAATTCTTCCAGCTTCTTCGCATCGTTGCAGGTCACCCAGCGCGCCGTGGTCACGCTCACCGGCTCGAAGGTCGCTTCCACCCCGTACTCGTCCTTCAGCCGGTAGGCGGCCACGTCGAACTGCAGCACGCCCACCGCGCCCAGGATCAGGTCGTTGCTCATCAGCGGGCGGAAGAACTGGGTGGCGCCTTCTTCGGACAGCTGGGCAAGGCCCTTCTGCAGCTGCTTGAGCTTGAGCGGATCGCGCAGGCGCGCGCGGCGGAACAGTTCCGGCGCGAAGTTCGGGATGCCGGTGAAGCTCACCGCTTCGCCTTCGGTGAACGTGTCGCCGATGGAAATGGTGCCGTGGTTGTGGATGCCGATGACATCGCCCGGCCATGCTTCAGCGGCGATTTCGCGGTCGCTGGCCATGAAGGTCAGCGCGTTGGCCAGCTTCATTTCCTTGCCCGTGCGCACGTGGAAGGTCTTCATGCCCGCTACGAAGCGCCCCGAACAGACCCGCATGAACGCCACGCGGTCACGGTGCTGCGGGTCCATGTTGGCCTGGATCTTGAACACGAAGCCGGTCAGCTTGTTTTCCTGTGGGGCGATCACCCGACCGGTGGTGGCGCGTGCCTGCGGCGACGGCGCGTGCTCGACGAAGAAGTCCAGCAGCGGCTGCACGCCGAAGTTGTTCACGCCCGAACCGAAGAACACCGGCGTCTGCCTGCCGGCCAGGTAGGCGTCAAGATCGAACGCGTGGCTGGCGCCCTGCACCAGTTCCAGCTCGTCGCGCAGCTCGGCCAGCATGCCCGCGCCGATCTTTTCGGCCAGGCCCGGTGAATCGATCGACGGGAAAATGGTCGAATCCTGCCGGGTGAAGTTGCGGCCCTGTTCGTACAGGTGCACTTCGCCGCTGATCAGGTGGACCACGCCCTTCAGGCGCTGGCCCATGCCGATCGGCCAGGTCACCGGCGCGCACTGGATGCCCAGCACGCTTTCCACCTCGTCCAGCAGGTCGATCGGCTCCTTGCCCTCGCGGTCGAGCTTGTTGATGAAGGTCATGATCGGGGTGTCGCGCAGGCGGCACACCTCCATCAGCTTGATCGTGCGCTCTTCCACGCCCTTGGCCACGTCGATCACCATCAGCGCCGAGTCCACCGCGGTAAGCACGCGATAGGTATCCTCGCCGAAGTCGGCGTGGCCGGGGGTGTCGAGCAGGTTGACGATCTTGCCTTCGTACGGGAACTGCATCACCGATGAGGTGACCGAGATGCCGCGCTCCTTTTCCAGCGCCATCCAGTCCGAGGTGGCATGGCGCGCGGCCTTGCGGCCCTTGACCGAGCCGGCCATCTGGATCGCACCGCCGAACAGCAGCAGCTTCTCGGTCAGCGTGGTCTTGCCGGCGTCAGGGTGGGAGATGATGGCGAAGGTGCGGCGGCGCGCAGCTTCGGTAGCGACTTCGGACATGGCGTGACGCGCCCGCCCGGGGCGCTTCTCATGGAGATAAGCCCGCCAGTATACCGGGCCGCCCAGCCCGGCGGGTCAGTGGCTGGCCGCGTCGCCGCCGTCAGCCGCTTCACGCGCGAAGTGCAGCTCGCCCTGGGGGGCCACGATGCGTACCGGAATCGAGCGCAGCTGCATGCCGGCATTGGCCTGGACCACGAAATGCAGGTGTGGGGCGGTGCTGTAGCCGGTGTTGCCGGAAACACCAATGCGCTGGCCGGCCTCGACACGCTGGCCGCTGCGCACCAGTACCCCGTTTTCGCGCAGGTGGGCGTACACGGCCATGCTGCCGTCTTCATGCAGGACCCGGATGAAGTTGGCGCGGTCGCGGTCGCGCGCGGGATCCTGCCCGTTGCCGCTGAAGTTGCCCTGCACCTGCATCACCTTGCCCGCGCGGGCAGCAAGCACCGGGGTGCCTTCGGGCAGCGCGAAGTCCACCGCGTCGCGGTTTTCAGCATCGTTGTGGCTGAAACGCCCCTGCGGCGCCTGGCTGACCTGGAACCGGCGCGCATCGAAGGGCAGCTGGTAGGCCACGTCCTGCGGCCGCGCCGCCGGGTCGCCGGGAACCGCGTCCAGCAGCAGGTTCAGGCGTTCGGTATCCGGTGGCAGCTGCAGCCGCGCTACCACCACGCTCGCCGAGCCGGGCAGCACGGTTTGCAGGGGCAGCCCGGGCAGCAGCGCGGCACCCGCGTCCTGGCGCAGGGCGATCTGCACCGGACCGGTGAGGTGGTTGTCGACCCGCGCCTGCCAGTACGCGGCACCCCCTTCGAGCTTCACCGAGGCCAGCGTGCCGCTCCGCGCCCCCTGCGGCGCCTGGTCGGCCGGGCGCACCAATCCCCAGCCGCCGCGCCAGTCCGCTCCACCGTTGGATTCAGCGGCCGGTGCCATCAATGGGCACGCCAGCAGGGTGAGCAGCAGGATCCGGCGCATCAGCGAGCTTCCAGTAAGGGTGCGCGGACTCTACGCAACCGCGTTCGTTCAGGAAAGAGGGGCGGCTGCTGGCTGATGAGAAAAAACTATATCGCTTCATCCAGATGGAAGGATTGACATGCCCGGAATGTGCTGGCATCGTGGCTCCACCATCGAGACCGGCAGAGGGACAGGCCCTTTGAAGCCGGGGCAGCCCGCAGGCGCGAAAGCGACCTGCGTAGGTGCCAAATCCTGCGGGGACCGTGGTGTCTTCCGAAAGATGGTTCGAACCGTGCACCGTGCGTGCGCTTCGAACGCGAGCTCCGCGAAAGCTCGATGGCCGTTTTCCTCTTCGGGATATCGCCATGAGTTTCGCCACCGCCGCCATTGCTTCGGACTCCTTCGCCCCCTTGAGCGTTCCGGTTGATGCCGGGCGCAGCGCCGTTCGCGGCGAGATCGCCGCGATCCTGTCGATGCGCCACGGGGGGGCACGTCCGGTGCGGCTGCGCTACGAACTGGTGGGCCGTGAACAGGCGCCCGTGGTGGTGCTGGCCGGTGGCATTTCCGCACACCGGCATGTGGCCGCCAACGCCGAGTTCCCCGAGAAGGGCTGGGCAGAGGGCCTGGTAGCACCCGGTCGTGCGCTGGATCCGGCCTCGCGCCGCATCCTGGCCTTCGATTTCATCGGTGCCGACGGCGCACTGGACCTGCCGATCGACACCGCCGACCAGGCCGATGCGCTCGCCCTGCTGCTCGATCACCTCGGCATTACCCAGCTGCAGTGCTTCGTGGGCTACTCCTACGGTGCGCTGGTGGGCCAGCAGTTCGCCGTGCGCCACCCGCAGCGGTTGGCCAAGCTGGTCGCGGTCAGCGGCGCGCATCGCCCGCATCCCTACGCCGCCGCCTGGCGCGCGCTGCAGCGTCGCGCGGTTGCGCTGGGCCAGCTGCAGTGCGGCGAAAGCCACGGCCTGGCGCTGGCCCGGCAGTTCGCCATGCTCAGCTACCGCACCCCGGAAGAATTCGGCGAGCGCTTCGATGCACCGCCGGAAGTGGTCAATGGGCGTGTCCGCGTGGCGGCCGAAGATTACCTGGATGCCGCCGGCGCGCAGTACGTCGCGCGCACCCCGGTGGAGGCCTACCTGCGCCTGTCCGAATCGATCGACCTGCACCGCATCGACCCCGCCGCGATCAGCGTACCCACCGTCGTGGTGGCCGTAGAAGGCGACCGCCTGGTGCCGCTGGCCGACCTGGTCGGCCTGGTTGAAGGGCTGGGCCCGCGCGGCAGCCTGCGCGTGCTGCGCTCGCCCTATGGCCATGACGCCTTCCTCAAAGAAACCGATCGCATCGACGCGATCCTCGCCACCGCATTCCGTACCCCGGGAGAACACGCATGAGCCAGTCCGCCGGTTCCGAGCCGACCTGTAGCCGAGTCACCGCCGCCGTGCGCGCCGGTATCGATCGCGATACCGCGCACGGGGCGGTGACCCCACCGATCGTGCTGTCGTCGAACTTCAGCTTCGATGGCTTCGGCAACAAGCGCCAGTACGACTACACCCGCAGCGGCAACCCCACCCGTGACCTGCTCGGCGAGGCGCTGGCCGAACTCGAAGGCGGTGCTGGCGGGGTGATCACCTCTACCGGCATGGGCGCGATCAACCTCGTGCTCAATGCGCTGCTGGAACCGGGCGATACCCTGGTGGTGCCGCACGACGCCTACGGTGGCAGCTGGCGGCTGTTCAACGCGCTGGCCAAGAAGGGCCACTTCCAGCTGGTCACCGCCGACCTGACCGACCCGCGTTCGCTGGCCGACGCGCTGGCGCAGTCGCCCACGCTGGTGTTGATCGAGACCCCGTCCAACCCGCTGCTGCGCATCACCGACCTGCGCTTCGTCATCGATGCCGCGCACCGCGCCGGTGCGAAGGTGGTGGTCGACAACACCTTCCTGTCGCCGGCGCTGCAGCAGCCGATCGCCTTCGGTGCCGATGTGGTGCTGCATTCGACCACCAAGTACATCAACGGCCACAGCGATGTGGTTGGTGGCGCCGTGGTCGCGCGCGATCCGGCGCTGCACGAACAGCTGGTGTGGTGGGCCAACGCACTCGGCCTGACCGGTTCGCCGTTCGATGCCTTCCTGACCCTGCGCGGCCTGCGGACGCTCGGCGCGCGGCTGCGCGTGCACCAGGAAAACACCGCCGAGATCGTGCAGCTGCTGGCCGCCAGCGACGCGGTGGCCAACGTCTACTACCCCGGCCTGGAATCGCACCCCGGTCACGCGATTGCCGCGCGCCAGCAGAGCGGGTTCGGCGCGATGCTGTCCTTCGAACTGGCCTCGTGCCCGGGCGATGACCCGCACGCGGCGGTGCGTGCGTTCGTGGATGGCCTGCGCTGCTTCACCCTGGCCGAATCGCTGGGCGGGGTGGAAAGCCTGGTCGCGCACCCGGCCACCATGACCCACGCGGCGATGACCGCCGAGGCCCGCGCCCATGCGGGAATCAGTGAGGGCCTGCTGCGCCTGTCGGTGGGTATCGAAGCGGCTGAAGACCTGGTCGCGGACCTGCAGGCCGGCCTGGAGCGGGCCCAGGCGGTGATCGACCGCCAGGCGCAGCTGGCCCGGCGCAGGCTGGTGGACGCATGAGCGCGGTACTGCCTTTCGCGCGGCCGGCGCCACGTCGCTTGGCGTTGCTGGGTACGGGCACCGTTGGAACCGCGTTCGTGCAGCGCTACCAGGCGCTCGAGGCACGAGGCGTCGAGTTGCCGCAGTTCTCGTGGCTGGCCAACTCACGGACGGCACGCGCCTGCGAACAGCAGCCGGCGCAGGCCCTGGAGCGCGCCAACGATGCCGCGCGCACGGCGCCCGCGTTGCAACCCTGGGCCGAAGCCGAAGGTCTGCAACGCGGTGACGTGGTGGTGGACGCCACCGCCAGCGACGATGTGGCCAACTGGCATGAGCAGTGGCTGGCGCGCGGCGTGCACGTGGTAACCGCCAACAAGCTGGGGCAGGGCGCACAGCTGGCGCGTGCACAGGCCATCGCCGGCAGCGGACTGGACGGCGGCGCACGCTACGGCGACAGCGCCACCGTCGGCGCAGGGCTGCCGCTGCTGAGCAGCCTGCGCGGGCTGGTGGCCGGCGGCGACCGCATCCACCGGGTGGAAGGCGTGCTGTCGGGGTCGTTGGCGTGGCTGTTCCATCACTACGACGGTCAGCGCCCCTTCTCGGCGTGGGTGCGCGAGGCGGCGGGCGCCGGGTACACCGAGCCGGACCCGCGCGTGGACCTGTCCGGTGAGGACGTGCGCCGCAAACTCCTGATCCTTGCCCGCGCCAGCGGCATCGCGCTGCGCGCCGAACAGGTGGCCGTGAACTCGCTGGTCCCCGATGCACTGGCGGCGCTGCCGGCCACCGAGGCGATCGAACAGCTGGCCTTGCTGGACGCGCCGCTGCAGCGGCACTGGGAGCAGGCACGCGCGCAGGGCGGCTGCCTGCGCTTCATCGGCGGCTTCGACCACGACGGCGCCACGGTCGGGCTGCGGATCGTGCCGCTGGACCACCCGCTGGCCGGCGGTGCGGAGACCGACAACCGCGTGGCGATCCACAGCGACCGCTACAACGTGCAGCCGTTGTTGATCCAGGGGCCGGGTGCGGGGGCCGGGATCACCGCCGCCGCCTTGTTGGACGACGTGTTGTCGATCACCCGCCCTTCAACGCCTTCAACAACGCCGCGTTGAACCGCGACGGGTCCTGCACCTGCGGCGAATGCCCCAGGTCGTCGAAGCTCACCAGCGTCGCGCCGGGGATCGCGGCGGCGGCAGCCTTGCCCAGGGCAGGGTAGTCGCCCAGCGCAGCTTTCAATGCAGGCGGGGCCAGGTCACGCCCGATGGCGGTGCGGTCCTTCTGGCCGATGAACAGCGTGGTCGGCACGCGGATGTTGGCCAGCTCATGCACGACCGGCTGGTTGAACACCATGTCCGAGGTCAGCGCCTGGCTCCAGGCCACGGCCTGCTTGCCGGGGCCGGCATACATCCCGGCCTGCATGCGTGCCCAGTGCTCGAACTCCGGCGTCCACTGGCCGCTGTAGTAGACGTCAAGCTGGTACTTCTTGATGCTGTCGAAGCTGGTGTTCAGTTCGTTGGCATACCACGCATCCACGCTGCGCCAGGGTACGCCCTTGGCCTTCCAGTCTTCCAGGCCGATCGGATTGACCAGGGCCAGCTGGCGCAGCTGCTGCGGATACATCAGCGCGAACCGCGCGGCCAGCATGCCGCCCATCGAATGGCCGACCAGGTCGACTTTGGTGGAGTCCAGTTTGAGATGCGCCAACAGCGCCTGCGTGTTGGCGGCCAGCTGGCCGAAGGAATACTGGTAGCGCAGTGGCTTGCTCGATTTGCAGAAGCCGATCTGGTCCGGGGCAATCACCCGGTAGCCGGCGCTGCTCAACGCGGTGATGGCATCACGCCAGGTGCCCGCGCAGAAATTCTTGCCGTGCAACAGCACCACCGTGCCGACCTGGCGGCCGGCAGGCGCCACGTCCAGGTAGGCCATTTCCAGCGGCTGGCGCTGCGAATCGAAGCTGAAGGTCTTGACCGGCCAACCGTAGTCGAAGGCCTGCAGGCGCGCGTCGTAGGTGTCGGCGGCGAACGAGGTCAGGGGCAGGCAGGCAAGCAGGGCGGCGGCCAGGATGCGCATGGCGTTCTCCAGTGGGGGAACCCCGAGGATAACCGCCCGCGCGTCTCCGATCAGCACTCGATGACGTTGACCGCGAGCCCGCCGCGGCTGGTTTCCTTGTACTTGTCTTGCATGTCGCGGCCGGTATCGCGCATGGTCTTGATCACCTTGTCCAGCGACACCTTGTGCTTGCCGTCGCCGCGCATGGCCATGCGCGAGGCGTTGATCGCCTTCACCGCGCCCATCGCATTGCGCTCGATGCAGGGAATCTGCACCAGCCCGCCGATCGGGTCGCAGGTCAGGCCCAGGTTGTGTTCCATGCCGATTTCGGCGGCGTTCTCGATCTGGCTGGGATTGCCACCCAGCGCTGCGACCAGGCCGCCGGCGGCCATCGAGCAGGCCACGCCCACTTCGCCCTGGCAGCCGACTTCGGCACCGGAAATCGAGGCGTTTTCCTTGTACAGGATGCCGATCGCGGCCGAGGTGAGCAGGAAATCGAACACGCGCTGTTCGTTGGCGCCGGGGCAGAAGCGGTCGAAGTAATGCAGCACCGCCGGCAACACGCCGGCCGCACCATTGGTCGGCGCGGTGACGACGCGGCCACCGGCCGCGTTCTCTTCGTTGACCGCCAGCGCGTACAGGTTGACCCAGTCCAGCGTGGTGAGCGGGTCGCGCATGGCCGCTTCCGGCTTGGATGAAAGCTCGCGGTACAGCGCCGGGGCGCGACGCGACACATGCAGGCCACCGGGCAGGGTGCCTTCCTGGCGGATGCCCCGGGCGCAGCATTGCTGCATCGCGTCCCAGATCTCGCGCAGCTGGTCGCGGATCTCGTCTTCGCTGCGCCAGCACTTCTCGTTCTCGAACATCAGCTGGGCAATGCTCAGCCCACTACGTGCGGTCTGCGCCAGCAGCTCGTCGCCGCTCTTGAACGGATAGGGCAGCGGGGTTTCATCGGGCACGATGCGGTCATCGGCCGCGTCGTCCTGGTTCACCACGAAGCCACCGCCCACCGAGTAGTAGTCGCGCGTGGCGATCACCTGGTCCTGCGCGTCGTACGCGGTGAAGCGCATGCCATTGGTGTGGTAGGGCAGCTTCTGGCGCTTGTTCAGGCCCAGGTCGCGCTTCTCGTCGAAGGCGATCTCATGGGTGCCCATCAACCGGATGCGCTTGCTGCTGCGGATCCGCTCGAGCGTGCCGGGAATGATGTCCGGATCGATCAGGTTCGGTCGCTGGCCTTCCAGGCCCAGCAGCACGGCCTTGTCAGTGCCATGGCCGCGGCCGGTCAACGCCAGCGAGCCATACACGTCGGCGCGGATGCGCACCACGTCCTGCAGGCAGCCCGGGTCCAGCAGCCAGCGGTGCACGAAGCGTTCGGCGGCCTTCATCGGTCCTACGGTGTGCGAGGAGCTCGGGCCAATGCCGATCTTGAAAACGTCGAACGTGCTGACAGCCATGATTGCCAAACTGCGGGTATCGGATGGAGCACTATTCTATGCTGTCCGGGCCCGCCACCCTGGCTGCAACGCAACATATCGACCTTATGTTCATCCTGTACCAGCGCGACGACTGCCACCTCTGCGACCTGGCCCTCTCGGTCCTGGCCCAGGCCCGGGTCCCCGGGCTGGACAGTGTGTTCATTGATGATGACGCGGCCCTGGAGGCCCGCTATGGCAGCCGGGTGCCGGTGCTGCGGGATGCGCAGGGGCGTGAGCTGGACTGGCCCTTCGATGCGTCCACCCTGTCGGCGTGGATGAGCGGGCACCGGTAGCGCCGGCCGTTGGCCGGCGCCACGGGAGGGGGGTTACTTCGCCTGCAGCTTGACCACGGTGCTGATCGCGGTGTCGTCCGGGATGTTCCTGGTGTCCTTCCAGTCGTCACCGCCGCCCACGCCGAAGTCCAGGCGCTTGACCGTGGCCTTGCCGGTCAGCACCGGGTTGGGACCGGGCTTCCATTCGAAGGTGAAGGTGACCGGCTTGCTCACCCCGCGCAGTTCCAGCGTGCCATTGGCCACGTACTTGTCACCGCTCCTGGTGAAGCCTTTGGCGGTGTATCGGGCGGTGGCGAACTTGGCCACATTGAAGAATTCCGCACCCTGCAGCGTCGAATCGCGGTCGCTGTTGCCCGACGTTGCGCCGGCCAGTGGAATGGTCACGTCCAGCGTGCCGGCGGCGGGGTCGACCGGATCGAAGCTGACCTTGGTTGAGAAGCCGGGGAAGCTTCCCGTGAACACTTCACCGTCATATTTGGTGGCAAAAACCAACGTGGAGCCATTGTTGGCAACCTGCACGTAGTCGGCGGCCAGCACCGGGGCGGTGGCCATCAGGCCGGCCAGCGCGGCAGCCACGGCGGCGGGGGAGGTGAGCTTGATGTTCATCGTCAGTCCTTCTGGGGGGAGGCGAGCCAGCCCTGCGGCAGCATGCGCGCAAGCGTGGCATCGCGTTGGAAAAGGTGGTGGTACAAGGCAGCGCCGGCATGGGCGACCACCACGGCGATCAGCACCCAGAAGCCCCACTCATGGATGGCATGGGAAATGTCGCGCGCGCCCGGGTTGGGCGCGACCAGCTTGGGCACGTCGACCAGCCCGAACCAGCGGAACGGCCGCAGGCCACTGGCCGAATCGTAGACCCAGCCCGACAACGGCAGCGCGAACATCAGCACGTACAGCAACCAGTGGGTGGCCGAGGCGATGCGTTCCTGCCAGGTCGGGGTGCCGGGTACCGGTTCGGGCGCGCCGGCATACAGGCGCCAGCCCAGGCGCAGCGCCACCAGGGCCAGCACGGTGATGCCCAGCGATTTGTGCGCGGTGTAGACCCAGAAATACTTCGGGGTGCGTGGCAGTTCGCCCATGGTCAGGCCGACGATGCCGAGCAGGAGGATGAGCAGGGCGATCAGCCAGTGCAGTCCCTGGCTGACACTGCCCCAGCGGTCACGGGTGTTTCGGGTCGTCATGGCGAGCGCTTCCGGGCTGGCGAAGTAGAGGGAGTGTCGGAGTCGTCGATCGGTTCCGGAGTTCCCGGCGGGTCGACGGACGGTGTGTCCTGCGGATCGGTGGCACTGCGGTCGCGAAGGGCTTCGGCTTCGATGCGCAGCTGGACCTGGTCGCCGATCATCGACGGCCACGCATCCACCCCGAACGCGCTTCGGCTCAGGGTGGCGGTGGCTGAAAACCCGGCAGTACGGCGGAATGGCGGCATCGGGTGGCGCTTGACGGCGTTGAGCGTGACATCAAGCGCGACCTCGTGGCTGACCCCGCGCAGGGTCAGCTCACCGATCACCCGCGCATGGGTGGCATCGACTGGTTCGATGCGGGTGGAAAGGAACCGGGCCTCGGGATGGCGCTCGGCATCGAGCAGGTTGCGCGCCAGCGCGGCCTTGTTCCATTTGTCATCGCCAAGATCCAGGCGTTGCAGCGGCACGCTGACCGTGAGCGTGGCGCTGCTCCAGTCGTCGGGATCGAAGGCAAGCACGCCTTCGCTGCCCGAGACGGTGCCCAGTGCCTGCGAGAAACCGGCGTGCTCCACCGCGAACAGCACCCGTGTATGCACCGGGTCGAGGCGGTAGGTATCGGGCGCGGCGCTCGCCGCCCAGGGGGCGGTACACAACAGCAGGGCAAGGGTCAGGCGCTTGGTCACGGCCGGCTCCGTTCAGGGCTGGGCCGATCATACGCGCTGCTCCGTGATGCCTGGCAGCACCATGGCTGCAACAGATCGTGGTGCGCCCCGCAGCGCGCGACCGGGGCGTTGTGCAGCGCACTGTGTGACAATCCGGGGCAACAGGGAGAACTCGATGGCGTTGAGCGCGCGCGGTTGGCGGGCAGGCATCGTGCTGCTGGCACTGGCGTTGTATGCGGTGCCGTCGGCGTTGTGGGCCGCAGGGACATCGGCAGAGACACCGCGCATGCGCCGCCTCGGTGCCGCCGAAGGCATGCCCTCGCGCATGGTGCTTGCCCTGGCGCAGGACCGGCAGGGCTATATCTGGGCCGCCACCGATGATGGCCTGGCCCGCATCGACGGCGTTGGCCTGCGGGTCTGGCGCAATGAACCCGACGATCCCGGCTCGCTGCCGGGCAACGAGATTGAGACGCTGCTGGTCGACCCGCTGGATCGGGTCTGGGTGGGCAGCAACGGCGTTGGCCTGAGCATGCTCGGGCCTGGCCGCGAACGCTTCGAGCGGTTCCCAGACATCGACCAGCATTGCGAGGGGCAGTTCTGGTCGCTGGCGTATGCGGGCAAGGCCTTGTGGATCGGCACCAACCGCCATGGCATCTGCCGGCGGGAAGAGGACGGGACGCTGGTCCGCTACCAGGCCAACGCGGCCGATCCGGCAGCGCTTCCCGACGACACCATCTACAGCCTGCTGTCCGATCCTGAAGGCCATGTCTGGGTGGGTACCGGCAGCGGCGTGGCGCGCTGGGACGGCCGCGGCTTCACCCGGATCGCCCCGGCGGTGCTGGGCGGCAAAAGCGTGTTCCGGTTGACCCGCGACCCCGATGGCACGGTGTGGGCCGGTACCGAGGGCGGGCTGTTCCGGATCAGTCCGGACGGCGACGCGCGCCCGGCACCGTGGAAGGTGGGCGCCGATGTGCGTGCCGCCTCGGTGCTGCATGATCGCAATGGCGGCTACTGGCTGGGCACGGCCGACGGCCTGTATCGCGGCGATGATGCCCAGCTGCGCCTGCTGGCCGGCGATGGCGGCAGCGGATTCCTGACCGAACGCAGCGGCGTGCTGGACATGCTGCAGGACCACGAGGGGGGACTGTGGGTGGCCATGCTGACCCAGGGTCTGGCCTACCTCCCTCCGGACTGGAAGCGTTTCTCCACCTGGTACCAGCTCGATGGAAAACCCCTGGACAGTGCGTACCTGCTCGGGGCCGCTGCGGCAGGCAACGACTATTACGTCGCCGGGGCGCATGGGGTGTACCGGTTGGATGCGGGCGGAAGCCTGCACCAGATAGCCACTGAGAAGCAGATCGGCGTGGGAGCGGTCAGGTCGGTGTTGCCGCGCGCCGATGGTGCGCTCTGGCTCGGTCGGGCCGGAAGGCTGGGGCTGTTCCAGCCAAAGACCGGACAGCTGCGGGAGTGGAAGATCGGAGGCGGCGCTGATGTGCGCCAACGCATCGAGCTGATCCGCGAAGCGCCCAACGGTGATCTGTGGATGTCGATCACCAACTACGGCGTGCAGCGCCGCGACGCGCAGGGCAAGCTGCTCGACGACATCCGCATCGGTGACGGCCGCGGCCTGGTCGATGTGCCGGTGGAGCAGATGCTGTTCGATCCGCGCGGCGGGCTGTGGATCATGGGCGACATGGGCGAAACGGGCGAGATGGGGCTGCTGCGGTGGCAGAAGGACCGCTTTGAACGCGTGCCCGGCATTGCGGCCGGCAACCTCTTCGACATGGCCTGGGTCAGTGCCGATGAGGTCTGGATGGCGCGCAGTGGCGCACTGGAGCGCTACCGGTGGGACGGGCTCAGCATGACGCTGCGGGAACGGGTCGGTGCCGCGCAGGGAATGCCGCCGGTGTCGATGGGGGGTATCGCGCTTGGCCGTAACGGCCAGGTGTGGGCCACCACCACGCGTGGCCTGGTGTGCTGGCATTCCCGCGAACGTCGGCTGCGGCTGTACGGCGAGAAGGACGGGCTGCCCGATCGGGAATTCAGCGGACGCCCACCCGTGGTCGGTGCCGACGGCCGGGTGCTGGCCGTCACCGCGACCGGGTTGGTGGGTTTCGACCCGGATGCAGCAGACACGCCGCTGCCGCCTTCGCAACTGGTCATCGACAACATCCAGGTACGCCGCGACGATGCCGAAGGCCAGCAGTCGCTGCCGGTCAACGCGCCGCTGCTGCTGGGCCCGGGCGATCGCGATCTGATCATCTCGGCGCGCCTGCTGTCCTATGCCAGCCCGATGGGCAACCGCTACCGCTACCGCGTGTCCGGCTATGACCAGAACTGGGTGATGCAGAACGCCGATGGCGAACGCCTGCTGTCGCGGTTGCCGCCAGGCCAGTACGCCATCGACGTGCAGGCCGCTCCGCCGCATGGGGAATGGACACCCTCACGCACGATCACCGTGCAGGTACAGCCACCGTGGTGGCGCAGCAGCTGGGCCGTGCTGGGCTACGTGGTGCTGTGGCTGCTGCTGGTGGCCGCCGTGGCGGCGTTTGCCCGCGCCCGTCTGCGCCGCCGCCAGCAATGGCATCTGACCGTGCACAAGCAGCAGATCGCCGAACAGGCGTCGCAGGCCAAGAGCCGGTTCCTTGCCACGCTCGGCCATGAGGTGCGTACCCCCATGACCGGCGTGCTGGGCATGAGCGAACTGCTGCTGGCCACGCCACTGGACGAGCTGCAGCGCGGCTACGCCGCGTCCATCCAGCACGCCGGTACCCATCTGCTGCGGCTGGTCAATGACGCGTTGGACCTGGCCCGGATCGAAGCGGGGCGGCTGGAACTGGACATCCGGCCGTTTGACCTGATGTCGATGCTGGCCCAGGTCGAAACGCTCATGGAACCGATGGCGCATCACCGCGGGCTGGCCTTCGAGCGCAGCTTCAACCTGCCCGGCCCGGTGCAGGTCAGTGGCGACGAGATGCGCGTGCGCCAGATCCTGATGAACCTGCTGGGCAATGCGATCAAGTTCACCGAACACGGCCATGTCGGTCTGGGCATCGAGCTGGTGCCGGGCGGGAGCGGTATCGAGCTGGAGGTCACCGATACCGGGCCAGGCATCAACCAGGACCAGCAGCAGCGCCTGTTCCACCGTTTCGAACAGGCGGACGGCCCGCGGACGGCGTCCCGCTATGGCGGCAGTGGCCTGGGCCTGGCGATCTGCCAGGAACTGGCCGTGGCGATGGGCGGACGCATCGCCATCGACTCCGCGCCTGGACAGGGTGCCCGCTTCACCGTGCACCTGCCGTTGCCGTGGACCGTGCGCCAGCGGCCCGCTGCGGATGCGCCGCTGCATGGCGCGCCGATTGCCCTGCCACCGTTGCGGATCCTGCTGGTGGAAGACGATGCCACCGTAGCTGACGTCATTGCCGGCCTGCTGCAGGCCCGCGGACACACGGTGGTGCATGCCCTGCACGGGTTGGCGGCGTTGTCGGAAGTGGCTGCCGGACGTTTCGACATCGGCCTGCTTGACCTGGACCTGCCCGCGCTGGATGGCATCGCCATCGCCGGGCAGCTGCGCGCCATGGGCTACGCGCTGCCGCTGATCGCGGTGACGGCGCGCTCGGATGCCTATGCCGAACAGCAGGTGCTGGCGGCCGGGTTCGATGGCTTCCTGCGCAAGCCGGTGACCGGCGACCTGCTGGTGGCCGCGATCGCGCAGGCGTGTGCCACCCGCCGCAGCCCGCCCGGGATGGTGACCTCTCCATAGGCTGCGTATCAGAAATCGGCAAAATCAATTCAAAAATTGATTCACTGCTTTGTGACGTCGTTACGGGAACGCGGATGCGCGCTGGCCGCGATGGCCCTACCGTGGCCGCAATGAGAACGATGATGGTGCGGTAGACGGTGACGCCTCCGCGAGAGGCCCTGCGCGGGCAGCCCGTAGCCTTGCTCCTGGCCCTGCTGCTGATGTGGCCGGCAGCAGGCCACGCGGGTGTCGTACATGTGCCATCGCCGCGCCTGCTCGGCATGGCCGACGGCCTGCACGACCCCAACGTTCGCGAAATCGCTGAAGACGCTTCCGGCTACCTGTGGCTGGCGGGCAGCGACGGCCTGATGCGTTTCGACGGTCAGCGGTACCGGCTGTGGCGCCTCGAGGATGGCGTGCCGGATGTCGACCTGCGCACGTTGCACGTGGATGCCCTCGACCGGCTCTGGGTGGGAACGGCCAGTGCGGGGCTGGTCATGATGGGCGCTGATCGTGGTGGGTTCCAGCGGCTGCCCGCATCGGCCCCGTCAGCGCTGCGCCAGGGGCTGCTGCGCCAGGTGCACAGCAGCGGCGACGGACGGATCTGGGCCATTGGAAGCGACCATCGGCTCTATCGGCGGGCACCACGCGACCCGCAGTGGGCGTTGCAGCCACTGCCGCAGGAGGGTGGCCCGGTCATGGCACTCGCGCGCGACAGCGCAGGTGCGTTGTGGGTGGCCCAGGCCGCATCGCTTTGGCGATGGGATGGCACACGGCTGGCCCGGATGGCGTTGCCGGCCGGATCCGCAGCGCCGATCCGTTCGCTCTGGGCCGATCCACGCGGGGGAATTGAAGTCACCTCGGCGCATGGCACCTGGGCAACGGGTAGCGCAGCAGGTGCCTACATTCGGCCGCTCCGGGCACGCAGCGTGCTGCGCACTACGGACGGCGTGCTCTGGCAGCAACAGGGCGCGGCGCTGCTGCGGCAGGAAGCCGGCGCCGCGCTGCCGTGGACGCTGCAACCCGCGCCGGGCACCGCGCCGGGGCCGGTGGTGATCCGCCAGGCGCTGGAAGACCGCAACGGTGACCTGTGGTGGGTGAGTGAGCAGCACGGCGTATGGTGGTTGTCGGCCCGCTGGCGGCAGTTCACGGCCTTGCCGGCCACCGCCGACAGTGGGTCGGGAACCGGCAGTCACTACGTACTGGGCCTGGCCGCATCGGGAATGCACCATGCGTGGGTTGCGGGCAGTCGAGGGGACCTGCAGCGCCTTGACCTGCGTACCGGACGCGGCCGTGACGTGCTCCGGTTTCCACACGCCGGCGTCAGCGCGCTCCCGGTGGGCGTGGCCGAAGATGCCCAGGGACGGGTCTGGGTCGCCAGTGCCGACCGGCTGCTGCGCCATGACCCGCAGCGGCGCAGCCGGCGCGATTGGGGGCTGGGATTGGGCACGGACCAAGGGCCCATCCACCTGCAGATATGCGCGAACGGCGATGTCTGGCTCGCGCACCCCGGGGCGATCCAACGGTGGTCGACAGACGGCAAGCGGCTGCACAGTGCGGCACCGCAGCAGGTGGGGCTGAGGCAGGACGTCCTGCTACGGCAGCTGTTGTGCACCCGGGATGGCGAGGTATGGGCCACCGATCCCCAAGGCGTGATGCGCTGGTCTGTTGCACGCGAGCGCTTCGAGCCGGTCCCGGGCGATGGCGACGGGCCCGTGTCGGCCATCGCCGAAGCCGACGATGGCACGCTGTGGGTCAGCCGCCTGGGCTCCCTGGAGCAGTACCGTCTGGCGCAGGGACGGTTGCATCGAGAACGTCGCGTTGGCGCCGCCGAGGGCTACCCGCAACTGCGTGCCAACGCGCTGGTGGTGGGCGCCGATGGCGTGGCGTGGGCCGGGGCCGCGCGCGGCGTGCTGCGGGTGGATCCGCACGCGGGTGAGGTGGGGGTGCTGGACACCGCACAGGGCCTTCCCGTGCAGGAGGTGCTTCCGCAGCGGCTGCTTCGGTTGGGCTCGGGCGCGTTGGTGGCAGGCGTGCGCGAAGGCGGACTGCTGGCGTTCGACCCGCGCGCGCTTCGCGCCCCGGCGACGGTGCCGGTCCTGGTGCTCGATGCAATGAGCCGTCGTCGGCATGGACGGGTGATCCAGGTGCCGATCGCCGCACCGCCGGTGATCCTGGGCACCGGGGACCGCCATGTGCGGGTCGCGGTGAACCTGCTCGGTCGTGGCGATCCTGATCGCATCCAGTACCACTTCCGCCTGCTGGGACACGACCCGGGATGGGTCGACACCGGCCCCGTGGCGCAGCGCCTTTTCACCCGCCTGCCGGCCGGTGAGCACTCCCTGCTGGTGAAGGCGCGGCACGCCGGGGGGCCGTGGTCGGCGGTGCGTCAGCTGCCGTTGCGCGTGGTGCCCCGGTGGTGGGAAACAACAACCGGTCGTATCGCCCTGGCTGCCGCGATCTGCGCAGCGCTGATGGGGGGAGCGCGGCTGCACTACCGCCGGCAGCGGCGACGCGCGCAGCGGCGCCAAGCGCGTGCGCGCCGCCTGCGGGCGGAGCAGGATTCGATGCAGCGCACCCGCTTCCTGGCCGAACTGGGCCGCCAGGTGCGTGCGCCGTTGACGCCGGTACTCGGCTGGAGCGAGCTGCTGCTGCAGTCGCCGTTGTCGCGCGTGCAGCGCGAGCAGGTCGGCAGCCTGCAGCAGGCGGGGCACCACCTCCTGCAGTTGATGGACGATGCGCTGGACCTGGCCGGTATCGAATCAGGCCGCCTGCGGCTGCACCCAGCGCCCTTCGTGCTGGTGGAGGTCATGCGTGAGCTGCATGCGCTGCTGCTGCCGGTGGCGCGGCGCAAGGCATTGCTGCTGCATTGGACCAGCACGTTGCCGGCGGGCGCCTGCTTCCACGGCGACGTGCAGCGCCTGCGCCAGATTCTGCTGAACCTGCTGGGCAACGCCCTCAAGTTCACCGCGCATGGGCAGGTCAGCCTGAGCGCACGCACCGGGCCGGAGGATCGCGGGCTGGTGCTGTGTGTGTCCGACACCGGTCCGGGGATGAGCCCGGCGCAGGTGCGGGGGCTGTTCCAGCGCTTCAGCCAGGTCGAAACGGCAGACACCGCCGCCCACCCTGGCGGCAGCGGGCTGGGACTGGCCATCAGCCGGGACCTGGCACATGCCATGGGCGGGCGCCTGGACGTCGACAGCCAGCGCGGGCGTGGCACCCAGTTCGAGTTGACACTGCCGTGGCCGGCGCTTGCACCCGCCGCGGCGCCCGCCGCGCCGCGCCGCGCCGCATCCGCTTCCGTGCCATCGCGCCCCTTGCGTGTGATGGTGCTGCTGCCGGCGACCGAACCGGACGCTGTCGAGGTGGTGTGTGCGCTGCTGCGTTCCCAGGGCCACCGGGTGGTGGCGGTCGAGAATGCAGACGCGTGGGTACGCGACGTCGATCCCGGGCCCTGGGATCTCATCGCGGCTGATCCGGACATGCTGGTGGCGGGCGGGCGGCTGAGTGCACGCCTGCCCTGGTTGTGGCCGGGGGTGCGGCGCGTGGCGCTCACGCCACGCGCCGATGCCTGCGCCGAGCGCGATGCACGCGCGGGCGGGTTCGATGGTTTCCTGCGCCTGCCGGTGACCGGGGCGCGGTTGGCTGCCGCCGTGGCGGGCGCATGATCGGCCCCTTGCAGGGCCTGCTGCTGGCGCTGCTGCTGCTTGCGTCATCGGTACGCGCGGCGCCCCCCATGGCGCTGCGCTTCACCACCGCCGACGGGTTGCCGTCCAACGCGGTGCACCAGGTGGTGGAAGACCGCGACGGCTACCTGTGGTTCGCCACCGATGATGGCCTGGCCCGCTTCGATGGCCAGCGCTTCCGGATCTGGCGGATGGAGCAGGGGCTGGCCGACAACCAGTTGCTGTCGATGGCGGCGGATGCGCAGGACCGGTTGTGGATCGGGACGGGGCAGGGCCACCTCATGCGCCTGTCGGCCGACCGCAGCCACATCGAGCGCTTCGACAGCGCGCGTTTTCCGGCCCTGGCGGGCGTGGCAATCGGTGTCGTGCTGCCAACGCCGGAGGGCGTGGTGTGGTTCGGTACGCGCGACGCGGGTCTATTCCGGCTGGACACGGGCCACCGGCTGCGTCAATTCCTGCCCACCCTGAACGCGGACGGCCTGCCGGACCGTCGCGTCGACCACCTGGCGTTGGCGGCGGACGGCACGCTCTGGGTGGGAACACCGCGCGGCCTGGCCCGCTGGAGGAACGGTCGCTTCCTGCCGCCGCCCACGATGCTGGCCACTGCGCCGGTCAGCGCGCTGCTGGTGGATGCCGGGCAGCGGCTGTGGGTAGCCGGCGCGGCAGGCCCGTGGCGGGCCTCGGACGAGGGTCGGCTGGAACCGGTGGATGCACCGGCGGGAACGCGCGCGCTGGGCGCGTCGCGCAGCGGCGGACCGTGGCTGGGCGAGGACGCCCGGGTGTGGAAGAGCGGAGGCACTCAGCGGCCCGGGGTGGGCATCGCACCGTTGGGCAGCGCCGATGTGCCCCGGTTCCGCACGGCCCTGGAAGATCGACACGGCAGCCTCTGGTTGCTGGGGCGGCATATGGGGGTGTGGCGGCTGCCCCCGCACTGGCAGCATTTCATGTCGCTCGATGCGGCGCCGCAGGAAATGCCGGCGATCAGCGGGGTGCGCCTCGATCCTGACGCGCCGCCGCTGGCGCTGGCCTGCGCAGATGGCAGCCGCTGGCGTCTGGACGGCAAGGGGATCCAACTGCAGCCGCCTGGCGGCACCGAAACCCGGCAGTGGCGCTGGGGTGCGACCGACCAGGCGCCTCCGCCCGGTCCGCTGGCCCTGCATTGCGATACAGGCAACGGCATCTGGTGGGGAGGCCGGCATGGCCTGACGCGGTGGGCGGACGGCCGCTTCCATCCCGTTGCCGGTGTCGAGGGCGAGGTCAGCGCGCTGCACCTGGCCGAGGACGGCGCATTGTGGGTGGCCAGTGCGGGTACGGTGCGGCGCTATCTCATCCAGGACGGCGTGGCCCGGCCCGGCGTGCAGATCGATGCACGCCAGGGACTGCCGTCGCTGCGGTTGGCGTCGCTGGCCAGCGACGCACAGGGCGCGTTGTGGGCCAGCAGCGCGCGTGGCCTGCTGCGTCTTCGCCCCCGCGAGGGCCAGGTGCGGCTGTACACGCGAAGCGAAGGGGTACCCGATGCCGCGTTCAATGCACAGCTGCAGGCCGATGGATCGACCATGCTGGCCGTGGATGCACACGGCCGCCGGGTGCGGTTCGATCCGGTGGGCCTGGCCGCGTGCAGGGGGGAGCCGGCGCTGGTGGTGGAGCGTGTGCAATTGCATCGCGGTGGCCTGCTGCAGGTGCTGCCTTCCAAGGCGATGCTCCACCTGCAGCCGGACGATCGGGATATCCAGGTCAGCGTCCGCTTGCTCGGCGCTGGGATGCACGCGCGCCAGCAGTACCGGTTCCGGCTGTGCGGCCTGGACCGGGAATGGATCCGGGTGGGCCGCAGCGGGACCCGCGGCTTCCCGCGACTGCCACCCGGCGAGCACCGCCTGGAGTTCCAGGCACGATTGCCCGACGGCAGCTGGTCATCAACCCGCTCATTGCTGCTGCAGGTGGAGCGCAGCGGCTGGCACCACCCGGCGCTGGTGGGCGCCCGGATATCGGCGGGCGCGCTGCTGCTGGGCGGCGGGGCATGGGCGGCGGTACGCCGTGTCGCGCGCGGGCGGCGGGCGCAGGTCTCCGCACAGGGCCTGTCGCTGGCGCTGCGCTCGGCGCAGGCCAAATCGCACTACCTGGCCAACCTCGGCCATGAGGTGCGCACACCGCTCACGGGGATCCTGGGCATGGCCGAACTGCTGCTGTCATCGCCCCTGCATGCGGCCCAGCGGCAGCCGTTGGAACGGATCCTGCGGAGCGGACACGCGCTGCTGGCGCGGGTCAACCACGCATTGGACGAGGCTCGCCTGGAGGCCGGAAGTACCCCCCTGCAGGCGGCCGACTTCGAGGTGGGCGCCGTCCACCGGCAGTGGTTGGCGCGCCAGCTGCTGCCATCCTGCCGGCGTGGCACCGCGCTGGCCTTGTGCCCGCAGGTGGCGGGCGACGCACGCGCGCACGGCGATGCGCTGCGACTGGGGCAACTGCTCGATGCGGTCACGCGCGTGCTGGGCCGGCACACCGGCGCGGGGCACGTGGTGCTGGAGGTCGCCTGGCGACCCGGGCGCGAGGGGCTGCTGTGGCGGTTCACCGCCGGCGGGCGCGCTGCGTACCCGCCGGGCCGCGGCGCCGGGAGCGCCGCGCCGACGCCGTCCGTCGCGTCCCTGCGCCTGGCGTTGGCCACTGCCGAACGCCTGGCCGGCGCTCTCGGCGGCACCCTGCGCGTGCATGCGACGGCCGGCAGGCAATGGCACGTGCAGGTGGGGATACCCATGCCGGCGGTGGCGCCGCTGCACCGTGGCCGGGTGCTGCTGGTGGACGAGGACGCCGCCGCTGCCCTTGCAGGCAGTGCACTGCTGACCGCGCAGGGCTGGGAGCCGGTGCATGCGGCGCACGCGCTGGCAGGGTTGACCGAACTGGCGGCGGGCCGGTTCGACCTGGTGCTGGTGGACCTGGACCTGTCCGGCATCGATGGGTTGACCCTGATCGGCCTGCTGCCCGGGCGGAACGTCTCCGCTCCGGTGCTGGCGATGAGCCGGCAACCCTCCGCCGGCTTGGCCGGGCGGGTGCGGGCTGCCGGGGGCGCGGGGCTCCTGCCCAAGCCGGTCACGGCCGCGTCGCTGCGCCGCGCACTGCAGCAGGCGGGCGTGCCCTGATGGTTCGTTCCCATCCGGCGAACCGTTTACCATCCATCCCATGACTTGGGCTTTCTGCGACAAGTCCGACCCTATCTGCACGTCATCGGTTGATCCCGACCCGCTCCAGGAGATTGCTTGGTGTTGCCTACGCGTTGGCTGCTCCTGTTCGGGATGCTGTGCATGTGGCCGTGGCTGGTGGCAGCGCAGCCGGTTCCGCCAACGCCGCGCCAGCTGACCGTGTTCGATGGTCTGCCGTCCAATACCGTCAACCGCATGGCCGAAGACGGGTACGGCTACCTGTGGTTGGCCACCAACGATGGCCTGGCCCGGTTCGACGGCCGCAATTACCGGGTCTGGCGCGCCGAGGATGGTCTTCGCGACAACATGGTGTGGAGCGTGCACGTGGATGCGCGCAACCAGTTGTGGGTCGGTACCGAGAATGCCGGGCTGGCGATGATGTCGGCCGACCGCCGCGAACTTCGCTTCTTCGACCGTGCCAGCAACCCGGTGATCGGCAGCAATACGATCTGGAGCCTGGCCTCCACCGGTGACGGGGCGCTGTGGTTCGGCACCTACGAGGGCGGCCTGCACCGGCTCGACCGCAATGGCGTGATCACCCGCTTCATGCCGGAGCCAGGCAACCGGCGCAGCCTGCCGGCCGCGTCGGTCACGCATATGGCTACCACCCGTGACGGCAGCCTGTGGGTCGGTACCAAGGCGGGACTGGCGCGCTGGACCGGGCGCGACTTCGAGCGGGTGCCCGCGTCGAAGCTGCCCACGCCCCTGGTCAACGGGCTGACCGCCGAGCTGGATGGCAGCCTGTGGATCAGTACCAATGCCGGTACGGTGGTTCGCCGGGCAGACGGCAGCTTCGCCCCGGCGCCCTGGAAGGTGGATGCCGGCGACCAGGTACTGGGCATGATGCTGCGCGACGAGCAGGGCGGCTATTGGCTCGACACCCGGTCGGGTCTCGGGCGTGCCTACCAGGGCCGCTTCCAGCAGGTGCCCCTGTACAGCGCGGTGGCCCGTGGCCAGGTGCGGCCCAACTGGACCGGCGCGTACGAAGACCGCGAAGGCGGAATCTGGCTGGCCAGTACCAACAGTGGCCTGTGGCATCTGCTGCCGCGCTGGTGGCAGTTCTCGGTGCTGTCGCGGCTGGAGGATGACCCGGCCTCGCTTCGCAACGGCTACGTGCTGGGCATGGCCGCATCGGCCAATGGCGGTGTGTGGGCCGTGGGCACCCATGGCGCACTGGACCGCTTCGATCCGGTCACTGGCAAGGTGGACCAGCACCGGACCTGGGTGGATGGTCCCCAGTGGCTGTTGTCGGTGCTGGAAGACCCGCGTGGCCATGTCTGGATCGGATCGCACGAAGCGCTCCTGCGCTACGACCCGGGTACCGGCTCCCTGCAACGGTGGGGCAGCGATGCCGGTGCCGATGCCGCCATGGAAGGCGACGTGGACGCGCTGGCGCTCTGCGACGGTGGCGGGGTCTGGAGCGCTGCGTCCGGCGGGCTGCAGCAGCGCGGCCTGGACGGCGGCGTGCGGCAGCGGATCGCGGCCGGCACGGGCGGGTTCGCGCCCGGACAGCTGGTCCTGGATCTCATGTGCGGTCCGCAGGACCATCTCTGGGTGGCCACCAACCAGGGCCTGCTGCAGTGGGTGCCGGCGCGTGCGCGGTTCGAGGCGGTGCCCGGCGCGGCAGCTGTCGCCAGTCATGCCCTGGCGTCGGCCGACGACGGCTCCATGTGGGTATCGGAAGAAGGCCGCCTGATCCGCTACCGCTGGAACGGGAAGCGGCTCGAGCGCGAGGCCCAGGTCGGGCCGGAAGAAGGCTTCCCGCAGCTGTCGGCGACGGGATTGGTGGTGGACGCGCAGGACATCGTGTGGGCCGCCAGCTCGCGTGGCCTGATCCGCGTCGATCCCAACCAGGGCAGCGTGCGCCAGTACGGCGTGCGCGATGGGCTGCCCAGCCAGGAGTTCCGCCGCGGCACGCTGGTGCGCACGGCCAGCAACCACATCGTCGGCGGCACGCCGGCCGGGGTGGTGCTGTTCGATCCGGACCAGGTGCGCCCGGCGACCCGGCGCGCACCGCTGGTGATTGAACGTGTCGAGGTGCGCCGTGGCGAGCGGGTGCTGGACCTGACCCACCTGGCGCCGCTGGAAATCGCCGATGCCGACCGCGACCTTCGCATCGTGGCGCGGCTGCTGTCCTTCGCCGACTCATCGTCCAACAGCTATCGCTACCGCCTGGCCGGCTACGATCCGGATTGGGTGGAAGTGGGGCCGGGCGGCGAGCGTGTGTTCTCGCGACTGCCGCCCGGGCGCTATCGACTGGAGGTGCAGGCGCGCTCGGCCGACCTGGTCTGGTCGCGGGTGCAGGTACTTGAGTTCCGCGTGATGCCGCCCTGGTGGCGCAGCGTATCGGGGCTGCTGGTGATGGCCTCGATCGCCCTGCTGCTCATGAGCCTGTTCGCCTGGTTGTACCGGCGCCGCGTGCAACGCCGCCACGCTTACCAGTTGGCCCTGCACAAGCAGGAACTGGCCGAACAGGCATCGGCCGCCAAAACGCGCTTCCTGGCCAACCTGGGTCATGAAGTGCGCACGCCGATGACCGGTGTGCTGGGCATGAGCGAGCTGCTGCTGGGCTCGCCGTTGAACCCGCAGCAGCGCAGCTACACCGAATCGATCCGGCATGCCGGCGAGCACCTGCTGCACCTGGTGAACGACGCGCTGGACCTGGCGCGGATCGAATCGGGGCGGCTGCAGTTGCAGGCGCAGCCGTTCGCGCTGCAGGGTGTCATTGATGATGCATGCACCCTGATGGCCGCGCTGGCCGAGCAGAAGGGGCTGCGCTTCGTGGTGGACAACGAACTGGCCGCTGGCCTGTGCAGCGTGGGTGATGCGGTGCGGGTCCGGCAGATCCTGCTCAACCTGCTGGGCAACGCGGTGAAGTTCACCAGCAACGGCGAAGTGCGGTTGAAGGTGCGCGCGCTGGCGCCGTCGCGGGGCCTTTACTTCGAAGTCTCCGACACCGGGCCCGGCATCAGCAGCGACCAGCAGCAGCGTCTGTTCCGGCGCTTCGAGCAGGCCGACGGTGCGCGCACCGCTGCGCAGTACGGTGGCAGCGGCCTGGGCCTGGCGATCTGCCGCGAGCTGGCGCTGGCCATGCAGGGCCAGATCGGGGTGGAAAGCCAGTTGGGCGTGGGCACGCGCTTCAGCGTGACCCTGCCGCTGCCGCTGCAGATGGCCGACGCCACGGTCGGCAGTGCCGGCGTTGCCGAGGGTCACCCCCTGCCGCCACTGCGCCTGCTGCTGGTCGAGGACGACGATACCGTGGCCAGCGTGATCATCGGCCTGCTGAGCGCGCGCGGGCACGAGGTGGTGCACGCCGCGCACGCGCTGGCAGCGCTGCGCGAAGTGAGCGACGCGTCCTTCGACGTGGTGCTGCTGGATCTTGACCTGCCCGGACTGGGCGGCATGGAACTGGCCGGGCACCTGCGCAACCAGGGTTATGCGATGCCGTTGCTGGCGGTGACGGCGCGGACCGACCCGGGCATCGAACAGCGGGTGCGCGAGGCGGGCTTTCAGGGCTTCCTGCGCAAGCCGGTGACCGGTGACCTGTTGGAGCAGGCAATCGCGCGGGTGGTGGTGGAGGGGCGTGGGTAACAGCAATGGCCGGTGTTGCCGGCCACAAAATGTCATCGGACCAACGGTCCGCTGCTACCGGGGTCGCCTATTCGGCGACCTCTTCCACATCCCGGGGAGAGGGGCGGGCGTCGGGCAGCTGCCAGAAGATGACGGCGGAGGTGAGCGTGATCGCGCCCACGCACACGAACGTGGCGTGCAGTGCAGCGGTGGCGCCATGCAGGGTGTCCAGATGCTCGAACGCGGCCAGCAGGCTGCCCGCGGCCGCAGCGCCGAAGCCGGTGGCCAGCATCATCACCATCGACAGCAGGCTGTTGCCCGAGCTGGCGAAATCACGGTCCAGGTCACGCAGGGTCACGGTGTTCATCACGGTGAACTGCAGCGAATTGACCGCGCCGAACACCGCCAGCTGCACCACGCGCAGCCACATCGGCTGGCCGGGCACCATGAAGATGAAACTGGCCATGGCCAACCCGACCAGCACGGTATTGACCATCAGCACCCGGCGATAGCCGAAACGTTCCACCAGCTTGACCGCGTAGCGCTTGGACAGCATGCCGGCGGCTGCTACGGGAATCATCAACAGCCCGGCGTTCATCGGGCTCATGCCCATGCCCACCTGCAGCAGCAGGGGGATCAGCAACGGCATGGCGCTGCTGCCGATCCGCGAAAACAGGTTGCCGAGGATGCCGATGCGGTAGCTGGGCACGTGGAACAGCGCCAGCGAAAACAGCGGCGCGGTGGAGTTGGCCGCGTGCAGCCAGTAGCCGACCAGCGCAGCCAGCCCGGCCACGGTCATCAACATCACCAGCGCGTGCGGGGTGGCCATGCCGGAGATGCCATCCAGCGCCAGCGACAGCACCACCATGCCGAACGCCAGCATCAGGTAGCCAGCGATATCGAAGCGGGTGCGGTGCTCGGCGTAGTGGTCGGGCATGATCTTCAGCGCGGCCGCGTAGCCGATCACGCCGATGGGCAGGTTGATCAGGAACACCCAGTGCCAGGACGCCACTTCCACCAGCCAGCCGCCCAGGGTGGGGCCGATCAGGGGCCCCACCAGCGCAGGGATGGCGATGAAACTCATGGCGCGCAGGAACTGTTCGCGGGATACCGAGCGCATCACCGCCAGGCGCCCGACCGGCAGCAGCATCGCGCCGCCCACGCCCTGCAGCACGCGGGCGGCAACCAGCTGGTGCAGGGTCTGTGCCAGCGCGCAGGCGAGCGAACCGAGGGTGAACAGGATGATCGCCGCCAGGAACGTGCGGCGGGTACCGAAGCGGTCGGCGATCCAGCCGGAGGCGGGAATGAAGGTCGCCACCGCCAGCGCGTAGCTGAACACCACCGACTGCATCTGCAGCGGGCTTTCACCCAGGCTGCGGGCCATGGTAGGCAGGGCGGTGTTGACGATGGTCGAATCCAGCATCTGCATGAAGATCGCCAGCGACACCAGCCACAACAGGGGCCGGAACGAGGCGTAGCTGGGGGTCGTCATCGTGTGCACCTTCATCAACGAGGTGCACATGATCGCACGGGGGGTGTGTATGCCGGGCCGTCAGCGCGCGCTCAACCGGTGCACCGCCTCGACAAGTACCTGCACGTGTTCGGGATTCATGTCCGGCGACATGCCGTGGCCAAGATTGAACACGTGGCCCTCGCGGGAACCGCCATTGCCGCGCGCATAGCTGTCCAGCACCTGCCCGGCGGCACGTTCGATCGCCTCCGGGTTGCCGTACAACGTGGCCGGATCCAGATTGCCCTGCAGCGCCACGCGGCCGCCGGTGCGCGCTGCCGCGTCGGCCAGGTCCAGCGTCCAGTCCACGCCCAGCGCATCGGCGCCGGTGTCGGCCAGGTCGGCCAGGTGCAGGCCGGTACCCTTGCCGAACAGGATCAACGGGGTGCGCTGGTCGCCGTCGCCGCGCTCCAGTTCACGCGCGATGCGGGTCAGGTAGCGCAGTGAGAACTCGCGGTACATGGACGGGCTGAGCACGCCGCCCCAGGTATCGAACACCTGCAGCACCTGCGCGCCGGCCGCGCGCTGGGCAGCCAGGTAGGCAACCACCGCATCGGTCACCACCGACAGCAGCTGGTGCAGTGCGGCCGGCTCGTTCAGTGCCATCGCCTTGATGCGTGCGAAATCCTTGCTGCCGCCGCCTTCGACCATGTAGCAGGCCAGCGTCCACGGGCTGCCGGAGAAACCGATCAGCGGCACGCGGCCGTCCAGCTCACGGCGGATCACGCGCACCGCATCCATCACGTAGCGCAGATCGGTTTCCATGTCCGGCACCGCCAGCCTGGCGATGGCGGCAGTATCGCGGACCGGGTGGCGGAACTTCGGGCCCTCGCCTTCGACGAAGTACAGCTCCAGGCCCATCGCATCGGGAATGGTCAGGATGTCCGAGAACAGGATCGCCGCGTCCAGGTCGAACCGGCGCAGCGGCTGCAGGGTGACTTCGCAGGCGATTTCCGGGTTCTTGGCCATGGCCAGGAAGCTGCCGGCCTTGGCGCGGGTGGCGCGGTATTCGGGCAGGTAGCGGCCAGCCTGGCGCATCAGCCAGACGGGGGTGCAGTCCACCGGTTCGCGGCGCAGGGCGCGCAGCAGGCGATCGTGGCGGGAGGGGCTGGTCACGGGTTGCTTCCTTGGAATCGGGTGGCGCAGGGCCAGGGGGAGGCGGGCCGCTCAGCGCGGCGGCACACCGCTGGTATAGGTGATCTGGTAACCGCGCTTGAGCTCGGTGTCGCGCGCCTTTTCAAACGCGGCTTCTGCCTGGGCCTGTTCCGCGAAGAACTGGCGGTGCAGCTTGGCGTGCCTGCCGACCTGGCCCGACTCGCGCAGCAGCTCCCAGCCGCCGAACAGGTCCGGTTGCAGGATGAGCTGGAGGTAGCCGGTCGGATCGGTGCCGTTGACAGGTTGCTGCAGGAAGATGCGCATGGCCGCGATTGTAGCCGCGAACCGGCAACGCGGCCGTCACCGGCCCGCGGGGCGGGCGCGACAGACGGTCGCGGCTCAGCCGGTGGCCAGCACGCGCAGCACGTCGGCCTCGTCCACGTCGGCCACTACCTCGGCGCGGCCGATGCCCCGCCACAGCACCAGGCGCAGGCGCCCGGCCACGTTCTTCTTGTCCAGCCGCATGCGCGCCAGCAGTGCCTCCGGCGCCAGGCCGGCCGGAATGGCAACCGGCAGCTCGTAGCGCAGCAGCAGCTCGCGCAGGCGGGTGGTGTCGTCCTCGTGGCTCATGCCCAGCTGGGCCGACAGCCGCGCAGCCAGCACCATGCCCACCGCCACCGCTTCGCCATGGTTGAGGTTGTCGTTGCCTGGCGCGCCGTACCCCTGTTCGGTCTCGATCGCATGGCCAAAGGTGTGGCCCAGGTTCAGCAGCGCGCGCTCGCCGCGCTCGAGCGGATCGCGCGCGACGATCTCTGCCTTGTGTTCGCAGCTGCGCGCGATGGCCTGGGCCAGCGCCGCATCGTCGCCGGCCAGCAGCGCGGCATGTTCGGCCTGCAGCCACTGGAAGAACAGCGGGTCGCGGATCGCGCCGTACTTGATCACCTCGGCCAGGCCGGCGCGCAGTTCACGCGCCGGCAGGGTGCGCAGCGCGGCGGTATCGGCGATCACCGCGCGCGGCGGGTGGAAGGCGCCCACCAGGTTCTTGCCTTCGGGAATGTCCACCGCGGTCTTGCCGCCGACCGACGAGTCGACCATCGCCAGCAGCGAGGTCGGCAGCTGCACGCAGTCCACCCCGCGCATCCAGCAGGCTGCGGCAAACCCGGCCAGGTCGCCGGCCACGCCGCCGCCCAGGGCCATCACGCACGCATCGCGGGTGGCGCCCAGCGATGCCAGCGCGGTGATCGCCGCGCCGAAGTTGGCCAGCGTCTTGGAGGCTTCGCCAGCCGGCAGCACCAGTTCGCCGGTCAGCAGTCCGGGGCGTGCATCCAGCAGCGCCTGCTTGACCCCGGCCAGGTACAGCGGGGCGACGGACGAATCGCTGAGCAGCAGCACGTGGCGGCCGCGCACGTGGCGCGCCAGCAGTTCGCCCTGGCCAAGCAGGCCGGGGCCGATATGGATGGTGTAGGGGGTGTCGCCGCCAACGGCGACGGTGCGGGGGGACGCGGTCATGCGGAAGGTTCCAGTCGCTGCCATTGCGAGGCCAGGCGCAGCACCAGCTGCGCGGTTGCCTCGCTGGGCGTGTACAGATCGGTATCGAGGGTGAGGTCGGCCAGGCCCTGGTACAGCGGGTCGCGCAGGCTCGCCATCTCGTGCAGCACCTGCTCGCGGTCGGGCCGCTGCAGCAGGGGCCGGCCGCGGTCGCGCGCCAGCCGCTCCAGCTGGGCCGGCACGCTCACCCGCAGGTAGACCACGAAGCCGCGCCGTGCGATCGCCTCGCGGTTGCCGGCATCGAGCACGGCGCCACCGCCGGTGGAGATCAGCTGCCCCTTCCCGGCCAGCAGCTGCTGCAGCACCTGGCGTTCGTGCTGGCGGAAGCCGGCTTCGCCCGAGTGCTCGAAGATGGTCGGAATACTGGCCCCGGCCGCGTCGACGATGGCCTGGTCGGCATCGACGAAGTCCAGCGTGAAGCGCTCGGCCAAGCGGCGGCCGATGCAGGTCTTGCCGGCGCCCATCGGGCCAATCAGGATCAGGTTCGGAGCGGGATTCATTACCCGGAATGCTAACACCTCCGTGCCGCCGCCTTTACGTCCGGGACCCCATGGTGGGCGGTGCGGAATGTCCCGCGCGCAGCCGGAGTACGCCCATGTCAGTGGCCAAAATCATCGAGATCAACGCCTCCTCGCCCACCAGCGTCGAAGACGCAGTCCGCAGCGGCCTCAAGAAAGTGTCCGAAACGGTCAAGGGCATCCAGGGGGCGTGGATCAACGAGACCAAGGTGGTCACTGACGGCCAGGGCAACATCACCGAGTGGCGGGTCAACCTGCGCGTGACCTTCCTGGTCAGCTGACGATCCGGCGCTGTTCATCCAGCACCACCACGCGGTCGGCCAGCGCCGGCAGCGTGCGGAGTGCCTGCCGGCTGACCCGCTCGTAGTACTGCACGAACCGTTCCAGCTGGGCGCGGCTCATGCTGCTGCGCTCGGGCTGGGCGGCCTGCAGGTTCTGCTCCTGCTGCCAGCGCCAGCGCGGCACCACCGCGAAATCCGGCGGCTGCAGGAACCACAGCCGGTCACAGCGCTGCCACAGCGCCGGATACTGTCCGGCCAGGGCCTGGTTGCACCAGCGGCGCCAGCGGCCATCGGCGTCGGCCTCACGTTCGAGCGCATTGAGCGGGGTGTCCAGTTCGCTGTCGGCCTGCGCTGGCGTGCCCAGGAACCAGCCTTCGAACACCAGCAGGTCCAGTGGTTCGTGACACTGCGCCCATTGCGCTTCCGGCACGCGTTCGTCGGCAAGCTTGTCAAAGCGCGGCAGCGCCACCGGCTGTCGCGCGGTGATCGCCTGCAGCGTGGCATGGGCAAGCGGCAGGTCATGCGTGCCGGGTGGCCCACGGGTCAGCAGCAGCGGGTGCACCTGCCGCGCCAGGCGTTGGCGTTGGGCACGGGTGAGGTAGAAGTCATCGATGGACACTGCCGCCGCGCGCAGCCCGCGTTCCTGGGCCAGGCCCACCACCTGGGCGGCCAGCGTCGATTTGCCACTGCCCTGCAGGCCGCTGATCGCCAATACTGGCACCGTGGCCGTCACGGCCAACGCATCATCCAGCGCCTGCGCGACCAGTGCATCGGGGAAACCCTTGTTCCGGGGAATGTACGCAGCAACGGACATGCGGTGACAATAAACCCAAACCGAGCCGCAAAGAAGCCGACCATGACCGATCTCTACGCTGAAGCCCTGTCCACCTTCGCCGCGTTGTACGACGAAGCCAAAGGCAGCGCTGAAATCGAACCCAACGCAATGACCGTGGCCACCGCCACCGCCACCGGCGTCCCTTCGGCGCGAACGGTACTGCTGAAAGCCTTCGATGACCGCGGTTTCGTGTTCTACACGCATCTGGACAGCCACAAGGGCCGCGAGCTGCAGGCCAACCCGCACGCCGCGCTGCTGTTCCTGTGGCGCAGCCTGCGCGAGGCCGGCATCCAGGTGCGCATCGAAGGCACCGTGGAACAGGTCAGCAACGAAGAAGCCGACGCGTACTTTGCCTCGCGTCCGCGCCTGAGCCAGATCGGCGCGTGGGCGTCGCTGCAGTCACGCACGCTGGCCTCGCGCGAGGAATTCGATACGCGCGTGGCCACTGCCGAAGCCAGCTTCGCCGGCCGCGATGTTCCGCGGCCGGACGGCTGGAGCGGGCTGCGGGTGGTGCCGCGCCGGATCGAGTTCTGGTACGGCGCGCAGTTCCGCCTGCACGAGCGCTGGTGCTACGAGATCGATGCCGACGGGCAGTGGTGCAAGCGCCTGCTGTACCCGTAAGCGCTGCTCAACCGACCACTGGCAGGGTCAATGCGCCGATCAGTGACGACATCGCCTTCTGCCGGGTGGTGATGGCCCCGACCGCTTCGAACAGCGCATACAGCTGGGCGCGCCGGGTTTCGGCATCGGCTGCCTGCGTGAACGCGTCCAGCGTGCTGGTGTCGGCATTTTCGCGGCGCGTGGTGGCACCACCGATAGTGGTGGTGGGCTCGCGCTGCAGCCAGTAGCGCGCTTCCAGCGAAGGTACGGAGCCGGGGTCGGTGAGCGCTTCGGCCAGCCGGTCCAGGTCGGCGCCATGCGAGTCCAGCAACGCCGCCCACGTTTCGGGACGTGGCTGGGTGGCCGAGCTCAGCGACAGGTACCGCATCAGCGCGCTGGTCAGCGTGCCTTCGCCCAGGCGGTCGTAGCGGGTAAACCGGCTGGCGCGGCTGTGCTGCACCGACAGGGTGGGCGACAGCCCCGGCAGCACGGGGACCGGCACGGTCAGATCCACCGTCTGCGCGGTGCCCGTGGCCATGCGCACCGCGTGCAGGTGATTGCCGCGCGCGGAGGCGGGGAAATCCGGGTCGGTCTGGTACGACGGCCGGAAGAATCGCACCATGCACTGGGCGGTGGCGTTGACCCCGAGTTCGGCCGACAGCGGGGTAGTGAGCGCTTCAGCCTCGCGCAATGGCAGCGCGCCCCAGTCCGGCAGCTGTCGTTCGACTTCGCGCAGGATCGTGCCAAGCGCGGGTGCGAGATGCGCTTCGAAGGTCAGTTCCAGGTAATCGCCCGCACGCAACGGATCCGGATCCTGTCGGACGTGGCGCGCAAATTTCACCCCTCCGGTGGCCGTGAGCAGGGGCAGCGTCGCCGAGAGCGACAGGCTGCCACTGAGTGTGTCGATTTTCTGGATCTGCTCACGGAACGCATGGGTTGCTCGATAGACCCATGCGCGGTCGTGCGGCATGGGGGTATCGTGGATGCGCCGCGCTTGGGCCTGCACGCTGCGCTGCAGGCGGGTCCAATCCGCATGCGCTGCCGCTGCGCGGGTGTCGGGTGCCGGCACCGCCTGCAGCCAGGCGAGCGTGTCGAGCAGGGCGATCATCACCGGTTCGGGCGCTGCGGTGCTGCTGCCCCAGTCGCGTGCCAGCGACGCCAGCGGCGCGCGTGCCTGGGCCGGCGCACGCAACGACAGGTCGGTCAGCGCCTGCAGGTGATTGAACGCGGCGCCGACATGTGCCACGGCCTTCTGTCGTCTTTCAATGGTGACCGGGTCCCGCGGCGACGCCATGACCTCCTGGACGATCTGCAGCGCGTGCGAACGGGGCTGGTTGCCCACCAGATGCGCCACGCGTGCTTCCAGAACGGTGCGGATGCCGGGATCTCTGCTGGCAGGCAGGCCGTCTTCGCCGAGTTCGGTCAGCCGGGTCGGCAGCGCCGCCCGCAGTACCGTGCGGTTGGCCGCAGCGGTGGCACCGAGCTGGCCCAGCCCATAGCCGGCACTGGCGGCCAGCGCGCCGCCATGGGTGGTCATGCCGGCGGTGATCAACAGGCCGCGCTTGCCGAATGCCAGTGGCTGCGCCACGGCCTGCTTGCCGAGCAGGACCGGCAGCGTCGACTGCAACGCCATCGCGCGGCTGGTGCGCTCGTCGTAGCGGTCGCGACGTGGCTCGGTCACGCGCTTGAACGCGCGCTGCAGGACGTTGCCGCCCAACCGGCGGGCGACCGATGCATGCGCCAGGCGCAGCACGCGGGTGCGCATCGACATGGAGATGTCCGCATCGCCTTCGGTCGAGTAGCCGCTCAGTCTGCCTTCCACGCCTACCCCGGGACCGACGCGGGCCTGGACGCTGGCTTCAGCACTTACCGTCGCGCTGCGGATGGTGGCGACCGTCAGGTCGTCGAAGGTGGCCACGCTGGATTCCTGGCGTGCACCGGCCGCCGCGCCGGCATGCACGCCGCTGGGCAACCCGAAGCGCACGCCCAGCATGCCGCCGGTGCCGGCGCTGCGCTGCGAACCGGGCAGCGCGTTGATGCGTTCGCGCTCGGTGTGGCGTGCGATCTGCTCGTGCAGCATCGCCTCGGCGCGTGCCGCGCGGGTCAGGTCGTACAGCGCCGCTCGCAGTGCCTTCTGCCGTTCGGGGACATGGCGGCCGTTGGGCAGGCGCTTGATCGCACGCAGCAGCGCGCTGCTCTGCTTGCGGGCCAACGGCTCGCGTGGGTCCAGGTCCAGCACCTCCAGTGCGTTGGCAACATCCGCAGGCGCTTCGGCGCGGAACTGCGCCAGCAGGGCATGGATCTGGCCGCTGAGCACCGCCAGTGCATGCTCGGTGGGGCCGGGTGCGCTGGGTGCATCCTCCCGCTCCTGGTCGGTGTTGGACGCTGAAGCGGGCATCCGCGATACGCGGGCGGGTGCGGGCTGCGGCCGGGTCGCGTGGTTGCTGATGCCGGTCAGCGGAATGGCCCGGATCGGGCCAGTCGCGGCATCGCGCGGCCTGCGCAGGGTCAGCGCGGTGGCGCGGGTGACGAGGGTGGAAAGGGGCCTGGCGTGGGTGGCTGGGAACATGCAGTGTCCTCGGTGGTGGGCGGATCCTCGCTCTGGAACCTAGCCGTGCGGCGGGCCGTTGGACATTGCAGTATTCGCAGACAGTTCACCCGGGGTTTCCGTTGATGAACCTCCTGCGCGGGCCATCGAAACTTTCTTCCTCTTGACGTCATCGATGGCGTGTATCGGTCCTCGTGCATCGGAATCGGGCGGCAAGGCCTGGTATGGCGGGAAATCCGGGCATCAAACCGCCCGATGCGCCCGGCGCGCTGATGTCGCGGCAGGACGCATGCGATCCACCGCCATGTCCCGCGCTGTCAGTTCCTGCCCATGCAGCAGACGAAATGATGAACATGTCGCACAACCGGATATCCGCATTTGGCTTTAGGAGTTTCCCTAATGCGTTGTCGGTTGAAGCCTGCTCTGCGTATCAGGGATGTCGTTGCAGGCGCGGGATGCGCAAAGCGCGGTCACCGGCGCTCGTCAAACGGGGTGCCGCAGCCAACGCCACAGCGTCGTGCGCGATACGCCCAGCTGTGCGGCCAGCTGCTCCCGGTTGCCCTGATGTTCGATCAGCCACTGGTGCAGGGTTGCTGGCGAGGGGCGTGCGGGCGCAGGTCCGGCATGCAACGTGGCGCTGTCGGGCACGACAGCGCCGCCCGTGGCCGGCAGCAGTTCGGGCAGCCACGACTGCAGCTGTGCCAGGCCCAATGCCCCCTGGTCGATCCGCCAATGGATGCGCAGGCGGTCAACCTGGTTGCGCAGTTCGCGCACGTTGCCCGGCCAGGCATACCCGCACAGGCGCTCGGTGGCGGCTGCATCCAGCGGCGACGGGCGCTGGCCCAACTGCTGGAAGAAGTGCTCCAGCAGCATCGGCACGTCCTGCGGGCGCTCGCGCAGGGTAGGGAGTGCGATCCGCAGTGCGGCGAGGCGGTAATAGAGGTCGCGCCGGAAGCGCTGCGCCTCCACCAGCGATTCCAGCGTCTGCAGGGTGGCCGCCACCACGCGCACATCCACCGGGGTGGGTTCGGTCGCACCGACCCTCAGCACTTCGCGCTCTTCCAGGACCCGCAACAGACGCGTCTGCAGCGGCAACGGCAGCTCGCCGATTTCGTCCAGGAACAACGTGCCGCCATCGGCAGCTTCTACCAGGCCGACCCGTCCACCACGCCGCGCGCCAGTGAAGGCGCCTTCGGTGTAGCCGAACAATTCCGCTTCCAGCAGCGACTCACTGATTGCCCCGCAGTTGAGCGCCACGAAGCGGCCGCTGCGGCCACTGGCGGCGTGCAGCTGCCGGGCGACCAGTTCCTTGCCGGTGCCGGTGGCGCCGGTAACCAGCACGGTGCTGTCGTGCGGGGCATACAAGGCAATGCGCTCGCGCACCTGCTGCATCGAAGGGCTTTCGCCGAGCAGGCGCTGATCGGTGGGGCGCGAGCGGGCAGGGGCACGCCGGCGCGGTGCGGCCACGCCGGAGCGGGCCAGGGTCTGGGTCAGTTCCAGCGCGTGTTCGAAGGCCTGGCGCACCGAATCGGCCGAGTACAGCAGCACGCCGGGCAGGCCCACGCGTTCGGCGTGGTCGATGGCCATGCCGGTGCCGACGATCACCTCGATGCCGTTGGCACGCATGTCGGCGATGCAGTCGCGCGCATCTTCGCGGGTGACGAAGCGGCGGTGTTCGATATCCAGCCCGAAGCTGTGCTGGAAGCTGCCGAAACTGGGCACGTCGGTGGCGTGGGTAACCAGCCCGATCCTGGATGCGATCCGCCGCGCCCGGGCGAGTGCTTCCATCAGGTCGAAGCCGTTGGCCTGGATCGGTACCAGTGGTACCTCCAGGCGGCTGCGCAGGTAGGCGGCGTTGGAGCCGCCTGCAATGACCACATCGCAATGCTCGCGACGCAGGCGCTGGCCGATCACGTCCACCGCCTCTTCAAAGCCGAGGTTGATGGGGACGATCCGCGCGCGGCGGTCGAACTCCGGGATGACGTCGCCGAGCAGGCCGGTCAGGCGCGACACGCTCACCGTCCAGATCACCGGCAGGGCGCCGGGATCCAGATCGGGCAGGCGGGGGCGGGGCAGGCGGATGGACATCGTCGGGTACCGTGTTTCAGTTCCATCCATGTTACATCCGTTTCAATGTTTCAAAGTGAAACAAGCCCGGGCGGCAGCCAAGCTAGTGGAATCAATCACTTGCAAGTTGGCACGCGCCTTGCGGCTGTTACTCGTCAACCACGATGGAATGTTGCCCATGAGCACCCCAGTTTCCTCCGCCGGCGCCCGTTTCCGCGCCGCGCTGGCCGCCGAATCGCCGCTGCAGGTGATCGGGGCGATCAACGCCAACCACGCCCTGCTGGCGCAGCGCGCCGGTTACCGTGCCATCTACCTGTCCGGCGGCGGCGTCGCGGCCGGCTCGCTGGGCCTGCCCGACCTTGGCATCAACACCTTGGAAGATGTGCTGATCGACGTGCGCCGCATCACCGATGTGTGCGACCTGCCGCTGATGGTCGACATCGACACCGGCTTTGGCCCGAGCGCGTTCAACATCGCGCGCACGGTCAAATCGCTGATCAAGGCCGGCGCAGCCGCCTGCCATATCGAAGACCAGGTCGGCGCCAAGCGCTGCGGGCATCGGCCGGGCAAGGAAATCGTCACCCAGGGCGAGATGGTGGACCGGGTCAAGGCGGCCGCCGATGCGAAGACCGATCCGGACTTCTTCCTGATCGCGCGCACCGATGCCATCCAGGTGGACGGCGTGGATGCCGCGATCGAGCGCGCCATCGCCTGCGTGGAGGCCGGTGCCGACGGCATCTTCGCCGAGGCCGCCTACGACCTGGCCACCTACCGCCGCTTTGTGGACGCAGTGAAGGTGCCGGTACTGGCCAACATCACCGAATTCGGCAAGACCCCGCTGTTCAGCCGCGATGAACTGGCCTCGGCCGGCGTGGCCATCCAGCTGTTCCCGCTGTCGGCGTTCCGTGCGGCCAACAAGGCTGCCGAGAACGTGTATGAGACCATTCGCCGCGACGGCCACCAGAAGAACGTGGTGGACAGCATGCAGACGCGCGAGGAACTGTACGACCGTATCGGCTACCACGCCTTCGAGCAGCAGCTCGATGCGCTGTTCGCCGCCAAGAAGTAACGTCGCACCATTGTTTTCTGGAGGGATCATGAGCGAAGCAACCACCGCCCCCGGCTTCAAGCCGAAGAAGTCCGTCGCCCTGTCGGGCACCGCCGCCGGCAACACCGCCCTGTGCACCGTCGGCCGCAGCGGCAACGACCTGCATTACCGCGGCTATGACATCCTGGACCTGGCCAACACCAGCGAGTTCGAGGAAATCGCCCATCTGCTGGTGCACGGCAAGCTGCCCACCCGCGCCGAGCTGGTCGCCTACAAGGCCAAGCTGAAGTCGCTGCGCGGCATCCCGGCCGCGGTCAAGGCCGCGCTGGAAGAACTGCCGCCGTCGGCGCACCCGATGGACGTGATGCGCACCGGCGTTTCCGTGCTGGGCTGCGTGTCGCCGGAAAAAGACGACCACAACCACCCCGGTGCCCGCGACATCGCCGACAAGCTGATGGCCTGCCTGGGCTCGATGCTGCTGTACTGGTACCACTGGAGCCACAACGGCCGCGCGATCGACGTGGAGACCGACGACGATTCCATCGGTGGCCACTTCCTGCACCTGCTGCACGGCGAGAAGCCGCAGGATTCGTGGGTGAAGGCGATGCACACGTCGCTGATCCTGTACGCCGAGCACGAGTTCAACGCCTCGACCTTCACCTGCCGCGTCATCGCCGGCACCGGCAGCGACATGTACAGCTGCATCACCGGCGGCATCGGCGCGCTGCGCGGACCGAAGCACGGCGGCGCCAATGAAGTGGCGTTCGAAGTGCAGAAGCGCTACGACTCCCCGGACGAAGCCGAGGCCGACATCAAGGCCCGCGTCGAGCGCAAGGAAGTGGTGATCGGCTTCGGCCATCCGGTCTACACCGTCAGTGATCCGCGCAACAACGTGATCAAGGACGTGGCCCGCGAACTGTCCAGCGAGCAGCAGAACCTGAAGATGTACGACATCGCCGAGCGCCTGGAATCGGTGATGTGGGACATCAAGAAGATGTTCCCGAACCTGGACTGGTTCAGCGCTGTCAGCTATCACATGATGGGCGTGCCGACCGCGATGTTCACCCCGTTGTTCGTGATCGCCCGCACCTCGGGCTGGAGCGCGCACGTGATCGAACAGCGCATCGACGGCAAGATCATCCGCCCCAGCGCCAACTACACCGGCCCGGAAGACCAGGCTTTCGTGCCGATCGACCAGCGCCGCTGAACGAAGGGCCGGCCCACGGGCCGGCCTTTCCGCATTTCCCGCACGGCCCGCCAAACAGAAGCAGCTACCGCCAGCCATGAACACTGATTACCGCAAGACCCTGCCCGGCACCGCGCTGGACTATTTCGATACCCGCGCCGCAGTCGATGCGATTGCCCCGGGTGCCTATGCCACGCTGCCGTACACCTCGCGCGTGCTGGCCGAAAACCTGGTGCGCCGCTGTGACCCGGCCACCCTGGAGGCCTCGCTGCGGCAGCTGATCGAGCGCCGCCAGGACCTGGATTTCCCGTGGTATCCGGCGCGCGTGGTTTGCCATGACATCCTCGGCCAGACCGCGTTGGTCGACCTGGCCGGCCTGCGCGATGCCATCGCCGACGCCGGTGGGGACCCGGCCCAGATCAACCCGGTGGTACCCACCCAGCTGATCGTGGATCACTCGCTGGCGGTGGAATACCCGGGCTTCGACAAGGCCGCGTTCGAGAAGAACCGCGCCGTTGAAGACCGCCGCAACGAAGACCGCTTCCACTTCATCAACTGGACCAAGAAGGCGTTCAAGAACGTCGATGTGATCCCGCCGGGCAACGGGATCATGCACCAGATCAACCTGGAGAAGATGTCGCCGGTGATCCAGGTGCGCGATGGCGTGGCCTTCCCCGATACCTGCGTGGGTACCGACAGCCACACCCCGCACGTGGACGCGCTGGGCGTGATCGCCATCGGCGTGGGCGGCCTGGAAGCGGAGAACGTCATGCTCGGCCGCGCCTCGTGGATGCGTCTGCCGGACATCATTGGTGTCGAGCTGACCGGTCGCCCGCAGCCGGGCATCACCTGTACCGACCTGGTGCTGGCGCTGACCGAGTTCCTGCGCAAGGAGCGCGTGGTGGGGGCGTGGATCGAGTTCTACGGTGAAGGCGCCACCGCGCTGACCATCGGCGACCGCGCCACCATTTCCAACATGACCCCCGAGTTCGGCGCCACGGCGGCGATGTTCTCGATTGACCAGCAGACCTTGGACTACCTGCGCCTGACCGGCCGCGAAGAGACCCAGGTGAAGCTGGTGGAAACCTACGCCAAGGTGACGGGCCTGTGGTCGGACGACCTGGGCCAGGTGCGCTACGAGCGCGTGCTGAAGTTCGACCTGTCCAGCGTGGTGCGCAACATGGCTGGCCCATCCAACCCGCACAAGCGCGTGGCCACCAGCGAACTGGCCGCGCGCGGCATTGCCGACGAAGCCAAGCTGGCCTCCGGCAAGCTCGAGCAGGAGCAGGGGCTGATGCCTGACGGCGCTGTGATCATCGCGGCCATTACCAGCTGCACCAACACCAGCAACCCGCGCAACGTGATTGCCGCCGCGTTGCTGGCGCGCAACGCCAACCGTGCCGGGCTGAGCCGCAAGCCGTGGGTGAAGAGCTCGCTGGCGCCCGGTTCCAAGGCCGTCCAGTTGTACCTGGAAGAGGCCGGCCTGATCGGCGACCTCGAACAGATGGGCTTCGGCATCGTCGGGTTTGCCTGCACCACCTGCAACGGCATGAGCGGTGCGCTGGATCCGAAGATCCAGCAGGAAGTGATCGACCGCGACCTGTACGCCACCGCCGTGCTGTCGGGCAACCGCAACTTCGACGGGCGCATCCATCCGTATGCCAAGCAGGCCTTCCTGGCCTCGCCGCCGCTGGTGGTGGCCTACGCCATTGCCGGCACGGTGCGCTTCGACATCGAGAAGGACGCGCTGGGCTTCCGCGCCGATGGCAGCGCGATCACCCTGAAGGACCTGTGGCCGAGCGATGCCGAGATCGACGCCGTGGTGGCTGCCAGCGTCAAGCCGGAACAGTTCCGCCAGGTCTATGAGCCGATGTTCACCTTCAAGGTCGAACACGGTGCGCCGATCAGCCCGCTGTACGACTGGCGCCCGCAGAGCACCTACATCCGCCGCCCGCCGTACTGGGAAGGCGCGTTGGCCGGCGAGCGCGGGCTGACCGGGATGCGTGCACTGGCGGTGCTGGGCGACAACATCACCACCGACCACCTGTCGCCGTCCAACGCGATCCTGGCCAGCAGCGCCGCCGGTGAGTACCTGGCGAAGATGGGCCTGCCCGAGGAGGACTTCAATTCCTACGCCACCCATCGCGGGGACCACCTCACCGCGCAGCGTGCCACCTTCGCCAACCCCAAGCTGATCAATGAAATGGCCGTGGTCGATGGCCAGGTCAAGCAGGGTTCGCTGGCGCGCATCGAGCCGGAAGGCAAGGTCACCCGCATGTGGGAGGCGATCGAAACCTACATGGAGCGCAAGCAGCCGTTGATCATCATTGCCGGTGCCGATTACGGCCAGGGCAGCTCGCGCGACTGGGCGGCCAAGGGCGTGCGCCTGGCCGGCGTGGAAGCCATCGCCGCCGAGGGCTTCGAACGCATCCACCGCACCAACCTGATCGGCATGGGCGTACTCCCGCTGGAGTTCAAGCCGGGCGTGAACCGCCTGTCGCTGGGCATCGACGGTACCGAAACCTTCGACGTGGTCGGTGAGCGCGTGCCGCGCGCCGAGCTGACCCTGGTGATCAACCGCCGTGACGGGGAACAGCTGCGGGTGCCGGTCACCTGCCGCCTGGACACCGCAGAAGAAGTCTCGATCTACGAAGCGGGCGGGGTATTGCAGCGTTTTGCGCAGGACTTCCTCGAATCCTCGCAGGTGGCATGACATGACCCCTCTCCCCCAACTCCGCATTCCCGCCACCTACATGCGCGGTGGCACCAGCAAGGGTGTGTTCTTTCGCCAGCAGGACCTGCCGTTTGCCGCGCAGGTCCCAGGTCCGGCGCGTGATGCGCTGCTGATGCGCGTGATCGGTTCGCCCGATCCCTATGGCAAGCACACCGATGGCATGGGCGGGGCGACGTCCAGCACCAGCAAGTGCGTGATCATCTCGGCGCCATCGGTGCCCGACCATGATGTGGATTACCTCTACGGGCAGGTCTCGATCGACACCGCGTTCGTGGACTGGAGCGGCAACTGCGGCAACCTCAGTACCGCCGTGGGACCGTTCGCGATCAGCAACGGTTTCATCGATCCGACCCGCGTTCCGCGCAATGGCATCTGCACGGTGCGGATCTGGCAGGCCAACATCGGCAAGACCATCCTGGCCCACGTGCCGGTGGTGGACGGGCAGGTGCAGGAGATCGGCGACTTCGAACTGGACGGGGTGACCTTCCCGGCCGCTGAGATCGCGCTGGAGTTCCTCGATCCGTCCGACGACGGCGAAGGCGAGGGCGGTTCGATGTTTCCCACCGGCAACCTGGTCGACACGTTGGATGTGCCCGGCGTGGGCAGCTTCCAGGTGACGATGATCACCGCTGGCATTCCCACCATCTTCCTCAACGCGGCGGACCTGGGCTACACCGGTACCGAGCTGCAGCCGGCGATCAACGAGGACAAGGCCGCGCTGGCCCGGTTCGAGGCGATCCGCGCACACGGCGCGGTGCGCATGGGCCTGATCGACAGCATCGACCAGGCTGCGACCCGCCAGCACACGCCCAAGGTTGCGTTCGTCGCACCGGCGCAGGATTACGTGTCCTCCAGTGGCAGGCAGATCGCGGCGGGCGACATCGACCTGCACGCCCGCGCGCTGTCGATGGGCAAGCTGCACCACGCCATGATGGGTACCGCGGCGGTAGCCATCGGCACGGCTGCCGCCATTCCGGGCACGCTGGTGAACCTGGCGGCTGGCGGGGGCGAGCGCGGCGCGGTGACGTTCGGGCATCCATCGGGAACCCTGCGTGTGGGCGCGGAGGCGGCGCAGGTCGATGGCCAGTGGACCGTGACCAAGGCGATCATGAGTCGCAGCGCACGGGTGCTGATGGAAGGCGCGGTAAGGGTCCCGGCCCGGACCGTCTGACCGCCCCGTACGCACCACCTGGGACACGCCATGCGTGTCCAGGCAGCCCGTAACGCCCGGGTGCATAATGAAGCCCTTGTTCAAGGAGCGACATATGGCAACGGTCGGGCGGTGGGGCTGGAAGGGAATCCTGGGAATGGCGCTGGTCGCCGGCCTGGCACTGGGGATCGGCGGCTGCAAGCGCAACGACAGCGGCCAGCTGCCCACGCCGTCGGGCGCGCCGATTGCCGCCAAGGCAGAAGCCGTCAGCGAGTTCACCCTGGTACGCGCCTTCCCCGACCAGAAGAGTGATGGTCTGTCGCTGGCCCTCGAGTTCTCGCGGCCGCTGGTCGGCACCCAGGACTTCGACACACTGGTCCGCTTCGGCGAAAAGGTCGGCACCGAGGACAGCAGCTGGACCCTGTCCGACGACGGCAAGACCCTGCGCTACCCGTTCGTCGAGGCGGCCAGGGAGTACACCCTGATCGTCTCGCCGGACCTGCTGGCCGCCGACGGCAGCCGGATCGGCAAGGAACTGCGCCAGAAGGTCTTCAGCGGTGAACTCAAGCCGGTGGCTGGCTTCGCCTCGCAGGGCAGCGTGCTGCCGGCACGCGAAAGCCGCGGCCTGCCGGTGGTGTCGGTCAACGTGAAGGAAGTGGACGTGGAGTTCCTGCGCGTGCGCGACAAGGAACTGTCCAGCTTCTTCAGCCAGTACCAGCGCGGCGGCCGCCGTGGCAGCTGGGAGCTGGACAGCGAATACGGCGACAAGACCCCGATGTCGCAGCTGGCCGAGCCGGTCTACGTCAACCGCTTCGTGCTGGGCGGCAAGCAGAACGAGCGCGTGCTGACCTACCTCCCCACCCAGGACATCAAGGAACTGCAGGAGCCGGGCCTGTACTTCGCGGTGATGAAGCGCAGCGGTTCGTTCGACAGCGAGTTCGACACCGCCTTCTTCACCGTGAGCGACATCGGCCTGCACACCCGCGCCTACAAGGACACCCTGTTCGTGCACACCGCCTCGCTGCAGAGCGGCGCGGCGCTGAAGAAGATCGACCTGCGCATCATCGACGCCAAGGGCGAGGTGGTGCTCAAGGGCAGCACCGACGGCAACGGCAACGCGCTGCTCAACTACACCCTGGATGCGGGCCATGTGCTGATTGCCAGCAGTGGTGCGGATACCTCGATGCTGCCGTTCAACCAGCCGGCGCTGGACCTGAGCGAGTTTGCCGTGTCCGGCCGCGACAACGCGTGGTTCGACGTGTTCGCCTGGTCCGGGCGCGACCTGTACCGTCCCGGCGAAACCGTGCGCATTTCCGCGCTGCTGCGCGACAACGACGGCAAGCCGGTCAGCGGCCCTGGCAAGGGCGGGCAGCCGGTGTTCCTGCGCCTGAAGCAGCCTGACGGCAAGACCTTCCGCGAAACCCGCCTGCAACCGGGCGAGCAGGGCTACCTGAGCTTCGAACAGACCATCCCGGTGGAGGCGCCGACCGGGCGCTGGCAGGTGGAGTTCCGCACCAACCCGGCCAGCAAGGAGGCAATCCAGGGAATGACCCTGCGCATCGAGGAGTTCCTGCCCGAGCGCATGAAGCTGGACCTGGACAGTCCGCAGAAGACCCTCAAGCCGGGAGAGCCGCTCAAGCTGCAGGCCGATGCGGCCTACCTGTACGGTGCGCCGGCCGATGGCAACCGCTTCACCGCGCGCCTGGCGGTGGCGGCCGAGCAGTCGCCGGTGGAATCGCTGCCGGGCTACTTCTTCGGCGACCCGACCCTGGAACTGCCGCGCGAAGCGCGCGATGTGATCGATACCGAGTTCCCCGCCGACGGCACGCTGCGCCAGGACGTGGAGCTGCCGGCCGAGGTCAAGGCCAGCGCGCCGGTGGCGGTGGTGCTGTCGGGCAGCGTGTATGAAACCGGCGGGCGCACGGTCAGCCGCACCCTGAAGCGGGTGCTGTGGCCGGCCCCGGTGCTGGTCGGCGTGCGCCCGCTGTTCAACCCCGATGACGGCGCCGATGCGAACAGCAACGCGCGCTTTGAAGTCCTGCGCGTGGATGCGGCCGGCAAGCCGCAGCCCGGCAAGGGCCTGAAGGTCACCCTGGTGCGCGAGCTGCGTGATTACCACTGGACCTTCAACGACAACCGTTGGGATTACGACTTCAGCCGCCGCTTCGAGAACAAGGAAAGCCGCACCCTGGACGCCGGGAGCGCGGCGGTGGGGGTGGACTTCCCGGTGGAATGGGGCGAGTACCGCCTGGATGTGTTCGACCCGGCCACCGGGCTGACCAGCCGTTACCCGTTCCACGCCGGCTGGAGCTGGAACGACGAAAACCGCGGCTTGGATGCACGCCCGGACAAGATCAAGCTGGGCCTGGACAAGACCGGCTACAAGGCCGGCGACAAGGTCCGCGTCACCGTCACCCCGCCGCACGCCGGCAAGGGCGTGCTGATGGTTGAAAGCGACAAGATGCTGTACGTGCAGGAGATCGACGCCAAGCCGGGCAGCACCTTCGACATTCCGGTCACCGCCGAGTGGGAGCGCCACGATGTCTACATCACCGCGCTGGTGTTCCGCGGTGGCAGTGCGCCGAGCAAGATCACCCCGGCCCGCGCGGTCGGCGTGGTCCACGTTCCGATGGACCGCAAGGCACGCCAGATCGCGGTCGGCCTGTCCGCGCCCAAGCAGATGCGGCCGGAGCAGGCCCTGCCGGTGACGGTGAGCGCGCCGCAGCTGGCGGGCAAGCTGGCGCATGTCACGGTCTCGGCGGTGGACGTGGGCATCCTCAACATCACCCGCTTCCCGGTGCCCGATGCGGCCGGCCACTTCTTCGCCCAGCGTCGCCTTGGCGTGGATGCGTACGACATCTACAGCCGGGTGATCGAAAGCTTCGATGGCAGCAGCGGCAAACTGAAGTTCGGTGGTGACATGGCCCTGGCCGCGTTGCCGCAGGCCAAGCGCCCCACCGCGCGCGTGCAGACCGTGGACCTGTTCTCCGGCCCGGTGAAACTGGATGCCAAGGGCATTGCCCGGATCGCGTTGAAGGTGCCGGATTTCAACGGCACCCTGCGCGTCTCCGCGCTGGTCTACGCCGATGACCAGTACGGCAAGCGCGACGTGGAAACCGTGGTGCGTGCACCGATCCTGGCCGAAGCCAGCATGCCGCGCGTGCTGGCCCCGGGCGACCGCAGCACGGTCACCCTGGATGTGCAGAACTTCACCGGCAAACCGGGCGAGTTCAACGTGCAGGTCGATGGGATCGGCCCGCTGACCCTCGGCGAGCCCAGCCGGGCGCTCAAGCTCAACGCCGATGCCAAGAGCACGCTCAGCTTCCCGCTGGTGGCGCGCGAGGGCTACACGGTGGCCAAGGTGCGGGTGCGGGTGGAAGGCAACGGCTTCAAGGTCGACCGCCGCTATGACCTGCCGGTACGCGCGGCGTGGCCGCAGGTGCTGCGCGCGCAGACCCGCACGCTGGACCCGCTGGCCGACGTGGAGCTGGGCGCCGGCCTGGCCGATGGCCTGATGAGCGATTCGGTCACCGCGCGCATGCTGGTCAGCGCGCTGCCGCCGATTCCCTTCGCCAGCGCGCTCGACGGTGCCCTGAAGTATCCGTATGGCTGCGCCGAACAGACCACCAGCAAGGGCTACGCGGCACTGATGCTGGATGAAGCCACCTCGGCCATGCTCGGTGCCGATGGGCTGGATGCCAGGACCCGCCGCGAACGCATGGAAGGCGCGTTCGGCCGCCTGGCGTCGATGCAGGTAGCCAACGGCAACTTCTCGATGTGGGGCGACGACGGCTACGTCAACCCGTGGCTGACCCCGTACATCGCCGAGTTCCTGCTCGACGCCAAGGACGCCGGCTTCGCCGTGCCCGACGGTGTGCTGCAGAAGGCGCTCAACCGGCTCAGCGAGGACCTGCTGTCCGGCGGCAACCAGTTCTACGGCGAGGACCGCCGCGAGAACCTGAAATTCGCCAACCAGGCGTACTCGGGCTATGTGCTGGCGCGGGTCAACCGGGCCCCGCTCGGTACCCTGCGCGCGCTGTACGACAACGAACGCAGCAAGTCGCTCACCGGCCTGTCGCTGGTACACCTGGGCATCGCGCTGTCGCTGCAGGGTGACCACAAGCGGGGCGATGCGGCCATTGCGGCCGGTTTCGCCAAGCCCAGCAGCGAGCGCCCGCAGTACTTCGGCGATTACGGCAGCGCGGTGCGCGACGATGCGTTGATGATCGCGCTGCTGCACGAGCGCAAGCTGTCCAAGCCCGCCTACGACGCGCGCGCGGTGGAACTGGGTCGCGCGCTGGATGCCCGCCGCAACAACGGCTGGATGTGGCTGAGCACGCAGGAACAGGTGGCCATCGCCCGCCTGGGCAAGGCGCTGGCGGCCAACCAGACCAGGCAGGTATCCGGCGAGCTGGCCGTCGGGAGTGACGTGGAAGCGATCGCCGCGCGCCGCATGTTCGGCCGTAGTTTCGACTACGCCGCACTGGCCAAGGGCGTGCGGTTCAGCCCCAAGGGCGAGCCGCCGATGTTCGCCAGCCTGGAAGTGGCCGGCATTCCGCGCACCGCCCCGGAACCGGACAGCCGCACCCTCGGCGTGGAACGCAGCTGGTTCACCACCGACGGCAAGCCGTGGACCCCGCGTGCGCTGAAGGAAGGCGAGGCACTGATCGTGCGCGTCAGCGTGACCCCGAACGTGGACATGCCCGATGCGCTGCTGACCGACCTGCTGCCGGCCGGGCTGGAGATCGAGAACTTCAACCTGGGCGATGCCAAACAGTGGGCCGACGTGGTGGTCGATGGACTGCGCGTGGAAGACCGTGGCGAGGCGGCCACGCTGCGCCACGAAGAGTTCCGCGACGACCGCTACGTGGCCGCGCTCAAGCTCTCGCGTGGCAGTACCGCCAAGGTGTTCTACCTGGTGCGTGCGGTCACCCCCGGCACCTACACGGTGCCCCCGCCGCTGGTCGAGGACATGTACCGGCCCGACCTGCGCGGGGTGGGGCGCAGCAACCCGACCACGCTGACGGTGGTCCAGCCGTGACCAAGGGCGGGCCCCGGCCGACGCCGGGGCCCGCGATGCCGGCCGTACTGCAATGACGACCCTTCGCTCCCGACTGCACTGGAACCGCTGGCGTCCCTGGCTGTGGCCGGTGTTGCGCTGGGGCACGGCCGCGCTGCTGGCTCTGCTGCTGGTGCTGGACCTGGCGTTCCCGCCGCCGTTGCCCCGGCAGCGCGATACCAGCACGCTGGTGGTGGCCGGCGACGGCACGCCGCTGCGCGCGTTTGCCGACGCCGATGGCGTGTGGCGCTATCCGGCCTCGGCCAGCAGCGTGTCGCCGCTGTACCTGCAGGCCCTGCTGAACTACGAAGACCGTTGGTTCTGGCGCCACCCCGGGGTCAACCCCTGGGCGCTGCTGCGCGCCGGCAAGCAGTGGCTGCTGGAACGGCGGATCGTGTCCGGTGGCTCCACCCTCACCATGCAGGTGGCCCGCATCCTCGACCCGCACACGCGCACCCCGTGGGGAAAGGCCAAGCAACTGCTGCGCGCGGTGCAGCTGGAACTGCACCTGGACAAGGCGCAGATCCTGGCGTTGTACCTCGAGCGCGCACCCTACGGCGGCACCATCGAAGGCGTGGAAGCGGCAAGCTGGGCGTATCTGGGCAAGCCGGCAGCGCAGCTGTCGCATGCCGAAGCCGCGCTGCTGGCGGTGTTGCCGCAGTCGCCCAGCCGGCTGCGCCCGGACCGCCACCCGGAGGCGGCACAGGCTGCGCGCGACAAGGTGCTTGAGCGCATGGTGGCGCTCGGGGTATGGACACGCGAGGAAGTGGACGACGCCCGTATCGAAGCGGTGGTGACCCGCGCGCTGCAGCCGCCGCTGCATGCGGCGCTGCTGGCACAGCGCCTGCATGCCGCGCAGCCGCGCGCCGCGCGCATCCAGAGCACGCTGGACAGCGGGCTGCAGCGCACCCTGGAAGAGCGCGTGGCGTCGTATTTCTCGCAGCTGCCCGAACGCACCTCGGCGGCCCTGCTGGTGGTGGACAACCGCACGCTGGAGGCGCGTGCCTACGTCGGGTCGGTGGCGTTCGGTGACAGACAGCGGCTGGGTCACGTGGACATGGTCCAGGCCTGGCGTTCGCCGGGCTCCACGCTCAAGCCGTTCCTGTATGGCATGGCCATCGACGACGGCCTGATCCATTCCGAAAGCCTGATGGTCGATGCGCCGCAGAGTTTTGCCGGGTATCGCCCCGGCAACTTCGATGCAGCGTTCAATGGCCCGGTGAGCGCCGCTACCGCGTTGCGGTTGTCGCTCAACGTACCGGCGGTGGACCTGCTGGACCGGGTCGGCTCGGCGCGTTTCGCCGCACGCCTGTCGCATGCCGGCATCACCCTGCGCTTCCCGCACGGCAGCGCGCCGAACCTGTCGCTGATCCTGGGCGGCACCGGTGCGCGGCTGGAGGATCTGGTTGGCACGTTCGCCGCGTTCAACCGCAACGGCATCGCCGGCCGCGTGCGCTACACGCCCGGTGATGCAGTGATCGAACGGCGGCTGATGTCACCGGGCGCCGCATGGATCACCCGCGAAGTACTTGAATCCAACCCGCGCCCGGGCTATGGCGCCGGTACGTTCGACGTGACCGGGCGCCCGCGCGTGGCCTGGAAAACCGGCACCAGCTACGGCTATCGCGATGCCTGGGCGATCGGCACCACCCGCCACTACACCGTGGGCGTATGGGTGGGGCGACCGGACGGCACGCCGTTGCCGGGCCAGTACGGCGCGGTGACCGCATTGCCGCTGATGTTCGAAGTGGTGGACAGCCTGCCACGCCAGCGCGGTGACGCCGCCGCCGCGCCACTGCCGGCCAACGTCACCCAGGCCGAGGTGTGCTGGCCGACCGGCGAACGCGCCGAGGCCACGCCGCCGGCACTGTGCCAGCGACGCCTGCAGGCCTACCTGCTCGATGATGTGGTGCCGCCCACCTTCGCAGAACGCGATGCGCGGCTGTGGCAGGCGGGGCGGCAGGCATTCAACGTGGATGCCCGCACCGGCCTGCGGCTGTCACCGGAATGCAGCGAACCGCACGAGGCCCAGCGCCGTGAAATAGCGCGGTGGCCGGCGCTGGTGTCGCCGTGGCTGCCACTGGCCCAGCGCCAGGCCGCGCAGCTGCCGGCGCTGTCGCCGGATTGCCGCGATGATGGCCGCAGCAGTGCGGGCAGCCTGCATATCGAGGGCCTCAACGACCGCGCAACGCTCGCACGCGCTCCCAATGCCGAACACGGTGTGCGCCTGCAGCTGCGTGCGCTGGGCAGTGAGCACGCGGTGGACTGGTTGCTGGATGACCGCTGGATCGCGCGCAGCGAAGGCGCGCGCAGCTTCCAGCGGGATTTCGACGAAGCCGGCGAGCACACCCTCACCGCGCTCGCCGCCGATGGTGCCTGGACCCAGGTGCGGTTCCGGATCCTCCGGTAACCGTCATTCGCGGGGGTAGACGGCCAATACCGAACAGCCGGGGCGGGCGAAGCGTGGGGTGTGGGCGCGTTGATCGCCTCCCTCACCATCGTTGACCAGGCCATTGTCGGCCATGACGATGCGGTCGCCCGGGTTGCCGCAGATCAACCCGTTCTGGAAACCGGACTGGAAGTCCACGGCGGTGGCGCCCTCCAGGATGCTGCAGCTGCTGCCCAGCTCCAGGTGGTAGTAGCGATGACCGCCGTTCTTCTTCGGATTGGTTTCCACCACCACGCCCTTGGGATCTTCGCTCCAGCCGCGCACGTTGCGGGTGGCGAAGCAGAACTCGGGAGAACCCTGGAAGGCCTGGGCCCGGTTGCTGCGCGCTGATCTGGCCGTCACATTGACTGTCGGCAGGGTCGCCGCGTACTGACGGCTGCTTTCGCGGGCGGCTTCGGCGAAGCTGCGGTTGTCCATCAGCCCGACCGCCGCCACCGCGCAGGTGCGGCCGTCGACCACCAGACGCTCACCGGGACTGCCACACGCCCAGCCATCGGGTGCGTCCAGCCGGACTTGTTCGGCCTCGTTGACACCGGGGCAGGCATCGGTGAACTCCAGCCGGTACGCCTGGCCATTGGCGCCCAGCACGGCGATGGCCGCAGGGCTGGCCTGCTCGACCTGGCGCACACCGCGTGCATCCAGGCAGTGCGGTGAAGGTGGCGAGCGCTCGCCTGCCGCGGGGGCAGGCTGAGCGAAGGCCCCGGCAGAAGCCAGCAGGGCAAGCACAAGCGGGGCAGAACGGCGGGCAATGGTCACGATGCATTCCATGCAAGGAGGACGTGGGCGACCTTACCACCGTGCCATGGCCGACGCATTGCCGATTCATTGCACGGTACCGACCAACGGTCGGCACCTACCGATCATGCATGCGTATCTGGTAGGTACCGACCGTTGGTCGGTACGGCGATCATTCGCCGATCCAACCCTCGAGCAGGTCCGCGAACTCATCGGCGTGTTCTTCTTCCTGCGCCAGGATTTCCTCGAGGATCCGCTTGGTGGTGGTGTCCTTGTCGCCAACGAAGTTGATCATTTCCCGATAGCTGTCGATGGCGATGCGTTCGGCGATCAGGTTCTCGCGGACCATGTCGCGAAGGTCCTTGCCTTCCTTGTACTCGGCATGGGAGCGTCGGGTCAGCGTGTCGGGGTTGAGGTCGGGTTCGCCGCCCAGCTGCACGATGCGCTCGGCCAGCTTGCCGGCATGCGCCTGCTCCTGCTGTGCGTGCTCGAGGAATTCGCCCTTGACCGCATCGGCCAGCATGCCCTTGGCCATGAAGTAGTGGCGGTAGTAGCGCAGCACGCACACGTATTCGGTGGCAAGCGCATCGTTGAGCAGCTTGATCACCGCTTCGCGGTCGGCGGTGTAGCTGTCGGTGATGGCGCCATCTTCGATGTCCTTGCGGGCCTTGGCGCGCAGGGTGGCCGTGTCGCTGATGCCCGGCGGACGGCTGGCGGGCTGCGGCGTGCTGTCGTTGGAGGAGGGTTTCGGGTGCTGCTTGGCTGGCTTTGACATGGCTGGCCGGGTTCCTTTGTTGCGGGAGGGGGATCAGCTGGGCAGGTGCTCCAGCACGTACTGCGCCGAAGAGACCTCGAACTTGCCGGGCTCTTCGATGAAGGTGTTGCGGACCACGCCGTCTTCCACGTACAGCGCGAAGCGGCGCGAGCGCATGCCCATGCCGGAACTGCTGGCATCCAGTTCCAGGCCGAGCGCGCGGGTGAAATCGCCGTTGCCATCGGACAGCAGCTGCAGCCCGTCGGGAACCTGCTGGCTTTCGCCCCAGGCCTTCATCACGAACGGGTCGTTGACCGCCATGCAGAACACGTCGATGCCGCGGTGGCGGAAATCGGCGAAATGCTCGACATAGCCGGGCAGGTGGCGGGCCGAGCAGGTCGGGGTAAACGCGCCGGGCACCGCGAACAGCACCGCCTTGCGGCCATCGAACAGGGCATGGGTGTCCAGCGTCTCCATGCCCTCGCGGATGCGCTTGAGGGTGACTTCGGGAATGCGGTCGCCAACGTGGATGGTCATGGGAGCTCCTGGGTCAAGGGCAGGGTAGTGAGGGGCGTGGGAGGGCGGCGTCAAAACGTTGAAAGCCGCCTGTTCATTCCCATATCGAGCATGAGCGGAACTTGTGGGTACCGCATTGCGCAGGATCATCCGCCCGATCACGGCAGCCGGGCTGCCAGCCGCTAGAATTGCGCTGACGGGGCCCGCCGGCGCGGGCGGCCGAACTTATTCGAGGTGTATGGATGGAATTCAAGGATTACTACGCCACGCTGGGTGTGGAACCCAGCGCGGGCGATGCCGAAATCAAGACCGCCTACCGCCGGCTGGCGCGCAAGTACCACCCGGACGTGAGCAAGGAAACCGGCGCGGAAGAGAAGTTCAAGGCGGTCAACGAGGCCTATGAGGCGCTGCGCGATCCGCAGAAGCGCGCGGCCTATGACCAGCTCAAGGCCCAGGGCTACCGGCCGGGCGAGGAGTTCCATGCCCCGCCGAACTATGGCGGTGCGCAGGGCTTTGATTTTGAGGAAGTGTTCGGCGGCGGCGCCGGTGGTGGTGGCTTCAGCGACTTCTTCGAAAGCCTGTTCGCCCGCCAGCGCGGCGGCGGCGGGGCTGGCCGCGCCAGTGGCTTTGGCGGCGCCGGCGCCGGCGCCGGCCCGCAGCCGGTCCGCGACACCCGCGCCAAGCTGTCGGTACCGCTGGAAGCGGCCTACGGCGGTGACAGCCTGCGCATCACCGTCAACGGCAAGCAGCTGGACGTGCGCGTGCCCAAGGGCATCCGTCCGGGCCAGGTGATCCGGCTGACCGGGCAGGGCACCAACGGCGGCAACCTGCTGCTGGAAGTGGAATACGCCGCGCATCCCCAGTTCGAGGTCGACGGCCGCAACATCCTCTACACGCTGGATGTCACCCCGTGGCAGGCGGCATTGGGGACCTCGATCAGCGTCCCCACCCTGGGCGGTGCCGTGGAGCTGAAGGTGCCGGCCGGCTCGGACGCCGGGCGCAAGCTGCGCCTGCGTGGCCGCGGCCTGCCGGGCAACCCGGACGGCGATCAGATCGTGGAAATCGAGATCATCGCCCCCGTGCCGACCGATGAGGCGCAGAAGAAGGCCTACAAGGCGCTGGCCAAGGCATTCGGCGAAAAGATCTAGCCGGGGTACCGACCAACGGTCGGTATCCACAACGGGTAGGTACCGACCGTTGGTCGGTACGCACTCAGATCATGCGGAAGGCGGCTGCTGCCCGCTGAAGACCCGTTCCAGCACTTCGGACAGCTCGTCTTCGGAAAACGGCTTGGTGATGTAGGCCTTGGCACCCTGGCGCATGCCCCACATGCGGTCGGTGTCCTGGTCCTTGGTGGTCACCAGGATCACGGGGATGTGCTTGGTGGTGGCATCGCGCGCAAGGGTGCGGGTCGCCTGGAACCCGTTGAGGTTGGGCATCACCACATCCATCAGGACCAGGTCGGGCAGCTCGGCCTTGGCCACTTCCACCCCGTCGGCGCCATCCACGGCGGTCAACGTCTCGTGACCCAGCTTCTCGACGATGCGTTTGATTGCGACCTGCTGCAACTGTGAATCGTCGACGATCAGAATGCGTGCCATGTTGTTCCCCAAGTGATGCCCGCAGTGTAGGGCCGCGCCCGTGTCAGAGAGAAGCGTCCGCCGCGCCGTCCGTCGCCCAGCTGCAACGCTCAGTCGATCCGCACCACGGTGCGGCCCAGCGCGCCGCCAGCCAGCATCCGCTCGAACGCGGCCGGCAATGCCTCCAGGGCGATCTCGCCGGTGCAGATCGCGTCCAGGTGGCGCGGCTTCCAGTCGCCGCCCAGTCGCTCCCAGACCTGCTCACGCAGCGCACGCGGGGCCGAAGACGACGACACGCCCAGCAGCGACACGCCGCGGATGATGAAGGGCATCACCGTCATGTCCAGCACGGGGCTGGCGGCCAGGCCCGCGCTCACCACGCTGCCATAGGGCACGGTCTGGGCCAGCAGGCCGGCCAGCATCGGCCCGCCAGCATTGTCCAGGCCACCCCCGAAGCGGGCGGACGCCATCGGCTTGTCCGTGGCCAGGCTGTCGCGCGGCAGCACCTCGCGCGCGCCCAGCCCCCGCAGGTAATCGGCCTGATCGGCCTTGCCGCTGATCGCGTGCACCTCGAACCCCGCCCGGCTGAAGATATCCACCGCCAGCGAACCGACCCCGCCGGTCGCACCGGTCACCGCCAGCGGGCCGTGGGCCGGGGTGAGCCGGTTGTCGAGCATCCGGAGCAGGGCCAGCGCCGCAGTGAAACCGGCGGTGCCGATCACCATTGCTTCGCGCGCGCCCAGGCCGGCGGGTCGTGCGATGACCGCGCTGGACGCCAGCCGGACATACTGGCTGTAACCGCCATCGCGGGTCTCGCTGAGCCCGCAGCCGGTGGCCAGCACCGCATCGCCCTCGCGCCAGGCCGGGTCGGCCGAGGCCACCACCGTGCCGGCCACGTCGATCCCGCCCACCAGCGGGAAGCGGCGCAGGATGCGCCCCTTGCCGGTGCCGGCCAGGGCATCCTTGTAGTTCACCGACGACCATTCGGCGCGCACCACCACCTCGCCCGGGTTGAGCTGGGCCAGGCCGATCGGCTCCAGGCCGCTGTGGTGGCCCTGCTCGTCCTGGTGGATGCGGAAAGCGGTGAACCGCTCGGGGATCGCCATGGGGGTGGCCCTGCAGAATGGGGGGCTCCACCTTACCGTGATGAATCGCGGCCTGCGCCGGGTTGCCCCTTCCAATCCTGTCGGTCAGCCCCATCTAGTAGAATCGGACAGGATTGAACGGTTGACGGTGCGGGACTGGCCCGCAGGCAACCTTTACTGATGGAGCGTGCATGGCCTGGAATACACCCGGCGGCAACAAGGGCGGACAGGGTTCCGACGAGAATCGACGAGGGCCGTTCGGCCCGCGCGGTGGCGGCGGTGGTGGTGGTTGGGGCGGGTTGCCCGGACCGCTCAAGGACCTGTTCGATGGCGGCATCCTGCGTTGGGTGGCGGTGGCGGTGGTCCTGCTGCTGTTGTTCTCCAGCTTCCAGCTGATCGGCGAACAGCAACGCGGCGTGGTGCTGCGCTTCGGCCAGTTCTCGCGGATCCTGCAGCCCGGCCCGAACTTCAAGCTGCCCTGGCCGATCGAGTCGGTGACCAAGGTCAACGCGACCCAGATCAAGACCTTCAGCAGCGAAGTGCCGGTGCTGACCCGCGACGAGAACATCGTGCGCGTGTCGCTCAACGTGCAGTACCGCATCGACGATCCGCGCCTGTACCTGTTCGGCTCGGTTTCGGCCGACCAGGTGCTTGAGCAGTCGGCGCAGAGCGCGGTGCGCGAGCAGGTCGGCCGTGCCGACCTCAATGCCGTCCTCAACAACCGTGGCCCGCTGGCCGTGGTCGCGCAGGAACGCCTGCAGGCCGCGCTCAAGGCCTACCGCACCGGCCTGGTCGTGACCGGCCTGACCCTGCCCGATGCCCGTCCGCCAGAAGAGGTCAAGCCGGCCTTCGACGAGGTCAACGGTGCCCAGCAGGTCAAGGAACGCCTGATCAACGAAGCCCAGGCCTACGCGGCCAAGGTCGTGCCCGAAGCCCGTGGCCAGGCCTCGCGCGCCCGCACCACCGCCGAAGGCTTCAAGCAGGCCGTGGTGGCTCGCGCGCAGGGTGACGCCGAGCGCTTCAGCCTGCTGCAGGCCCAGTACAAGGACGCCCCGGAAGTCACCCGCAAGCGCCTGTGGCTGGAAACCGTCGAGAAGGTGTTGGCCGAGAACCGCAAGGTCATCGGCGGCGATGGCCGCCAGCTGATCTACGTGCCCATGCCCGACAACCGCGCCGGCGTTGCCGCCGGCAACAGCGGCACCCCGCTGGTGACCCCGGAAGTGATGATGCCGTCGCTGCCGGCCAGCACTCCGGTTGACGGCGTGCGCAACGCCGAGCGCCCGACCACGCGCCCGACCACCCGACCGACCGGTAGCGAAGGAGCCATCCGATGAAGAGTCCGCTTTGGATTGGCCTGGCCGTTGCTGTCCTGCTGGGCCTGCTGGGTTCGGTGTTCGTGGTCCGTGAGGACCAGACCGCCATGGTGCTGAACCTGGGCAAGGTGGTCCGTGCCGACATCAAGCCCGGCCTGCACTTCAAGCTGCCGCTGGTGGAAACGGTGCGCGTGTTCGACCGTCGCTTCCAGGTGCTGGCCACCGCCCCGGCGCGTTACTTCACCGCCGAGCAGAAGGACGTCAGCGTCGACTTCTTCGCCATTGGCTACATCTCCGACGTGCGCGCCTACTACCGCGCCACCGGCGGCGATGCCAGCGTGGCCGATGCCCGGCTGGCGCCGATCATCACCGACTCGCTGCGCAACCAGATCAACTCGCGTTCGTTGCAGCAGCTGGTCTCCGGCGATCGCAGCGAATTGATTGCCGGCCAGCTGACCGGCATCAACGAGGCGGTCAAGGGCCTGGGCATGCAGATCATCGACCTGCGCATCAAGCAGATCGACCTGCCGACCGACAGCCAGGTGATCAACGACGTGTACGAGCGCATGCGCGCCCAGCGCAAGCAGGAAGCGGCCAAGCTGCGGGCAGAGGGTGAAGAGCAGTCGCTCACCATCCGTGCCCAGGCCGACCGCGAAAGCACCGTGATCGTGGCCGAAGCCGAGCGCGACGCCCAGCGCCTGCGCGGTGCCGGCGACGCCGAAGCGGCCCGCATCTACGGCCAGGCCGGCTCGGCCGATCCGTCGTTCTTCTCGTTCTACCGCAGCCTGGAGGCCTACCGGAACTCCATGACCGACGGCAACGGGGTGATCGTGCTGGACAAGAACGACCCGTTCCTGCAGTACCTCAAGAACGACCGCTGACCGCCGGTTGAACCTGCCACCCTGCGGGGTGGCGGTCGACCCCGGAAACCCGGATAATGCACAAAAGCCGGACGGGCCTCCCCGTTCGGCTTTTTCCGTGTCTGGGACTGCCTGCGCCGACCGCTCCCCGATTGGAGCCGTCACTTCCGCGCCGGCCGGCCCTGCTACGGTTTACCCGTCCGCGGCCCCGATGGCCGCAACAATTCGAGGAGCCCGTCATGGGTCAGTCTGTCGTAGTGCTTGGTGCCCAGTGGGGCGATGAAGGCAAGGGCAAGATCGTGGATCTGCTCACCGAGGAAATCGGTGCCGTAGTGCGTTTCCAGGGCGGCCACAATGCCGGCCACACGCTTGTCATCAATGGCAAGAAGACCGTGCTGCACCTGATCCCGTCGGGCATCCTGCGTGAAGACGCGCTGTGCCTGATCGGCAACGGCGTGGTCATTTCGCCGGCTGCGCTGCAGAAGGAAATCGCCGAGCTGGAAACCTCCGGCGTGGAAGTGCGTTCGCGCCTGAAGATCTCCCCGGCCGCGCCGCTGATCATGCCGTACCACATCGCCCTGGACCAGGCGCGCGAACGCGCCGCCGGCGGCAAGGCGATCGGCACCACCGGCCGTGGCATCGGCCCGGCCTATGAAGACAAGGTGGCGCGTCGCGGCATCCGCATCGCCGACCTGCATTACCCGGCCCAGCTCGAAGAGCTCCTGCGCACCGCGCTGGATTACCACAACTTCGTGCTGACCAATTACCTCAAGACCGATGCGGTCGACTTCCAGAAGACCTACGACGAAGCACTGGCCTTCGGCGAGTACGTCCAGCCGATGAAGTCCGACGTGGCCGGCATCCTGCACGACCTGCGCAAGCAGGGTAAGCGCGTGCTGTTTGAAGGTGCGCAGGGCGCGCTGCTGGACATCGACCACGGCACCTACCCGTACGTCACCAGCTCCAACACCACCGTGGGCGGTGCGCTGGCCGGTGCCGGCGTCGGCGCCGATGCGATCGACTACGTGCTGGGCATCGCCAAGGCGTATGCCACCCGCGTCGGCGGCGGCCCGTTCCCGACCGAGCTGGACGACGAGATCGGCCAGGGCATCCGCGACCGCGGTGCCGAATACGGCGCCTCCACCGGCCGTCCGCGTCGTTGCGGCTGGATGGACATCGTCGCGCTCAAGCGCGCCGTGGCCATCAACGGCATCAGCGGCCTGTGCATCACCAAGCTGGACGTGCTGGACGGCATGGAAAAGCTGAAGGTCTGCATTGCCTACGAATACCGTGGCAAGCGCACCGAATACGCGCCGCTGGACGCGCAGGGCTGGGAAGAGTGCACCCCGGTGTACCTGGAGTTCCCGGGCTGGAACGAGAACACCCACGGCATCACCGAGTGGGACAAGCTGCCGGCGGCCGCGCGTGCCTACCTGCGTGCCCTGGAAGAGCTGGCCGGTTGCCCGATCAGCATCGTCTCCACCGGCCCGGACCGCGACCACACCATGGTCCTGCAGGACCCGTTCGCCTGATCCAGGCGCCGGGCTACGCCGGACACCATCCGGCGTAGTGCCAGGCCCTGCCTGGCAACCAGAAGCCCCGCGAAAGCGGGGCTTTTGCGTTTGTGGCGTCCCTGCACTGCCCAGATCGGGTAGAACCCTGCTCAATCTGGGCATTGCCGAAAATTATAAGCAATTGTTTCGTTTTAGATGCGCTGATGTTTAACTAACTCAACTTCGAAGCTGTTGCTTAGAAATCGTTGCAATCGACCCGATCAGCCCGCATTATAGAAACAACTGCTTAGATATGGTGGTAATGGCGGTGATCGACATCCAAGTGAAAAACCCCGAAGACATTGGCCAGATCATCCGCCGTGTCCGCAGGAATCAGGGCATCCGCCAGGACGACCTGGCCGCCTACATCGACTCCAGCCACGTTTTCATGCGCGACGCCGAACGCGGGAAGCCCTCCGTGCAGCTGGGGCGCGTGCTGCGCGCGCTCGACGAACTTGGCATCAAAGTCACGCTGCAGGTTCCAGATGCAGTAATGGAGCCCAAATCAAAACGACCTGGTGCCAAATGAGCGCGCCCTTGCCGCGCCTGCTGTGCGTGTGGCTGGATACGGCGCTGGTAGGGCGCCTCTCCGAACACGGGAATATCTGGCGATTCGACTACGAACCAGCGTGGCAAGGGGGCGACCTGTCACCCGCGATTCGCCGCTCACAGGTTTCCATCATCGACGGAGCCTCGCTTCGACCGGTCCAATGGTTTTTCAGCAACCTCCTGCCGGAGGAAGGCGCGAAGGTTCTCCTCGCGCGGGATGCGCGCGTGGATGCTGCCGACAACTTCGGCTTGCTGCAATTCTACGGCCGGGAATCAGCAGGAGCCCTGACGCTGCTGCCCGAGGGTGAGGGCATTTCGCCTGCCAGCCTCCAGCCGTTGACCGATGAAGCCCTCTCCGAGCGAATCCGTCGCCTACCTCAGGTTCCCTTGAGTCATGACGCACCCAAGCGCATGTCGCTGGCGGGTGCTCAGCACAAGCTTGCGGTGACAGTGTTGGAGGACGGCATTTTTGAGCCCGTGGGAGCCGAGCCTTCCACCCACATCCTCAAACCAGATCACCCGCAGCCCGACCACTACTGGCAGACCACCATCAACGAGTGGTTTGTGATGCGGCTGGCATCGGCTGTGGGAATGGATACGGCAGAAGTGTCCATCCGACGCGTTCCTGAAGCGGTCTACCTGGTCCGGCGCTTTGATCGTACCTTCCGGACACCCGTCGAGCGTCTGCCGGTGCTGGACGCGTGTCAGATGCTCTCTCTGGACGCAGTGTTCAAATATAGGGAAGCGACGTCGACGTCATTGAATGCGCTCATCGACCTTTGCGTACATAAAGCCGACACGCGCGCCCGGCTCTACCGGTGGTGGCTGTTCAACCTGATAACGGGCAACTCCGACGCGCACTTGAAGAATCTAAGCTTCCTGGGCGGGACAGACGGATGGGTGCTGGCGCCGCACTACGATCTGATCTGTACCAGCATCTACGCAACAGGCGACGCGTGGGGTGACGATGTGCCCGTCACTCCTCCCGGATGGGGGCCGTACAAGCAGGTGAGTCGCGGCAGCGCAATTGCATTTGGCGCCACCATCGGAATCAACGCCCGGGCTGCCGAACGCGAGCTGGATTACCTGCTTGAGCGCATCCAGGCGCATGCGGGCAAGCTCTACGACGAGTACGAAGCAGGCGCCGCCCGGGGCGTGGATCCTGGGGAGGCCCGACTGATCCGAGGGATCATCCATGGCCCGGTCAGGGATATGCTTGCCCAGCTGCAATAGCGCCTGCATCTTTGAGCTTGGCGCCCATGATGTCTGCTCAGCCCAGGTTGGCGAGTCGGGGCAGCAAAAACCAGGTAATCAGCAATGACATGGCGCAGTAGAGACTGAGTAAGTAGTTCAGCGCTGCCAGTGCGGCCAGCGCGAAGGGCCGGTTGGATACCTGCTCCGCGACCGCCAGATTCCTGCAGCGGCAAGCACTGATACGGCTGCCGTGCCAAACAGCAGAACCGGCGCATGTAACAGCCACCGTGCATTCAGTGCGGCCACCGCGGGAATGCGCGGGCCATAGCTGGCCAGATGTTCTACGGGGAATGCCTCGATCAGCTGGGCGGTGTAAGCCCCCGTTCCCAGCACCGCAATCAGGCTGGTCACGTACAGGAACATTCCAAGGATCCGCGTCATGCGATGTGCCCCAGCATCAGTGATGAGCCTCGGCCGGATTCAGTTGATGTCGAAGGACGACTGCAGTGGAAGGCTGACGTTACGCACGGTGTCGCGCACGGTGATCGCCACGGTCCAGGTGCCATGCGGATCGCCCGCTTCCGCGGTGAACTTCATCCCCACCGAAGACAGATAGACACTATTGGGATCGGTATCGAGCTGGGTAACGAAGCAGGGCAGGTCATGCTCATCCCCGCTCAGGCTGCCGTCGGGGCGGGTGATCCGCAGGTCGCAGCGCACTTGCGCCATGCCGGCGGCGTCCAGCTTCGGGTTGGTCAGGAAGGACAGGATGTAGAGCGAGCCGCCTTCCTTGACCTCGGTGGCCAGTTCGAAACGCGGCACCCCGTTGACCGGGTTTTCCCATTTCTGTTGCCATTCCGGGTCTGCGGTGACCACCATCGACGCGGAGAAGTCTTCGCTGGATTTCGCCGACGACGTATCAGGCAGGGCGTTTCCTTGGCCGTCGTGGAGGGCGGTCTGCGCCAGTGCGGACAACGGCGTCAGCAGGGCCAACAAGGCAAGCGTGCGTGCAGATTTCATGTAAGTGGTTCCCCTGTCCGCATCCTGCGGTGATGAGCGAGTATCGCCCATCCACCGCGCAGGCCGTCAAGGCGGTGCCGGGCCAAACCCTGCATCGGGTCAGGGCGGCTGCTTACCCAGGCGCGGTGGTGGCCCGCTGGTGTACGCGTTGGTGATGCGGGAGCCTGTTTCGATTTCAGGTCCATGCGTCAATGTGCGTGGCACCTGTACCGGCGGTTGTTTGGGAACCAACCCTACCGGGATGCCTTGGAGGCCTTCTTCGCCGGCCGTTTCTTGCCGCCGCCATCCTGCTTGTTCACGGTCGCCCAGGCGATGCGTTCGGCGGCTTCGTCGCTGCGACCCTCGGCTTTTTCGCTTTCCTCGATGTGCTCGGCCTGGCGCTTCTGCTTGTCGGTGTAACTGGATTTGTCTCCGCGCGGCATGGGAATCGTCCTCTCTTCAGGAAGCAGCGGACCAACGGTCCGCTCTACACGTTGCCCGGCAGGAGCGGATCCACTGTCCGCTCCTGCCGGGCCGGGTCAGGCGAGGGTGCGGACCTTGGGTTCACGCGCCCACTGGCGGGTGGCGGCGGCGGCGATGAAGCCCTTGGCGTCTTCGGCTTCCACCACGCCATAGTCTTTGCCAACGCGCGCCGTCTTGAGCAGCTGCTGGGCGCCGTCATCGGCGGCGATGGCCTTCAGGTGGGCCCAGGCGTCCGCAGCGAAATCGATCGCGGCCGATTCCTTGCTCAGGCGCTTGGCGGCGTCGGCGCTCAGTACGATCGCCACTGCGTCGAACACCACCGAGGGCGTGCCTGCCAGCTGGCCATCCGCAGGCTGCAGTCTGCCGTCGCTCAACTTGCCGCCGCCGACCTTGGGCGCGACCAGCTTCACCTTCGCGCCGGCTTTCTCGGCCGCTTTGCGCAGGTTTGCGATCAACCCCGCGTCGGAGCCCTCGTCGAACAGGATGCCGATGCAGCGGCCCTTGAGCAGGTCCTTGGTGCGGCCGATGATGCGCACTTCCGGCGCCTTGGGCAGGTCCTTGGCCGGGGTGGCCGTCGGTGCAGGTTCCGGCAGGGCGGGCATCGCCAGGCCGTCGGCAACGCGTTTGGCCAACGACTCGTCGATGTTGCGCAGATGACTTACCGTGCGCTCGCGCACGGGTACCGTTTCCACCTTGGACAATTCAAACACCAGCGCCGAGGCCAGGTGCGCCTGCTCCGGCGCCTCCAGGCTGCGGAAGAACATGCGCGCCTGGCTGTAGTGGTCGGCGAAACTGGCAGCACGCACGCGCCCCTTGCGACCATCATCGGCCGGCGTGGCATGGCTGGGAAAGCCATCAGCGGTCTCGCGCGGGCTGTCGCCCTGCAGGGAGCTGGGGTCATATGCTACCCGGCCCTTGGGGATGTTCATCTGCATATGGCCGTCGCGTTGATGGTTGGCGAACGGGCACTTGGGTGCGTTGACCGGAATCTGGTGGAAGTTCGGTCCACCCAGGCGGCTGAGCTGGGTGTCCAGGTACGAGAACAGCCGTCCCTGCAGCAGCGGGTCGTTGCTGAAATCGATGCCGGGCGGCACGTTGGCCGGGCAGTAGGCGACCTGCTCGGTTTCGGCGAAGAAGTTGTCCGGCCAGCGGTCCAGCACCATCCGGCCGATCACGGTCAGCGGCACCAGCGACTCGGGAATGATCTTGGTCGAATCCAGGTGGTCGAACGGGAACGCCTCGGCTTCTTCTTCGGTGAACAGCTGCACCGCCAGCTCCCATTCGGGGAAGTCACCGGCAGTGATCGCCTCGAACAGGTCGCGGCGGTGGAAATCGTTGTCCGCCCCCTGCAGCTTCACCGCCTCGTCCCACACGGTGGACTGCACCCCAAGCTTGGGCCGCCAGTGGAACTTCACGAAGGTGGATTCGCCGGCATCGTTCAACAGCCGGAAGCTGTGGATGCCGAAGCCTTCGATGGTGCGAAGCGAACGCGGAATGGTGCGGTCGCTCATCGCCCACATGATCATGTGCATCGATTCGGGCATCAGCGAAACGAAGTCCCAGAACGTGTCATGGGCGCTGGCGGCCTGCGGGAATGCACGGTCCGGTTCCATCTTGACCGCGTGGATCAGGTCGGGGAACTTGATCGCGTCCTGGATGAAGAACACCGGGATGTTGTTGCCCACCAGGTCCCAGTTACCCTCGGGCGTATAGAACTTCACCGCGAAGCCGCGCACATCGCGCGGGGTGTCCACGGAACCGGCACCACCGGCGACGGTGGAGAAACGGGTGAACACGGGCGTGCGGACGCCTACTTCGGTCAGCACGCGCGCACGGGTGAATTCCTCCAGCGAACGGGTAAGTTCGAAATAGCCGTGCGCAGCGCTGCCGCGCGCGTGCACGATGCGCTCCGGAATGCGCTCATGGTCGAAGTGGGTGATCTTCTCGCGCAGGATGAAGTCTTCCAGCAACGTCGGTCCGCGCGGGGTGTCGCGCAGCGAGTTCTGGTTGTCCGCCACCGGGATGCCCTGGTTGGTGGTCAGTGCCGGATGGCCACCGCCGGCCTGCTGGTGAAGTTCGTCGCCTTCGCCACGGCGATCGGCGGGCGGGGCGGATTTGGTGCGGGGCTTGCTGGTGGCCATCAGGCGACTCCGGGCTGGCAGGGGGGATGCAACGCCTCACAGTGGCGGGCGGGGCGTTAATCGCCGGTCGGAGAACCCGGTCGCGCATGCACCTGCGCTTCACGCCGGCAGCCAGGCAGGTATCCTTGGTGGCGTGTCCATCCTCCTGCCGCCCCCGCATGCGCGTTGAACCTGCCGACATCGAAGCCCTGTTCGATGCGATTCCCGATGTGCTGTTCTTCATGAAGGACCGCGACGGGCGCTACACGCACATCAACCAGACCATGCTGCGCCGTCTGGGGCTGAAGTCCCGCAAGGAAGTGATCGGGCGCACCGCTGCCGAGATCTACCCCACGGGGCTGGGCGCGGACTACGCCACCCAGGATGCGCAGGTACTGGCCGGCAAAGTGATCGAGAACCTGATGGAGCTGCACCTGTTCGCCAACCGCGAGCCGGGCTGGTGCCTGACCTGCAAGCGGCCGCTGCTGGTGGACGGGCAGATCCGCGGGCTGATCGGCATCTCCCGCGACCTGGGGCAGAAAGACAGCCTGGGCACCCAATACGAACAGCTGCGGCTGGCGCTGGCCCACCTGAACGCGCATTACGCCGAGAACGTGCGCATGCAGACCTTGCTGGATATCACCGGGTTTTCGCTGTCCAAGCTGGAGCGCACCTTCCGCAGGGTGTTCCAGATGACCCCGCAGCAGGTACTGACCCGGCTGCGCATCCAGATGGCGGTGCATCTGCTGCATGGCAGCGACACCATCGCCAGCATCGGCCAGGCCTGCGGGTTTACCGACCAGAGCGCGTTCACCCGCAAGTTCAAGGCCGAGGTCGGGGTGTCGCCACGGGCCTATCGCGCCCAGATCGCGGAGCGCGCAGAGCCCTGATTACAGGGGCAGGGGCGTTGCCCCTATCCCGTCCGCCGGCCGGACAAGGTATGGTGTCGCACCTGTTGCCCGCCAATCGATTCCGATGCCCGCATCCCAGACTCCGGCCTCCGCCGCCGCACCCGCCGACACCCGCCTCGGGAGCTCGCTCAAACCCCGCCAGCTGATCATGATGGGCCTGGGCAGCGCCATCGGCGCCGGCCTGTTCCTGGGCTCCGGGGTGGGCGTGCAGGCCGCTGGTCCGGCGGTGCTGCTGTCCTACCTGGTGGCCGGTGCGCTGGTGATCATCGTGATGAACGCGCTGGGCGAGATGGCTGCGGCCAAGCCGACCAGTGGCGCGTTCTCGGTGTATGCCGCCGACGCCATGGGCGCCACGGCCGGCGCCACGGTGGGCTGGCTGTGGTGGGTGCAGCTGGTGATCGTGATCGCCGCCGAAGCGGTCGGTGCGGCGGGCCTGCTGGCCACGGTTTGGCCGGTGATCCCGGTACCGATGGCGGCGCTGGCATTCATGCTGTTCTTCACCGCGATCAACCTGCTGGGAGTGAAGAACTTCGGTGAATTCGAGTTCTGGTTCGCCATCCTCAAGGTGGCCGCCATCATCGGGTTCATCCTGATCGGCGTGGCGCTGCTGATGGGCTGGCTGCCGGACGTGGCGTCGCCGGGCCTGAGCAACTTCACCCAGCACGGCGGTTTCGCCCCCAACGGGCTGGCCGGGATCGGTGCGGCACTGCTGGTAGTGGTGTTCGCCTTCGGCGGCACCGAAATCGTGGCGGTGGCCGCGGCCGAAACCGAAGACCCCGAGCGCAGCATTGCCCGTGCCATCCGCACCGTGGCGTGGCGCATCCTGGTGTTCTACATCGGCTCGCTGAGCGTGATCATCGCCGTGGTGCCGTGGACCAGCGAAGCGCTGAAGTCGCCGTTCGCCGCCGTGCTGCAGGTGGCCAACATTCCGGGGGCCGCCACGGCCATCACCCTGATCGCGGTGATCGCACTGTTGTCGGCGCTCAACGCCAACCTGTATGGCGCCTCGCGCATGATGTATTCGCTGGCGCGCCGCCGCGAAGCCCCGGCGGTGCTGGGCTGGACCGACCCGCGCCACGTGCCGCTCATTGCGGTGCTGGCCAGCGTGCTGTTCGGCTTCGCCGCCACGGTGATGGAGCTGGTGTTTCCCGACAAGGTGCTGCCGGTGCTGCTGAACATCGTGGGCTCCACCTGCCTGCTGGTGTGGACGATTTCGCTGCTGTCGCAGCTGATCCTGCGCCACCGGGCCAACCGCGACGGCACCCGCCTGCCGTTCCGCATGGCCGGCTACCCGTACCTGACCGTGCTCGGCCTGTGCGTGCTGGCACTGATCTTCGGCCTGCTGCTGTCCGAAGCGCACACCCGCGTGCAGTTCCTGTCGATGGCCGCGCTCACCGCTGTGATTGCGATCATCAGCGAAGTCACCCGCCGCGTGCGCCGCAACCGCTCCTCGGAATAATCGTAGACACGCCACGCGTGTCCTGCGTGATCGAGGCGACCCATGACGGCGGTCGCGCGCGACACCGGCCAGGCAGAACCCATAACAATGACGGCCCGCGTCTGCGGGCCGTTCACACTGTTGCCACGCCGCTCAACGGTCAGCGTCAAGACGTAGGACTGTCGCCGTCAGTAACGATTGTCCAGATGCCTGTTGGCAGAGTTAGCATGGAGTGCAGGGTCTACGTCGTGCTCGCACTTCTGCGATCCGTTGGTGGTCTGGTCGATTCTTGGCGGGGTCGTGTTGGAGATCGTGGCCGGCTGCGGTCTTGCCGACGCCGGCGCCGGTCCGTACGGTTGTTCAATGCGGAACACCTGCGGCGGAATGATCCTGCCGACGGAGTGGGAAGAAACTTCTTTCGGAATCATCATTGCTCCAAGCGTAAGTCCAGCTGGGTGGGCAAGGGTGACCGCGATCATGCGATGCAGCTTTCAGAATGCCATCGCAGGACAAGAAAGAACGGCCCGCTTTGCGCGGGCCGTCGTCATTACCGCCTGGGCCGGCCAATGGCCGGCACTACCGGGTCATGACTTCGCCGGGGGCGCCTCTTCGGTCATTTTCAGCGCCACAGCGTACTCTTTCACGTTTGGATATTTTTGCGCCAAGGTGCACCATGGCATGTCGGCTTCGGACGTATAGGTGCGGTACAGCGGCGCCGCCGCGAATGCCATGGCCGCCGCTACGTTGTTCACATGGGTGATCGGCGCCTGCTCGCTGGCTTGGCTCGCTTGGCTTCGCATGGGCGCGGAGCTTGGGGTGCTGGTATCGAGTTTTGGGATCATGCGGAACGGGTCCAGTGTGAGAGGACCTGTACGCTACGAACCGTCCAGCGCCCGCGCTTCCATGTTTCATGCATGTGGGTTCGTTCCAGGCAGCGCTGGCCCAACTCGGGCCAAGCAAAAACGGCCCGCTTTCGCGGGCCGTTTCGTTTCAGCCAGGCAGGAGGATCAGACCTCCACGCCCTCGTCTTCCTTGTACGCGTCGACCGGGATGCAGGCGCACATCACGTTCTTGTCGCCGTAGACGTTGTCCACGCGTGCCACCGGCGGCCAGTACTTCTGCTGGCGCAGGCTGGCCAGCGGGAAGGCGGCCAGTTCGCGCGGGTAGGCGTGCGACCACTCGCTGGCCGACACCGCGGTCGCAGTGTGCGGTGCATGCTTGAGCGGGTTGTCCTCGCGGTCCAGGCGGCCGTCTTCGATCGCGGCGATTTCCTCGCGGATCTGGATCATCGCGTTGATGAAACGGTCCAGCTCGTGCAGCGATTCGCTTTCGGTCGGCTCCACCATCAGCGTGCCCGCGACCGGGAAGCTCAGGGTCGGGGCGTGGAAGCCGAAGTCGATCAGGCGCTTGGCCACGTCTTCAGCACCCACGCCAGAGGTCTTCTCCAGCGGGCGCACGTCCAGGATGCACTCGTGCGCCACCAGCCCGTTGCGGCCGGTGTACAGCGTCTTGAAGTGCGGGGCCAGGCGCTTGGCGATGTAGTTGGCGTTGAGCAGCGCCACCTGGGTGGCCTTGCGCAGGCCTTCAGTGCCCATCAGCGTGATGTACATCCAGCTGATCGGCAGGATCGAGGCGCTGCCGAAGCTGGCCGCGCTGACCATGCCCACCGGGCCGTTGTCGCCCAGCTTGCCCGGCAGGAACGGGGCAAGGTGCGACTTGACCGCGCACGGGCCCACGCCCGGGCCGCCGCCGCCATGCGGAATGCAGAAGGTCTTGTGCAGGTTCAGGTGCGACACGTCCGAGCCCCACTTGCCGGGCTTGGCCACGCCGACCAGGGCGTTCATGTTGGCGCCGTCGGTGTACACCTGGCCGCCGTGCTTGTGGATGATCTCGCAGATCTCGACCACTTCTTCCTCGAACACGCCGTGCGTGGAGGGGTAGGTCATCATGATCGCGGCCAGGCGGTCGCTGTACTTCTCGGCGTTGATGCGGATGTCTTCCACATCCACGTTGCCATTGCCGTCGGTCTTGGTCACCACCACCTTCATGCCGCACATCTGCGCGGAGGCCGGGTTGGTGCCGTGCGCCGAATCCGGAATCAGGCAGACGTCGCGATGGCCTTCGCCACGCGAGCGGTGGTAGGCGCGGATCGCCAGCAGGCCGGCATATTCGCCCTGCGCGCCGGAGTTCGGCTGCAGGCTCACCGCGTCATAGCCGGTGCACTCGACCAGCATCGCTTCCAGCCCGTCGATCAGTTCCTTGTAACCAAGGGCCTGGTCGGCCGGGGCCAGCGGGTGGATGTTGGCGAACTCCGGCCAGGTCACCGGGATCATCTCGGCGGTGGCATTGAGCTTCATGGTGCAGCTGCCCAGCGGGATCATGGTGCGATCCATCGCCAGGTCCTTGTCGGCCAGCGAGCGCAGGTAGCGCAGCAGCTCGTGTTCGCTGTGGTGGGTGTTGAACACCGGGTGGGTCAGGAACGCGCTGGTGCGCACCAGGCCGGCCGGCAGGGCATCGGCGGTGGCCGCGTCCAGTGCTTCCACGTCCACGCTGGCACCGAACAGCTGGCCCAGCGCGACGATGTCGGCGCGGGTGGTGGTTTCGTCCAGGCTGATGCCGACCGCTTCGCTGTCGATCGCGCGCAGGTTGATGCGGGCGGCGGCCGCCTTGGCATGGATCGCGGTCGCGTCGATGTCCTTGACGTGCAGGGTGTCGAAGAACTGCTCGCCGACGTTGATGCCGGCCGTGCGCAGCGCGGCAGCCAGGATCGCGGCCAGGCGGTGGGTGCGGCGGGCGATGCGGGTCAGGCCCTCCGGGCCGTGGTACACGGCATACATCGAGGCCATGACCGCCAGCAGCACCTGCGCGGTGCAGATGTTGGAGGTGGCCTTCTCGCGGCGGATGTGCTGTTCGCGGGTCTGCAGGGTGAGGCGGTAGGCCGCATTGCCCTGCGCATCGACCGACACGCCGATCAGGCGGCCCGGCATCGAACGCTTGTAGGCATCACGGCAGGCCATGAAGGCCGCGTGCGGGCCGCCGAAGCCGAACGGCACGCCGAAGCGCTGCGAGTTGCCCACCACGATGTCCGCGCCCCATTCGCCGGGGGCGGCAATCAGGGTCAGCGCCAGCAGGTCGGTGGCCACGGCCACCAGGCCACCACGGGCATGCACGGCATCGGCCAGCGCCTTGTAGTCGCCGATGTGGCCGAAGGTATCGGGGTACTGCAGCAGCACGCCGTAGGCTTCGGCTTCCATGGCTTCGGCCGGGGTGCCCACGCGCAGCACGATGCCCATCGGCTCGGCGCGGGTGCGCAGCAGTTCCAGCGTCTGCGGGTGCACGGCGTCGTGCACGAAGAAGGTGTCGGACCTGGACTTGGCCGAACGCTTGGCCAGGGTCATCGCTTCGGCCGCGGCGGTGGCTTCATCCAGCAGCGAGGCGTTGGCGATCTCCATGCCGGTCAGGTCGGCGCACAGGGTCTGGAAGTTGATCAGCGCTTCCATGCGGCCCTGCGAGATCTCGGCCTGGTATGGGGTGTAAGCGGTGTACCACGCCGGGTTTTCCAGCACGTTACGCAGGATGACGTTCGGGGTGAGGGTGCCGTAGTACCCCTGGCCGATGAAGGTGCGGAACACCTGGTTCTTTTCGGCGATGGTGCGGATCTTGGCCAGGGCTTCCACTTCGGTCAGCGAGCTGGGCAGCGCCAGCGCGGCCGGCGACTTGATGCCCGACGGCACGATGGCGTCGGTCAGTGCGTCCAGCGAGGCGTGGCCGACCACGTCGAGCATCTGCGCGATTTCGGCGTCGTTGGGGCCGATGTGGCGTTCAACGAACGCGTGGTGGTGTTCAAGCTCGCGCAGGGTAGGGGTGTTCTGGGACATGGCTGGCATCCAAAAGAGTGGGCACGCACGTTCGGAAGCGCGGACGGGGCGTGTCATGGGCGACAACGATCCACCGGACCCTGCGGTCTTCCTGGGTGCCCCTCTGTCCTTTTGCCTGAGAGTTTAAAAGCGCGCGGCTGCGTGCTTCGTGCCCCTTCGGCGCCGGCACTGGCCGGTCTCTCCAGAGTTTTGGTGCGGGTGGTATCGGGCCTGAGCGATTACGGGCGTTGCGCCTTCGGCAGCGGGTGCTTCAATACAAAGCGCCGCTTCTCCCACCATGTAGCGTGGGAATTATAGCCCAGCGGCCCGGCCGACAACGCCCGTCCGGCACATGAACAGGGGGCGCCGACCGCGTCATAACCGGCCGCCGGGCATGGTGCCAGGCAGGCGGACGGCCTATCATGGCTGCATCCTCGTATTCATCAGGCGCCACCGCAGGCTGCGGCCGGCGCCTTCCGTGCGTTCGCACGGCCGCTGACGGAAGACCCGATGACACCCGCTCCGCCCTCCAACCGCCGCCTGGCCCTGCTGCTTGCCGGCCTGGCCATGTTCGGCCCGTTCTCGATCGACACCATCTTCCCGGCGTTCCTGCTGCTGGGCGAGCGCATGCAGGTCGACCAGGTCGCGGTGCAGCAGACGGTGAGCGTGTACCTGCTGTTCTACGGCCTGATGAGCCTGGCGCACGGCCCGCTGTCGGACGCGTTCGGCCGCCGCCGGGTGATCCTGGGGGGGCTGGTGCTGTTCATCGCCGCCTCGATCGGCTGCGCGCTGTCGCGCGACCTGACCACGCTGCTGGTGTTCCGCGCGCTGCAGGGCGTCACCGCCGGCGTAGGCGTGATCGTCGGCCGCGCGGTGATCCGCGACCTCTACCATGGCGCCGACGCGCAGCGGTTGATGAGCCAGGTCTCGATGATCTTCGGCATCGCCCCGGCGATCGCGCCGATCATCGGCGGCTGGATCCTGCTCGGCGGCGGCGACTGGCCGCTGATCTTCTGGTTCCTGGTGGTGTTCGCGCTGGTGTTGCTCGCCGCCACCGGCAAGTGGCTGCCGGAGACCCACCCGGTGGAAGCCCGCACCCCGCTGTCCACCCGCGCGCTGCTGCGCAGCTACCTGCAGATGGGCACCAATCCGCGCCTGCTGCGCCTGGCGGCAGCCGGTGCGTTCAATTTCTCCGGCATTTTCCTGTACATCGCCTCGGCACCGGTGTTCGTGATGCAGCACCTGCAGCTGGGCGAGGGCGGTTTTGCCTGGCTGTTCATTCCCACCATCGGCGGCATGACCACGGGCTCGTTCCTGTCCGGGCGCATGGCCGGGCGGATGACCGCCGCCCGCCAGGTCGGGATCGGCTTCAGCCTGTGTGCGGTATCGGCGCTGGTCAACCTGGCCTATGTGCTGGCGGTGGACCAGATCGCGCTGCCCTGGGCGGTGCTGCCGATCTTCGTCGGTGGCGTGGGCATGGCGCTGATCTTCCCGATCCTGGCGCTTGCCGTGCTGGATATGTACCCGCACCAGCGCGGTCTTGCCTCGTCGATGCAGATGTTCCTGCAGCTGATGATCAACACCGTGGTGGCCGGGGTGGTGTCGCCGATGCTCAGCCACACCCCGCTGCACCTGGCGCTGGGCTATGCCGGCTTCTTCGCCATCGGCGCCAGCTTCTGGTTCTGGGAGCGTCGCTGCGAACGCCGCCGCGAGGCCCTGGCCGGCCTGGCCTGAGCCGGTGCGTTATCCTTTCCCCATCTGTTGAAGTCCGGAAGTCCCGCTGATGTCGACCACCTCCAAGCTGCGCCGTGACCTGCGCAAGCGCCGCGAAACCGAAGCGGCCAATCGTGAAAAGGCCAACGCGTCGCCGGTGGAGCCCCATGCCGAACTGCGCGACCAGCAGCGCACGCTGCTGGCCGGCGTGGTGCGCCGCGATGGCGAATGGGTGCTGGGCATGGATGGCCGTATCGCCGGGCAGACCCCCAGCGCCGCCCGCGTGCTGGCGCTGATCATGCAGGCCGCCGAACTGCACGAGCGCCAGGGAACGCCGGTGCGCCTGGTGTATTCGGATGCATTGAAAGACGCCGCGCACGCCGAAGCCAAGGCCGACGGCAAGGATTTCGAGCAGTTCAAGACCGAGTTGGCCGCGTCGTTGAAACCAAGATCCTGACAACCGACCGCGCAAAAAAAAACCGGCCAATGGCCGGTTTTTTTCGTTTACGGGGCCTTCGGCGCCGCCGCCGCCGGCGGCTGCCACCCGCACATCTGGCCCTGGTTCTGCTGCTTCAGCCACTCGTTGACCGGGGTGAAGTACTCGATCATCGGGCCGGCATCGAGCTTGTCGCCGCCGGTGATTTCCTTCAGCGTGGCCTGCCACGGCTGGCTGGCACCCTTGCTCAGCATCGCCCAGAACTTCTGGCCGGCTTCCTTGTTGCCGTAGAAGCTGCACTGGTGCAGCGGGCCCTTGTAGCCGGCCGCGTCGCACAGGCCCTTGTAGAACTGGAACTGCAGGATGCGCGCCAGGAAGTAGCGCGTGTACGGGGTATTGCCCGGCACGTGGTACTTGGCGCCCGGATCGAAGAACTCCTCGCCGCGCGCCGAGGCCGGGGCCACGCCCTGGTACTTGGCCTTCAGGTCCCACCAGGCCTTGTTGTACTGGTCCGGGGTGATCGAGCCATCGAACACGCCCCAGCGCCAGCGGTCGATCATCAGGCCGAACGGCAGGAACGACACGCCGCTCAGGGCCATGCGCATCTGCGCGTTGATGGTCGCCTCGCGGCTTTCCTGCGGCTTGTCGACCAGGCCGATCGAGTTCAGGTACTGCGGGGTCATCGCCAGCACGATGGTGTCGCCGATCGCTTCGTGGAAGCCATCGTTGGCACCGCCCTGGAACAGCGGCGGCAGCGGGTTGTAGGCCAGGTCGTAATAGATGTGGCCCAGCTCGTGGTAGATGGTGGTGAAGTTTTCTTCGGTCGGCTTGATGCACATCTTGGTACGCACGTCGCCTTCCATGTTCATGTCCCACGCGCTGGCGTGGCAGACCACGTCACGGTCCAGCGGCTTGATGAACTGGGTCTTGTCCCAGTACGACTTCGGCAGCGCCGGCATGCCCAGCGACACGTAGAAGTCCTGCGCGCGTTCGGTCATCTGCTTGGCGGTACGCAGTTCGGCCTCACGCTGCGCCTTGTACAGCGCTTCCACGTTCGCGTTGCTGCCGCCGGCCTTGGCCAGCGCACCGCTCAGGTTCGCCTGGTACTGCTTTTCCAGCGCGGCGGTGATGTCCAGGCTGCCCGCGCCCGGGTACGGCTCAAGCTGGTCCCACAGGTTGGACCAGTCCTGCTGCCACATGTTGCCCAGCAGGTGCGCGGCGATCAGGCCGCCTTCGGTTTCGGCCTTGTCCTTGCCGTAGGTGCCGTCCAGCTTGGTGCGGGCGTAGCAGTGCAGCTGCTCGTACATCGGTTTGACCTGTTCCCACAGGCGGTCGGTTTCCGGGCCGATCTGCTCGGGCGGCATGTCGTAGCCGCTGCGCCACATCTGCCCGGCATCGGCGAAGCCCATTTCCTTGGCGCCTTCGTTGACCAGGCCGACGAAGCGCTGGTAATCGGCGCGCATCGGCTTGGTGGTGCCGTGCCAGCCCTGCCAGGCGTCCAGCTGCTTGTCGTAGTCGCGGCTGCTGGCCAGCACTTCTTCCAGGTCGCCGAGCTGGCGGCAGGTGGCCGGGTTGGCCTCGTCGGTGCAGTACTTGCCCGAGCCGTACGCGCCTTCCATGCGGCTGGCGATGCGGGTCAGCTCGCCCAGCTTGGCCGGGTCGCGCGGGGCCGGCATGGCGGTCATCAGCTTGAGCAGGTGGATCTGGCGCTTGGTGTCCTCGCTCATCGGCTGGCCGTCGTACTTGCCGGCCTGGGCGATCCAGCCATTGAGGATGGTCAGCCAGCGTTCGTTGGCCTTGGCCGCCACGCGCTCGGAATCGTCATTGATGTAGGTCGACGACAGCCACTGCGCCGAGGTCATTTCCGGGTACAGGGCCTTGTACTCGGCGTTGACGCGGGCGATGAACTGGTCCGCGGTCTCGGTCGGCGCGGTGGTGCCTGCGGCCGGTGCGGTGGTGGGGGACGATTCCTTCTGGCAGGCCGCCAGCGTCAGTGCGGCAGCACCGACAGCCAGGGCCAGCAGGAGCGGGCGGTGGTTCACGGGGACATCCTTGGGTGGTGACAGACCGGCGAAGGCTAGTGGGGCCGCCGCCGCACCGCAAGGGCCACAGGTCCCGTCAGCGCCCGCAGCCGGCGAACAGGTCGCGGTCGCGCTCGTACAGCGCGGTCTTCACCTGCATCAGGCCCAGTACCGACGGGAACACGTTGTCATGGTCCGTGTACTGGCTGGCGCGCCGCCGCACGCAGGCCAGGTCCAGCCCGCGGCTGGCGGCGAAGCCGGGCGAGAACCACATCGTCATCGGCACCCGGGTCTGTTCCTGCGGGGCGATCGCGTACGGCACCCCGTGCAGGTACAGGCCCTTCTCGCCGAGCGATTCGCCATGGTCGGACAGATAGATCATCGCCGTGTCGTAATCCTGCATGCCCTGCAGCGTGCCGATGGTGTGGGCCAGCAGCTGGTCGGTGTACAGCAGCGCGTTGTCGTAGCTGTTGGTGATTTCCTCGCGGCTGCACTTGCCCAGGTCCGGGGTGTCGCAGGTCGGGGTGAAGTGGCGGAAGCGGGTGGGGTAGCGCTCGAAGTAGCTCGGGCCGTGGTTGCCCAGCTGGTGCAGCACCACCACCCGGTCGCCCGGCGTTGCACGGACCTGTTGGGCGAGGTTGTCGATCAGGATCTCGTCCATGCAACGGCCGTTGGCGCACAGCGTGGGATGCGTTGCATCGTCCAGTGCCTGCATCGGCAGTCCTTCGCACACGCCCTTGCAGCCGGACTGGTTGTCGCGCCACAGCGTGCCGATGCCGGCGTGGTCGAGCACGTGCAGCAGCGACTGGTGCGCGTGGATCTTCTTCTCATCGTAATCGTGGCGGCCATAGGGCGAGAACAGGCAGGGCAGCGACACTTCCGTGCTGGTACCGCAGGAATGCATGTCCGGGAAGTTGATCGCGCTGGTCTGCGCCAGCTGCGGCGTGGTCTGCCGCGCGTAGCCGTTCAAGCCCCAGTTCTGCGCGCGCGCGGTTTCGCCCATCACGATCACCAGCAGCCGCGGCCTGCTGTCGGCCGCGCGCGGGGTGGCCTTGGCATCCAACCCGATCGGCAGCTTCGGTGCGCGCTGGATCGGGTTGTCGCCGCGCAGCGCCTTGGGCAGGCCCAGCAGGTAGTTGCCCGGCGTGGCCAGGTAGCGCACCTCGCGCTGGTTGCGCATCAGCGCCGACATTTCCTGGAACGACAGCAGCGAACCGCCCAGTGCGGTGGCGGCCGACAGCAGCAGGAAGCCGCCACGCCACAGCAGTGCCTTGCCCCAGCTGCGGCGCAGCAGCTGCAAGCGCCACAGTACGACCATCGGCAGCGCCGCGAGCAGCACCAGCGGGGCGATCAGGCTGGGAGTGATCAGTTCGCGGCTTTCCTTGTGGTCGGTCGCCAGCACGTTGCGCAGCATGTCCGCATCCAGGTAGATGTGGTAACTGCCCATGTAATGTGCGGCCATCGCCGTGCCCAGCAGCAGCACGCCGATCATCACCTTGGCGTTCCAGCGCCACACCAGCAGTCCCATCAGCAGGCTGTGCGCGCCGACCAGCAGCAACAGCAGCGAAAGGCCGAAGCGCAGGCTTCCCGGATGGGTGGCCATCGCGCTGTGCCAGAACAGGCCGTTGCAGGCCAGCGCGAAGAACATGCTGGTGAGCGCGATCAGGACTTCCGTGGACAAGGTTGGGCGCCAGTTGCGCACGGTGGTGAACGCGGAGAGGCCTGGCACTCGCGATGCGAGGGTGTTCACGCGCGGACTCCGCGGGCGTTGATGCGGCGTACCAGCAGGAACAACAGCAGCGACACCGTCCAGCAGGTCGCCAGCGTCCACAGGTCATGCGACAGGAAATGCGCGCCGCGCAGCTGCTGCGCGGCACCGAACACGCCGCCGGCGACCAGCCCCACGGCAAGGCCACGCCATCGCCATGCCGGGCGCACCAGCAGCGCGAAGAAGTACAGGCTCACCCAGGCAAACCCGGCGCTGGAATGCCCGGCCGGGAAGCACACCCCGCGCGGCATGTCGTGCGGGCGGGAGGCGAACAGGCCTACGTACTCGCGCAGGCCGCCATAGCGCGCCAGGTCCCACGGGCAATCCATGTTGGTGAGCGACTTCAGCAGCGACACCACGCCGGTGCCCAGCGCGACGGCCATTACCAGGTACAGCAGCGGCCAGCGCCATGCGGCCGCGCGTTCGTGGCGCCAGGCGTGGAAGCACAGCACGAGGGTCAGCAGCGTTGCCGCTGCGCTCAGCCACTTGCCACCCTTGTGGATCAGCTGGCTCGTCGCCCATGCGTTCTGCAGGAGCCAGTGATGGCCTTCCATGCGGTACAGCTGGTCCGCAAGCCACTGGTCACCCCCGCCCGCCATCAGCACGGCACTGGCGGCCAGCACGGCCAGCAGCGGCCAACCGAGATGGCGGCGCAGGAAGCCGGACGCCTGCGCGGGCGCATCGGAAGCAAGCGGGACAAGTGCAGGGGAAGCAGGAAGCATCAGGCAGGGCCGGCGGGGAAACCGGCGCCATGGTCGTCAGCGGCGTGTCGGAGACCGGTCGGAGCGATGTTCCCCGCGCGTTAATCGGCCGCGCCGTGCATCCGCGATTCAGTCACCGTCGTCCACGCCGGCGGCTGCATCCTTGGACAGTTCCGCGTGGCAGGCTGCATTCCATGCCGTGCCGGGTACCAGCCACCAGCGGTTGCGGTTGGCACTGCCGACCATCACCGCCTGCGCGCGATCCACGCAGGGACTGATCGCCTGCTCCAGCACCAGCAGCCAGCGCTCGTGCGGCGCCTGCGCCAGCCACGGGCCCGCGTCATGCCACTGTTCGTCCCAGGGGCGCTTGAACCCGAAGTCGGTCACCGGCCGGTCGGCCTGCAGCAGGTTCTGCTCGCGCCAGGCCAGCGCGCCCAGCTCGGCCGACGGGCCCATCCGCTCGCCGACCTGCTGCATCAATGCCGACGAAGAACTGTACGGACCCAATGCAGGCATCAGGCCCCAGCCGTGCAGGTTCCACAACAGCACCGCAGTCAACACAGCAAGCATGCCGGCACGCCGCTGGCGAAGCCAGGCGGCCAGCAGCAGCACCACAATGCCGAAGCCAAGCAGCCACGCCCCGAGTACCGGCAGCAGGGTTTCTGGCATGCCGCGCTTGGCCAGCTGCGCATGCGCCCAGGCACCGTCGCCCAGCAACTGCGCGCCGATCCCCAGAGCCGCCGCGCCCAGCACCAGCACGTAGGCCAGCAGCAACCAGCGCGGACCAGGCCGGCGCAGCAGGCCGGGCAGCAGCGGGGCGGCGGCCACGCACAGCGCCGGCAGCATCGGGAAGATGTAGACCTCGCGCTTGCCGGGGCTGGCACTGAAGAACACCAGCACCAGCAGCGCCCAACCGAGCAGGAGCCAGTAGCGTCCATCCAGGCGCTTCAGGCGCCTCCACCACGCCGGAGCCAGCGCGGGCAGCAGCAGGCTGCCGGGCAGCCACAGGATGGCGATCACCTGCAGGTAGTACCAGGCCGGCTGCACGTGGTGCCAGGCATTGGCATCGCGGGTGCCGGTCTGCTTGAACAGGAGTTCGCGGGCATAGCCCTGCAGCTCGGGCGCGGGGTCATTGAGCAGCGCGATCCCAAGTGGACCCAGCCACACGGCGGTGCCGAGTAGGAATGCGGGTATCAGCCACAGCATTGAACGCGCGCGGGGCAGGGCAGCGCCAGGCCGCAGCTGGCCCTGCCAGCGCCACAGCGCCCACGGCAGCAGCACCAGCAGCGGCAGGAAGCCCACGCCCTTGGTGACCGTGCCGAGGCCCGCAGCGAACCCGGCCACCCACAGCATGCGCGTGTTCGGCCGTTCCAGCAGGTGACGCAGCAGCGCCCACAACGACAGGGTGGTGAGCGTGACCAGCACCATGTCGATCTGCGCGCGCTTGGCCATCAGCCCGAACTGCAGGCAGCTGGCCAGCGACAACATCGCCCACCACGCGACGCGCCGGTTCCACAGGCGCCGGGCCAGGTCCCAGCTCAACCACAGCGTGGCCAGCCCGGCCAGCAGCGAGGGCAGCAGGAAGGCCAGGTTCCAGTGGCCGATCAGCTGGTAGGTGGCCGCCTGCATCCACATGAACAGCGGCGGTTTTTCGGCGTAGAGTTCGCTGCCCCGGTGCGGCAGCAGCCATTGGCCGGTCTCGACCATGGCCCGGGCGGCCAGCACGAAGCGCGGCTCATCCGGTGGCGTAGGAGCGCGCAGGCCGATTCCCGCCGCAAGGGCCAGCAACAGGGCAAGGCAGGTGAGCAGTTGCCACCGATGGCGCGTCAGTAGTGTCGGCAAGGGGGCATGGGGTTCCCGGAAGAGCAGGCACTTTCGCCGAAGCAATGTAAGAAAAGCGTCGAATCGGGGCAATTGCGACTGGATTCCGACATTCCCGGGGCTACCATGCGGCCATCACCCCCGAGTTCCCGACGCATGCGGCTCCTGGTCATCGAAGACAACCGCCAACTGGTCGCCAACCTGTTCGAGTATTTCGAAGCGCGTGGCCATGTCCTCGACGTCGCCCCCGATGGCGTCACCGGCCTGCACCTGGCCGCCACCCAGAACTACGACGCGCTGATCCTGGACTGGATGCTGCCGCGCATGGAAGGCCCCGACGTGCTGCGCCGCCTGCGCGTCGAGCACGGCTCGGAAGTGCCGGTGATCATGCTCACCGCGCGCGACGAACTGCCCGACAAGATCGCCGGCTTCCGCGCCGGCGCCGACGACTACCTGACCAAGCCGTTCGCCCTGCCGGAACTGGAAGTCCGGCTGGAAGCGCTGCGCGTGCGCGCGCAGGGGCGCAACCCGCGCAAGGTGCTGGAAGTAGCCGATCTCACCCTGGACCTGGCCACGCTGGAAGCGCAGCGCGACGGCCAGGCCCTGCACCTGTACCCGGCCTGCCGCAAGCTGCTTGAAGTGCTGATGCGCGCCAGCCCGGCGGCGGTCACCCGCCAGCAGCTGGAGTTCGCGCTGTGGGGCGATGAGCTGCCCGACGGCGACCTGCTGCGTTCCCACATCTACGAACTGCGCCGCAGCGTGGACGGTCCGTTCCAGCACAAGCTCATCCATACCCTGCCGCGCGTGGGGTATCGCCTGGGTGCGCCGGCCACCGAAGGCCACGATGAAACTGCGTAAGCCCGCGCCGCTGCACCGGCGGCTGGTCTGGTGGCTACTGGGCTACCTGGCGTTGATCTCCCTGGCGGTGTTCAGCGTGGGCAACTACGTGCACGAGCATGCCGAGCATTCGGCGTGGCGCGCACTATTGAACTCCGAACTGGACAGCATCGTCAGCCACATCGAACACGAACCGCATTACCGCTGGCAGGACTCGGACACGTTGCGCCTGTTCACCGTCGATGACAGTCCCGGTGTTCCGCCGATCCTGCGCACCCTGCATCCGGGCCTGCACGACGGCGTGGAAATCGCCGGCCGCGCCAGCGCGGTGATGGTGCGCGACACCGCCGGGCAGGGGCGGCTTGCACTGGTGCTGGACATCAACGACTTCCACGACCTGGAAGAATTCGCCACCCGCTGGGTGATGCTGGCCAGCGTGGTGATGATCGTAGTGACGGTGGTGATGGCCTCGTTCGGTGTCAGTCGCCTGGTCAGCCCGCTGCGCTCGCTGGCCCGGCATATCGACGGCCTCAAGCCCGGCGTGCCTGGCCAGCGCGTCGAAGTCGACCCGCGCGGCAGTTCCGAGCTGTACGTCATCGCCGCCGCACTCAACGACTACCTGGCCCGCAACGAACAGTTCGTCGAGCGCGAACGGGTGTTCATCAGCACCGCCAGCCACGAACTGCGCACCCCCATCGCGGTGATCACCGGCGCCGCCGAACTGGCGCTGGAGCAGCCCGCGCTGCCCGACCGTGCGCGCCAGCAGATGCAGCGCGTGCACCGCACCGCCCAGGGCGTGGAGCAGCTCATCCAGCTGCTGCTGGTGCTCGCGCGCGAACCGGCGCGCCTGGCCGCGTTGAAGGAACGCATCCCGCTGGACCAGCTGGTGCCGGACATCATCGAAGACCATCGCCACCTGATGGGCGACAAGGACCTGCAGATCGCCGTGCAGGGCCTGGCCAACGTGGACATCATCGCGCCGCTCGGCGTGGTCCAGGCCGCGATCGGCAACCTGCTGCGCAACGCCATCGAAAACAGTGGCCGCGGCACCATCACCATCAACGTATCCGACCGTGCCGTGGTCACCCTGCAGGATCCCGGCGAAGGCATGAGCCCTGAAGAAATTGCCGCGGTCTACGCGCGCATGGCCCGCGGTGATCGCAACGGACAGAGCGGCATCGGCCTCGAACTGATCGCCCGCCTGTGCGAACACCTCGGCTGGGCACTCACCATCGAACAGAGCGAACCGCGCGGTACCCGCGTCATCCTCGACCTGAGCGCATCGCTGCCAGGGTAGGCGTGGCAGTGCGCGGCAGCGCAACGTGGCATGTGGTGAAGAGAGTGTTAAGCTCAAAAAGGCGTCGCATCATGCGGCGCTTTTTTTTGCCCTTTCGATCGACAGAGGATCGCATGCCGACCGAACCCAGTACTGCCCTCATCACCAACGACATCGTTGGCCTTGGCCTGATCGCCGCCACCCTGGCCCTGATTTTCTGGGCCGCCAGCGGCCCGACCCCCCTGCTGAAGAAAATCTTCGCCTGGGTGCCCGCCCTGCTGCTGTGCTACTTCATCCCGGCCATCTACAACACCGCTGGCCTCATCGACGGCCACGACACCGCCCTCTACAACCCCATCGCCCGCGACGTGCTGCTGCCCGCCGCCCTGGTGCTGCTCACCCTTTCCATCGACCTCAAGGGCATCCTCAAGCTCGGCCCCAAGCTGCTCATCGTGTTCTGCGCCGGCACCTTCGGCATCATGCTAGGCGCCGTGGTGTCGTTCCAGCTGATGTCCTGGATCCACCCGGAAACCGTCGCCGGCGACACCTGGGCCGGCATGGCCGCACTGGCCGGCAGCTGGATCGGTGGCGGCGCCAACATGGTCGCCATGCGCGAAGTATTCGGTACCGACGCCACCACCTTCGGCCAGTTCGCCGTCGTCGACGTCGCCTGCGCCAGCCTGTGGATGGCCGTCCTGCTGTTCCTGGCCAACCGCGCCACCCAGATCGACGCCCGCAACGGCGCCGACACCCGCGCCATCGACGAAATGAAAGCGCGCATCAGTGCCTATGAGGCCCAGAATGCCCGCATTCCCAGCCTCACCGACCTCATGCTGATCGTCGGCGTCGCCCTCGGCGGCGTCGGCCTGGCCCACGCCATCGCCGCCCCCCTGAGCGCCTGGTTCAAAGCCCACATCAGCTGGGCCAGCCAGTTCAGCCTCGACAGCGCCTTCGTCTGGGTGGTCCTGCTCTCCACGTTGCTCGGCCTCGGCCTGAGCTTCACCCGCGCACGCCGGCTCGAATCGGCCGGCGCATCCCGCCTGGGCACCGTGTTCCTGTACTTCCTGATCGCCTGCATCGGCATGCAGATGGACCTGCTGTCCCTGCTGGATCGCCCGTGGCTGTTCCTGCTCGGCGTGATCTGGATGCTCACCCACATCCTCGTCCTGTGGACCGTCGCCAAGCTGGTCAAAGCGCCCCTGTTCTTCTTCGGCATCGGCTCGATGGGCAACATCGGCGCGGCGGCATCGGCGCCGGTGGTGGCGGCAGCATTCCATCCCAGCCTGGCGCCGGTGGGAGTGCTCCTGGGAACAGTCGGGTACGCCACGGGAACCGGTCTGGCATACGTAACCGGCTTGATCCTTAAATGGATGGCCGGAGCGTAACGACACCATCAGCATGGTGAGGGCCGGCCAACGGCCGGCGCTACCGCGTTTTCGTTCCGTCCCGCCATAGCCGATGGAAATGAAGAGCCAAAGAAAAGGCGGCGCAGATGCGCCGCCTTTTCGGTTTTGAATCCACCACCAATTAAATCAACAGCAGCGACCCCCATTACGGCCGCCGTAACGCGCTTCCTGGCGCTCGCGGAAGAACGTCTTGTAGTCCATCGGCGTGCGGTCCGGATGCTTCTCCAGCACGTGCCGCACGTAGTTGTCGTAATCGGGAATCCCGCAGCACAGACGTGCCGTCTGCACCAGGCGCCGCCAGATGCGGCGGTGCGCCTGGTACTGCCCGACCGGAACCAGACCCGTGCTCATCACAGGTCCGCCATCTGGTGCGGCTGCAGCGCCACGTATTCCGTCTCACGGTCCGTGCGCTGCGGCGTACGGCGTGCCACCACGATCGTCTTGATCGCATAGGCCAGGATCGCGAACACCACGAACAGGAACAGCACCGTCAGACCCGTGTTCACGTACGCGTTCACCACGATCTGCTGCATCTGCCCCACCGTCTTGGCCGGTGCCGTGATCGTCCCGCTCGCAATCGCATCCTGGAACTTGTGCGCCTGCGCCAGGAAGCCCTGCGCCGGATTGCTGTCGAAGATCTTGATCAGCCCCGCATACGTCGTGCAGATCAGCAGCCATACCGCCGGCACCGCCGTCACCCACGCATAGCGGTCACGCTTCATCTTGAACAGCACCACCGTACCCAGCATCAGCGCGATACCCGCCAGCATCTGGTTCGAGATGCCGAACAGCGGCCACAACGTCTGGATGCCACCGAACGGATCCACCACGCCCGTGTACAGCAGGTAGCCCCACAGCGCCACGCAGCCCGCCGTCGCGATGATGTTCGCCGTCCACGACTCGGTCTTCTTCAGCGCCGGGATGAAGTTGCCCAGCAGGTCCTGCAGCATGAATCGGCCCGCACGCGTACCCGCATCCACCGCCGTCAGGATGAACAGTGCCTCGAACAGGATCGCGAAGTGGTACCAGAACGCCATCATCGCGTTGCTGCCACTCGGGATCGCCTGGTGCAGGATCTGCGCGATACCCACCGCCAGCGTCGGCGCGCCACCCGCACGGTGCAGGATCGTCGGCTCGCCAATCGCCGCCGCCGTCGCCTCCAGCTGCTCCGGCGTGATGGTGAAGCCCCACGTCGTGGTGATGTAGTGTGCCGCCGAGACCGCATCGGCACCGATCACCGCCGCCGGGCTGTTCATCGCGAAGTAGATGCCCGGATCGATGATCGATGCCGCCACCAGCGCCATCACCGCCACGAACGATTCCATCAGCATGCCGCCGTAACCGATGTAGCGCATGTGGCGCTCATTGGCCAGCAGCTTCGGCGTCGTGCCCGACGCGATCAGCGCATGGAAGCCCGACACCGCACCGCACGCAATGGTGATGAACAGGAACGGGAACATCCCGCCCTTCCACACCGGACCATCGCCGCTGGCCGCGAACTGCGTCAGCGCCGGCATCTTCAGCTCCGGCATCACGATCAGGATGCCGATGGCCAGCGCCACGATCGTGCCGATCTTCAGGAACGTCGACAGGTAATCGCGCGGGGCCAGCAGCAGCCACACCGGCAGCACCGAAGCCACGAAGCCGTAACCGATCAGCATCCAGGTGATCTGGATCCCGGTGAAGGTGAAGGCCGGGCCCCAGACCGGGTCCGCCGCCACCTTGCCGCCGTACCAGATCGCCAGCAGCAGCAGGATCAACCCCACCACCGAAATCTCGCCGATCTTGCCAGGGCGGATGTAGCGCATGTAGATGCCCATCAGGATCGCGATGGGCATCGTCGCAATCACCGTGAACATGCCCCACGGGCTTTCCGCCAGTGCCTTCACCACGACCATCGCCAGCACCGCCAGGATGATGATCATGATCAGGAACGCGCCGAACAACGCGATGGTGCCAGGCACCTGGCCCATTTCCTCGCGCACCAGGTCACCCAGTGAACGCCCGTTGCGGCGGCTGGAAATGAACAGGATCATGAAGTCCTGCACCGCGCCGGCCAGCACCACGCCCACCACCAGCCACAGCAGGCCGGGCAGGTAGCCCATCTGCGCCGCCAGCACCGGGCCCACCAGTGGCCCCGCGCCGGCGATGGCCGCGAAGTGGTGGCCGAACAGCACGTGCTTGTTGGTGGGCACGTAATCCAGGCCATCGTTGTTGATCACCGCGGGCGTGGCCCGGGTGGGATCGAGCTGCATCACCTTGTCGGCAATGAACAGGCTGTAGAAGCGATAGGCAATGAGATAGATGGAGACTGCGGCGACCACGATCCACAGCGCGTTGATGTGTTCGCCCCGCCGCAATGCGACGGTGCCAAGACAGAATGCGCCGAGCAGCGCGAGCGCCGCCCAACCCAGCTTGGAAAAACCTTTCATGAGATTGCGTCTCCCTGAAGAACTCCGTAAGGGTCCGCCCTGGCAGTGACCGGGTCAATGCGCCTGCGGAGGCTTGCCGCTAGTACTTTGGTCGTACACGGGTACAGAACACCACGCTTGGAACAATCGGTTGCGGGCATGACGGTTGGCGCCTCCGGGGGCTGCGCCCATCTTGTATCCATCTTCCTTTCGCCGGAGTCAACATGAGCAGCCCAACCCCGGTGCGCGTGCAGCGCACCATCCGTGGCATGGCCACCTCCGACGGGGCCGGCGTGCGCCTGACCCGGGTCATCGGTGGTCCCTCGCTGCCGGACCTGGACCCGTTCCTGCTGCTGGATGAATTCGGCACCGATCGCGCCGAGGACTACATCGCCGGCTTCCCCAGCCACCCGCATCGCGGCTTCGAGACCGTGACCTATATGCTCGACGGGCGCATGCGGCACAAGGACAACCACGGCAACGAAGGCCTGCTCACCCCGGGCAGCGTGCAGTGGATGACCGCCGGCCGCGGCCTGGTGCATTCCGAAATGCCCGAGCAGGAATCGGGGCAGATGCGCGGCTTCCAGTTGTGGGTGAACCTGCCGGCGCGCGACAAGATGACCGATCCCAAGTACCAGGAGTTCGCGCCGGACCGCATCCCGCTGGCCCAGCCGGCGCCGGGCGTGCAGGTCAAGGTGATCGCGGGGCAGGTGGGCGACACGGTCGGCCCGATCGTGCAGCCGGCCACCGATCCGCTGTACCTGGACGTGCAGCTGGACGCAGGCACGGCCTGGGATTACGTGCTGCCGGAAGGACATAACGCGTTCGCCTATGTGTTCGAAGGCGGGCTGACGATTGGCGACGGCGATGACGCGCGTCCGGTCGACCGGCAGGAAATGGCGGTGCTCGGTGGCGGCGAACTGCTGCAGCTGCGCGCGGGCGCCGGTGGAGCGCGATTGATCCTGGTCGCCGGCCGGCCGTTGCGGGAGCCGGTGATGCGTCATGGCCCGTTTGTGATGAACACCAGGCAGGAACTGATGCAGGCCTTCGTGGATTTCCAGGAAGGCCGCTTCTGAAACAAGGCAGCGCCGGCCGTTGGCCGGCGCTGGCCACCCGCGTGCCGGCCAACGGCCGGCGCTACCGGGTGTCACCGCTCGGCGGCGACCGCCGACGGATTGAGGTTCATGCCCTGCGACAACGTCTGCAGCGTGCGCAGTTCGCTGGCGTCGCTGGGATACAGCGAAATCTGCGCGTAGCGGTTCTTGTCGAACTTGACCACGGTCATACGGCGGGTGGCATACCCCGGCGGCTGCTGTCCGCCCAGGTCAGGCTGGTACCAGTACAGCGACTCACCGGCGAAGTTGCCCTTTTCCTGGCGCAGCGGGCGGGCCAGCGGAATTTCCGGGTCGCGCCCGGTGAGCATCATGGTCATCACCTCGCGCCCGTCTGCCGCAGTGGCCTTGCAGAGCACGTAGGTGGCCGCAGACTGTTCCTGCCACTGCAGGCCGCTGGATTCGGGCAGTGCCGGGCATTTGGCCGCCGATTGCGCCGTGGCGGTGCCGGCCGTCAGTGAAAGGCCAAGGAATATCAAGGCGTGCAGGATCTTCATGCGTTCCCCCAAGTGTGCAAGTAGCCGTGCCGTCCCCTGCGGGCGCTTCCGGTGGCCAAGCGTTCCCTGGCCGATGTGCTGCGCATGCCCCATGCGCGTACCGGAAGGACCCGTCAGGTGACGGTCTGGTGATTTCGACCTTAACGGAATGTGACCGGTTCTTCAAATAACCGTTTCAAATGTTTCTGAACGCGGTTAGCGGTCGCCGTCGATGGGAACGTCGCTGGCGCCCATCCACTTGTAGGCGATCCCGCCGATCAGCCCGCCCAGCAGCGGGGCCAGCCAGAACAGCCACAGCTGGCCAAGCGCGCCGCTGCCGGCGAACACCGCCACGGCAGTGGAGCGGGCCGGGTTCACGGAGGTGTTGGTGACCGGGATGCTGATCAGGTGGATCAGGGTCAGGGCCAGGCCGATGGCGATCGGGGCGAAGCCCGCCGGGGCGCGGCCGTGGGTGGCGCCCATGATGACGACCAGGAACAGGGCGGTGAGCACCACTTCGCACAGGAAGGCGGCGGCGACGCTGTAGCCACCGGGCGAGAGTGCGCCGTATCCGTTGCTGGCGAAGGCACCTGCCTGGCTGCCGTCGATCTGGAAGCCGGGTGCGCCGGAGGCGATCTGCAGCAGGATGAAGCCGGCCAGCAGGCCGCCCAGCACCTGGGCGACGATGTAGGGCAGCAGGTCGCGCGCCGGGAAGCGCCCGCCGACCCACAGGCCGACGCTGACAGCGGGGTTGAAGTGGGCGCCGGAGATGTGGCCGAACGCGTAGGCGCCGGTCAGGACGGTGAGGCCGAAGGCCAGTGCGACGCCGAGGAAGCCGATGCCCAGCGGGTTGCCCTCACCGCCGAATTTCGCTGCGAGGACGGCGCTGCCACAGCCGCCGAGAACCAGCCAGAAGGTGCCGAGGAATTCGGCGGCAAGACGCTTGCCCATGCTCATTGAAGATCTCCACGGATGCCCAGGGGGAATCACGTCGGAAATCGGATGATGCAACGCGCGCGCATTACGCCGGCAGTGGAATGAACTCCTTGTCGTCGCCGGGAATGTTGCCGAAAGCCCCCGATTCCCAATCGTGCTTGGCCTGCTCGATGCGTTCCTTGGAACTGGAGACGAAGTTCCACCAGAGGTGGCGCGGTCCGTCCAGCGGTTCACCACCGAGCAGCATGGCCTTCAACGGGGTCTTGGCGCGCAACCGGCCACGTGCGCCGGCTTCGGGAATGATGAGATGCTGGGCGGGCAGATCGACGCCGTCGAGCTGGGCCTCGCCTTCCAGGATGTAGAGCGCGCGTTCGACGTGGCCGGTATCGAGGTCGAGTTCGGCACCGGGGTCGAGGTCGATGGCGACGTTGAGGGTGTCGGCAAAGACTTTCACGGGGGATTCTTCGCCGTAGGCGCGACCGGCGATGACGCGCAGCCAGGCGCCGTTGCGGCGCTGCTCGGGCAGGGTGGCGGCGGCGTGGTGGTAGAAGGCGGGCGCGGTTTCTTCATACGCCTTCGGCAGTGCGACCCAGGTCTGCATGCCGTGGATGGGGTGGTCGTGTTCGCGCTCCACCGGCGGGGTGCGTTCGGAGTGGGCGATGCCGCGGCCGGCGGTCATCCAGTTGACGTCGCCGGGGCGGATCACCTGGTCGGAGCCGAGGGTATCGCGGTGGCCGATGGCGCCGGACCAGAGGAAGGTGACGGTGGCCAGGCCGATGTGCGGGTGCGGGCGGACGTCGATGCCGGCACCGGCGCCCATGACGGCGGGACCCATCTGGTCGACGAACACGAACGGGCCGACGCTGCGCGCCTGGATGCTGGGCACGGCGCGGCGGACTTCAAGGCCGCCGATGTCATGGACGCGCGGGGCGATGATGGTCGTCATGCGGGCTTTCTCGCTGGCGGGGGACAGGTTGGAAGGATGGCACGCGCGCAGGGCGGTTTCATGGCCCGTTCGGGTAACAGGTTGTTCCAGTCAACCGCAGGTCGCCCGCGTTACATGTTGGTGGGTTGACCTGGATCCGAATGGGCCCGTGGTGGGTTAATCCCGATCCCAATGGGCCCGTATGAATTCGTAGCCCCGGCCGTTGGCCGGACACCGCGCAGCGCGGCCCAGGTTTCCGAACACCGTGGTTCATCGCCCGCGACCATCCACCCGACGTTTGGACCATACCGAAATCGTGTTTCAGGCGTTCATGACCCCGGACGGACGGCTTCGGAACGTTTAAACGCCGGGTGGATGGTGGCGATCGTTGCGCAACCGCCTTCGGATGCTTGGGCCGCGCTGCGCGCGGTGTCCGGCCAACGGCCGAGGCTACGAATTGTTACGTAACGTCCGCAGATCGGGATCAACCAACCAGAGGCCAGTGACCGTTACCGGCCCATTGGGATCGGGATCAACCAACCAACGGCAAACAGAAACGCCACCGGGCGGTGGCGTTTCTGTTTTGGTCAATCAACCGTCAGATCACCGGCTCACGCAACACCGCCGCGTCCCACCCCGGGCGCGGGGCAAAACGGTCGCCGTGGCGCTGCTGCAGTACCTTCAGGCGCTCCACCAGCGCATCGGCGCCGGTGGCGCGGATGTACTGGATCGGGCCGCCGCGGAACGGGGCGAAGCCGGTGCCGAAGATGACGCCGGCGTCGAGCAGGTCTGCGTCAGCCACCACCCCGTCGTGCAGGCAGGCGACGGCTTCGTTGAGCAACGGCAGGATCAGGCGGTCCTCCAGGTCCTCCGGCGCCTGGTAATTGGCCGGTACGTCCGGCTTCTGGGCGCGGCCGTTGTCCCACTTGTAGATGCCCTGGCCATCCTTCTTGCCGCGCTTGCCCGGTTCGACGGTCTGCAGGGCAGCGGGGATCTGCAGGCCCAGGAACGGAGCCAGTTCCTTGCCGACGCCGCCGGCGACGTCCAGGCCGACGGTGTCGAGCAGTTCGATCGGGCCCATGGGCATGCCGAACTTGACGGCGGCCTTGTCGATGACCGGGCCGGGCACGCCTTCGGCATAAGCGGTGGCCGCTTCGAGCATGTACGGGAACAGGACGCGGTTGACCAGGAAGCCGGGGGTGCCGGCGACGGGCACGGGGAACTTGCCCAAGGCCTTGCAGAACGAGGCCAGGCGGCGCTCGGTCTCCGGGGCCATGCCGTCGTGGTGGATGATTTCCACCAGCGGCATCTGGGCGACGGGATTGAAGTAGTGCAGGCCGGCGAACTGGGCCGGGCGCTGGATGTGGTCGCGCAGTTCCACCAGCGGGATGGAGGAGGTGTTGGTGGTCAGCAGGGCGTCGGCCTTCATCTTCGGCTCGAGCGTCTGGTAAAGGCCACGCTTGGCTTCAGCATCCTCGATGATGGCTTCGATCACCAGATCGGCCACGGCAACGCCGTCGCCGGCGAGGTCGGCCTTGAGGCGCGCGGCGACGGCGGGGCGCTTGCTCTCGTCACGCACTTTCTTGGCGAACAGGGCCTGGGCGCGTTCGATGGCCGGGTCGATGAAGCGCTGTTCGCGGTCCTGCAGGGTGACCTCGAAGCCCTTGTAGGCAGACCACGCGGCGATGTCGCCGCCCATCACGCCGGCGCCGACCACGTGCACGTGGCGGATGCCGTGGTCCTTTCCGCCCAGTGCCTTGAGGCGCTCGGTCAGGAAGAAGATGCGGATCAGGTTGCGCGCGGTCGGGGTGCCGGCCAGCTTGACCACGGCGCGGCGTTCGGCGTCCAGGCGGGCCTGGATGCCGCTGCCGCCGGTGCGTGCCCAGGTGTTGATCAGGGCATACGGGGCGGGGTAGTGGTCTTTCTTGGCCTTGCGCGCGACCTGCTTGGCCATCTGCGGGGCGAGCAGCCTGCGCGCCAGCCAGATGTTGGTGGCCCAGGCGGTCAGGCGTTGTTTGAACGGGCGGGTGGTGCCGGACAGGCCCAGTGCGACGGCGGTGTCGAGCAGCACTGCCGGGGCAACGACCTTGTCGACCAGGCCGATGTTGCGGGCGGCCGATGCCGACAGGTTGCGGCCGGTCAGCATCATGTCCATGGCGGCGGGGGCGCCGACCAGCTGCGGCAGGCGCGCGCTGCCACCCCAACCGGGGAAGATGCCGAGCTGGGTTTCGGGCAGGCCGATCCGGGTGGAGGGATCGTTGGAGGCCACGCGGTAGCGGCAGGCCAGCGCCAGCTCGGTGCCGCCGCCCAGGCAGTGGCCATGGATGGCGGCCACGGTCGGGCAGGGCAGCTCGGACAGCTTCTGGTAGGTGGTCTGGCCACGGCGGATGGCGTCGTTGACGGTGCCGCGGCGATCGAATTCCTGGAATTCCTTCAGGTCCGCACCGGCGATGAAGCCGGCCGGCTTGATCGACTGCACCACCACCGCCTTGGGCGGGTCCAGCGCCAGGCGTTCGACCAGGTCGCCCAGTTCCAGCAGCACGTCCTGCGACATCGCATTGACGCTGCTGTCGTGGCGGTCGAGGCTGAGCACCACGACACCATCGTCACGGATCTCGGGGTGCCAATGTGAGAAGCGGAGCCCATCGAAGCCTGAGAGCATGGAGGCGTTCCATCCGGTTGTGTATGGAGAAGGGGGCTATGATCCAGAGGTTGTTTCCTCCCCGTCAAATCCCTATAGCTGGGGGGAGGAGCAGCCGGTTCATGGCGGTGATCTGGAACCTTAACGGAACGGTGGTTAAAAGCTGGTACGGCGCGCGGTGATCGGCGCTGAACTTTTCCCGGGATTGGCAGTCTCATTGCCCGACGTCGGTTGGGCTGACAGGAGTGCGGCCCCCCATGGCCGAGGTTGAAACACCACAGGAGCTGGACCTGGAGCTGGTCCGGCGCGTGCAGCGCGGCGAAAGCGCGGCGTTCGATGTGCTGGTGCGCAAGTACCAGCATCGGATCGTCGCCTTGATCGGGCGCTACATCGCCGACTGGAGTGAATGTCAGGACGTTGCCCAGGATACGTTCGTCCGCGCTTACCGCGCGATCGGCAGTTTCCGCGGCGATGCCCAGTTCTATACCTGGTTGCACCGGATTGCCGTGAACACTGCCAAAAACCATCTAGCCGCCCACAACCGCCGCCCGCCCACCGATGACATCGAGATCGGGGACGCCGAACAGTTCGACAGCGGCACCCGCCTGCGCGATACCGACACGCCCGAACGCGAGTTGATGCGCCAGGAGCTGGAGCAGACGGTGATGAAGGCGGTGTCGGCGTTGCCGGAAGAGTTGAGATCGGCCATCACCCTGCGCGAGGTTGAGGGCCTGAGTTACGAAGAAATCGCGCAGAAGATGGGGTGCCCGATCGGCACCGTGCGGTCGCGGATCTTCCGTGCCCGCGAGGCGATCGACACTGAACTTCGGCCGCTGCTGGATGTCGGCAGCGCCACCCGCGAGAAGAGCCGCGTATGAGCCACCAGATGCCTGACAAATTCGATGCCCACCACCGCCAGCAGCTTTCTGCACTGGTCGATGGAGAGCTGCCGCTGGAAGAGGCGCGGTTCCTGCTGCGCCGCCTGGAACACGATGAAGACCTGTCCCGCTGCCAGGAACGCTGGCAGCTGCTGGGCGATGTGCTGCGCGGGCAGGCCTGTGCGCCGGCGCCGCAGGGCTTTGCCGACCGGATCCAGGCCGCTGTTGCGGCCGAGCCGGTCACGGTGGTCGCCGCAACGCCGGCGCCGCGCCAGCGCCGCGGCGGTCTGCTGCGCTGGGGTGGCGGTGCCGCGCTGGCCGCCTCGGTGGCCGCCATCGCACTGTTCATGAGCCGCGAGCAGTTGCCCGGGCAGGCCCCGCCGGAGCAGCCGACCACGATCATCGCCAGCCAAGCGCAGCTGCCGCCGGCCCCGCCGCGCGCGCCGCTGGATGCCGCCGTAGTGGCCGATGCCGCCCTGGCCGTGGCCGCCGTGCCGGCCGCAGCCGTCAATGCCCGCCGTAGCAGTGCCACCCGCACCCAGCAGGCCGCCGCGCGCAGCGTGGCCGGCCGCAGCGCCGAACCGGTGCGTGCGGTGGCCAGCCAGCCTGCACCGGCCCCGTCGGTGCCAGCCCCCGATGCCCGGACCCTGCCGTTCGGTGAGGTCGGCAACCTGCAGGCCCGGCCGTGGCCGCGCTCGACGGTGGGCAGCAGCGGGGCGCTCAATGCCAGCTTCTCCACGCAGGAGCCCCAGGCGGCGTTCTATCCGTTCGAGCCGCGCCTGCAGGATGACGCGTCCGGCGCGCCGCCGGTGCGTCGCCAGCGCGACTGACCTTTGCCTCCATTCCCGACATCCAGGCGCTGCACGCGACGTGCAGCGCCACCCCTTCCCCTGAACATCCCTGACCCGGAGGCTCGAGTCTGATGACCGCCCGTATCCGCACGCACGCCATGGCCCTGCTGGCCATCACCCTTCCGCTGGTGGCCTGTGCCCAGTCGCCCAGCCCGACCGCGCCTGCGGCGCAGGTGGCCGCCGCCCCGCGTGCGCCGGCCGCGCCGCTGGTCAGTGGCCTGCCGGACTTCACCAACCTGGTGGAGCAGGTCGGTCCGGGCGTGGTAAACATTGAAACCACCATCGTGCGCAGCAACCGCCAGGCGCGCGGCGCCGGCCCCGGTCCGGGCGATGACGAGATGCCGGAGTTCTTCCGCCGCTTCTTCGGCCCGGACTTCCAGATGCCGGGCCAGCCCGGTGGCGATGATGAAGGTCCCAGCATCCGCGGCCGCGGCATGGGCTCGGGCTTCATCATCTCGCCCGACGGCTACGTGCTGACCAACCACCATGTGGTGGCCGACGCCGGCGAAGTGAAGGTCAAGCTGGGCGACCGCCGCGAATTCACCGCCAAGGTGATCGGCAGCGACCAGCAGTACGACGTGGCCCTGCTCAAGATCGATGCGAAGAACCTGCCGACCGTGCGCGTGGGCGATTCCAATACGCTCAAGCCCGGCCAGTGGGTGGTCGCGATCGGCTCGCCGTTCGGCCTGGACCACTCGGTCACCGCCGGCGTGGTCAGTGCGGTTGGGCGGAGCACCGGCGGCCAGGACCAGCGCTACGTGCCGTTCATCCAGACCGACGTCGCGATCAACCAGGGCAACTCGGGTGGCCCGCTGCTCAATACCCGCGGTGAAGTGGTCGGCATCAACTCGCAGATCTTCTCCGCTTCGGGCGGCTACATGGGCATCAGCTTCGCGATCCCGATCGACCTGGCCATGGGTGCGGTCGAGCAGATCAAGAAGAACGGGCGCGTGAGCCGTGGCCAGCTGGGCGCGATCGTGGGCGCCATCACCGGCGATGTTGCGCAGGGCTTCAACCTGCCCGACAGCCGTGGCGCGCTGGTCAACGAACTGGTTCCGGGCAGTGCCGCGGCCAAATCCGGGCTGGAAGTCGGCGATGTGATCCGCTCGGTCAACGGCACCCCGATCAACACCTTCAGCGATCTGCCGCCGCTGATCGGCGCCCAGGCGCCGGGCAGCAAGGTCCGCCTGGGCGTGCTGCGCGAAGGGAAGGAGCGTGAGATCACCGCGACCCTGACCGAGCTGGCCGAGGATGCCGCCCGCGGCACCGCCGGTCCGGCTGCCGCCGACGCGGCGCCGCAGGTGGGTGCCAACGCCCTGCTGGGCCTGGACGTGGCCGACCTGACCGCCCCGCAGCGCCAGCAGCTGGGGCTGGACGCGGGTGAAGGCGTGCGCATCACCAACGTCAAGGGCCAGGCTGCCCGCGATGCCCGGTTGTCGCCGGGCATGGTGATCCTGCAGGTCGGGCGCACCCCGGTCGGCAGCGTGGCTGCGCTGAACAAGGCGCTGGGCGGCTACAAGAAGGGCGATGTGGTGATGCTGCTGGTGCGCGCGGGCAGCAACAGCGCCTTCGTGGCGGTCAAAACCGGGCAGTAAACCCCGTCCCTGCTGCGTTTCCGGGCCCGCTTCGGCGGGCCCGGTCGTATTTGGCCCCCCGGCACGCGGGGAGGGGTCGGCCATGCGATAATGTGCCGTTATCCTGACGACGCGCCGCGCCGCCGCCACCTATGTCCTCTGATTCGATGCGGAACATCCGCAACTTCTCCATCATCGCCCACGTCGACCACGGCAAGTCCACGCTGGCCGACCGCATCATCCAGCTTTGCGGCGGCCTCCAGGCCCGCGAGATGGAGGCGCAGGTGCTCGACTCCAATCCGATCGAGCGCGAGCGTGGCATCACCATCAAGGCCCAGTCGGTGTCGCTGCCGTACGTGGCGAAAGATGGCCAGACCTACCACCTGAATTTCATCGACACCCCCGGGCACGTCGACTTCTCCTATGAAGTCAGCCGCTCGCTGGCCGCCTGCGAAGGCGCGCTGCTTGTGGTGGATGCGGCGCAGGGCGTGGAAGCGCAGTCGGTCGCCAACTGCTACACCGCCGTGGAGCAGGGCCTGGAAGTGGTGCCGGTGATCAACAAGATCGACCTGCCCACTGCCGACATCGAGCGCGCCAAGGCCGAAATCGAAGCCGTGATCGGCATCGATGCCAGCGACGCGGTGCCGGTCAGTGCCAAGACCGGCCTGAACGTGGTGGACGTGCTGGAAGCCATCGTGCATCGCATCCCGGCCCCGCAGCCGCGCGATACCGACAAGCTGCAGGCGCTGATCATCGACTCCTGGTTCGACAACTACCTGGGCGTGGTCTCGCTGGTGCGCGTGATGCAGGGCCAGATCAAGGCCGGTGACAAGCTGCAGGTGATGTCCACCGGCCGCAACCACCAGGTCGACAACGTCGGCGTGTTCACCCCCAAGCGCAAGGTGCTGCCGGCCCTGCGCGCGGGCGAGGTGGGCTGGGTCACGGCCAGCATCAAGGACGTGCATGGTGCCCCGGTGGGCGACACCCTGACCCTGGCCGCCGACCCGGCGCCGTCGGCATTGCCCGGCTTCCAGGAAATGCAGCCGCGCGTGTTCGCCGGCCTGTTCCCGGTCGATGCCGAAGACTACCCGGACCTGCGCGAAGCGCTGGACAAGCTGCGCCTGAACGATGCGGCGCTGCGCTTCGAGCCGGAAAGCTCCGAAGCGATGGGCTTCGGCTTCCGCTGCGGCTTCCTGGGCATGCTGCACATGGAAATCGTGCAGGAGCGGCTGGAGCGCGAGTACAACCTCGACCTGATCAGCACCGCGCCGACCGTCATCTATGAAGTCCTGAAGACCGACGGCACGATCATCAACATGGACAACCCGGCCAAGCTGCCGCCGGTGAACATGGTGAGCGAGATCCGCGAGCCGATCATCCGTGCCAACGTGCTCACCCCCGAGGAGTACATCGGCAACATTATCAAGCTGTGCGAGGAAAAGCGCGGCAGCCAGATCGGCATCAACTACCTGGGCAGCCAGGTGCAGATCAGCTACGAGCTGCCGATGGCCGAGGTGGTGCTGGACTTCTTCGACAAGCTCAAGTCGGTCAGCCGCGGCTATGCCTCGCTGGATTACCAGTTCGTGCGGTTCGACGCCGGTCCGTTCGTCCGCGTGGACGTGCTGATCAACGGCGACAAGGTCGATGCGCTGTCGCTGATCGTGCACCGCAGCCATGCCGACCGGCGCGGCCGCGAGCTGTGCGAAAAGATGAAGGAACTGATCCCGCGGCAGATGTTCGACGTGGCCATCCAGGCCGCCGTCGGCTCGCAGATCATCTCCCGCACCACGGTCAAGGCCATGCGCAAGAACGTGCTGGCCAAGTGCTATGGTGGCGACGTTTCGCGCAAGAAGAAGCTGCTGGAGAAGCAGAAGGAAGGCAAGAAGCGCATGAAGCAGGTCGGCCGCGTGGAGATTCCGCAGGAAGCCTTCCTCGCCGTGCTGCAGATGGACAAGTAAGGCTCCCGTTCCCAAGGACACTGCATGAAACTGTTTGAAATCCTGCTGGTCGTACTGACGCTGGCCTCGGGCCTGATCCTGCTGGCCGACAAGCTGTACTTCGCCAAGCGCCGCGCGGCGCGGGCCGGCCTGCTGGACAGCGAGCCGGTACTGGTGGATTACTCCCGGGCGTTCTTCCCGGTGCTGGCCATCGTGCTGGTGGTGCGCAGCTTCATTGCAGAGCCTTACAAAATCCCGTCCAGTTCAATGATGCCGAACCTGCTGATCGGCGATTTCATCCTGGTCAACAAGTTCGCCTATGGCCTGCGCCTGCCGCTGAACAACGCCAAGGTCGTCCCGATCGGCGAGCCGGCGCGTGGTGACGTGGTGGTGTTCCACTTCCCGGGCCATTCGGACAACGACCCGAACAGGGGCGAGAACTTCATCAAGCGCGTGATCGGCGTCCCGGGCGACGAAATCGCCTTCCAGGGCGATGGGGTCATCCTCAACGGCACCCCGCTCAAGTACGACAGCAAGGGATTGTATGCTGGGCACCGTGGCCAGGGGGAGGGCGCCTCACTGCTGGTGGAGCACCTGCCGGGCCGCACCCATACCGTGCTGGAGACCGATTATCCGCGTGGCGAAGGCCAGTGGACCGTGCCGCCGGGCAAGTACCTGGTCATGGGCGACAACCGCGACAACAGCGATGACGGCCGTTTCTGGGGCCTGCTGCCGGAAGAGAACCTTCGCGGCAAGGCGTTCCTGATCTGGCTGAACTGCTCGGGCTGGTTCTGCAAGGATGGTTTCGAACCGTCCCGCATCGGCACCGGCATCAACTGATTCCAATGGCAAACGCGTATCTGGGGAGAACGCAATGAAGACGATGAAGACGCAGCGTGGCATGACCCTGACCTCGTTCCTGGTCGTGCTGTGCATCGTGGGGTTCGGCCTGTACATCGGCATGAAGCTGTTCCCGATGTATTCCGAGTTCTACGCAGTGAAGACCGCGCTCAAGGGCGTGGCCAAGGAACCGGGCGTGGCCAACATGGAACCGGGCAAGGTGCAGGAAATGTTCTTCCGCCGGCTGGACATCAGCTATTCGGAGAGCGTCAAGCCGGCCAACGTCAAGTTCGAACGCGTCAGTGGCGGTTGGAACATGAAGGTCAACTACGAAGTGCGTCGCCCGCTGGTGGGCAACCTCGACGTGGTTGGAAAATTTGATGCACACCAGGAATTGACCCTCAGCGGTGCCGACTAAAACCTATCAACGTGGTGACCAGATCGGTCACGCCTTCCAGGATCCGGGCCTGCTCCAGCAGGCCCTGACGCATCGCAGTGCCGGCACGCCGAACAACGAGCGGCTGGAATTCCTCGGCGACAGCATCGTCAACATGATGGTGGCCCAGGCGCTCTACCAGCGCTGGCCGAAGGCCGACGAGGGCGCCTTGACCCGGGCGCGGGCCGAGCTGGTGCGCGAAGGCGCGCTGGCGGTCATTGCCCGCACCCTGCATCTGGGCGAGCGGCTCACGCTCGGGCCGGGCGAAATGAAATCCGGGGGCCACCGGCGGGACTCGATCCTGGCCGACGCGCTGGAGGCCGTGGTGGCCGCCATCTACCTGGACGCAGGCTTCGCCGCCTGCCAGGCCGTGGTGCTGCCCTGGTTTGGCCCCTCCATGGAGGCGCTGCCGGCTACCGGCAAGCCTGAAAAAGACCCCAAGACCCGGCTCCAGGAATGGCTGCAGGGCCGACAGAAGGCATTGCCGCTGTACGAATTGGTGTCAGAATCAGGCGACGATCACGCCAAGACCTTCCGGGTACGCTGCGGCGTAGCCGATCCTGCTGTCAGCACCGAAGGCGAAGGTGCCTCGCGACGGCTGGCCGAACAACAGGCGGCAGCTGCCGCCCTCGAGCAACTGGATTCCAAGTGAGCGAAGCAACTCCCCATCATTGCGGCAGCGTGGCCGTTATCGGCCGCCCCAACGTCGGCAAGTCGACCCTGACCAACGCCCTCGTGGGCGCCAAGGTCAGCATCGTCTCCAACCGGCCGCAGACCACCCGCCACCGGTTGCTGGGCATTGCCAGCTATCCGGAGGGCCAGCTGGTGCTGGTCGACACCCCCGGCCTGCACCGCGTGCAGAAGCGCGCCATGAACCGGGTGATGAACCGCGCTGCGCGCGGCTCGCTCGAGGGCGTGGATGCCGGCATGCTGGTGATCGAGGCTGGCCGCTGGGACGAAGAGGACACCCTGGCGTTCAACGTGCTCAGCGACGCCGGCATTCCGGTGGTGCTGGTGGTGAACAAGGTCGATCGACTGAAGGACAAGGCGGCCCTGCTGCCGTTCCTGCAGCAGGTCACCGAAGGCCGTACGTTCGCGTCCGTGCATCCCATCTCCGCGCAGAAACGCAACGGCCTGGAAGCGCTGGTGCGCGACCTCCTGAAGCTGCTGCCCGAAGCCCCGCCGATGTTCGGCGAAGATGAAATCACCGACCGCAGCCAGCGCTTCCTGGCCGGGGAACTGGTTCGCGAGCAGCTGATGCGCCAGCTCGGTGAAGAGCTGCCGTACGCCACCACGGTGGAAATCGAGCGCTTCGTCGAAGATGGCAACCTGCTGCGCATCGGTGCGGTGATCTGGGTCGAACGCGAAGGCCAGAAGGCCATCGTGATCGGCAAGGGCGGCAGCCGCCTGAAGGACATCGGCGCGAAGTCGCGCATGCAGATGGAGCGCCTGTTCGACGCCAAGGTCTTCCTGGAAACCTGGGTGCGCGTGCGCGAAGGCTGGTCGGACGACGAAGCTGCGCTGAAGGCCTTCGGCTACGAGTAAACCCGGCAGGGTTGCCGCTCACCGCCCCCGGCCATGCGCATCGACGACGAACCGGCCTTCGTGCTGCATGCCCGCCCCTGGCGGGAGACCAGCCTGCTGGTCGAGGTCCTGACCGAGCAGCACGGCCGGATCGGGCTGCTGGCGCGCGGCGTGAGCAGCCCGCGCAGCCAGGCGCTGCGCGCCGCCCTCCAGCCCCTGCAATGGATCCGCCTGGCCGCCGTGCAGCGCGGCGAGCTGGCCCAGCTGCGTGGGGCCGAGGCCCTGGATGCCGCGCCGCGGCTGAGCGGCGATGCCATGCTGGCCGGCTTCTATGTCAATGAACTGGTGATGCGGCTGGCGCCCCGCCAGGACCCGCTGCCCGACCTCTACGACCACTACGGGCAGGTGCGCCAGCGGCTGGCAGCCGCCGAGCCGTTGGCCTGGACGCTGCGGCGGTTCGAGCGCGACCTGCTGGAGACATTGGGGTTTGGCTTCGAACTGACCCATGGCAGCGATGGCGATCCGGTCGACCCCGCCGCGCGTTATGAGCTGGACCCGCTGGAAGGGCCGCGACGGTTGCTCAGCGAGCGCGGGGTGGATCCGCGGCGGGGGACGGCGACCGGGAGTGCGTTGCTGGCGTTGGCTGGCGACGTCCTGCCCGGCGCGGAGGATCTGGCCAGCCTGCGGCGAGGCATGCGTGCGGTGCTGCTGCACCACCTGGGTGGGCGCGGGCTGAAGTCGTGGGAAATGCTGGAGGATCTGGCGCGGCGGCGGTGACCTTCAATGCAACAGGGACTCCACGGCCGCCTTGAACTGGGTGTGGGCGCCGTTGGATTCGGGGGCCTGGTGCAGCTGGCGTACCGCGCGCGCAAGGCGCGCGGCGCCGACGAAGCCGCAGCTGGCCTGCAGCCGGTGCAGCTGGCCCTTCAAGGTGCCTACATCGTGTTGCTGTACCGCCTGGGCCACCGCGTCGCGGACCCCGGGCAGCTCTGCCAGGAACAGTTCGCGCAGGGCGATCAGGTGATGGCGCTGCCCATTCAGGGCCGCCAGGGCGGTGATTTCGTCCCAGTCCTCGCGTTCGAGCTCACTGCCGCCAGCGGCGACGGCCCGGGCGGCGCTGCCGGGGCTGTTGACCAGCGCACGGCGCACGGCCTGCAGCAGCTGCTCACGGCTCAACGGTTTGACCAGGGTTTCGCTGAACCCGTCATCCCGCAGGCGGGCATGGATGCTGGTGTCGCCATCGGCCGTGTGGGCCAGGGCGGGCGTGTCAGGACGGGTCAGCCGCAAGGCGCTCAGCAGCTGGCTGCCATTGCCGTCGGGCAGGTTCACATCGATCAGCCACAGATCGTGCTCGCCGTTGCGGCCCCGTTCCAGGGCAGTGACCAGCGAATCGGCGGTTTCCACCTGCGCGGGCAGGGTTTCCAGCGCGGCCCGGAAAAAGCCGCGACTGATGGTGTCGTCCTCGACGAGCAGGAGTCGGGGCACGGGAGCCCTCGGGGTCATCTGCATTGGGGCTGCCTCCATGTCAGCTATGCCCATATTAAACACGATATGGCGTCCTGCAAGCCTCCCGATGGGGTCACCCGGCAGCTCGCGGCGCGTATCTGCGACAATACGCACCCTTTTTGCCCGCAGCCTGTTGCCACGTGGCCCGATCCCGTTCCCGCCTCGACAAGACGCCGTTCCAGACCGACATCCTCGACCTCAGCCATGATGGCCGGGGCGTCGCCCGCCGTGAAGGCGAGGGCGGCAAGGTCACCTTCATTTCCGGCGCCCTGCCGGGCGAAGTGGTGCGCGCCGAGCCCACTGCCCGCAACCGCCATTTCGACGAGGCGCGGACCGTGGAGGTCCTGCAGCCCTCGCCGCAGCGGGTCACCCCGCGCTGCCCGCACTTCGGCGTCTGTGCCGGCTGCGTGCTGCAGCACCTGGAAGAAGGTCAGCAGATCGTGGCCAAGCAGCGCGTGCTGCTCGACAACCTGACCCGGATCGGCCATGTCAGCCCCGGAACCGTGCTGCCGCCGCTGGTCGGCGAAAGCTGGGGCTACCGCCGCAAGGGGCGCTTCTCCGTGCGCCGGGTGGAAAAGAAGGACAAGACCCTGGTCGGCTTCCGTGAACAGGACCCGCGCTTCGTGGCGGACCTGAGCCAGTGCCTGACCGTGATCCCGGAAATCGGCCTGAAGGTGGCGGCACTGTCGGCGTTCATCGAATCCCTGGATGGCAAGCGCGACATCCCCCAAGTAGAGTTCATTGCCGGCGACGATGCGATCGTGCTGACCATCCGCCACATGCTGCCGCTCAGCGATGCGGACAAGGCGGCCTGGGCCGCGTTCGGGGCTGAGCACGGGTTTGCGATCTTCCTGCAGCCCGGCGGTGTTGAATCGGTGCACCCGCTGCTGCCTGGCGAGGTGCCGCTGTCGTTCCGGCTGGCGCCGTGGAACGTGGAGCTGGCGTTCCGCCCGCTGGATTTCATCCAGGTCAACGCCAAGCTCAATGAAAAGATGATCGCGCTGGCGCTCGAGCTGCTCGACGCCGGCCCGGACGAGCGCGTGCTCGATCTGTTCTGTGGCCTGGGCAACTTCACCCTGCCGCTGGCGCGCACCGTGCGCGAAGTGGTGGGCGTGGAAGGCGAAGCCGGGCTGGTGGCGCGGGCCAGGGAAAACGCCGCGCGCAACGGCCTGGACAACGCGCAGTTCTTTGCCGCCGACCTGACCCAGGACCAGCGCCAGACCCCGTGGATGCGCCAGGGCTTCGACAAGCTGCTGCTGGACCCGCCGCGCTCGGGCGCGATCGAAGTCCTGCAGCAGTTGCCGCTCAAGCAGTTCAAGCGCATCGTCTACGTCAGCTGCCACCCCGGCTCGCTGGCGCGCGACGCCGGCTACCTGGTCAACGAGCAGGGCTTCACCCTGGTGTCGGCCGGTGCGATGGACATGTTCCCGCACACCGCGCACGTGGAAAGCATCGCCGTCTTCGAGAAGCGTTGAGATGGGCATCGAGATCGAGCGCAAGTTCCTGGTCACCGGCGATGACTGGCGCGCCGCCGCGCACGCGGTCATTCCGATGGCACAGGGCTACCTCAACGACACCGCCTCGATCGACAGCGGCGCCCAGAAGGCCTCGGTGCGGGTGCGCATCCAGGGCGATGAGGCATTTCTCAACATGAAATCGCGCGAGATCGGGCACACCCGCCAGGAATTCGATTACCCGATCCCGGTGGAGGACGCCCGCGCGCTGCTGGCGCTGTGCGTGGGCGGCCTGATCGACAAGCGCCGGCACCTGGTCCACCACGCCGGGCTGCTGTGGGAAGTGGACGAGTTCCTGGGCGACAACGCCGGGCTGGTGGTGGCCGAGGTCGAACTGGACCAGGCCGACCAGGCCATCGACCTGCCGTCCTGGGTCGGGGAGGAAGTGACCGACCAGGTCCGGTACTACAACCTCGCCCTGGCCGCGAACCCCTACAGCCGCTGGCCCTGAATACGCCCGCCGCGCCCGTGGCCTCGGGGACACGCCTTCTGCGACAATGCGGCAGTGCGCCATCACGGCGCCCCGCTTTGGAGATCGACCCATGCTCGTGATCGGCGTTGCCGGGACCGAACTTACCGCCCAGGAACGCGATTGGCTGCAGCACGACGCCGTGTCCGGCGTCATCCTGTTCAAGCGCAATTTCGCCTCGCGCCAGCAGATCGCCGAGCTGTCGGCCGCGATCCGCGCCGCCGCGCCGCGCCCGCTGCTGATCTGCGTGGACCAGGAAGGCGGCCGCGTGCAGCGCTTCCGCGAAGGGTTCAGCGCGCTGCCGCCGCTGCAGGGCTTCGACTCCCTGTACGCACAGGATCCCGAGGCAGCCCTGGCCCTTGCCGAACAGCACGCCTGGCTGATGGCCAGCGAAGTGCGCGCCAGCGGCGTGGACCTCAGCTTCGCCCCGGTGGTCGACCTGGGCCGCGGCAACCGCGCCATCGGCGACCGTGCCTTCAGTGCCGACCCGGAGGTCGTTGCCGCCTTCACCCGCGCCTACGTGCGCGGCATGCACAGCGTCGGCATGGCCGCCACCCTCAAGCATTTCCCCGGCCACGGCAGCGTGCTGGAAGACACCCACGTGGCGGCGGCCAGCGATCCGCGTGATCTCGACGCGCTGCGGGCGCTGGACCTGGTGCCGTTCGTCGCCGGCATCGATGCCGGCGCCGACGCGGTGATGATGGCCCATGTGGTCTACCCGCAGGTCGCACCGGAACCGGCCGGTTACTCGTCGCGCTGGATCCAGCAGATCCTGCGCGGGGAAATGGGCTTCCGTGGCGTGGTCTTCTCCGACGACATCGGCATGGCCGCCTCGTTCTCCGCCGGGGGCGTGCAGGCGCGCGTGCATGCGCACCTGGATGCCGGCTGCGACGTGGTGCTGGTCTGCCACCCGGAACTGGTCGACGAGGCGCTGCTCGCGGTCGACGGCCGCCCCCTCAATACTGCTGCGCTGCTCGGCCTGATCGGCCGGGGCGCGCTTGGCTGGGACGGCCTGCTGGCCGATGCCCGCCATGGCACCTCCCAATCCCGTTTGCTCGACACCCTTGGAAGAAACGTCTGATGCCCAACCTCACCATTTCCCAGGCCCTGGCCCAGGCCGACCTGCTGGTCGACCGCCCCACCATCGATGCGGCCATCGCGGCCATCGCCGATGCCATCGCGGCGGATTACAAGGGCGAGGTCCCGCTGTTCCTGTCGATCATGCACGGCGCGCTGCCGTTCGCCGGCCAGCTGGCGCTGGAGCTGGGCGCGCGCGGCCAGGACCTGCAGTTCGATTACCTGCACGCCACCCGCTACCGCGGTGAAACCACCGGCGGCGAGCTGGTCTGGAAGCACAAGCCGGCCACCTCGCTATTCGGCCGCCGCGTGCTGCTGGTCGACGATATCCTGGACGAAGGCTTCACCCTGCAGGGCGTGCGCACCTGGTGCCTGGAGCAGGGCGCCACCGATGTGCGCATCGCCGCGATGACGGTGAAGAAGCACGACCGCGCGCTGCCCGACGTCAAGGCGGACTACGCCGGTGTCGAACTGCCGGACCGTTACGTGTTCGGCTTCGGCATGGACGTCAACGAAGCGCTGCGTGGCGTGCCGGCCATCTACGCGATGAAGGAATAAGCAGCGCCCATGGACCCTATTGCCCTGGCCGTCATCGGCGGCACCGGTGTGTACAAGCTGGCCCAGCTCGATGACGTGAACAGCCACGTGGTCGAAACCCGTTACGGCACGCCGTCCGGCCCGATCCGGGTCGGCACGCTGCTCGGCCAGCGCGTGGCGTTCCTGGCCCGGCATGGCGAAGGTCATTCGCTGCCGCCGCACAAGATCAATTACCGCGCGAATCTTGCTGCGTTGCAGCAGATCGGAGCCACCCGCGTGCTCGCGCTCAACACCGTCGGCGGCATCACCGAGCAGTTCGGTCCGCGCGTGCTGGCCTGCCCGGACCAGCTGATCGATTACACGTGGGGCCGCATCTCCACGCTCAGCGAGGAGCCGGGCACCGAGGTGCTGCATGTGGACTTCGGCCACCCGTACACGCCGATGCTGCGCAGCAAGGTGCTGGCGGCGGCCAAGGTCACCGGGGTGCGCCTGCAGGACGGCGGCTGCTACGGGGCCACGCAGGGGCCGCGGCTGGAGACCAATGCGGAAATCGCGCGCATGCGCCGTGATGGCTGCGACCTGGTCGGCATGACCGGCATGCCCGAAGCCGGCCTGGCCCGCGAGCTGGGCCTGGACTACGCCTGCCTGGCGATCGTGGCCAACTGGGCGGCCGGCTGTGGCGATGGCGACGAGATCACGATGGCCGAAGTACTGGCCAATGTTGACGCGGCTTCGGCCGGATTGCCGGAACTGATTGGCGAATTGGCACGCGGATGATTGTCATTGCATGACAAGCTTTGCATACTCCGCCAGTGCGCTGGTTGAGCGTACACCACCCATTCATTGAAGAAGGTCTCGCATTACCATGCCGAACGGTACCGTCAAGTGGTTCAACGACGCCAAGGGATTTGGCTTTATCTCGCCGGATGACGGCAGCGCTGATGTCTTCGCGCACTTCTCCGCGATCAACTCCAAGGGCTTCCGCAGCCTGCAGGAAGGCCAGAAGGTCACTTATGAAGTGAGCCAGGGTCCGAAGGGCGCCCAGGCCTCGAACATCGCGCCGGCGGAGTAACTCCACCGTAGCGCAAGGAAAACCCCGCTTCGGCGGGGTTTTTTTTGATGCCGGACAGGACGTCAGATGAAAAAACGTACGATTGCCATCGTTGGCTACGGAACGGCGGGCCAGGCGCTCTCGATTCTTCTTTCACGCGACCATCACGATGTGCACGTGTTCGAGCGCGCGCCCAAGCCGGGTCCGGTCGGCGCGGGGTTCCTGCTGCAGCCGAGCGGTCTGGACGTGCTGTGGCAGATGGACCTGCTGCCACGGGTGCTGCAGCACGGCGCGCCGGTGCGCCGGCTGTACGGTGAAACGCCGTGCGGGCGCGCGGTGATGGACATGCGCTATGCGGCGTTGCACGCGCACCTGCACGGCATCGGCATGCAGCGCGGCGCGCTGTTCTCGCTGCTGGCCCAGGCCTGGGAGCACCCGGGCAACCTGCAGGCCGACACCGCCATCGTCGATGTGGATACCGAAAATGGCCGCGTGCGCGACGCACGCGGGCACTGGCACGGCCCGTATGACCTGGTGATCGCCGCCGATGGGTCGGCCTCGTCGCTGCGCACGCTGGTGCAGGGCACGCGGCTGGACCGCGAATACCCGTGGGGTGCGCTGTGGTGCCTGTTGCCGCGTGGCGACTGGCCGCATCACGACGAGCTGCGGCAGCGCTACGTGGCGGCGCGCAAGATGATCGGGCTGTTGCCGGTCGGCACCCGCCCCGATGATGCGCAGCCGCGCCTGAGCTTCTTCTGGAGCCTGCCGCGCGCGCAGTTCGAGCAGTGGGAACGGGATGGCATGCAGCGCTGGCTGGAGGAGATCGCCGCGCTGTGGCCGCAGGCGCACTTGCGCCTGCAGGACGTGCGTGATGGCGCGCAGCTGGCGCGTGCCGGTTACCGGGATGCCGTGATGAGCCGCTGGCACCGCGACCGGCTGGTGCTGGCCGGGGATTCGGCGCATGCCATGAGCCCGCAGCTGGGGCAGGGCGTGAACATGGCGCTGATGGACGCGCTGGCGCTGCGCGATGCGCTGCGCGCGCACGACGCTGCCGATGCCGCGTTGCAGGCCTACCAGGCGCAGCGCAGTGCACACGTGGGCATCTACCAGTTCTGGAGCCGGTGGCTGACCCCGGTGTTCCAGTCCGAGCGCGACCTGCTCGCGCACGCACGCGATGTGCTGTTCCAGCCGATGGGTCGGCTGCCGGGTGGTCGCGGCCACATGCTGCGCGTGCTCAGCGGCACCCAGCGCGGCTGGTGGGGCACGCTGGGATTGTCGCCGGGTTTCGTCGAGGCGATGAGCACATGAATGGCGGCCGTTGACGGCAGGGTCACTTGCCTTGTGGCACAAGAACAATGCTGTGTTGTTGCCCCCAAGGAGAAAGACATGCTGTTTCCGGCCGACGTTCTCGATTCTGAAATCCGCAAACTGCGCGGGTTGCTGCAGATGCTCCACGAGGATCAGCCGGATGTGATGGAAGATGTGTTCGACTTCCATGTCACCAGTCTGATCACCCATGCCGCCCCCGAACACCACGCCCGCATCCGCGCCGCAGCGCGTTCCATGCTGGCCGAGGTGCAGCGCTGTCCCGTGCGGCGCAATCCCGATGCCCCGCAGATCCTGTTGATGGAAGCGCTCCCTTCGGCGGCGTAGGCCGCCGTACCCGCGCGTGCCGGCGTCAACGTGCCGGCAGCGCGATCGCGTCGTCGTCGACGCACGCGACCAGCTGCTCGCCGGCGCCCACGACCGGTGCGATGCCGGCGGTGAAGCGCGAGTAAGCCGGCAGCACGGTCAAGCGTTCGCGCAGCCAGAAGGCCGGCCAGCGTCGTTGCATGCCCGGCAGGCGGGCCAGTGGATGCAGGTGGCCACACAGCACATGCAGGCTGGGATGCGGTTGTGGATCATGGCGCAGCAGGAACGGCCCCTCCTGGACGCGTTCGCCGAGCAGGGTGATGCCCAGGTCGGCCTTGGGCAGCACGCGGTCATGGTTGCCGGCCACTGCGCCGATCTCCAGTCGCGGATGCTGCTCCCGCCATGCCTGCCATTGCCGATACCACGCGGCCCGATGCGCGGGGCCATGCAGCACATCGCCCAGGATCCATACCGTGCGGACGGGGCGGTCGGCCACCAGTGCAGACAGCCGCGCCAGATCATCACCGGTGCCGCCGCTGGGCAACCCGATGCCCGCGCGCCGGAACAGATCGGCCTTGCCAAGGTGGAGGTCGGCAATCAGCAGCGCTTCGCGCGCCGGCCAGTACAGCGCGCGCGCGCCAAGCAGGCGGACCTGCTCGCCCGCGATCTCGGTCACGACGTCAGTCGGCATGGCGTTTCTCCAGTTGGCCCACGGCGCGCAGCACGCGCGTCTTCCAGTCTTCATTGCTGAGTTGCCCACGCAGGCGCTCGGCCCACAGCGGGAAAGACAAGGGCCCCAGCGTTGCCGGGTGCTGCACGCACAACGTGCGGCCCTGGCAGCGGCGCAGCGTTTCGGCCAGGCAGGTCAGGTCGAGCTGCTCATGCAGTACCTCACGTTCGGCCAGGCCGAGCAGGATGTGCCCGGGATCATGCTGGCGCAGCACGTCATACAGCAGGCCGGCCGACGCCTGCAGCTGGCGCAGGCTGCGTGGCGTGCGGCCTGGCAACGCGGGGATCAACAGCCCGGACACACGCGCGATATCGCGGAACTGGCGGCGTGCCAGCTCGCCCAGGTTGAGGCTGTCGCGCAGGTCCTCGAACAGACCCTCCGGCTGCAGCAGCGCCGCTACCTGCGCCGCATCCACCTCCACCGCGCGCGCCGGTGCCAGCACGAAGCCGTAGTCGTTGGCGGCGTAGCCGAAGGTATTGGCCTGCAGGCGCGTCCAGCGCATCGCCATCAGCGCCGCCAGCCCCTCGTTGACCTGGCGCCCCGCGAAGGGATACACGAACACGAACTGTCCTTCGCGGCGGCGCACGCTTTCCACCAGCAGCAGTGACGGGCCGGGCAGCGCGGATACGCGTGCCTGCAGGCGCAGCAGCGGTGCAAGCCAGTGCATTTCGGGGCTGTCCGGCGCGGCCGCGAGCACGCTTTCCATTTCGTGGCCCAGCGCCTCCGACAGCGGCAGGCGGCCCCCCTGCCAGCGCGGCACCACGCCATCGCCGCCACGCGCCATCCTGACGTAAGCGGTGAGGTTCTCCAGCCGTACCAGCTCCAGCAGCCGGCCGGCGAACTGGAAGCGGTCGCCGGGGCGCAGGCGACCGACGAACTGTTCTTCCACGCTGCCGAGCCGGCCGCCGCGCAGGAACTGCACCATGACGCTGCCATCGCTGGTGATGGTGCCGATCGACAGCCGGTGGCGCAGCGCCACGCGGCGGTCGTTCACGCGGTAGATGCCGTCGTCGTCGCGCACCACCTTGTGGAAGTCCGGGTACTGCGCAAGCGCCTGGCCGCCTTGCACGATGAAGTCCAGGACGCCCTGCCACTGCGCCAGCTCCAGCGATGCGAACGCGTGCGTGCGCCGCACCTGGGCCAGCAGCTCCTCGGCGCGGAAGCCGCCGCCCAACGCGCAGCTCACGCAGTGCTGGGCCAGCACATCCAGCGACAACCGCAGCGGGCGCCGCGCTTCGATCACGCCAGCGGCCAGTGCACGCCGCGCGGCGGCGTATTCCACCAGCTCCAGCGCGTGCGACGGCACGCAGACGATGTGGCCCGATTCCCCCGGTCGATGCCGCGCGCGCCCGGCGCGCTGCACCAGCCGCGCGATGCCTTTCGGGCTGCCGATCTGCAGGACCTGGTCGACGGCCGGGAAATCCACCCCCAGGTCGAGGCTGGAGGTGGCCACCACGCAGCGCAGTGCCCCGTCGCGCAGGCCCTGCTCGACGGTGCGGCGCTGCACCGGGTCCAACGAGCCGTGGTGCAGGCCCAGCGTGGCCGGGTCTTCGGGCCACACCGCCGACAGTGCCTGGTGCCACAGTTCGGCCTGCGCCCGGGTATTGGTGAACAGCAGGCTGGTGCCGACCGCGAACAGCTTCTGCTGCACCCGCTGCAGCTGCGACAGGCCGAGGTGGCCCGCCCATGGAAAGCGCTCGCCATGCGCGGGCAACAGCGTTTCCACCTTCACCGGGCGTGGCCGCGCCCCCGACACCAGCGGCGCGTCGGGCACATCGGGCAGCAATACCTCGCGCGCTTCGTCCAGGTTGCCGAGCGTGGCCGACAGGCCCCACACCTGCAGCGCCGGCAGCGCATCACGCAGGCGACGCAGATTCAACTGCAGCAGCACGCCGCGCTTGTTGCCCAGCAGCTCATGCCACTCATCCACCACCACGCAGCGCAGCCGGCGCATGCGCTCCTGCGTATCGGGGTAGCTCAGCAGCAGCGCCAGCGATTCGGGCGTGGTCACCAGTACATCCACCCGGCCTTCGCGGGCGAGGCGTTTGTCGCGCGCGCTGGCATCGCCGGTGCGCAGCCCCACCTGCCAGTCCAGCCCAAGCGCCGCCAGCGGTTCACGCAGCGCGCGTGCGGTATCGCTGGCCAGCGCGCGCAGCGGGGTGATCCACAGCACCTGCAGCGCCGGCACGGTCTTGCCAGCGCGCGTACCCGGTGCGCGCGGCAGCGGATCGACCAGCGCCTGCAGCAGCGGCCCGCCGAACATCGCCAGCGTCTTGCCGCTGCCGGTAGGCGTGTGCAGCAGCCCGGATTCGCCGGCCAGGTAGTGCCGCCACATCGTTTTCTGGAACGCCAGCGGCGACCAGCCACGGCTGGCGAACCACGCCGCCAGCCGCGCCATCGCGTCGCGTCGGGTCACCGTGCCAGTGCCTGCAGCTGAGCCAGCGTGTCGGCTTCGCCGGCCGGCTTGTCGTGGCGCCAGCGCAGGATGCGCGGGAAGCGCACTGCGATGCCCGACTTGTGCCGGCTGCTGCGGTTGACCGCTTCAAAGCCGAGTTCGAACACCTGCTCGCCACGGACGCTGCGCACCGGCCCGAAGCGTTCGATCGTGTTGGCCCGGATCCAGCGGTCCAGGGCCAGGATTTCCTTGTCGTCCAGCCCCGAATACGCCTTGGCCACCGGCACCAGTCGCTCGCCGTCCCACACCCCGAAGGTGTAGTCGGTGTACAGCGTGCTGCGCCGGCCATGTCCCGCCTGCGCGTAGATCATCACCGCATCGATGGTCAGCGGTTCTATCTTCCACTTCCACCAGTCGCCACGGCGGCGCCCGCCCTGGTAGACCGACGTGCTGCGCTTGAGCATCAGCCCTTCCACGCCGCGTTCGCGCGCCAATGCCCGCTGAGCGGCGGCGTCCTGCCAGTCCGTGGCATCAAGCGTGGGCGACAGCACCATGCGCGTATCGCCGAGCGTGGCAAGCAATCCGGCGAGCAGGGTGCGCCGTTCGGCCAGCGGCTGCTGGCGCAGATCGTTACCGTCGAGTTCGAGCAGGTCGTAGGCAAGCACGCGCACCGGCGTATCGCGTAACGTCTTCGGGCCGGGTCTGCGCCGTTGGATCCGGGTCTGCAGGGCGGTGAAAGGCAGCGGCTGTGCATCGTCATCGCGCCAGGCGAGAAGCTCGCCATCGATCACGGTGCCATCCGGCAACGCCATCGCGGCCGCTTCGATTTCCGGAAAGCGCCCATCCAGCCGCTCTTCGCCGCGCGACCACAGGGCGACTTCGCCTTTGCGACGCAGCACCTGCAGGCGGATCCCATCCCACTTCCATTCCAGCGTCCACTCGCCGATCGGGCCCAGGCTGTCGGCCTCGGCTTCCAATGGCGAGGCCAGGAAGAACGGATACGGCTGCTGGCGGTCTTCCGGCCGTTCTTCAGCGCTGAGGAGGTTGGCGAGCAGCCCCGGCGAGGGCACCCACTCGCCCAGCATGCGCTGCGCGATGCGGGCGATGTCGATCCCCGACAGTTCCGCCAGCGCCTGCTGGACCAGCCGCTGGGAGACGCCTACGCGCAACGCCCCGGTCAGCAGCTTGTTGAATACCAGCCGTTCGGCGGCAGGCAGCTGCCTCCAGCCTGCCTCCACCGCAACACGACGTACCGGTTCCGGCTGGTTCGCCACCGCCAGCAGGTGGCCTTCGATCCAGTCGGCAAGGGGGCGGTCCTGCGCGCCTTCCGCAGGATCATCCAACAGCAGGGTCAGGGTTTCGGCCAGGTCGCCGACCTGGTCGTAGCTGTCGGCCACCAGCCACGCGGGTAGGCCCGATGCCTCGGCGATCCACGCGCGCAGCTCGCCGCTGGCCGCGATCTTCCGGCGTGCGCCACCGACCTTGCCGCCGCTGAGCAGGTACAGCGCCCACGCTGCGTCATGCGGGCGCGCGTCGCGGAAGTAAGCCACCAGCGCGGCGCGTTTGTCCGACGTGGCGGTGCTGCGGTCCAGGCGCTGATACAGCGCGGCAAATGCCTTCATTCCTCGCTCCCGAAATCGGTGCGGAAGGCTTCGGCGGCAACACCACGTTCGCGCAGGAACGGAATCAGCGCATCGGTGTTGCCGTGGGTGGCGATCACCCGGCGCGCACCGGTCTGTTCAATGGTCTGCAGCAACGCCGGCCAGTCGGCATGGTCGGACACCACGAAGCCACGGTCGTAATTGCGTCGGCGCCGGTTGCCGCGCAGCCGCATCCAACCGGAGGCGAAGCCCAGTTGGTGCTTGCCGAAGCGGCGCAGCCAGGTGGTGCCCGCGGCAGAAGGCGGCGCCAGGATCAACTTGCCGGCCGCGTCGGGTTCGCGGCCCTGTTCGGCCACCGTGTGGGTTTCCAACATGGCGATGCCGGCCTCGCGATACACCGCCACCCCATTGGCGATGGCGCCGTGCAGCCAGGCCGGTCGGTCATCCAGCGGCAGCAGTTCGGCCAGCACCCGCTGCGCTTTGCCCAGCGCGTAACACAGCAGGATCGCCGCTTCGCCGCGCTGTTCGCATTCGCGCCGCCACGCCACGATCTCGGCGGCGACCTCGCGCGTGTCCTGCCAGCGGTAGATCGGCAATGCGAACGTCGCCTCGGTGATGAACACATCGCAGGGCACCACCTCGAACGGTGCGCAGGTCGGGTCCGGTTGGCGCTTGTAGTCGCCCGACGCCACCCACACCTGCTGGCCGTCATCGATGCGCACCTGCGCCGACCCCAGTACATGCCCGGCCGAATGCAGCGACACCTGCACGCCGCCCAACGTGAAGCGTTCACCGTAGTCATGTGCTTCCAGGGCCACATCACCCAGCCGCCAGCGCAGGATCGGCACGCTGCCGGTACTGCAGTAGTAGCGGCCCATGCCGCTGCGCGCATGGTCGCCGTGGCCGTGGGTGATGACCGCGCGCGGCACCGGTCGCCACGGGTCGATATGGAAATCGCCTGCTGGGCAGTACAGGCCCTCGGGGCGCAGTACTACCAGGTCGCTGTTTGCCGCGTGCGTCGTCATGCCTGCACTGTGCCGACGGGTTCGTGCACGAGGTGAGAATCCGCCTGAACAGCAGCCCGCATGCGGATGCGGCAGAATCATCGGGTCCGCCAGGAGGCCCGCACGATGACGTCCGTATTGCCTGTATTCGAGACCCATGAAGTGGCCAACCAGCCGCCCCCGTTCGGCGGCCGCAACCTGTGGGCCGACGACGTGGCATTGAGCGAGGCGGTGCAGCGCGAGGGCGGTGCCGCGTTCATCGATACGCTGCAGACCTATGGCGCCATTGCGGGCGACACCCTCTACCGGCTCGGTTTCGACGCCAACCGCGACCGCCCGCGGCTGCGCACGCACGACCCGCAGGGGCACCGCATCGACACCGTGGAGTTCCATCCGGCCTACCACCAGCTGATGGAGCTGGCCAAGCGCCACGGAGTGGCGGGACTGTCGTGGCACGAGGGCGGCCCCGGCGCGCACGTGGCCCGCGCCGCACTGAGTTTCCTGCACCACCAGGCCGATGCCGGTACCAGTTGCCCGCTGACCATGACCCACGCCGCGGTGGCGGTGCTGCGCCAGGACCCGTTGCTGGCCGAGTGGGCCGAAAAAGCCGCCGCACCGGTCTACGATCCGCGCGACGTGCCGATGGCCGACAAGGCCGGCATCACGCTGGGCATGGGCATGACCGAGAAGCAGGGCGGCTCTGACGTGCGCAGCAACACCACCCGCGCCGAACGTCGCGACGATGGCAGCTACGCGCTGGTGGGGCACAAGTGGTTCTTCTCCGCACCGATGTCCGATGCATTCCTGGTGCTGGCGCAGGCGGCGGGAGGACTGACCTGCTTCCTGATGCCACGCCGGCTGGCCGATGGCAACCGCAACGCGTTCCGCCTGATGCGGCTGAAGGACAAGCTGGGCGACTGGTCCAATGCCTCCAGCGAGATCGAGCTGTGCGGCGCCTGGGCCCGCCGGGTCGGTGCCGAAGGGCGGGGCGTGGCAACCATCATCGGCATGGTGATGATGACCCGGCTGGACTGCATGCTGGGCGCGGCGGCGGAAATGCGCATGGCCCTGGCGCAGGCGCTGCACCACACCCGACACCGCAGCAGCTTCGGACGCCGCCTGTGCGACCACCCGCTGATGGCCAACGTGCTGGCCGACCTGGCCATCGAATCCGAAGCGGCCACCACCTTCGCCATGCGCGTGGCACGCGCGGTGGACCAGGCGCCGCAGGATGCGCATGAAGCCGCGTTCGCACGCGTTGCGACGGCGGTGGGCAAGTACTGGGTCTGCAAGCGCGCGGCGGTGTTCGTCAACGAAGCGCAGGAGTGCCTGGGCGGCGCGGGCTACGTGGAGGAGTCGATCCTGCCGCGGCTGTACCGGCAGGCACCGCTGAATTCCATCTGGGAAGGCAGCGGCAACATCCAGTGCCTGGACGTGCTGCGTGCGTTGGCGCGCGAGCCGCAGGTGCTGCCGGTGCTGGATGCGGAGCTGGACGCGGTGGCCGGGCGCGATGCGGACTATGACCACGCGTTGGCGTCGTTGCGGGAGCTGTTGGCCGCTACGCCATCGGAAGCGCAGGCGCGGGTGGTGACCGAACGGCTGGCCCTGTTGCTGCAGGCCGCCGTGCTGCTGCGTGCGGGAAGCCCGATGGCCCCTGCGTTCGTGCGCTCGCGGTTGGGCGGGGCGCATGGAGCGGCATTCGGGACGCTGCCCGATGAGGTGGATGTCGGCGCGGTGATGGCGCGGGCGTTGCCTTGATCGATTGCCAGGCCGGACCTGGCACTACCGCTGGAGGTCACGCCGGCCGGTGGCCGGCGTGACATGTCGCATCAGCGTTTGGCGGCGTCTGCGTTCTGCTTGGCGTCTTCGGCCACGTCACGCGCCTTGTCGGCCACCTTCTCGGCGGCATCGGCGGTCGCCTCGCTGGCATGCGCCGCTGCATCGCGCGCGGCAACCTTGGCATCGGCAGCAGCCGCTGCACTGGCGTCGGCGGCACGGTCCAAGGCCGGCTGTACATCGGCCGCGGCGCGTTCGGAGGCGGCAGCCGCTTCATCGGCGGCATTGCGGGTGGATGCCGCAGCCTTGTCCACGGCGACACGTGCCGCTTCGCCGGTGCTGTCGGCCGCCTGCGCGGCATCGGCACGCGCCTGTTCGGCTTCCGGGCCCTTGCAGGCCACCAGGGCCAGCAGCAGGGAGGCGGCCATCAGCGGGGTGGTGATCGAACGAATCTTCATGGCGTTCTCCGTCAGGTTTCAGGGACGCTGATCCTATTCACCCTGCCGTGAAGCCAAAGAAAAAGCCGCTGGCGAACCAGCGGCTTTTTCAGACTTGCTTGAAGAAAGAAGTTATTACTTCTTGGCTTCTTCAGCAGCGTCCTTGGCCTGCTCGGCGGTGGCTTCACCGGCCTTGGCAGCGTCGGCAGCAGCGTCGGCAGCAGCGTCGGTGGCAGCAGCGCCAGCCTGGGCAGCGGCATCAGCCGAAGCGTCAGCAGCGGTGGTGGCGGTGTCGGCGGCAGCCTGGGCAGCGTCCGCGGTCTGGGCGCCAGCAGCAGCGGCCTGGTCGGCAGCGACCTGGGCGTCGGCAGCAGCTTCGTTGGCCGAAGCGGCGGCGTCAGCAGCCTGCTCCTGCTTCGAGCAGGCGGTCAGAGCCAGGCCCAGGGCCATTGCGATCAGCAGCTTGTTGATGCTCATTTGTGTGAATCCTCGTCGTTAGATTAGGCAACGCGCTATTGCGCGCCCGGCAACATGATGACAAGCCACGTTGGGCTGTCAAGCGATCCCGCATTCAGTTTTGCGAAACGGGTGTTAAAACCAATCAAATCAATTCGATGGCGATGGCGGTTGCTTCCCCGCCACCAATGCACAGTGTAGCAATTCCGCGCTTTGCATCACGCTTGCGCAAGGCATTGACCAACGTCACCACCAGCCGGGCGCCCGAGGCACCAATCGGGTGGCCCAGTGCGCAGGCGCCGCCGTTGACGTTGACCTTCGCCGGGTCGATGCCCAGTTCGCGGATGGGCGCCATGGCCACCACGGCGAACGCCTCGTTGATCTCGAACAGGTCCACCTGGTCCAGGCGCCAGCCGGCTTTTTCAAGCACCTTGTGGATGGCGCCGATCGGCGCGGTGGTGAACCACTCCGGTTCCTGCGAGTGGGTGGCGTGGGCCACGATCCGGGCAAGCGGCTGCACGCCGCGGGCGGCCGCATCGTCTTCGGACAGCAGCACGACGGCGGCAGCGCCGTCGGAAATGCTCGACGAGCTGGCGGCAGTCACCGTGCCGTCCTTCTTGAACGCCGGGCGCAGGGTCGGGATCTTGGCGATATCCGAACGGCCGGGCTGCTCGTCCTGGCTGTACTCCACGTCGCCCTTGCGACCCGCAACCTTCACGGCCACGATTTCATCATCGAACGCGCCGGCAGCCTGCGCGGCCTGCGCGCGGCGCACCGATTCGATCGCATACGCGTCCTGTTCCTCGCGGCTGAACTGGAACTTGTCCACCGCGCATTCGGCGAATTCGCCCATGGCCTTGCCGTCGTACGCATTGACCAGGCCGTCGTGGGCCATGTGGTCGACCGCCTGGAAGTTGCCGAAGCGGTTGCCGGTGCGCGAATTGGGCAGCAGGTGCGGCGCGTTGGACATCGATTCCATGCCGCCGGCGACCACGATGCTGGCCGAGCCGGCCTTGATCAGGTCGTGGCCCAGCATGATGGCCTTCATGCCCGACCCGCAAACCTTGTTCAGGGTGGTTGCGCCGGTGGCGTAGGGGATCCCTGCGGCCACGGCGGCCTGGCGGGCCGGGGCCTGGCCCAGGTTGGCCGGCAGCACGCAGCCCATGATCACTTCGGAGACATCCGCCGCCGGCACGCCGGACTGTTCCAGGGCGGCGGCGATGGCAGTGGCGCCCAGGGTGGGGGTGGGCACGCCGTTGAACTGGCCGAGGAAGGAACCGATGGCGGTCCGCTTGGCAGCGGCGATGACAATGTTGGGCATGGCAATCTCGTTATTGCGTGAGCGATTTACGAAAAGGGAACGCAGGGCATGGTATAGCGGCGCGTTTCCCGGCAGACTGCGTGGGGGTGGCCCAGTATAGAGGGTCAGCATTTACCACCGGTGTCGGCCGGACAGGCGGGACGCCACGCGTGGTTTCAATTACGTTTTGGGGAGCAGGGATGAATCAGGTAGTTTTCAGCAGGAACGTGCTGGCCGGCGCGCTGGCCGTGGCCTTGAGCGCGTGCGGTGGCGGCAGCGGCAACAGCAAGGGGGACCTGCCGGTAGCGCCGGTCGTGCCGCCGGTCACGCCACCGGTCGTGGTGGTGCCGCCGGTGACGCCGCCGCCGGTCAAGCCGACCCAGCCGGCCATCGACGCGCACCTTGCCATCATCAACGGCAAGGACCAGGACTGGAGTGGCGAGGGGATCCGGATCGGCGTGGTCGATTCCGGAGTAAACCGGGCCCATCCGACCCTGGCGGGCCGGGTGGTGGCCAGCCACAGCTATGTCGATCCGACCAAGAACAACCTGGCGGTGGACGATGTGGTCGGCCATGGTACGACCGTGGCATCGCTGGCCGCTGGCGCCGCATTCGGCGACTGGCCTGGCGGGGTGGCCACCAGGGCGCAGATCGTGTCGGCGCGCATCATCGCCGACAAGGCGCCGGTCGACGACGGCACCGGCAACGGCAACCAGGTGGATGGTGCGCTGGGGCTGGCCAGCGTGCACCAGGATCTGATCGCCGACGGCGTGAAGATCATGAACAACTCCTGGGGCGGGCTGTACTGGACCAACCCGGCTGCGACCGCTGCAATTGCGGCCGAGTACCGGCCCTTCATCACGACCAACAACGGCCTGGTGGTGTTTGCCACCGGCAACGAAAGCAAGGCGGACCCGTCCAACATGGCCGCGCTGCCGAGCCAGGCCGGTCCCAACGGTACCCGCCCGGCCGCGGACCTGGAGCGTGGCTGGCTGGCAGTCACCGCGGTCAATTCCAACCAGCCCGACACCCTGGCGTCCTACGCCAACGCCTGTGGCGTGGCGGCCAATTACTGCCTGGCCGCGCCGGGCGAAGCGGTGTTTGTCGACCCCGCAAGCACCACGGGCAGTACCCCCAGCTACCTCTGGGGCGGCGGTACCTCCTACGCGGCACCGCTGGTCTCGGGTACGGCGGCGCTGGTGTGGCAGAGGTACCCGTACTTCAGCAATGACCAGGTGCGGCAGACCCTGCTCGGCACCGCCACCGACCTCGGCGCGGCCGGCGTGGACAGCGTGTTCGGGTACGGCCTGCTCAACGTGGGCAAGGCGGTCAACGGCCCTGGCCGGTTCGACTGGGGCACCATGGTGGTCGACCTGCCGGGTTCGTCCAACTTCAGCACCTGGAGCAACAACATCGGCGGTGCCGGCGGACTGGACAAGTCCGGCGCGGGAACGCTGATCCTCGGTGGCAAGAACACCTACACCGGCGGCACCATCGTCCGCTCGGGCGCGCTCTCGCTGGCCGACGGCGCGTCGCTGGGTTCCGATGTCCAGGTCCTGCAGGCCGGCGGCCTGCAGTTCCGCGCCGGTACCACGGGGGTTACCGGCAACGTGGTCAACCGCGGCACGCTGTACCTGTTCGAGGCCGGCGTTACCGCCGTGATCCAGGGCAACTACACCCACGAGGCGACCGGCGTGTTCTCGACCGCGCTGGGTGCGCAGGCGTTGAAGGTGACCGGCACCGCCCAGCTCAACGGCGGCACCGTACGGATCGACCGCGCGGTGGAAGGCTATGTCCCGCAGACGGGTGTCCGGCAGGAGCTGATTACCGCCGCCCAGGGCCTGACCGGCACGTTCGATCGCTACACCGCGCTCGGCAACGTCGTGCTGCTGGATGCGACGTTCACCTATGACCACTACTCGGCCGGGTTGAACATCAACCGCGTGAGCGTCTCCGGCGCTGCCGCGTCGGCCGGATTGGGTGCCATTTCGGCCGCCTCGGCCCTGCGCGTGGAACAGGCGTTCGACCTGCTCGATACCGGCACCGGTCCGGGCACGCCGGGCTTTGCCGATGCGGCCGGCGAGCTGCAGCGGGTGCAGGGCGCGGCCGGCCTGGAGGCCAGCCTGGAAAGCCTGTCGGGCAAGGCGCACAGCCTGGCCAACGGCATGACCTTCGACAACCTCGACATGAATCGCCGCGCATTGTCGACGCGCTTCGATGCAGTGTCCGCCGCACCGCGCCTGCGCGGCGCCTGGCAGAGTGCGTTGGGCGAAGCCGGGCAGGGCAGCTTCGCCGGCAGCGGCTTCCAGACCCAGGGCTGGATGATGGGCCAGGACATGGCGCTGGGCAGCAACGGCGTCATGGGCTTTGCCTTTGGCGAAACCCGCAGCAACAGCAGCCGCGAGTGGGGCGGCGACAGCGGTCGTGACCGCCAGTCGCAGGCCCAGCTGTACGCGGGTTGGAACAGTGGTGCGGCCTACACCCTGGCGCAGCTGGGCGCCGGCCAGTTCACCCGCGAGATCGACCGCCAGCTGTTGCTGGGCGCGGGGCAGTACGGGGTCAATGCCCGTTACGGCGGCAACTTCAGCACCGCCAGCGTGGAATCGGGCTACCGCTTCGGCGGTGCCGGGGCATCGTTGACGCCGTACCTCGGTGCGGACTACGCGCGCCTGGACAGCGACAGCTTCAGCGAAGACGGCGGCTTCGGCTTCGGCCTGCGTGCGGACCGCCGCGCGTCGAGCCGCAGCCAAGCGCTGGCCGGCCTGCGCGCGGAAACGCGCCTGCGTGGCTGGTCGCTGCGCGGCTATGCCGAGTGGCAGCAGACGCTGTCCAGCGATGGCCTGGCCTTCGATGCCAGCTTCGTGGGCGTGGATGCCTGGGCGCCGGTGGCCGGGCTGCAGCCGGCCCGCTCCGGCGGCCTGTTCGGCCTGTCGGTGCAGTCCTGGCTGACCCGCAACTCGCAGCTCTCGTTCGGCTACGACCAGCGCTTCGGCCCGCGAGGCGACCTCAGCCAGGTCGCGCTGCGGTACTCCGCCGCGTTCTGATCCAGGCGCGACAGGCAACAAAAAAGGGCGCGAGTTGATCGCGCCCTTTTTTTTCATCTGCCCGTTGGGATCACCCGCCGCGCAGCGTGCCCAGTCGCGGGCGCGCACGGCCCAACGGCATCTTCAGCTTGCCGATCGACTGGATGCGGGTTTCGGCGATGCGGTCGGCGGCGCGCTGCGGCGCAATGCCTTCCTGCTGGGACAGCGCGAAGATGCGGCCCAGGTTGTGGTAGATGCTGCGGATCAGGCGCATCGCGCGTTCGCGGTTGTAGCCGTCGATCTCCAGCGACACATTCATCACCCCGCCCGCATTCACCGCATAGTCCGGGGCGTACAGGATGCCGCGGGCATGCAGCTCATCGCCGATCTCGGGCGTGGAGAGCTGGTTGTTGGCGGTGCCGCAGACGATCTTGCACTTCAGGCGCGGCAGGGTCTGCGCATTGATCGCCCCTTCCAGCGCGCACGGCGCGAACACATCGGCGTTGACGTCGTAGATGTCATCGGGCTTGACCGCCTCGGCGCCGTACTCGGTCACCGCGCGCTCCACCAGCGCAGGGTCCAGATCGGTGACGAACAGCTTGGCGCCGCGATCCCGCAGCAGCTTCACCAGTTCCATGCCGATATGACCCAGGCCCTGCACCGCGATGCTGACCTTGCCCACTTCCTCGTGGCCGAGCTTGTGCTGCATGGCCGCCATCAGCGCCTGCAGCGCGCCGTAGGCGGTGAACGGGGCCGGGTCGCCCGAGCCGCCGTGCACCTGGTGCACGCCGGTGACGTACTCGCTTTCCAGGTAGATGTTTTCCATGTCATTGACGTCGGTACCGACGTCCTCGGCGGTGATGTAGCGCCCGCCGAGCGAATCCACGTAGCGGCCGAACGCGCGGAACAGCACTTCGGTCTTGTCCTTGCGCGGGTCGCCGATGATCACCGCTTTGCCACCCCCGACATTCAAGCCCGCCAGCGCGTTCTTGTAGGTCATCGTGCGGCTGAGCCGCAGCGCGTCGGCCAGCGCGTCGTCCGTGCTGGCGTAAGGGCGCATGCGCACACCGCCCAGCGCCGGACCCAGCGTGGTGTTGTGGATGGCGATGATGGCCCTCAGACCGGCATCGCGGCTGTGGCAGAACACCACCTGTTCATGGCCGGACGTTTCGAGGGTTTCAAATAACATGGTGACTCCGATGCTGCGAACGACGGCAAACGCCGGCAAACGCACCAGCAAAAGGTGGGTGTAAAACAAAAAAAGCGACGTCGTCGGTTGGTCAGGACGGGTCGCGCGGCGCCATTCTAGTGCATTCCGCCGGACGGTGTTGTCAGGGCCGGGTGACCATTGCCCGCTAAAGTTGCCCCGTTCCGGGCCGATGCCGTGGCAACGGTGCGCAGTACCGGCAAGCCAGGACGGAACACGTGGGTGCAGTGGCGACAATTCGGGTGCGGTGCCACACCGGCAGGGGCGCGGCCCGATGATGGCGATCGTGGCGGGGGCCGGCGTACTGCTGGTGGCACTTCTGGGGTGGGGCTGGTATCGCCGCCCGGCGGAGGCGGGACCGGCGCCGGGTAGTACCGGCGGCCGGGCCCGTACGCAGCCGCAGCCGCCGACCCCGACTCAGCCCTGCACTGGCGATGCGGACGAGGTGCTGCAGGCCGGCCTGCACGCACTGGCGTTGCAGCCGGGCAGCGGCAGCGCGCCGGCCACCGTCGCGCAGGACGCGGCCCTGCTGGCGGCGGTGGCGGCAGCGCTGGAGGCGCAGGACTGGTCGGCCCGGCACCTGCCGCGGCGGCCGCAGCTGCTGCCGCAGCTGATCCAGACCGTGAACGACAGCGACGCCTCGGCGCGCAGCATGGCCTCGATCATCAGCCAGGATGCGGTGCTGACCGGCAACCTGCTGCGCATCGCCAACAGCCCGGTCTACCGGCTGCAGGCCAAGCCGGTGGACAGCCTGCAGCGTGCGGTCACGCTGGTGGGTACCGAGGGCATCCGCCAGATCATCAGCGCGGTGCTGGTGCAACCGGTGATGCAACTGCACAGCGACGCCTTTCCGCAGTTCGGAACGGTGGTCTGGGAGCACGCGCTGCTGGCCTCGCGGGCCGCAGCCGATCATGCCCGCCTGGTGACCCATGAAGACGGCTTCGCCGCGCAGTGGATGGGGCTGACCCAGGGCCTTGGCGCGGCCCTGGTGATGCGACACCTGCTGGACGTTGCCCGTGAACAGGCCGTGCTGCCGTCACCGCAGCTGGCCAGCACCCTGCTGGATGCCTGGACCCTGCCGGTGGCCAGCCGCATCGCGGCGGCCTGGGAACTGCCGCCCTCGGTGCACCAGGCGCTGCTGCGCGACGCCGATGCGACAGGCGGTGGGCTGGCGGCCAGCCTGCGCTTCGCGCGTGCCGGGGCATCGGCCAGCCTGCTGTGCCGGCATGGCCGGATCAGCCAGGCCCAGGCGCTGGCGCTGCTGGAGCAGCTGCATGACACCCCGGCGCATGCATTGCAGTGGATCTGGCGCCGCCTGCATGGTCGCGCGGTGGAAACGCTGGAGGCGGACGAGTCGGCCGATGCGTAGCGCCACGCCCTGCGTGGCTGCTCCTAAAGTTGGGACTCCAAGGGCAACCAGCTGATGACGCGGGCGCTGGCGCGCTGCCAGAACGAGGTGTCCGGCTCTCGATCCAGCAATTGTGGGGGCTGTTCGGCCCGATCCAGCCAACACACCTGGTCATCGGCACCCAGCGTCACCCAATAGCTCTGCTTCGGATCGGCCAGGCGCAGGTATTCCGCGCGCAGCTGTGCGGCCAGTTCCCGATCATCAAACAGCACCCCCATCTCCGTGTTGAGGTAGGCAGAGCGGGGGTCCAGGTTGAACGAGCCTACGAAGCCACGCTGGTCATCGATCATGAAGGCCTTGGTATGCAGGCTGGCGCCGCTGCTGCCGAACAGGCCGCCGCTGCCGCCACCCGCGCCGCGCGATCGCAGTTCGTACAGGTGCACCCCATCGCGCAGCAGCGGTGCGCGGTAATGCATGTAGCCGCTGTGCACGGCCGCCACGTCATTGGCGGCCAGTGAGTTGGTGACCACGCCCACGTAGGCGCCGCGCTGCACCATCGCGGCCATCCCGCGCGTGCCTTCCTCGCCCGGCACGAAGTAGGGCGAGATCAACAGCGCTTTGTGGCGGGTGGCCTCAAGTTCGCGCACCAGGCGGGTGACCAGCCAGTTGGCGGGGTCGTCGCGGCGGTGCTTCATCGCCGGATCGGACACGATCTCCACGCCCGGCGACCAGTGCAGGTCTACCGCATCGGTGTAGAACGAACGCGCTGCCGGCGAACGCTCGACGCGCTCAAGATAGGGTCGGGCGGCCGCCAGCTTGGCCTCATGTGCCGATTCAAGCATCAGCAGGCGCAGCTGGGCCGGGGTGTGGAAGGCGAGGGCGGCCACGGGTACCGCCGCGTCGCTGTTCCAGTACGCATCGAAGATCGTATTGGCCTGCTGCACCGCCTTGCCGGCCACGATCAGGTCCAGGTCGCGGAAGTTCACATCGCTGCGCGCGCTGAAGTATTCCTCGCCGATGTTGCGTCCGCCGACGATGGCCACCCGGCCATCGGCGATCCACTGTTTGTTGTGCATGCGGTGGTTGACGCTGAAGAAGCGCTGCACCATCTCCACCAGCCGCCACAGTCCATCGCGGTTGCGGAACGGGTTGTAGAGGCGGAGCTCGATGTTGGGGTGCTCATCGAGCGCCATCATCAACGCATCCTTGTCCTGCGCGTTCATGTCATCCAGCAGCAGGCGCACGCGCACGCCACGTTCGGCGGCCTGGTACAGCTCCTGCGCCATCAGGTGGCCGATCAGGTCGTCCTTCCAGATGTAGTACTGCAGGTCCAGGCTGCGGGCGGCATGGCGGGTGATCACGGCGCGCGCGGCGTACGCGTCCAGCCCTTCGGACAGGAACGCCACGCCGGACTGGTCCGGGTGCTCGGCCTGCAGGCGCACCACCTCGCGATCAATCGCGCTCTGTGCCGGCTGCAGCGGCAGCACGCTGCTGCGCGGTCCCATCGCCTTGGGCGTGAGGTGGTCGCCCAGCAGCAGCCCGCTGAGCACCAGCAGGATCACGATCGCCAGCAGGATGCCCGCGCCGCGCAGCACGCGGCGCCACAGTGGCTTCTGCGGGTTGCGTGCGCGGATCAGAAGCGTTCGTCCGGCGCCAGGTAGCGCCACTGGCCCGGGGCCAGCTTGCCCATCGCCACCCGGCCGATGCGCAGGCGACGCACGCTGATGACCTCCAGCCCGACCTGCCGGCACATGTCGCGCAGCTGGCCGGGGGCCACCGGCTTGATCGCAAAGCGCAGCCGGGTTTCGTTCTGCCAGCTGACCTTGCACGGCGGCAACGGCCAGTTGCGGAAGCTCAGGCCGTGCGCAAGCCGCTTCATGCCGTAGGGCACCAGCTCGCCGCTGACCTCGACCAGGTATTCCTGCTCCAGCGTCGCGCCGCGGTCCTTCAGATGCGACACCACGCGGCCGTCCTGGCTGACCACCACCAGGCCGCTGTCTTCATCGGCCAGCGGCATCACCAGCTGCAGCGCGTGGAAGTGCCGCTGCAGCAGGGCCACGCCGGTGGCGTCCAGTTCGCTGCGGGTCTCCCGCGTGACCAGCGCGCACAATTCATCAGCGCGCATGCCGGCCGGTTTGTGCAGCAGCATGCTGACCGTCTCGGCGCGGGTCGCCTCGGCGTTCTCGCGCAGCACCACCACCTCATCGGTGACCATCGCCTGCGGTTGTTCGACCACCACACCGTTGACCGTCACCCAGCCCCCCTCGATGAAGCGCTGGGCGTCGCCCCGGGAGCAGCCGATCAGGCGGGTCAGGTGTTTGTCGAGTCGGATCGGATCGGTCATCAGGCAGGCAGCACAAAGCGGGACGCGGGCGGGGAGTGTACTGGCTCGGGGCCGGGGCTGCGCGTGACAGGGCTGCGGCCCCGCCCCGCTGCTGGCATGATCCGATGATGAACTGGCGTGCGTCCCCTGCCGTGAAAGTCGGCCTTTCCATTGCCGTGGCTACCGGCCTGTATGGCATTTCCTTTGGTGCGCTGGCGGTGGCGGCCGGGCTGAGCCCGTGGCAGGCGCAGGCGCTGAGCCTGTTGATGTTCACCGGCGGCTCGCAGTTTGCGTTCATCGGCGTGATCGCGGGCGGCGGTGCCGGCTCCGCCGCGTTCACCGCCGCCACGCTGCTCGGCGTGCGCAACGCGGTATACGGCATGCAGATGAACCGGATGCTCGGGCTGCGCGGCTGGCGGCGCGGGGTGGGTGCGCAGATCACCATCGACGAATCGGCCGCCACCGCGTCCAGCCAGACCATGCCGCTGGAGCAGCGGCGCGGGTTCTGGACCGCCGGCGTCGGCGTGTTCCTGCTCTGGAACCTGTTCACCGCCGTCGGCGCCATCGCCGGCGACGCGCTGGGCGATCCGCGCCGGTGGGGCCTGGACGGTGCCGCAGTGGCGGCGTTCCTGGCGTTGCTGTGGCCCCGGCTGCGCCAGCGTGATGCGGTGGCCATCGCAATCGTGGCCGCGCTGGTCACGGTGCTGGCGCTGCCCTGGGTGCCACCGGGCATTCCGATCCTGCTGGCGGCAACAGTGGCGGCAGTGTGGGGCGCGTTCGTGCCCGGTCCACGCGATGAAGGGCTGGAGCCGGACGTTGAGCCGCGTTCGCCGGGGGAGCGCGTATGAGCCTGTGGGCATGGTTGCTGCTGGGCTGCGTGGCGGCCTATGCGATCAAGCTGGCCGGGTGGCTGGTGCCGGCGCGCTGGCTGGAGTCACCGCGCATGACCCGCGTGGCCGGCACGCTCACGATCGGCCTGCTGGCGTCGCTGACCGCCATGAATGCGGTGGCTGCCGGTGCGTCGGTGGCGCTGGATGCCCGCCTGGCCGCGCTGGCCGTGGCGGCCGTGGCGTTGTTGCTGCGCCTGCCATTTCTGGCCGTGGTGGTGCTGGGTGCGGCGGCGGCCGCCGCGCTGCGCTGGGCCGGTATCGGCTGAGCGTCAGCCGCTGGGCCGCTCCAGGTGGGTCAGGTACAGGCGCAGGTCGAACTCCAGCTGGTGGTAGTCCGCTTCCATGTGGGTGCACAGCTGGTAGAACGCCTTGTTGTGGTCCGATTCCTTCAGGTGCGCCAGTTCGTGGACCACGATCATCTTCAGGAACGGGGCAGGTGCCTCGCGGAACACGCTGGCAATGCGGATCTCGCGGCTGGCCTTGAGCCGGCTGCCCTGCACCCGCGACACGGTGGTATGGGTGCCCAGTGCGTGCTTGAGCACCTGCAGGCGGCTGTCGTAGATCACCTTGGACAACGGCACCGACTGGCGAAGGTAGCGCTCCTTCAGTGCCTGGGTGTAGTCATACAGCTGACGGTCGTTGCGCACCGTGTGCAGCTCGGCATAGCGGCGCTCCAGCCAGGGGCCCAGCCGATCGGCCGCGATCAGCTCGCGCACCTGCTGCTGCAGGGCGTCGGGGTAGCCGGCAAGGTACTTCAGGGCGGTCATGCCGCTATGATGACGCCTGGAATCCCGCACCAACAGATGCAAAGGCAATGGCGAAGGCAAATCCCCTGCAGGAACAGCTGCTCAAGGCCGGGCTGGTCAAGAAATCCCAGGTGTCCCAGGCCGCACGCGAGCAGGTGAAGGCCCGCCACGGCAAGGCCCCGTTGGCGCCCACCGACAGCCAGCGCGAAGCCGAGCGCCTGCGGGCGGAAAAAGCCGAGCGCGACCGCGCGCTGGAAGCCGAGCGCAAGGAAAAGAACCGCCTGCAGGAGCTGCAGGCCCAGGTGCGCCAGATCATCGAAAGCAACCGGGTCAAGCGCGAAGGCGAAAGCGAGTACCGCTTCAACGACGGCACCCTGATCCGCACGATGCTGGTCAACGAGATGCTGCGCCGCCAGCTGGCCGTGGGCAGCTTGGTGATCGTGCGGCTGGGCGAGGGCTTCGAGCTGGTGCCGCGTGCGGCCGCCGACAAGATCCGTGAACGCGATCCGGCCGTGATCGTGCTCGACAACGGCAAGGATCGCGCCGCATCCGCCGAGCCCAGCACCGGCAATGCCGAGGACGATGCCTACTACGCGCAGTTCCAGGTGCCCGACGACCTGATCTGGTGATGCCGGGCTGAACGGTTCACTGGAAGCGGGGGATGTTCAGCCGGCCGTAAACCGACGTCGCCCGGCCGGATCTATGCTGGCGCTCCGGCAACGGTATGGGAGATGCGGCATGGCCACAGGGTGGGCAGGCGACGGCGCCGTCCAGGACCAGATCGACGCGACCGTGGATGACGCGATCCAGCGCGCCCGCGCGCAGCTGCGCCACGGTCCCGGGCTGACCCATTGCGAGGAATGCGAAGCGCCCATACCCGAAGCGCGGCGCCGTGCCGTGCCCGGCGTGCGCCTGTGCGTGCGCTGCCAGGAGGCCGAGGATGCCGCGCAGCAGGATGCAGGCATGTACAACCGCCGGGGCAGCAAGGACAGTCAGCTGCGCTGACGCCGGATCACCCGTCGCCCTGGATGCCGCCCGGCGCCTGCGACGGATCACGCCAGCGGCGCACCGTGCGCTGGAAGAACATGTTGTTGGGAATCTGCAGCACCGTGCCTTCGTGGCCGCCGCTGTTTTCCTGCAGGGTGGTGTAGATCAGGTTGACGTCGATGACGCGGCCCTTCAGTCCGGGCTTCTCGCCGTTCTCCAGCACCTCGATGTAGTCGTGCAGCCGGAACGGGCGGGTGGTGAAGATCAGCAGGGTGCAGAAGATGTTGGAGAGCACGCTCCACGCGGCAAAGAATGCCACCGCGCCCACTGCAGCAAAGCCGGTGAACGCGGTCCACAGCACGCTGGCCTGCACGCCGATGATCTGCAGCACCACCAGCAGCACGGTGAAATACACCACGAACGTGAACACCCGGCGCGCGCCCATCACCATCTCCGGTGGCAGCGTGTAGTGCTCGCCCACGCGGCGCAGCAGCCGGCGCGCGATCAGCCGCAGCAGCCACGCCACCAGCAGGGTCAGCAGGATTTTCAGGGCAGGCGCCCCGTACTGCAGCCACTCATGGGTCCAGGCGGGCAGGTGGTCTTTCATGGAAACCGGGGGTCGACGTGGGAGCGTCAGTTTACCCCGCGCGCTAGAGCCGGGCCGTGTCCGGCTGCGCCAGCACACCGACCAGCGTTGAAACGCACAGCGGCGCATGGTCCTGGTACTGCACGCACAGGTCCGGTTGCGGCGGCAGTGCCACCCGCAGCGTCACCGGGCTTCCCGGCAGGGTGCAAGCGCTGGCCAGCGACAGCAGAAGGGCAAGGCAACTGGGGGACATGGGCGACTCCTGGGACCACGCCCGGCGTGGTGACAGGAGATTGGATGCCGCGGGTGCCGGAAAGGTTTAAACCTTTTCGATCGACCCCGCATCCAAGGGATATGCTCGATACGACCATGCCCGCCCTCCGCGCTGCCAACGACGCCGATTCCACCGACGAGTGGGCGTGGGTGCGGGCGGCGGTGGCCGGCGACACCGCCGCCTACGAGCGCATCTACCATCGGCACGCGCCGCGCCTGTATGCGGTGTTGTGGCGGCTGTGCGGCGGTCATGCCGCGCGTGCCGAGGATGCCCTCCAGGAAGCGTTCCTGCAGGCCTGGCGCGCACTGCCGGGGTTCCGCTTCGACAGCAGCCTGGGTACCTGGCTGCACCGGCTGGGGGTAAACGCGGCACTGATGGAGATTCGCGCCAATGCCGCCCGCGACGCGGGCGACAGCGGCGAAGAAGGCTGGGACCTGCTGGCGGCAGTGCCGGCAGTGGATCGCTGCGCGGGGACCAGCCTGGACCTGGAGCGCGCGCTGGAGACCCTGCCGCCGCGCGCCCGGGCGGTGCTGGTGCTGCACGATATCGAAGGATGGAAACACCAGGAGATTGCCGACCAGCTGCAGATGGCGGTGGGCAGTTCCAAGGCACAGTTGCACCGCGCGCGCGGCCTGTTGCGCGCGCGCCTGGGAGAACCGGCATGAACGACAACCACGACCTCGATTCCGATCTGCAGTCGCGCCTGCGCGCGCTGCCCGCCGAACGATTGCCGCCAGCGGATGCCTGGCAGCGCATCGCTGCGCAGCTTCCGCCGCGCGTGGCTGCGCTGCCAGTCTCTGCGCCCGCACCGCGTGCGCGCCGTTGGTCGCTGCGCATCGGCCTGGGCCTGGCCGCCGCGCTGGCGGTGCTGGTGGTGGTACCCACCTCCACACCGCCCACGCCGCGCCCATCGCCCCTGCAACGGCAGGCCGACGTGATCGCCGCCGCGTACCAGCAGGCGATGGCCACGCTGCCGGCGGCCCCGATCGGCGCGGACTGGCAGCCGGCGCTGCACGAACTGGATACCAGTGCCGTGTACATCCGCGCGGCCATCGCCGAAAACCCGCGCTCGGGTTACCTGCTTACCCAGCTGCAGCGCACCTACGCGCTGCGCCTTGAACTTACCCAGCAGGCCGTCAACGCCGCTGGCCTGCCATCCTGAAGGAGAGTCCCATGCGAAACACCGTGCGTTTCACCGCAGCCCTGGCCGTGCTGCTGCCCCTGGCCGCGCAGGCCGCCACCCGCGTCGACGAGCGCCATCCGCTGGCCGCGGGTGGGCGCGTGGAAGTGAGCAACATCGCCGGCAAGGTCACCGTGCGGGGCTGGGACCGCAATGAAGTGGCGTTGACCGGCAGCATGGCCGATGGCCTGCGCCTGCAGCAGGACAAGAGCACCAACCGGGTGCGCTGGGAAGTGATCTACCCGCGCAACGGCAACAATGGTGGCGCCACGCTGGAGCTGCGGGTGCCGCGCTCGGTGGAAGTGCAGCTGGGCACGGTAAGCGCCGACATCGACGTGGCCGAGGTCGACCTGCGCCGCCTGCAGGCCAATGCGGTAAGTGGCGATGTCTCGGCCGCCGGGCGAACGGCCGAAGCCAACCTGAGTACCGTCAGCGGCGATATCCGCGCGCAGGTGCAGAGCCAGCGCATGGCACTGCGTGCGGTCAGCGGTTCGATCCAGGCCGGCGGCGGCATGGGCGGTGAGGTCTCGGCGGAAACGGTATCGGGCAGCATCCGCCTGGACACGGCGCAGGTGCAGCGCCTGGCCGCCGAAGCGGTCTCCGGCAACCTCACCGTGGCAGCGTCCGGCCTGGCGCCGGGTGGCAAGGTGACGTTGCAGACGGTGAGCGGGTCGATCGCCCTGCGCCTGCCGGCCAGGGTCTCGGCGCAGCTGGCCGTGAAGACCTTCAGTGGCGACATCCAGTCCGATGCCGGCCAGGTGGAACGGCCGCGTTATGGCCCGGGTCGCAGCCTGGACACGCGCCTGGGCGGGGGTGACGGCGATATTTCGATCAATGCCCATTCGGGCAACGTGCGGGTCTCGCTGGGCGGCCGCTGAGTGCGGCCCCCGCACCGGCCAGGGGCCGGTGCGGACGGCAGCGGCGTCAGCCGGCCTTTTTCAGCGCCAGGGTGTTGCCCAGTACTTCGATCTTGCCGCCGCTCTTGCGGAACGCAGCCAGATCGGCAGCGATGCTGGCGCTGCTCAGTGCGGTGTTGGAACCCTGCTTGCGGTCAACGCGAACGGTGTTGCCTGCCTTGGGGGAGGTCTTTGGCGAACGGGCCATGGATGCTCCTGTCATGGGTGTAGCGTGGAAAAAATCGTCGACGCATCGTGCTGTTGTCGACGGTAGTCCTGCCGCACGAGGCGGCAGTCATCGCCGCCCATCGCAAACTGGCGGCAGATCGCGGGACGCTGCGAATAAATGGTGCAGCGCAGGTGATAGGGGTCGATCGCGGCACACCAACCTTCGTCGTTGCGCGCCATCACGGTGCGGCCCGCTTCGTCGGTATCCAGCAGGTAGCCGGGTACCGCGTCGTCAGGCATGACGGTGACCGACAGCCGGCAACAGACTGCGTCGCAGCGGCGGCAGTCGATGGGATCGGCCTTGGCGATTTCGCCCAATCGAATCTCTCTTGGCGGCTCGGGGTGCTGCATGCTGGGAACGAGCCGGATCACAGCGATAGACGATCCCAGCGCCGCGGACGGATCCGGACGGCGGCGGTATCGGCGAGGATGGTGGCCTCTTCGAGGCTGGGTACGACATGCGCATTGCGCATCGAAGCCGAAAGATGATAGCGCTTTCGGCGTAACGTTTTGTTAATGCGAGGGTTCCACGGCCGGAAACCCTTGTCCCACGGGACTTCGCGGCCGCAGGCTCAGCCTGCGGCGGCCCACGCCAGGCCGTGCACCACGCCGAACGAGGGGTTGCCGCGCACCAGCGTCGAGCCGGGGAAGGCAGCGGCCACCGCCGTCTGCAGATAGCCCGCGCGTGACATGCCGCCGGTCAGGAAGATCGCCGCCGGGTCGTGCCCGATATCGGCGCGGACCTGTTCCAGCAACCCGGTCAGTTCGCCCAGGTAGCTGCCGGCCGCCGCTTCCAGCCGGGACGGGTCGACGTCCACCCCCAGGTCGCGTTCGATGAAGTCCAGCGCACTGGTGTGCTCTGGCGCGCTGCTCAGGGCGATCTTGCAGCGCTCCACCTCGCGGTACAGGCGTGCGGTGTTGCCGGTGTCCTGCAGCGCCTGCAGGCGCGCGCCCCACGGCGCCTCGGCCTCGCGATAGTTGTGCTGGCGGAAATCGCGCTGGCGGGTCATGTCCTGCACCATCGCGGCCTCCACGTAGTGGTGCGCCGGCACGCGGCTGTGGCCGCGGCCGAACAGCGGCATGTAGGCGCCGAGGCTCAAGGCCAGGTCGATATCGGTACCGCCGCGCGCGATACCCCACGCGCGATGGATCTTCGGGGCCTGTACGCCGCCCACCCGCGCATGCGCCACATCGGTGGTGCCGCCGCCGATGTCGACCACCACCGCGTCATGTTCCTGCGCGCTTTCGGCGTGGTAATGCATGGCTGCGGCAGCCGGCTCCTCCAGGAAATCGACGCTGTCGAAACCCGCGGCGATCGCGGCGGTGTGCAGGATATCCAGCGCCTGGTCGTTGCCGGCCGCGCCGATCGAGCTGCGGAACTGCACCGGGCGGCCCAGCGTGGCGGTGCGCACCGGCGCGTCGAGCTGGCGCGATGCGGTCAGCCGGATGTGCTCCAGGATGTGCGTGGCGATACCGGTGATGGTCTGGCGCGCGCGCGGGTGCAGGTTGTAGCCCAGCATCGATTTCGGGCTCTGCACCAGGTTGCCTTCGTTCTCCTCGAAGTAGGCTTCCAGCGCCTCGTCCCCGTACACCGCGTTCTGCAGCAGCTTGGTCGAGCTCAGCGGCGCGCGCATCTGCTCTTCCATCCACTGCCGGCGCACCACGCGCAGGGCCTCGCGGCGCAGCGCATCCGGCGCGCGTTCCTGGCCGGCGGCGCGGGCGTCGCGCGCGGCCGCGTCGATCAACCGGGCCAGTTCGTGCTCCAGCGCCGGGGTCAGTTCGAAGTCGTTGGGATCGCGCATTACCTCGGGGAAGTACACCGTGGTGCGGAACTGTTCGGCCTCGCCAAACCGGATCGGCACGACCCGGCCGTCCACCACGGCGGCGGCGGCGGAGTTGCTGGTGCCAAAGTCGATGCCGATTTTCATGCGGGGCCGGGCCGGAGGTCAGGGGGCGCGCACTGTGCGGCAAGCGGGCCGCCGGTGCAAGGCCTGCCCGGGCCGGGCGGTTACAATGGGGGTTGTTCCGAACCTGAAGGCTTCATCATGTCCGCCGCACCCGCCTGCCCGCAATGCACCCTGGAAAACACCTATGCCGATGGCGCGCTGTGGATCTGCGCCGACTGCGGCCATGAGTGGGCGGCCGGCGATGAAGGCGGCCAGGGCCTGGTCGTGCGTGACAGCAACGGCAACACGCTGGCCAGCGGCGACACCGTCACCGTGATCAAGGACCTGAAGGTCAAGGGCTCGTCGATCCCGCTCAAGCAGGGCACCGTGATCCGCAACATCCGCTTGGTCGAAGACGATGCCGAGCACATCGAAGGCAACTCGGACAAGATCAAGGGCCTGGTCCTGAAGACCTGTTTTTTGAAAAAAGCGTAGGTAACGACCGTTGGTCGTTACGGATCAGCGGCGGCACGCCGCCATTCAATTGCTGGCCGTGCGTTCCCGCCATTTCTGCAGGCTGTCCAGCTTGGCCTGGTAGGTCGCCCGCAGCACGTCGGCATCTTCGCCGGCCAGGTCGCGGGCACGCAGCATTGCAAGCGAGGCGCGGCGGGTGTTGCCGGCCAGGAAGTAGGCGCGTGCCAGCCCGAAATGGAACTGGTGCGCACTGCTGTACAGGCGCACCGCCTGCTGGTAGTACTGGATGGCCTTCGCATAGTCGTGACGCTGTTCGGCTTCGTTGCCGAACCGGAACTGCGCGAAGGGATCGCTTTTCTGCACCTGTTCCAGCCGCTTGGCCAGCACGTCAGCGCGGCGCGCATCGCCCAGCCTGCGATACAAGGCGCTGGCATTGGTCAGCGCCGCCGCATGCCGCGGTTGCAGCTGCAGGGCCTGTTCGTAATCCTTCCGGGCCTGGTCCAGGCGGCCTTCGCGGGTATCAAGCACGCCCAGGTTGTTCCAGCCGGCAGGGAAGGCCGGTGCCATCGCCAGCGCGGCGTCCAGGTACACGCGCGCCTGCGCGGTGTCTCCCTCGGCCATGTGTTCGGCGCCGCGGTTGTTGTAGAAGTGCGCCAGGGCGCGCTGCTCGGTGATCGGGCGCGGCCCGTAGCGGTCATACAGCACGTTGCGGTCCAGGTCGACCACGGCGGTGCGACCGTTGAGGTTGAGCCCCACGTTGACGTGGCCCACGTTGTAGATCACGCCCTGGTCCTGGTGCCAGGTGACCACCTGCGCCACCTCCTGTACCCGGGCATCGATGCCCGCCGCGCGCGCCAGGGTGACGAACATCAGGGTGAAGGACAGGCAGTTGGCGCGGTGGGTTTTCCAGGTTTCGGCCAGGGTGTGGGTGGCGTACGGGTCGTACTCCAGGTGCATCGCGTCTTCGTCGAAGATCAGGTGCACCAAGCGCACCAGCCGTTGTTCGCGCGAACTGACCGGGGCGATCACCCGTTCCTGCAGCAACGCGCGAAGATCCGGCGGAATGGCCAGGATCTGCTGGGGAGAGGGGATGGGTTCGACCGCCGGGGCCTGCGTGGCAGCGGTATCCGCAGGCGCGGCCAGCACCGGCGTCGGTGCGGCGGCCAACAGGGCCAACAGGGCAAGGGATTTCCAGCCGTTCATCGCGGTCACCTCGCGGGCATGACGAAGCCTTCGTTCCTGCAGTCTAGGCCGACGCCCGGCAGCCGGCGCACCGCTTGTCGGCCTGTTGCACCAGCCACCGCCCTTGCCATCCGCCGCGGGACCGGCCAATGATGCCGCCATGACCTTCTCCCCGCTTTCATTGCCGGCGGCCATGCAGGCCGACCTGGAAGCCGCCTACGCCACGCCCCCGCGGGCCTATCACGGCTACCCTCACGTGCGCGCGGTGCTGCTGCACTGCCAGGCGGTGGCGGAGGGCCCTGGCTGGGCGCACCCGCGCGAAGTGCAGCTGGCCGCGCTGTACCACGATGCGATCTACGAAGCCGGGCGCAACGACAACGAAACCCGCTCAGCCGCGCTGGCACGTGCGCAGGTGGAGCGCTGGCTGCCGGGCGCCGGCGTGGATGTGGCCCGGATCGAACAGCTGATCCTGCTGACCGCGCGCCATGGCACCCTGGGCGCCGCCGACGTTGACCCCGAAGCGGCCTTGTTCCTGGACTGCGACATGGCCATCCTGGGCGCGCCGCCCGACGTGTTCGATGCCTACGACCGTGGCATCGCCGAGGAGTACGCCGGGCATGTGCCGGGCTTCCTGTTCCGGCTCAACCGGCGGCGGTTCCTCAAGCACCTGCTGCGCAGCCCGCGCATCTTCCTGAGCGACTTCTTCCACCAGCGCCTGGATGCGCCGGCGCGGGCCAACCTGCGTCGGCGACTCGGGCACTGACAGCGGTCGATTACACTGCACCGGTTGAAATCCGTCGCTCACGCCATGCCCGTTCCCCTCCCATCCGCCACGCCCGATCCAGATCCGCGCCCGCAACCGCCGGAAGAACCCGGCCCCAACGAGTGCTGCGGCAGCGGCTGCCCGCTGTGTGTGCTGGACCTGTACAGCGACGAGCTGCAGCGCTATCGCGCCGCCCTCGCGGCCTGGCGGCTGCGCCACCCCGACGCCGCGCCCTGAGCACCGATCGCGATGGATCGACCGGCCCATACCCCTGCACGGTTGCCTGCCCACGCCCACGTGGCTGCACTGACGCTGCTGGCGCTGGCGGGGTTCGTGCTGACCGCGTTGTGGACCCAATGGGTGCGCCAGGACCTTGACTGGGTGCAGGCCACGCTGAGCGTGTACCTGCACGGCCCCTGGGGCCTTGCGCTGCGGACCGCCTACTGCGTACTGGCCGTGGCGATCATGCTGCTGGCCTGGTCACTGCACGCCGCCAGCCGCTCGCCGCGGCGCAGTGCGGCGGCGCCGCTGCTGTTCTGCGTGGCGGGACTGGGGCTGATGGGCGTGGCCATCGGCGACAGCTGGCTGCCCGGGCAGGCGCCGCTGCTGGCCCCGTTGGTCCATGGCCTGGCGGCCAACACCGCGTTCCTGTGCGTAAGCGTGGCGATGCTGCTGCAGAGCTGGTACCTGCGTGCCGACCCGCAGTGGGCGCGCTGGGCCAGCGCCGCGTGGTGGTGGGCCTGGCTGTGTTTCGCGCTGCTGTGGCTGCACGTGCTGTGGCGGGGCCCGCCGCGTGGGGCCGGGCAGAAGCTGGTGATCGCCGCAGTGGTGCTGTGGTTGTTCGTGGCCGCGCTGCAGCTGTGGCGGCAGGCGCGACGTGAAGAGGCTGCACGAAAATAAAAAGGCGTATCGTGGGGCGACTTTTCCGGGATGCGTGACGATGCGGCGAGCCAGTGTGGGCAGGGGACTGGGAGTGGTGCTGGGCCTGGTGTCGATGATGGGGGCCGCAGCGGCCCCGGCGGCGCCGCAGCAGGTCAGCCACGGGCGCTTCAACGACGTCCCGATCCACGCGCCGGAAGGCCACCCGCAACGCGTGGTGGTCTGGTTCGATGGTGGCAGCGAACCCCAGCGCACGCGCGAGCGCATCGAAGCCCTGCGCGCGCAGGGCGCCCTGGTGGCCCAGGTCGATGTGGCCCGGCTGCGCACCGGTCTGGCCCACGAAGGGGGCGGCAAGTGCAGCTTTGGCGCAGGCGACGTGGAGAATTTTTCGCGCTGGTTCCAGGCGTACCTGCACGTGCCCGGTTACCACCTGCCGCTGATCGGCGGCGATGGCAGCGGCGCCGAGCTGGCCTATGCAGTGGCGGCGCAGGCCGATACGCAGGTCTTCGCCGGCTTGATCACCACCGGGTTCTGCCCCGACCAGGCGCGCGAGCGCGCGGTGTGCGGCGCCGGTGTCAGCCATGGCCGCCTGCAGCCGGCGGAGCTGGCGTTTCCCTGGTTGAACGCCGCCGGTGACCACAAGTGCACGGCAGGTGACGCCACAGCGTTCGTGCACAAGGTGGCAATGGGGCGGCAGTTCCAACGCACCGCGCGGGGCGATGACCTGCCCGGACTGCTGGCAGCCGCCAATGTGATCGGGGCGCAGAAGGGTGTCAGCCTGGCGCCGCCGCCGGATGGCCTCAACGGCTTGCCGGTGGTGGAAGTACCCGCGCAGAAAGGCGGCGACACCCTGGCCATCTTCGTTTCCGGCGACGGCGGCTGGGCGGGGCTGGACAAGGATGTGGCCGCCGCGCTCAGCGAAAACGGCATTTCGGTGGTCGGCCTGGATTCGCTGCGCTATTTCTGGACGGCGCGCACGCCGGAAGGCTTCGCCCGCGACCTGGAACGCATCGCACGCCATTACGGCAGCCAGTGGCAGCGCAAGCGGCTGCTGCTGGTGGGCTTCTCGCAGGGCGCTGATGTCCTGCCAGCGGCCATCAACCAGCTCGACCCGGCCACGCGCGGGTCGATCGCATTGATCGGCCTGATGTCGGTAGGGCGCAAGGCGGACTACGAATTCCACGTCAGCAACTGGCTGGGCGGCGGCGCGGATGGCCTGCCCATTGCCCCGGAGATCGCCCGGTTGCCGGCAGACCGGACGGTGTGCCTGTACGGCGAGGACGATGGCGATGCACTGTGCCCGGAGCTGCCAAAGGGCGGCGCCACGGTGATTGCGCTGCCGGGCGACCACCATTTCAAGGGCGACTACGACCGCTTGGCGAAGACGCTGCTTGAGCACCTGCCGGCGCGTTGATGGAATCATGGAAGCCGCGTCATCTCCGTTGCGTACACCATCCACGCGGATCTTCCTGCGTGGGGTGTTGAGTGTTTCCAGTTTCATCCGTTGCGCCGACGCGCCAGTCTCCGCCTGTCGAGGTGTCCGATGAGCGGCCTTCGGTGGGACGCCTTCAGGCGCCCGCGATGATCTCCAATGCGCCCATCGAGCGGCGCTTGTACGCGCTGATGGCCGATGACCGCTCGGCGCCCCGGGCGGGAGATGGGTCTTCCGCGCAGAAGATGGCCGACGCCCTGTCGCTCTGGCGCGCGGGCGACCGTAACGCCTCCACCCGCGAGCAGTTCTGCGCAGGCTTGAAGGAAACGCTGGAGCGGTTGGTCAGGGACAATGACGTCGACCTGCGCAAGGCGATCCTGCAGCATCGTTTTCCCAAGGTGAAGGACTATCGCCTGCTTGTGGCTTCCCCGGAATGCGAGGCCGCGCTGCAGGCCGCGAAGAAGTTGAGGAACCTCGCGCATCCTGCGCGCATCGAGCGCGAACCGGATCCAGCCAGAAAGACACACCTGGAAGCGCTCGCCGCCGCCGTGGACGATGCCCGGGCAGGCACGGGCGAGTGGGCCAACGTGACGGCAGGCGCCTGCGCGCTGGGCGAAAAAATCGCGGCCGACTTCGCGCCGCATGCGGACGTGCTGGCCGAAAAGCAGGAACTGGAACGGGAGGCCAGCGTGAACGAATATCTGGCGCAGCGGGCAACGCATCAGTCCCGGAGCGGAGGCGGCGCGCGCGGGCGGGACGTGGAAGATCGCGTCGGCACCGCACTGACACAGCTCTGCAACGCAATGAACGAGGCGACCGCTTCCAGTGAGGATCCGGGCTATCGCATCGTCCGTGGTGCCAACGTCCCGCCTGCGCTGCGCCCGGCGGAGAGCAGGCACGTCAAGGGAGAGCTCGATTTCCTGCTGATGCACGGCAACGACGTGGTGCTGGTGGGTGAAACCAAGGCCGGTGGCGCGACCGCGATCGGCGCGGATTGCCTGAAGCTCCGCAACGCGGTGGTGGAAATGGCCGCCCGCGCGCAGCAGGACAGGGCCTACGCGTTTACCCTGGGCGGCGACAAGCGTTCGGTGGACGTCGGCGGAAAGGGCAAACTGCAGGTCAGCGGGGAGTCGCTCAAGCGGCTGGCGGCAGCGCCAGGGGATGCGCCGGACGTCCAGCCCACCTGGCCTGCCAGCGCGCGGTACTTCCTGCCCGACGCGGTTGCCGGCATCCCGCTGTCGCAGCGTGCAGTGGCCTACCTCACCTGGCGCCCTGCGAGCCTGGATTACGCGCAGGCCTTGTTCGACGGCGCGCAACCGGCCGTCGAGGGGCTCGAGTCCGTGTGGCGCGAGCTGGGCGAAGACCCCAAGCTCGCGTGGATATGGGAGGAGCGTGCCTTGGCCGAGCAGGCGCTGAACGCCGTGCACGGCAGCGAGAGCATTGCCGGCTTCACTGCGGCGTTCGCGCAGATGAAGCCCGGGTCCTGACTGCCGCGTTACGTCTTCCGCGGCGCCAGTGAGATCAACCGTGTCGCATCCAGCAGCGCCGCTGGCAGGTGCATGCCGCCCGGCGCCGCCAGATAACGTGCGCGCCACTGCGGCGCGAACTTGGATTTGAAGCGGCGCAGCCCGCTGAAGCCGTAGAAGCGCTCGCCGTGCCGTGCGACCACGTTGGCAAAGCGGTTCCAGCGGCCGGCCAGGCGGTGCTGGGCCAGGCCCGACAGCGGCGCCATGCCCAGCGAGAAACGGTGGAAGCCCTGCGCGCGCCCCCACAGGAACAGCTCGATGAACAGGAAATCCATCGTGCCTTTCGGTGCATCGTCGACGTGCCGCATCAGGTCCACCGACAGCTCGTGCCCGGCCGGTGCCTGCCACAGGTTGGCGAAGGCGACGATGCGGCCCTCGGCCTCGACCACGGCCACCGGGAAGCGCACCAGGTAGTCCAGATCGAAACTGCCCAGCGAAAACCCTTTCTCGTCGCCGGCCTTGTCGTCCAGCCACTGCTGCGATACCTCGGCCAGTGCGGGAATCAACGCGGCAACCTCGTCGGGCGGTGCAACGCGGAAGCTGAGGCCGCTGCGCTTGCCCCGGTTCCAGGCCTGGCGCAGGTCGGCGCGTTCGCGTCCCTCCAGCCCGAAGTCCTGCAGCGGCACCATCGCTTCCTCGCCCAGTTTCACCAGGGTCAGCCCCAGGTCGAGGTAGGTCTGCCAGTACGCTTCGCCCACCTGGTAGAACACCGGGCGCAGGCCGAGGCGATCCGCCTCCTCGCGGAAGCGCCAGATCAAGGCGCGTGCGACGTCCGGGGGCCCGACCGGATCGCCCATCGCGATCAGCGAACCGCCGTAGCGCTGCATCATCACGAAGCCGCGCCCAGCATCGTCGCGCAGTACGGCCTTGTCGGCGGTGAGCACCAGGCAGGCCTGGGTGTCCTGCGCCGCCTGCAGGATCGGCGCCAGCGCGTCGAGCGTGGCCGGGTCGGCTGCCGGCAGGGGCGTGCGGGTGCTGTGCAGCAGCCGCGCCAGGCCGAAGATGGCCAACGCGATTGCTACCACCAGCAGTGCGCGCAGCGCACGCGGTGCGTTGCCCTGCGCGGCGAATTGCCACCACAGCTCGTTCTGGTATTCGACATGGCTGTAGACGAAGAACAGCAGCCAGATCACCGCCACCAGCACCAGACCCAGGTTGCGGATCCACGGCCACGACCACGCTTCGTCGAGCAGCGCGCCCTGCCGGTAGAACTCGCGACGCGACGCCCACAGCGCCATCGCCACCAGCACCGAGGCCAGCGCGATCAGCACCTGCCCGCCGCGCAGCCAGATCGGCAGCGGCGCGATCACGCAGATCGCCAACGCCAGCATCCAGGCCGCATGGCTGCGCCGCTGCAGGCCCTGGCCGATCAGCAGCAGCACCACGCCGGCCAGGCTGCCGAGCAGGTGCGAGGTTTCCAGGATCGGCAGCGAGGCATGCAGCAGGTGCCGGCGCGGGGTGGGCAGGGTGCCGTCGATCACCAGCGCGGCGCCCACGCTGAACACCGCCAGCGCGATGATCTGCGGCAGCCAGGGCCGCAGCGCGGTCCAACCCGCGCGGGTAGCGCCGGCACCCACGCGCAGTGGACGGCGAAGTGCCGGCGCCACGGCCAGCACGGTGGCCAGCAACAGCGGCAACACGTAGTAGGTGACCCGATAGATCAGGGCCGCTGCAAGCACCGCAGCAGGCGCCACCTGCGGCAGCAGCTTGAGCAGGCTCCACTCGAACACGCCCAACCCGGCCGGCACGCTGGAAATCAGTCCGGCCAGCACGGCCACCAGATACAGGCCGACAAACCCGGGCAGCCCGGTCGGGGTATCCATCGGCAGCAGCACGTAGAACGCCGCGCTGGCCAGCACCAGCTCCACCACGCTGAGCGCGGTCACGCCCAGCATCGTGCGGCGATCGGGCAGCCACAGCGCGTGCCCGCGGATCTGGAAGCTGCGGCCCTCGCGCCCGACCAGCAGCACCGTGCCCACGTAGGCGAGCAGGCCTGCCGCGCCCAGCATGCGTACGGCCTGCGCCGACACGGGCAATGCGAGTGCGGCGGCGCCCGGTTCCAGCAGGAAGGCCAGCGCCAACAGCAGCCAGGCGCCGAACACGAAGCCCAGCGTGCTCATCAGTACCACCTGGCCGATCTCGGCCAGGCTCAGCCCGGCGCCGCCATAGCCGCGCAGGCGCACCGCACCGCCGGTCAGTGCCGCAAAGCCGAGCGTCTGCCCCAGGGTGTGGGCGAGGAAGGCGGTGATGCCCACCCGTGCCGGGTGCAGGCGCTTGCCGCTGCGACGCAGGCCTATCGCGTCAAATCCGATCAGGCAGGCGTAGCTGGCCAAGCCCAGGATGACGGTCAATGCGATCTGGCCAGCGCCCAGCTGGTGGAAGGCCTCACGGATGGCGCGATAGCCGTGGTCGTCGAATTCGTTGGCCAGGCCACGCAGGGCCAGCGCCAGGATGCCCAGGCTGAAGACGACGGTCGCCGCGCGGCGCCAGCCGACGCGGGACGAGGGGGCAGGTGCAGGATCGGTCATCGGTACAGCGTGCTCCGGGGCAGGCGATGAAGAGGTCAAAGCACGCCAGCGTGCCTCGCCGGCGCATCGTGCGCTTCCGCCGGGGACTTGCCAAGCCGGGTGGCTGTGCGCGCTGTGGCTGCTTGGATCGGCCGCAACGACAGCGTGACCCCGCTTCGGCGACAATGCCTGGACCATCACAGAGGAGCCATCGCCATGTTGGAACGTTTCGACGTCGGTCCGCGTATGTCCGAAATGACCGTGCACAACAAGGTCGCTTACCTGTCCGGGCAGATCCCCGAAGACACCAGCCAGGACATCACCGGCCAGACCCGCCAGGTGCTGGCCGAGATCGACAAGCTGCTGGCGCTGGTGGCCAGCGACAAGCAGCACGTGCTGCGCGCGGAAGTCTACCTGGCCGACATCGGTGATTTCGCCGGCATGAACGCCGCGTGGGACGAATGGGTGGTGGCGGGCATGACCCCGGCGCGTGCGACGGTGGAAGCCAAGCTGGCCGACCCGAGCTGGAAAGTGGAGATCGTGATTACGGCTGCGTTGCCGTAAGCACCAGTTCAATGCAGTCCACCGGACACGGTGGAATGCACAATTCGCAACCGGTACACAGATCGGCGATGACGGCGTGCATGTACCTGGCGCCGCCCACGATCGCATCCACCGGACACGCCTGGATGCACTTGGTGCAGCCGATGCAGTCGGCCTCGATCACCCGCGCGACCTGCGCGGGCTTGTGCTCGCCGCGGCTGCGGTCGAACGGCAGCGCCGGCACTTCCAGCACGCGTGCCAGCGCGCGCGCGCCTTCATCACCTCCGGGCGGGCAGTGGTCCACGCCTGCCTCGCCACGCGCCATCGCCTCGGCGTACGGGCGGCAGCCGTCGTAGCCGCACTGCCCGCATTGGGTCTGCGGCAGCAGGCGGTCAAGGCGTTCGACCAGGGGCAGGGAAGGCGATGTCATGCGTGGCGTCGGCTGCGCGGGAGCTTCATTTCAGGGGTTTTCCGCGGTACCAGCGTTCCTGCGCCAATGCGAGCATCGGCCGGTCTTCGCGGCTGTCGCCGTAGGCATGGATGCGCACGTAACGCGACAGGTCATAGCGCGCCCGGATGCGGTCGGCCTTGTGCGGCGCGCAGTCACCCTCGGCATAACGCCCGGTCAGGCGGCCATCCTGGCTTTCCAGCCGGTTGCAGATCAGGTCCAGCCCCAGCGCCTCGCACCACGGGCGCAGGTACAGGTCCAGCGAACCGGACACGATCACCACCGTATGCCGCTGCTGCAGGTGCCAGCGGATCTGCTCCAGCATCTGCGGGCGCACCACCTCGGGCAGCACCTCGCGGGAGAACCCGGCCGCCAGGGTGGCGATGTCGTCGGCGTGGCGGTCGCGCAGGGTCAACCCGGTCACGCGCGCACGGATGCGCTCGGCGGAAATCAACTTCAACCGATAGGCCAACAGCCACGGACCCACCTTCCACCACGCCTGGGCCAACTGCTCGGGCGTGGCCACCCGGCGCAGGAAACGCGCGTACGTATCGCAGTCGGTGACGGTGTGATCGAAGTCGACAAGGGCCAATTCCATCTACGCCCTCCCGGCAGGCATCAGCGAACCGGCATGCCCGGCAGCGCGGTGCTGTCGGCATCGAGCAGCGCCAGCGCGCCACCGTCGAAGCCCGCCGACAGGATCATGCCTTCGCTCACGCCGAAGCGCATCTTGCGCGGGGCCAGGTTGGCGATGAACACCACGCTGCGGCCGACCAGCGCTTCGGGTTCGCCATAGCTGGCACGGATACCGGAGAAGATCTGGCGCTTGCCCAGCTCACCGGCATCCAGTTCGAAGCGCAGCAGCTTGTCCGAGCCTTCGACGAACTCGCAGGCCAGCACCTTGCCGATGCGCAGGTCCAGCTTGGCGAAATCGTCGATACCGATATACGCCGGGCCTTCCGCCGCCGCAGCGGGAGCGGCGGCCGGCGCGGCAGCAGGCGCCGCCGGCTTGGCGGGCTTGGCCGGGGCTGCAGGTGCGGGGGCGGCGAGGGTGTCTTTGGAAGCGTCGGTCATGGCGTCAATCATTTTCGGGTCGATACGGGTGAACAGCGGGCTGTACACGGCGATGGTGTGGGCCAGCAGCGGCGAGGCGATGTCGGTCCAGCGCAGCACTGGGGCGGCCAGGAATGTTTCGGCCTGCGCGGCAGTAGCCGGCAGCACCGGCTTGAGCGCGGTGACCAGCACGCGGAACAGGTTCAGGCCCTGGGTGCACACCGACTGCAGCTGCGCGTCGGCGCCCTCCTGCTTGGCGATCACCCACGGTTTCTGCTCGTCGATGTAACGGTTGGCCTCGTCGGCCAGCGCCATGGTCAGGCGCAGCGCGGCAGCCGGATCATTGCGCTCGTACGCCTCGCGCACCGGCGCCAGCGCGGCCACGAAGCGGTCGTACTGCGCAGCATCGGGCAGCGCGTCGGCCAGGCGGCCGTCGAAGCGCTTGCTGATGAAACCGGCGCAGCGGCTGGCCAGGTTGACGAACTTGCCGACCAGGTCGGCGTTCACGCGCGCGATGAAGTCGCCCAGGTTCAGGTCGAGATCGTCGACGCCGCCGGAGGACTTGGCCGCGAAGTAATAACGCAGTGCTTCCGGCTCCAGCCCGGCATCCAGGAAGGTGCGGGCCATGACGAACGTACCGCGCGACTTTGACATCTTGGCGCCGTCCACGGTGAGGTAGCCGTTGACGTGCAGGCGGGTCGGCGCGCGGTGGCCGGTGCCGTGCAGCACCGCCGGCCAGAACAGGCCGTGGAAATTGACGATGTCCTTGCCGATGAAGTGGTGCAGTTCGGTGCTGGTGCCGGCGCGCAGGTGCGCGTCGAAATCCTCGCCGTTCTTCGCGCACAGCGCCTGGAAGCTGGACAGGTAGCCGATCGGCGCATCCAGCCACACGTAGAAGTACTTGCCCGGGTGGCCCGGGATCTGGAAGCCGAAGTAGGGCGCATCGCGGGAAATGTCCCACGCGCGCAGGCCGCCTTCGGCATTGAGCCACTCGCCCAGCTTGGCCTTCACCCCGGGCAGGGCGACATCGCCGGCCAGCCATTCGCGCAGGAAGCTTTCGAAACGGCCGACCTCGAAGAAGAAGTGCTCCGAATCGCGGATTTCCGGCGTGGCGCCGGAAATGACCGAGCGCGGGTCCTTCAGGTCGGTGGGGGCGTAGGTGGCGCCGCACACTTCGCAGTTGTCGCCGTACTGGTCAGGCGTGCCGCAGTTGGGGCAGATGCCCTTGATGTAGCGGTCGGGCAGGAACATGCCCTTGGCCGGGTCGTAGAACTGGGCCACCGAACGGCGCGTGATGTGGCCTTCCGCCTCGAGCTTGAGGTAGAACGCCTCGGTCAGGGCCTTGTTGCCGGCCGAGTTGGTCGAGTCGTAATGATCGAACGCAACGCCGAAGGCGGCGAAATCGCGCTCGTGGCTGGCCTGGATGTTGGCGATGAACGCTTCCGGGGTCACGCCGGCCTTTTCGGCCGCCAGCATGATCGGGGTGCCGTGGGTGTCGTCGGCGCATACGAACCAGGTCTTGCCGCCGCTCATTCGCCGCGCGCGCACCCAGATATCAGCCTGGATGTAGCCGACCAGATGGCCCAGGTGCAGCGGGCCGTTGGCGTAGGGCAGTGCGGTGGTGACAAGAGCGGTGCGGGTCATGATCTGCGCGGGTGCGGGGGGAACGCGGGATTATCGCATGCTCCCCGGAAAGACGAAGGGCCGGCGCGGTCATCCCGCGCCAGCCCCATGTCGTTGATCTGCCAGCGCTTTACGCGGCGGGATTTACTCGCGCACCCAAGTCTGGGCGCGGCAGATGAACGCCACGCAGCCGGACATGTCCAGCTTCTTGCCACCCGGCTGCAGCTCGAGCTTGGACTTGTAGGTCTTGCCGTTGGCCGGATCCAGCACCGTACCGCCGGACCACTTGGTGGTGGTGCCCTTGTCCTGCGTCAGGTTCCACAGGATGGTCATGCCCTTTACCGGCTTGCCCTTGTTGGCGCCGCTGCAGTCGTCACAGACCGGGTTCGGGCCCTTGTCCGAGTGCAGCACTTCCACCACCTTCCCGCTCAACGTGCCATTGGTGGCCTGGGTGATCTCCACGATGGACTTCACCTTGCCGGTCTTGTCATCGATGGTCTTCCAGCGGCCTACCGCGCCGTCGGCCGCCGAGGCCGACATCGCGGCCATCACCAGCGGCAGTGCCAGCAGCAGGGTCTTGAAGGTCTTGCGCATGTTCCCCTCCCAGGGATGTACGTGAATGCCGGCGCGGGGCCGGGACAGCTGGACTGTATACCCATTCGCTCTGGTACGGAACGCATCCCGGCGGTCAGCCACAACGCATTCAGGTGGTTTCGTACAGCTCCAGCGGCAGCCCATCGGGGTCAGCGAAGAAGGTGAAGCGCTGGCCGGTGTACTCGTCAACGCGGATCGGCTCGCAGGGCACGCCTTCGGCCGCGAGGCGTTCAATCATTGGCTCCAGTGCAGCCACCCGGAAGGCCAGGTGGCGCAGGCCCTGCGCTTCCGGGCGACTGGGCCGCGGCGGCGGCGACGGGAAGGAGAACAGCTCGAGCTGGCCACCGTCAGGCAGGGCCAGGTCCAGCTTCCACGAATCGCGCGCGGCGCGGTGGTGTTCGGCCTTCACGGCAAGGCCCAGCACGCGGACGTAGAAGTCGCGCGAGCGGTCGTAATCGGCACAGATCAGAGCGACATGGTGGATGCCGAGCAGCGGTGTCATGGGATCGATTCCTGGTGGCGCATCGGCGCAACCGTCTGAGTGGGGTCGCTACAAATACCGCAACTCGCGCCGGCTTTCTAACTTCTTGTAGAGCCTTGCCCCCCGGCCGTCTCCAACATGCAGCCCTCATCGAGAAGGGCCGCAGACCGCGTGCCGCCTCGGCAAATGCCTGAACGGGAGTGGTCGGATGCACGTCATCGTCAATGCAGGGCAGGACCCCATCGACCTCACCGTCGCTGGGCAGGTCATTCAGCTTGCGCCCGGTGACCGCCTGCTGTTGGCCGGCGTGCCGCTGCCGCGCAACAGCGCGCTGAATGCCGTCGCGCTGGCCGGCAGTGGCATGGCACGGGCGCTGGCCCACTTCGACCATGCCAGCAACGTGCTGCGCCCGGCCGGTGAGCCGCAGCCGGTGTGCTGGGTGGCACAGGCCGCGCTGGAAGACCCCGATGTGGCGGCCGCCTGGCTGATTGACCAGCTCGCCCGCGGTGCCGGCCAGCCCGACGACGGCCAGGCCGCCCAGCTGCTGCGCCACCTGGCGCGCAGTGAAAGCTACGGCCTGATGCGTTTCCTGCTGGACGAAGGCGGCGAAAACTCCGTGGCCGCCCTGGCCCAGCGCTATGGCCTGTCTTCGGCGCAGTTCCACCGGCGCTGCCGGCAGGTACTGGGCCGCCCGCTCAAGCGCGAGCTGCGCATCCAGCGCGCCGCGCGCGCGCTGCTGGCCTATCCCGGCCGCGCGCGCTCGTTCACCTACCTCGCCGCCGATCACGGTTATGCGTCGCTGTCGCACTTCTGCACCGACGTGAAATCGCTGATCGGTTGTTCGCCCCTTTCCGTCTACCGGGCCGTCTCGACGCCCAACGAGTGATCCATGCGTTCCCTGACGTTGTACGTGTTGTTGCTGACCGTTCCTTCCTTCGCCTTCGCACAGACCCCGCTGGAAGGCACCGCGATCCAGGATCGCGCCGACCTGCCGCATGCCTCCGGCTTCGTTTCCCGCGCCGACAGCGCCAGCCACCTGCTCAATGCCATCGGCGCGCGTGCTCGCCAGGCCGTGGTGATCAGCCCCAAGGCACTGAAGAAAAAGGTGAGCGGCAGCTTCGATCTGGCCCGCCCGCTCGACGTGCTGGCCAAGGTCTCCGCCGAACTGGGCCTGGTCTGGTACAGCGACGGCCAGTCCATCTACGTCTACGACGCCGACGAGCAGAAAAACGCCGTGGGCCGCCTGCGGCACACCTCCATCGCCACGTTGTCGGACTTTCTGCGCAAGGCGCGGTTGTCCGATACCCGCTACCCGGTGCGCGGCGGCGGCGCCGATGGCACCTTCTACGTGGCCGGCCCGCCGGTGTACGTGGACATCGTGATGAACGCGGCGCGCTATCTGGACGATTTGTATGAAGGCGCCGACGCCAGCCCGCACCACGTGGAAGTGATCAAGCTGGAGCACAGTTTCGTCAATGGTCGCCGCTACGGCCTGCGCAGCGCGGAAATCGCGCTGCCGGGCGTGGCCGAGGTGCTCGCCGGCGTGCTGAAACTGGGCGATTTCGGTGCAGTGGTCAAGCAGCCGGCGACCCCGCTTGACCCGGCCGCCATCGCCGAAGAGATCCTGCCCGCCACCGCGCCATTGGCGCAGCCGGGCCAGGTGTCCTCGTCGGTGCCGACCGGCCCCGCGCCGGCCGTGGTGATGGCGTATGCGGAAACCAACAGCCTGATCGTGCGCGGCACGCTGGCCCAGATCGAACAGGTCAAGCGACTGGTCGGCGAACTGGACGTTCCCCGCAAGCAGATCGAACTGTCGTTGTGGATCATCGACATCAAGAAGACCGAGCTCGACCGCCTGGGCGTGAACTGGAGCGGTGGCATCAACATCGGCAACCGCCTGTCCATCGGCATCAACCAGGGCAAGTCGGTCAGCACGCTGGATGGCACGCGGTTCCTGGCCTCGGTACAGGCACTGGCCAGCAAGGGGGATGCACACATCATCTCGCGCCCGGTGCTGCTGACGCAGGAGAACATCCCGGCCTATTTCGACAGCAACCAGACCTTCTATGCACAGCTGGTCGGCGACCGCGCCGTGTCGCTGGAGCAGGTGACCTACGGCACCCTGATCAGCGTGCTGCCGCGCATTTCCAGCAGTCATGACGTGGAAATGCAGCTGAAGATCGAGGATGGCGCCGCCGACGCCACCCGCACGGTGGATGCGTTGCCGCTGGTCAACCGCACGGTCATCGACACCGTTGCACGGGTGCCGCAGCAGCTCAGCCTGCTGGTTGGCGGTTACACCCGTTCCTCGGCCGACGACGGCCACAGCGGCATTCCCGGCCTGCGCCGCATCCCGGGCGTGGGCCGGCTGTTCGGACAGGACAGCCGCTCGGCCGAAAGCCACGTGCGGGTGTTCCTGATCCAGCCGCGCCTGCTCACCGGCAGTGACCCGGTCGACCCGTACCGCATGCCCGAGGTATATGGCCCCGGCGTGGGCGACTCGGTGCACGATTCGCTGCGTGCGGTGCATCCGCAGTTCAACTCCGCGGAGGCCGCGCATGGCACTGCCGGCCATTAACCGCCCGATGACCACGCCGTTGCCCGTCACCTCGCGCCAGGCGACGGTGCAGGGAGATCGCGATGACGCGGCGAAGGACCTGCTGGCCGGAGCGGGCAAGCCGTCCCGCCCCGGGACCCTGGCCACCGCCATGTCGATGCAGGATGACCTGGCTGCGCTGGTCGCCTCGTTGCAGCGCCGTCGGGATGGCCAGCGCAGCGTCGGCTCCGGCGAGTCACAGGCGTGGATCGACCATGTGTTGGACGATGAGGTGCACAGCAAGGTCACGGACCTGCGCGCAGTGCTCGACGGCATGCGCAGCCCCGTGCAGTTGCTGGCCCTGCTCCGGCAGCTGTTCCCCGATCCCAGCGACATGCTGGCGGTGCTGCGCTCACTGATCGCCGATGACGAACTGGAGGAATTGCGCGAGCTGTTGCAGCAGTCGCTGGAGCAGCTGCTCGCCGACGAGGCCGCGCAGGGCAATGGCGCGGCTACGCGCGGTGGCCTGAACGTGGCGATCAAGGCGCGGCTGGCCGCGCGCGGCAGCCAGTTCTCGGCCCGCGCGCTGCGCCAGAGCTACCGCGACTTCATCGGCAACCACCAGGACTGCGTGGGCGAATACGCCGGGTGGATCGCACTGTACGGATTCGACCGGCGCGCGCAGGTCGTGGATTTCATGGAGCAGGCGCTGGGTGCGGACATGTACTCGCTGGATCCCAGTGCCTCGCACCTGGAGTTCGGCCGGCTGCTGCGCCAGGTGCGCAACCTGGCCGTGCTGCGCTCGACCGACCACCTGCTGGTCCAGGAAGCCACCCGCGACCGGCTGCTGGCACGGCTGTCCACCACCGCCGAAGCGGTGGTCGGCGGGTTGCTGGATGTAGTGCGCGGCCTGCAGGACTGGGCCGGGCTGTTTGCCGGCCCGCTGGCCGACACACGCGTCGCGCTGTCGGCACGGGAGCGGGCGCGCCTGGTGCAGGCCCTGCGTCGTGCCCTGGGCGGCCTGCCCGATGCGGTGTGGAGCGATGACGTCGCGCGCGAACGCGCGGCGCAGTCCCTGGAGGTCATGGTGGTGGAAAGCATGAAACGCGAACGCTGGCACGCCGGCCACGCCTGCGGGGTGAGCGTATGAGCGCCACCGCCAACACCGCAGCGCGCGGGCTGGGTGCCCGCGCGCGCGGCATCCTGCGCCCGGAGCTGGCCCTGGTGGTGCTGATGGCCGTGATCGTGGCCATGCTGATCATCCCGCTGCCGACGATCCTGGTCGACCTGCTGATCGGCCTGAACATGGCCGTGGCCATCGTGATTTTCCTGAGCTCGTTCTACGTCGAGCGCATCCTGAACTTCTCCACGTTCCCCTCGGTACTGCTGTTCACCACGCTGATGCGGCTGGCGCTGTCGGTCAGCACCAGCCGGCTGATCCTGCTCGACGCCGATGCCGGCCACATCATCAGTGCCTTCGGCGATTTCGTGGTGGGCGACAACCTGGTGGTGGGTGCGGTGATCTTCGCCATCATCACCCTGGTCCAGTTCATCGTGATCACCAAGGGTTCCGAGCGTATCGGTGAAGTGGTGGCGCGCTTCTCGCTCGACGGCATGCCCGGCAAGCAGATGAGCATCGACGCGGACCTGCGCGCCGAGGCCATCACCTCGGAAGAAGCACAGCGCCGCCGTCGCGACGTGGAACGCGAAAGCCAGCTCTATGGCTCGTACGACGGTGCCATGAAGTTCGTGAAGGGCGATGCCATCGCCGGCATCGTGATCGTGTTCGTCAACCTGTTCGGCGGTATCGCCGTGGGCATGCTGCAGCATGGCATGGCTTTCTCGCAGGCGCTCAACACCTTCACCCTGCTGACCATCGGCGATGGCCTGGTCGCACAGATTCCCGCACTGCTGATCTGCATCAGCGCCGGTTTCATCGTCACCCGGGTCAGCGGCGAGAGCAACAACCTGGGCGCCAACATCCTGGGCGAACTGTTCAACAGCAACGTGGTACTCGGCACCGGCGCGGTGCTGGTGCTGCTGCTGGGCCTGCTGCCCGGCTTCCCGCTGCCGGTGTTCGCCGGCCTGGCCGTGGGCCTGGCGGCCATGCTCGTGTGGCGCCTGCGCCGTGCCAAGACCGCCGATGCCGGCGGCACCCCGGGGACGGGGCAGGGCGGCGCTGCGCCGCCGGCCGCCAAGGGCGACGCCGCCAACGCCCGCCTCACCAGCGAAACCCTGCCGCTGATCCTGTTGATGCCGCCGTCGCTGCATGAGGCGGGCGTTGCCGGCCAATGGGAAGAGCAGCTGCGTCACGACGCCTTCGTCAACACCGGCATGCAGCTCGCACCGCTGGTCCTGCGCAGCCACACCCCGGCCAAGGACCACGAGGTCAAGGTGCTGATCAACGAGATTCCGGCAGCGTCCTCGCACGTGGTCAGCGGGCACGTGCGGGTCTGGGGCCGGCAGGACGAACTGGAAGCACTCGACATGGGCCTGGTGGTACCGCACGACGGCGGCACCGCGCGCTGGGTGCTGGCCGACGCGCACGAAGACGTGCGCGCACTTGGGTGCGATGTCTCCAGCGACTACGAGGAACTGCGCCGGCTGGTGCACGGCGCGGTACAGCGCAACATCGGTGAGCTGTTCGGCATCCAGGAAGCCAAGCATGTCCTGGACGCGTTGGAGAAGCGCTTCCCCGAACTGGTCAAGGAAACCTACCGGCACATGCCGATCCAGCGCGTGGCCGAAGTGTTGCAGCGCCTGCTCCGCGAGGACGTTTCCATCCGCAACATGAAGGTGGTGCTGGAAACCCTGGCCCAGTGGGGCCAGCGCGAAAAGGACGTGATCCTGCTGGTGGAGCACGTGCGTGGCGCACTGGCCCGCTACATCTCCGCGCGCTTCGCCCGCGATGGGCGCATTCCCGCGATCCTGGTGTCCAGCCCGGTTGAAGACCAGATCCGCGCCGGCATCCGCCAGAGCCAGGGTGCGGCCTACCTCAACCTGGAGCCGGCCGAAGCCGGTGAGCTGATGGATCGCTTCGCCCTGCATGTCGGCGAAGTCGCCGCGCACCGCCCCGACGTGGTGCTGATGGTCGCGCCGGACATCCGTCGCTTCGTCAAGCGCTTCATTGAAACCCGCCTCCCCTCGACCGCGGTGCTCTCGTTCGCCGAGATCTCCGACACGGTCACCCTTGATGTGATGAGAAGCTTATGACCTCCCTGCTGGATACCCTCAACTCCGCCCTCAAGGAACTGGGCTGCGACCCATCGCGGTTCCAGTTCGACACCCACTCCTCGGTGGTGATGGGCTTCGCCGACGTGGGCGAGCTTCTGCTCGATCCGGTGGACGACATGGTGTACCTGTGGGGCCGCCTGGATACCTCGCCGGCCGAGCGCTTCAGCAACCGTGCCGATGAGCTGCTCACCGCGCTGTCCGCACCGGCCGCACACTTCGCCAATGGTTGCCTGGCGCTTCGCCAGCTTGAAGACGGCTGCCTGGTCGGCGGCGCGCTGCAGCCGGATTGTCGCCACGAATCGAGCCTGCTGGCCGCTGCCATAGAAGGGTTCCACGCGCGCGTGATCGAACTGCAGGCCCTGCTGCGGTGACAGCGGCCACGCCCTGCTGGCGCCCTTGTGCCACGCCGGTCGCGATGCGGGCCGGCGAGCTGCGGGTGCCCCTGCCGGATGTCGCGGTGGGCGAGCACTGCCACGTGCGCCATTCGGCGGGCGACGACCGTGTGCTCACCCATGGCGTGGTCACCCGGGTCGACCATGGCGTGGCCACGCTGGCGCTGATTGGTGCCCCGGTGCGGCTGGCAGCCGACGTGGTGGTGGCTGCCACCGGTCGCCCGCTGCAGGTGGCACTGGGCACGCATCTGCTCGGGTGCGTGCTGGACGGGTTCGGTGAAGTGGTGGAGCGGCTGCGCGATGGCGAAGACGTGACCGTAGCCGGTGTATCGGCACCAGTGCAGGCTGCGCCGCTGGACTATCGCCAGCGCCGTGCCATCCAGACCCCGTTCGCCACCGGCATCCGTGCCCTGGACGCTTTGCTCACCGTAGGCGAAGGACAGCGCATGGGGGTTTTTGCCGCAGCCGGGTGCGGCAAAACCACCCTGGTGGAGATGCTGCTGGCCAACGCCGACTGCGATGTGCGCGTGGTGGCGCTGGTGGGCGAGCGGGGCCGTGAAGTGGCCTCCTTCGTCGATGCCATCCGCCACGGTCCGGCGGCCACGCGCACCATCATCGTGCAGGCCACCTCCGATACCTCGCCGGCCACCCGCGTCAACGCGGCGATGGTGGCCACCCGGATTGCCGAATACTTCCGCGACCAGGGCAGCCGGGTGCTGCTGGTCATGGACTCGGCCACCCGCTACGCGCGCGCGCTGCGTGACGTCGCATTGTCGGCCGGCGAACCGCCGGCACGGCGTGGCTTCCCCGCGTCGGTGTTCGAAGCACTGCCACGCCTGGTGGAGCGCCCGGGCAACGCACAGTCCGGCAGCATCACCGCGTTCTACACCGTGCTGCTGGAAGACGACGCCGACCCCGACCCGGTCGGCGAGGAAGTCAAATCGTTGCTGGACGGCCACGTGTACCTCAGCCCGCGCCTGGCCCAGCGCGGCCACTTCCCGGCCATCGACGTGCTGCGCAGCGCCAGCCGGCTGTACCCGCAGCTGGCCAGCGAGCGCCAGGCCGCCGCGGCCACCCGCGTGCGCGCGGTGATGGGCCGTCTGGATGACCTGCAGCTGCTGCGCGACATCGGCGAGTACCGCCCCGGTGCGCAGCCCGAGCAGGACGATGCCGTGGCCCGCGAACCGCGCCTGCTGGCATTCCTGCGCCAGCCGCTGCACGAACCGGTCACCTTTGATGCGGCGGTGGAGGCACTTGATGCGCTCGCCCGCTGACCCCGCGCGGCTGGCCACGCTGCTGGAGCATCGCGCCCACCGCCTGCGTCGCGACGCCAGCGCGCAGGCAGAGCAGGCTGCGCAACGCGACCGCGAAGCGCAGACCCTGCGCAGCGCGGCAGACAAGCGCCTGCAGGCCGCGCAGCTTGGCGAGGAACACGGGCTCGACCGCCAGCGCCTGTTCGAGCGCCTGCGCGGCGTCGCCATTGCCCGGGCGCATGTCCTGGAATGCGAACTGCGCGCCGGCCACCTGCAGGAGCAGGCCGGCGACGCCCGCGAGCAGGAACAGGAACTGCGCAATGCCGCCGCCGGTAACCACTCACGCGCGCGCCGGCTGCAGGCCGTCGGCGCGCATATCGACCAGAAGCACCGGCAGGCGCGCGTGCGCCGCCAGGAGCGCCAGATCCAAGAGGAATACACATGTCGTTGAAGATCCAAGAACCGCAGGCTGCCGTCATGGCGGCCAGCCCCGTCGACGCGGTCTCCCTGAGCGAGCGCGTGCAGGCCAGGCAGCCCCAGCCGACCGCGCAGCAGGCGGCCGAGCGGGCTCCTGAACCCACTGCCGAACCCACCGCTGAAGAAGCGCCGGAACAGTCGCCTTTCCCCGGCGACGTCGCGATGTGGGCGCCGGACGAGTCGGACAGAGACGTTGAGCAGGAGTGGGCGCGTGATTCCGCTCCCTTGCCGCAGCGTGAGGTCCACATTCTGGCGACGGTGCAACGCGAGGGCGGCAGGGACGGGCAGGACATCGGCCACCGCGATCCGCGCGGAATGGCCGCACACGCGCAGGCGGCGGCTTCAGCGCCCGTGCTGCCGGCCATCACGTCACGGCCGCTGCCGACGGTGGCCAGTCCTGCGGCACCGATCGTACCCGGCAATGAACCCGCGGCGCTGCTGCCAGCAGCGGTGGAGGGCAGCGTCCTGCCCGGCGCCAAGGCGCCGGCCGCCACGGCGGCCAGCAACGCCACCGCCAACCTGCACGCCGTCTCCCTGAACGGTGGCGCAGTGACCGATACCGCAGAAAAGCCCGGCCCGGCTGCCGCTTCGGCACAGGTCGCCACGGCCACCACGGCATCAGCACTGCCTTCGCGGGGGCAGCCGGGGCAGGGCGAGCGGACCGCGCGTGATGCATCGCCTGGCGCGCCGGTGAGTGCCGGCATGATGCGTACGGCGCCTGCGAGGGATGTCCCGGTCGCCGCAGCAGCTCCCGAACCGCCAGCGCCGGACCTGCTACCAGCCGCCGGCCGCCCCGCCCCGACGGACCTCGCGCAGGCCGCGGCTGCCGCAGGTGCCACCGTGATGCCGCAACCGCACACCGGCGAAGCCGCGCCCGACGCCCAGGCAATGGCCGACGCGCGTCGTGCCGAAGCCAACCTCGGCACCCGCCAGCATGTCCGCGCGGTGCGCCAGGCCGAAGCGTTGCAGACGGCCATGGCCCAGCGCGCCGACACCGCCAGCCACTTCAACGTGTCCTTCAAGAGCTGGGGCGCAGGCGCGGGTCACTCGGTCAGTGGACGCGTGGACGGTAACCGCCTGGTCCTGCAGCCGTCCTCGGCACGGGTCGGGCAGGCACTGTCTTCCGCGCTGGCGCCGCCGGGCGCTGACCTGCAGATCGCCGTGGAAAGCAGCGACAGCGCCACCGACGAACGGCGCCGCCGCGGCGGCCAGGGCCACGCATGAGCGCGCGGCCCTGGCCCTTCTCAACGCTGACACCGGCCCAGGCCACCCAGGCGGCCAACCTCGCGGTGTGTGCACGCATGGGCATTACGCCTGACCAGCAACCGTTGCCGACGCGCGGCGCCATGCTGCGTTTCGACGTAAGCGGGCGCGGCGGCGTGCTGCGTCTGGCGGTTGCCGCGGACCAGTGGTGCCCGGCGATGCTGCCCGCGATGGGCGGACTGGCCTGGTCGGAGTTGGTGGACCGCAACGCACTGGCGTGCTGGCTGCCCGAGCGGCCGCTGCTGGACATCGCCGCTGAGCCCTTCCATGGCGCGCAGGTAACGCTGCAGGACGTGGTCCCCATCAACGCGCTTGCGATGGGACAGGGCGTGCAGCCCTGCCTGCCCACCGCACAGGGGCCTGCCTGGATCGAACACGCCGGGTGCGCCGCTGCAGCGCCCTTGGCCGCACCGCTCCGTGCGCTGCGCGTTCGCACCGACCTGGGTATCGCCCGTCTTTCCCTGCCCCTGCACCGTCTGCGCGGTCTGGCCCCGGGTGCGGTGCTGCTGCTCGACCAGCTGCTGCCGGTCGCCCGCACGGGTGGCCGCCGCCTGTACTCCTTCGACTTCACCCTAGAGACCATCTCCGTGAACACACCCTTCGATTTCCTCGACGACGACGACGGCAGCGCCGAGATCGCCCCATCCGCCCCGGAACCCACGGCCGCCACCGCGCCCGGTATCGACATCAAGCGCCTGCCGGTGAACGTGGACGTGGTGCTGTGCCAGCTGCAGCACGCCATCGGCGAACTGGACGGGCTGCAGCCCGGCACCGTGTTCCACTTGCCCGCCGACGCCTGGAAGCAGCTGCAGCTGCGGGTCAACGGCCAGCTGATCGCCCGCGGTGAGCTGGTGCAGGTGGGTGACCAGCTCGGCGTACAGCTGGCGCAGGCGCCCGTGCTGCCATGAATTTCGTCAACAACGACATCTCGCTGATCGCGGTCATGTCGATGGCTGCGTTGCTGCCGTTCCTGATCGCAGCCGGCACCTGCTACCTGAAGTTCTCCGTGGTGTTCGTACTGCTGCGCAACGGCCTGGGCCTGCAGCAGGTGCCCTCCAACATGGTGCTGAACGCACTGGCGCTGATGCTGGCGTTCTACGTGATGCAGCCGATCGTGCAGAACATGTACGACGCCTACCTCGCGCTGGAGGCACCACTCAATTCGGTGGCGGCGGTGGTCACCTTCCTCGACAGCAGCCTGGATGGCTACAAGGTCTACCTGGCCACCTACTCGGACCCCGAGCTGGTGAAGTTCTTCGAGCGCGCCCGGCATGCCGAAACCGGCATGCCGGTGCCGGACCTGGAGCCGCATGAGCGCTCGCTGTTCGCGCTGATGCCCAGCTATGCCCTGAGCGAGCTGAAGGATGCGTTCCGCATCGGCTTCTACCTGTACCTGCCGTTCGTGGTGATCGACTTGGTGGTGTCCAGCGTGCTGCTGTCGCTGGGCATGATGATGATGAGCCCGGTGACCATCTCCGCGCCGATCAAGCTGATCCTGTTCGTGGCGATGGATGGCTGGAGCCTGCTGTCGCAGGGTCTGGTGCGCCAGTACCTCGACGTGCCGATGTAGCCATGGACGCGATCATGTTCATGGGCAACAAGAGCCTGCTGCTCATCCTCCTGCTGTCGGCCGCGCCGGTGGCCGTGGCCACCATCGTCGGCCTGGCCATCGGCCTGTTCCAGACCGTTACCCAGCTGCAGGAGCAGACCCTTCCCTACGGCGCCAAGCTGCTGGCGGTGATCGCCTGCCTGCTGGTGCTGATGACCTGGATGTCCGCGCGCATGCTGGATTTCGCCCGGCTGGCGCTGCACACCGCGCTGAACGGGTAGGGCAGTGCAGCTTTCCGCGCTCGACACCGAACTGGTCGCGCTGGCCCGCGACCACGGCCTGCCGGCGCTGCTGGGCATGGCCCGCATCGGCGCCTGCCTGGTCTGGATTCCGTATCTGTCGCCGGGCGTCATGCCGGCCAAGATGACCCGGACCGTGGGGGCGATGATGATCCTGATAGGCCTGTGGCCGTCTACCGCCGGCGCCACGGTGCCGCCCGATATCCTCTCCATGGCCGGCGTGGTGCTGCGCGAAGTATTGATCGGCACCGCCATCGGCATGGTGGTGGCCTTGCCGTTCCACATTTTCCACGGCATGGGCGCCATCATCGACAACCAGCGCGGCGCCGGCATCGGCGCCATGCTCGATCCGGTCAGCGGCATGGAGGCGATCCGCCTGCGCAGCCCGCAGCGCCCGGAAGTGGTGATCACCGCACTGGGCTTGAACGATGCCGAGCGCCAGCGCCAGGTGCAGGCCCTGCTCGTTCCGCAGATGCCGTACGCGGCCAGCATCGATGTGCGCCTGGTAGGCGATGGCCAGCTGGTGGCCATCGCACGTGACGAGCTGCGCGCACGTGGCATTACTACCCGCGCCGGCAGCCACGCCGGCCGGGCCAGCATTTCCAACGATGTGTTCCTCGATGACGCATCGCTGCACGCCATGGCGCAGTACCGCGACGACTTCGTGCAGCAGTGGGGCGAGCGCCGCGTGCGCATCAGCATCCGTTTGTGGGACGACCTGCTCAAGGGGCGTTCCTACCAGTATTCCCAGGACCAGCTGCTCTCGGTGGGCGAAGGTCGCTGGGATTTTTCTACGGCGGGTAGCCGTTGACCTTTCTTCCGGAGTAACTGTAATGACTACACCAACCGTTGGTACCAAGCCCGTTCCGGGCGACGATTTTGATGGCGATGTCCAGGGCCCGAAGTGGGGCTGGTTGGGCGACCACAGCGACCGATTTGACGCGGGGGTAACGTCCCTGAAGAAGGCGCTGGACGATGCGTTCAAGAAGATTGCCGGTGACGGCATTCCTGGCGGCGACGAGGGTGATCCGACCAACCCGGCGCACCTTGCCGACTATCAGACCGCCCTTTCGGCCTACACCACCTACCGCACCCTGCAGTCGAACTCGGCCAAGAGCCTGTCGGACATGCAGAAGCAGAACGCCCGCAACCTGGGTTGATGACCTCCTGTGCCGGCAGCGGTGCTGCCGGTACCAGGACCCTATGCGGATGTTCCGCAGGAGATGCACCCGTGCAAGTTACACAGATCGCTACCGAGATCGACGTGGTGGGCGGCGCTGAAGGCGCCGCCGTACCGCTCTCGGATCGCATGAGCCAGGCGTTGGCCAATGGCTACGTCAGCGCCGGCAATGATCTGGCCTCGATCCAGGCCGCCAGCAACAATCCCACCACCGCATCGAGCCCGGCTGCGCTGCACGAGCTGCAGCTCAACCTCGCCGATTACACCAAGCGCATGATCGTCGCCGCCGGCTTGGCCAACCACGCCAACAAGACGGTGGAGACGCTGCTCAAGTCATGAACATGCCGCCTTTTGCGGTGGCCGTGCGCCGCCTGAGCCGGTGGCGTGTGGTGCTTCCCCTGCTTGCACTGGTGGTGCTGGTTGGCTGCGCGCGCAAGCCACTGCTGGAAAACCTGGACGAGCGCCAGGCCAATGAAGTGATTGCCGTGCTGCTCCGCCATAACATCGATGCCGAAAAGCTCAACCTGGGCAAGGGCGGCTACCAGGTTCAGGTGGGTCCGCGCGATCTGCCCGAAGCCATTGAGCTGATGCAACGCAACGACCTGCCATCGGCGCCGCGCAGCCAGGTGTCGGCGGCGTTCCCGGCCGATTCTCTTGTCAGTACGCCGCTCGGTGAGCGTGCGCGGCTGATTTCGGCGGTGGAACAGCGGCTGGAAGAGTCACTGCAGCTGATCGATGGCGTGCAGTCCAGTCGGGTGCACCTGAACTACGATGCCAACCTGGGCACCGAAGGTCGACGTGCCGAACGCCGGCGCATGCACGTGGCCGCCGTAGTGGCACATGAGCCCGGTGTCGATGCGGAAGTGCTGTTGCAGACCGTGAAGCGCTTCCTGCGCAACACCTTTGATGGCGTGGAGTACGACAACGTCTCGGTCATCCTCACCGAGGTCGAGGGGCCGCGGACGCTCGCCGTGACGGCCGGCAACGAACGCAGCCTGCCGCTGGCCTGGATGCTGCTCTGCGGTGGCCTGGCCCTGCTGTTGCTGCTGGGCGGGTGGGTGCTGGTGCGTCTGGTGCCGGCGGTAGGCAACCGCCTGCGCACGGCATGGCAGCGGCTCAGCGCGCGTGGCACCGGCACTGGCACTGGCACTGGCGCAACCGGCTGGAGGCGCTGGCGTGGCGCATGATGCCATGCACATCGCTTATGCCCCGGCTGCGTACTACCGGCCGTGGCGGGCGGTGTACGCCGACGCCACCCTGGATCAGCAGCGCTGGCTCAACACCACGCTGATCCGCCAGCGTCGCCTGCCCATGCCGGCAACGCTGGCGGCTCCCGCGGATGTGCTGACGCGGCGGTTGATGGGGCTGTGGCCCCAGCTGCCGGAGGTGGCCACGCTCATGGCGGCCGCGCGGCTGCGTGACTGGCTGGCGTCGCAGCGTGGCTGTTCGGCATTGCCGGCCACGGTGCAGGCGTTCATGCGGGCCGATCATGCGAGGCAACCGGGGGGCTGCGTGCAGGCGCCCGTACCGGCGGATCTCTCCAGGGTGCTGCTGGTCTGGGGCGGCGTCGAGCTGCAGCCGTTGGCACCGCTGCTGCCCGCCTGGCTCTCCGCGCGCCTCTCCCTTCCGTTCGCGCCGATGGCAGGCGACACCCTACGCCCGCTGCCGCGTGAACGTATCGACCTGGACCTTTTCTGGACGGCGGTGACCTATGTTGAAAAGCTTTCCTGAGCACGTGCTGGCACATGCGCAGGGCGGGGTGATCGCGCCCAGCGCGCTGGGCCAGGCCGCACGGGCCGACCAGCTCGAATCCGCCGCGCGGCGTCGCGCCTCCGCTGTGTTGGGGGCGTTGCCCGAGCAGGTGGACGCCGCCATCGCACAGGCGCGGGTTGATGGATTCGGCCAAGGCTACGCCGACGCCATTGCCGAGGCGGTGCCATTGCTGGCGGCCGCGCTGGGCGACGTGCAGGCCACGCGTCAAGCGGTACTCGGCCAGGTGCGTGAGGTGATCTCCGCAAGTCTTGCCGACGAAGGCGTGGACGCGGCCTTGGTGGTACGTCGCTGCGAGCAGCTGCTGGGTACGGCCGAGGGGGGTCTGGTGCTGTACGTGCCTGAGCAGATGCCTGCACTGGGCGAAACCGTGCTGGCGCAGCTGGCGACGAAGGCCGACGCTCCGCCTGTGCAGATAATGGCTTGCCGGTCGGCGTTGCCGATGCTCAAAGCCGGTCCGTTGTTGTTTGAACTGGACCCGGTAGGCGCCATCGCCGCCGCCGTGGAAGCCAGCGTGGATGCCAGTGCCCTGGAAGCGGCTGCGCGCCAGCGTGCCGGTGCCTATGTGAGCGGGATCGACGCCCGCCTCAAGCGGTTGCCCTTACCCCTGACCCCGATTGGAGTAGATTGATGATGCTTGAAAAACTGGGGGCGATGGCGCCCCTCAACACCGCTACGGTGGAGGGCCAGAAGCAGACGCTGATGCAGCGCATGCAGGCCGCGGTGGACGATCCGTCCATCAACCCACCCGAGCCTGGCATCAACCCGCCGGAGCCCGGTCACGACATAAAGCCGATCGCGCCGGACATGGCGGAGGTGACCCGGGAAATGGCCGCGAAGTTCTTCCGCGATGAGTTCATGCGGCTGATGATCTTCGGCGATGAGGACATGCTCGGCGCCAAGCCCGACGACGTGTGATCTGCAGTGCGGGCCGCAAGTGCGGCCCGCACTTCGTTTCAACGCGACGGCGGTGCCTCGCTGGTGGCCGGCGCGGCCAGCCAGCGCTCTATCTTCGCTTCCAGGATATCCAGCGGCATCGAGCCATCGCGCAGCACCTCGGCATGGAACCGGCGCGGGTTGAACGCCGCACCCTGCGATGCCTTGGCCTTGTCGCGCAGTTCCATCATTTTCAGCTCGCCCAGGCCATTGGCCAGGGTCTGGCCGGGCAGGGCCATGAAACGCTCCACTTCGGCGGTGGCATCCTCTGCCGGCATGTCGGCCGTCTTGACCAGATAATCCACCGCCTGCTTCTTGCTCCAGCCCTGCGCGTGCACGCCGGTGTCGGCGACCATGCGGGCGCTTCGGGTGAGTGCACCCTGCAGGTAGGCAATGCGCGCGTAGGGATCCTGGTATACGCCCAGTTCCTCGCCCAGCGATTCGGCATACAGGCCCCAGCCCTCGACGAATGCAACATCGCCGCCGAGGCGGCGGAAGCGCGGCAGCTTGTCCAGTTCCTGCTGCAGCCCCAGCTGCACGTGGTGGCCGGGAATCCCTTCGTGCAGGTACTGCGCCGGCGCCGACCAGGTGCGGCGGCTGGGCAGGGCATTGGTGTTCACGTACAGCACGGCCGGGCGCATGCCGTCGGGCAGCGATGGCTGGTAACTCACGGCGGCGGCGCTGGCGGCGCGGTCGGCTTCCACCGGGCGGATTTCCAACGGTGCCTTGGGCAGCGTATCCAGCAACGAAGGAAGGCGCGTGCCCACCTGTTGCTGCAGCTGCTTGTAGCGCATCACCAGCGCATCGGGGGTGGCGTACTGGAAGTCCTTATCGGTGCGCATGCTGCGCAGCAGCTTCTGCTGCGAGCCGCGGATGCGGTTCTCCTTCATCACTGCCGTGATCTGTTCCTGCAGGCTGGCCACGCGCTGCTCGCCCAGCGCGTGGATCTGCTGCGGGGTAAGCGTGCTGGCGGTGCTCTGGAGGATGTTCTGGGTGTACCACGCCACGCCATTGGGCAGTGCGGACAGCCCATCGGTTTTCCGGGTGGCCGGCAGGTATTCGGTGGCGATGAAGCCGCGCAGCGCGCGGTAGGCCGGCATCAGCCGGTACTCGATCATGCGCTTGTAGTCGGCGGTGATGCGCGCCTTGTCTGCTTCGGGGAAATCGTCGGGCATGTTGCGCACCGGCGCCCAGAAGATGCTCTCTTCGGCGGTGGGCTTGATCACCGCATCCAGCTGCGGCAGCACCTTTTCTATCAGGTCGCGCGGCTGCACCACGCCGGCACGCATGCCTTCGCGCATGTTGGCAATGGCCTGGTCGAACAGCGGCGGAATGCCCAGCGAACGCTTGGACCAGGTGTCGTAGTCCTGCACGGTGTTGAACGGCTGCGCGCCTGAGCCGGAGCCCAGGATGGCCATGATGCTGCCGAGGTTGTAGTACTGGCTCACCGGCAGCATCCAGCCCGGGTACTTCTCGGCGGCCAGCGACATGCGCGCATCGCGCACGAAGATCTGGTAGCTCAGCAGGTCCTGGCCGGTGAGGCCGTCCGGGCCGATCTTCTCGACCTTGCCCAGCCATTGTTCGGTGAAGTCATGCGACTGCTGGCGGTAAGCCGCCGAAAGGATGTTGGGCAGCTGGTCGTTGTGGCGGGCATCGCCCTGGAACGTGGCCTGCAGCGGATTGAGCCGCATCGAGGCGTCCCAGTACTCATCGTAGATGCGCTCGAGCTGGACGGCCTTGGTCTGCTGGCGCACCAGCGGTTGCCGCGCGGGCGCGGCGGCGGGGCGGGCGCGGGGTTTGGCCTTGGGCTTGGCCTGGCGCGTCTGTGCGGCGGCGGGCCGGTTGGCCTTCTTCTTGGCGGCTTCGGCCGGGGCAGCGGCAGTGAAGACCAGCAGTGAGGCAATCACGAGCGCCAGGGCACGGGCGGGGTGGGGCATCGAATGCTTCCGTAAATCCTATACAGACCCGGGAGCTTGCCTGATTCAGCCGGACACAACCACCTCAGTGCCCCGCTCAGGATGCCGGCGTACAGCGTAGAGACACGCCACGCGTGTCCCACGCAGCGCGGGCCGAAGCCCGCAACCCCCTATTCAGCGCTCCCCAGCCCGGGTAAACGGCACGGTTTCAGGCGCCACAGCCCCACCGGAGATGATGAAGCTCATCGCCTGGTCCACCGTCCAGTCGGTCGGGGTCAGCAGCTCCACCGGCACGATTTCCAGGTACCCGGAGGTCGGGTTGGGGGTGGTCGGCACATACACGGCCGCCAGCTCGCGGCCGGTGCCCTGTTCACGGATCACCCGCGTCACCAGGCCCACCGCCTTCATGTCCCGGTGCGGGAAGTCGATCAGCACCACGCGCTGGGTGGTACCCGGCTCGGTCTGCAGCATGTCCAGCAGTTTCTTGGCGCTTTCATAGATGATGCTGGCCAGCGGAATGCGCTTGATCACCGCACCGAACCAACGCAGCAGGCGCTGGCCAATCACGCGCCGGCTGAGCACGCCCACGCTCAGGATGACCAGCAGCGTGGCCAGCAGCCCGAATACGTTCTGCATCCACTCGACCTTGACCCAGCCAAGGTAATGCGGGAACGAGGCGGCGATCTGTGCCGACAACGGCACCACCACCGGGCTGCTGATGCCCGAGAGCAGCACGAACACGAACTTGATGACCACCCAGGTCAACCAGATCGGCAGCAGGGTGAGCAGGCCGGTCAGGAACAGGCGCTGCAGGGAGGGGCGCGGTACGAGGTGGGGGGCTTCAGGCGACATCGGCGCATTGTAGCGGGGCGCGGGCCCGGTTTACGCGGCCAGCCACCGCAGAATGCGTCCTGTCGGGAAATGCTGTGTTGACCGCAGTGAAACGGGCTGGATCACGATTGTCGCTCGACCAGCCGCACGTCAAACGCGCGCCTGTGGCTTCAACCGGATGTACACCTGCTTGCGCACCCGCGCCACGACTTCACCCTGCGCATCGACGATGTCATTGCTGAACCAGTGCAGATACTTCTCACCACCGGCGGTAGCCGCCCGCAACTGATCCAACAGCGCCTCATCCAGCCGGAACTCGGCGGTAACCGTGCCACGGCCAGGCTTGAGGAACTCGATCTCACCCGCCCGATCCCACACGTAATAGTCGCGCCCCAGGTTCTGCATGACGGTGAGCATCCAGAACGGATCGGTCATCGCAAACAGGCTTCCACCAAAGTGCGTCCCCACATAATTCTTGTTCCACGGCCGCATCCGCAGCTCTACCCGGACATGCCGGTAGTCGGGGCTGACCCTGGTGACGTGAATGCCGGCAAATAGAAACGGCGGCCACAGGTTGAGTCCATGGCGGAACAGGCTGGCTTTCATGGGGACGGAGGGGCAGGGGGAGTTGCTGAGAGCTTACCATTCGCGTGCGTATGGTGCGCAATCCTCCCCCCTGCCCGGCCGCCCCTGTAGGGGCCCATCCAGATCGATCGCCGACCTTGGTGGGTACCCCGGGGAGACAGGACTGTCAGCGAGGGCGCTGCTTTATGCGGGCGCTGAAGTCTCCAGTCACTCGATGTAGCACTGAATGTCGTCCGCCGCTCGTTTGCAGGTGAACTGCACGGGATCAAAAATGGGTAGCTGGCCATGAACAGGAATCTTCGCCCAAAGTGCCCGCTCAATGAATGCTTGAGCGAGATCGTTATCGGTCCGTGAATAACGAAATGTCCAATCGCCGTCAGACGGAGCAAAATCTTCCCGGCGATCTTGAATCGACGGCTGGTACGGGGACTCTGTACCGAGGTACTGCCATTGGCGAGACTTATGGTCGAAGTAGACCAGAGTGTGGAGCCCCTTCCGGTAGATGAACTGCAGCTGCGCAGTGATCGGATGCTCGCCTCCCAGCATGTACTCGAACCTCAGTAGCTTCCCTCCAGACGTCGAGGTATCGAGAAACTTCAAATCCGGGTGCTCAGCCAGATAGCGATACACGTACTCACGTGCGATTGGATTGGTTGGGTTGAGTGAGGATAGATGGTGCCCCCACAAGTAGCTATATCCTCTGCCATGCTCGGTGCCGGGTGCGAAAAGGCTTACATCTTCTATCCTGGCACTCATGTCGCCAGTGTATCCGTCGTAAAGCTTCATCATTCCAAGAAACTGTGTTTTTACCCAGTCTTCCGCAGTGAATGAGTCCGCCTTCAGCGTTCCGTCTACCAGCCTGACGTCATGGCCGGTGATTGTCATCTTGCTGGCGTCATACAAATAGTGCTTCCCAACCCCCTGCGCCAGCGCCACCTCCTCCATCTCATCCGGCGTGCAGTAGTAGCACTTGTACGCAATCGGATCTTCCTCGTTGGCGACCGCCTGCATCGGCATCGCCGCCAGCAACAACCACAGCATCTTCTTCATGGTCCAGCTCCTTGCCAACCCGCACGCGCGGGGTAGGCGAAGTGGAGCAGCTGGGGTGATGGTGCGGTATAGGAATTCAACGAACGCGCGTGTCGTGAAATCACTTCGGCAACGCAGTGCCGGAATGAGTGTGATGTAGTGCATGCTTGAATGGCTGATCGCGTCTGAACGGTAGAGCCACGCCCTGCGTGGCTGTGCGGTGCCGGAACGTAGAGCAGCCACGCAGGGCGTGGCTCTACGCGCTGTTGTCCGTTTCCGTGTCGCCGGTGGCATAGCCGTCGCGACCTGCGGCCTTGGCGCGGTACAGCGCTGCGTCGGCGCCTTCGAAGTAATGGCGCGGCTCGCTGCTGGCATCGGGGGTGTGGGTGTACAGGCCCACGCTGAGGGTGATCTGCGCGTGCGGCTGCGGTCCGGGCGACAGGTGCATGCCGCGTACCGCGGCGATCAGGTCTTCGACCACCTGCACGGCGCCTTCCGACGTCGTATCGGGCAACACCAAGGCGAACTCATCACCGCCAAAGCGCGCGGCCATGTCGCGTGGGCGCCGCGCATGCGCGCGGATCTCGTTGGCGATCCGGCGCAGCACCGCATCGCCGGCATGATGCCCATGCAGGTCGTTGTGCTGCTTGAAGTGGTCCACGTCGATCAGCACCAGGGTCAGCGGGCGCCCACTGCGGCGGCCGGCATCATGCTCCTGCTGCAGGGTCTGTTCGAAACGCACGCGGTTGCCGAGCCCGGTCAAGCCATCGCTGTTGGCCTGCCGGCGCCACGCGGCGATCCGCCACAGCACCCACGCGCAGATCACCGCCAGCATGCAGGTGAGCGCTGCAGCGGGCGCGAACCACAGGTGGCCGGCACGCAGCAGCACGAAGCTGGACAGCAGCGCCACCGGCAGGGCCAGCAGGGCACTGGCCACCGCGCGCGGCAGAGTCAGGCCCAGCGCACACAACGCCACCAGCAGCCCGCTCAAGGCTGCCTGCCATGAGGGCGCCAATACGCTGATCACATTCCCGGAAAGCAGCATCGACGCCACGTTGGCCTGGTATTCGGTGCCGCTCATCCAGCGCTCGCGGGTGGTCGGGGTGAGCAGGCGCGGGGCGATGCCGCTGGCGGTCATGCCCACCAGCACCAAGCGGTCGTGCAGTACTTCCGGCGCGACATCGCCGTTCAACACATCCGCATACGACACCTGCGGGAAGCGATCCGGCGGGCCGGCGAAGCGCACGCGCACGTAGTGGTTGCGGTGCCATTGGTAGGGCGCGTCATGCCGTGGGCGGGTATCGATCAGCCCGGGAAGGGGGCCACGCGTGTTGGCCAACGCCAGGCCCAGCGCAGGCCAGTGCGGTGAGCCGATGCCGGCGGTGAGGTACAGCCCGCGGGTAACGCCATCGGCCTCCACTTCCACATCGCTGTGGCCCAGCATCGAGGCGTTGGCGGCGATCAATGGAATCGGCAGTAGTTCCTCGGCCATGCGCGGCCCGCTCGACGGCGCGGCCAGCACCGGCAGTACCACATGCCCATTGCGGCGGATCGCCGCCGCCAGTTCGGCATCCTGCGCGCTGTCCTGGCGGTCCGGTTCGGACAGCAGCAGGTCCAGCACCACGCGCTGGCTGCCGGCTGCGGTCAGGCGGTCCAGCAGCCGCGCATGGGTCGAACGCGGCCACGGCCACTGGCCGAGCTGCTGCAGGCTGCTGTCGTCGATGGCCACCACCAGCAGGCGCGGATCGGGCGTGTATTCCCAGGACCCGACGTAGGTGTCGTAGATCGCTTCATCCTGCTTCCAGAACCACTGCCCGTGGCTGGCGGCCGCCGCCAGCACGCCCACCAGCACCGCGAGCACGATGCGCCGGGGCCAGGAGAGCGTGAGCGGCCTCACAGCAGCAGGAGCAGCAGCGCGCCGGCACCGGCGCCATAGCAGGTGCGACAGGGCAGCGCGACCTGCTGCGCAGGCGAGAATGGGCCGCCGTAGCCGTCGTCGTCGATCGTCTGCACGCGCACGTGCAGGGTGCCGTGCCATGGCCGCTTGAGCGTGACCTCGGGTTGGTCCACCTGCTGGTCGAGCAGCGGCTGGGCGAAGTCGCCACGCTTGTCCAACTGCACGCGGTAGCGCTGGCCGGGTTCGCCTGCCTGCCAGCGCAGGGTGAGCTGGCCCCTGGCGGCCTGCGGCGGCTGCAGGCCGGGGTCCACCGGCGCGTGACTGATGCCCAGCGCCACCGGCTGGCCGAAGCGGCCGCGGTGTCCGTTGCCGTCGCGCGAGGCCACGCGCCAGAAATAGTCGCCGGGGGGCAGGTCTTCGGCAGCACGCACGCGGGTGCCGTGTCCTTCCTGCTCCAATACCGGCTGCAGGAACTGCGGCTCGGTGGCAACCTGCAGCACGGTGCTGGCGGCGCCTTCCACCTGGCTCCACTCGAAGCGCGGGCGCGGGCTGGCCATCGTTTCGCCATTGACCGGACGCACCGTGAGCGGCGGCGCCGGCTGGTCGCGCACTTCGAAATCGGCCTGCGCATCCAGGCCTTCCACGCCATCGGCACTGACCGCACGCACCAGCAGCCGCAGCAGGCCGGGGGGCAGGTCGGGCACGGTCATGGTGGTGTCGGCGGTGTCCCTGGCGAACACGAGGATCTCCGGCTGATCGGCGCGCACTACTTCTACCCGGTACTGGGTGGCCTGCGCTACTGTTTCCCACGCAAGTCGGGCCGGTAGTGGGTCCAGGCGCAGTCCAGTGCGGGCCAGGACAGGGGCGGGCAGCAGCGCCTCGGGCATGTCGGGACGGGCGTCCAGCGCCCGGTTGCGGGTGGCCTGGCCGTGGGTAACCCGTCGCTCGCCGCGCCGGTTGCCGACCTGCACGCGGCCTTCCAGTACCTCGGTGGCGGCCATGCGGCCCTGACCGCCGGCACTGACCCGGAACTGCGTGCCACGCACGCTGCTGGTCGCGGTGGGGGCATCGATGATGTAGCGCGAAGCCGGGCCCTTGGCGGGGGTGACCCGGTTGCTGCTGCGGCCCTGTTCCAGGCGCAGGCGGGTGTCCACCATGCCGGTGTGGCCGTAACGGCTGAGCTGGTCCAGGCGCAGGTGCGAATGCTCGCGCAGCTGCAGGCGCGAGTCGTCGGCGAAGGCGAGGGTCACGCTGGCCTCTGCCCCGGTGATCAGGTGCGTGCCGATGCCCAGCCGTTCGCCCTCCACCACAGGGCGCAATGCACCGCTGTCGCCCAGCCGGGCCTGCACGGCGCCGCGCACGGCCAGCACCCGGGCGGGCGCAGGCTGCACGCGCAGCCACGCGATGGGAAACCGGAGCGGGGTGCCGGGGGGCAGCCGGTAAGGGTCAGCGACGCGGTTGTGCGCCTGCAGGTGTGCCCAGGGCACATCCGGCTTGAGGTAACGCCCGCCCAGGTCCCAGAGGGTGTCGCCGGGGCGGACCCGGTAGGTCCAGTCCTGGGCCAGCACGGGGAAGGCGGACAACAGCAGCCCCAGCACCGTCAGCAGGCGGATCGAACGGGCGCGCAGGCGCGGGAAGCGGGTCGAACTCACGGTCATCTGTGCCCCTGGAGGCGGGGCCGAGCCGTAGGGCCCCCATGGCCAGACCGCATCCCCCCGAATGGATCGCGGTCGAAAGTTAGACCGCGATCACATTATTGACCGCTGCCGGTGCAGGGATTCTGAACGGCGGACGCGCTCAGAACAGCAGCGCGGCCATCGAACGGCGGTAGCGACCGACCAGCGCGGCGTCGTCGATGACCTTGAAGGCATCGATCAGCAGTCTGCGCGGCAGGTTGTCACTGTAGCTGCCGTCTTTCCGCAACATGGCCAGGAACTGCTCCAGCGCGGCTTCGTCTTCACCGCCCAGCAGCTGCTGCACGCCGCGCAGGTGGCGGGCCTGCAGGTCGCCGCCATCGGCCGCGATGCGGGCGTCCAGCTGCTCCGGTGCCGGGGCGTCCTGCAGGGCCTTGGCGAAATCCAGGCGGGCGCGGGCGCGCACGGCACGGTCGTCGGTGGACAGGTTCGCCGGCAGCGCATCGATCAATGCGCTGGCTTCGGTGGTGCCGCCGGTCTGCAGCAGGGCCAGGGCCAGGTCGAGCTTGAGCTCCTCCTTGTCCGGCTCGGCGGCGATGCCGGCGCGCAGCACGTCCACGCGGGCCTGCGGGTCCAGGGGTGCGGGCTCATCAGCCGCAGCTTCCGGAGCTTCGGCGGGGCTGATGCCGTGCTGGGTGAGGAACTCGCGCAGCTGGCCTTCGGGGATCGCACCGGGGAAGCCATCCACCAGCTGGCCGCCCTTGACCAGGAACACGGTGGGCACCGAGCGGATCTGGAAGGCCGCCGCGATCTGCTGCTCCTTGTCCACGTCGACCTTGGCCAGCTCGAACGCGCCGTTGTACTCGCCGGCCAGCTTTTCCAGCATCGGGCCCAGGGTCTTGCAGGGCTCGCACCAGGTGGCCCAGAAATCGACCAGTACCGGGGTCTGCAGCGACTTCTGCAGCACCTGTGCTTCGAAGGTTTCGGTGGTGGCGTCAAAGACGTGGGGCAGTTCGCTCATGGTCGGAAGATCAACGATAAAGATGTACGCAGTGTATGGTGCCGGCGATATCGAGAAGCAACCCCAATCGGTCGGCGTTGCCCTATAGGAGATGGCGCCACGCTGGCGGAGAATGGCCGCATGAAGACACTGCAACGTTTCGATCCACTGCTGGGCGCCCTGGCTGCGGTGCTGTTCCTGGCCTCGGTGCTGGGCTTTGGCGCGCTACTGCCGGGCTACCTGCCACTGGGGCACCCGGTGGCGCTGCTGGGTGCGACCGGGGTGCCGCACGCGGTGGCCTTCGACCTGCTTGGCTTCGTGTTGCCCGGGCTGCTGGCCGCGGTGGTGGCCGTGCGCCTGCTGGCGCGGGTGCCGGTCACCGCGCCGTGGACGATGCGGGTGGGCGGGCAGATGCTGGTGTTGTCCGGGCTGGCCTTCGCCGCGATGGGCGTGCTGCCGTTGGATCCCACCGACATCCAGAGCCCGGCCAGCCAGTTCCACGCCAGCGCGTGGATGGTCTGGGTGCTGGCGTTCGTGCCGGGCGCACTGATGGCCGGCTTCGGGGCGCGGCGCCTGCCGGGCTGGGGGCGGCTGGCGGCACTGCACGTGTCTGCGGGGCTGGCCGTACTGGTGGGTGCCTTCGTGCTGCAGGCGGTCATTCCGGCGCCGGTGGCGCAGCGCGTCGCCTTCGTTGCCTGGGCGGTGTGGCTGGCGGCGGCGCTGCCAGTGGCCAGCAGGGTCCGCCACGACTGAACTGGCGGATTCGGCCGCAATCCACGCGGGTGCGCGCGCGGGATGACCGTTGTAGATAATCTGGAAATGGGTAATTCCTTGATTTATCAACGGGATGCCATTCCAGTCCTGTATTCGTAGCGTCGATGATTGGAGCCCTTTGCCGCACTGCGGTACGCTGTGCCGCTTTGCCGCCGCAACTGTGTTTTCCATGACCAGCGTCGAACCCAACGTATACGATCCGCAGCAGGTTGAATCCGCCGCCCAGAAGTTCTGGGACGCCACGCGCGCCTTCGAGGTGAACGAGGCCTCGGACAAGCCGAAGTACTACTGCCTGTCGATGCTGCCGTACCCGTCGGGCGCGCTGCACATGGGCCATGTGCGCAACTACACCATTGGCGATGTGATCAGCCGCTACAAGCGGATGACCGGGCACAACGTGCTGCAGCCGATGGGGTGGGATGCGTTCGGCCTGCCGGCCGAGAACGCGGCGATCAAGAACAAGACCGCGCCGGCCAAGTGGACCTACGCCAACATCGAACACATGCGTGGGCAGTTCAAGTCGATGGGCTACGCGATCGACTGGTCGCGCGAGTTCGCCACCTGCACACCCGAATACTACGTGCACGAACAGCGCATGTTCACCCGGCTGATGCGCAAGGGCCTGGCCTACCGCCGCAACGCGGTGGTGAACTGGGACCCGGTCGACCAGACCGTGCTGGCCAACGAGCAGGTCATTGACGGCCGTGGCTGGCGCTCCGGCGCGCTGGTGGAGAAGCGCGAGATTCCGCAGTGGTTCCTGCGCATCACCGATTACGCCCAGGAACTGCTGGACGGCCTGGATGAACTGCCGGGCTGGCCGGAATCGGTCAAGACCATGCAGCGCAACTGGATCGGCCGCTCCGAAGGGCTGGAGATCCAGTTCGACGTGCGCGATGCCGACGGCAGCGCGCTGGACTCGGTGCGCGTGTTCACCACCCGCCCGGACACGGTGATGGGCGTGACCTTCGTGTCGATCGCAGGCGAGCATCCGCTGGCCCTGCATGCGGCGAAGTCGAACCCGGCGCTGGCCGCGCTGCTGGCCGAGATGAAGCAGGGCGGCGTGTCCGAGGCTGAGCTGGAAACCCAGGAAAAGCGCGGCATGGACACCGGCCTGCGCGCGGTGCACCCGGTCACCGGCGCCCAGGTGCCGGTGTGGGTGGCCAACTTCGTGCTGATGGGCTACGGCACCGGCGCGGTCATGGCCGTTCCCGGGCACGACCAGCGCGACTTCGAATTCGCCAACAAGTACGACCTGCCGATCCGCCAGGTCATCGCGCTGAAGTCGCCGCGCAAGGACGAAACCGCCTACGACCCGCGCAACTGGCAGGACTGGTACGGCGACAAGACCCGCGAGACCGAGCTGGTCAATTCCGACGAATTCGATGGCCTGGATTTCCAGGGCGCTTTCGAGGCGCTGGCTGAACGCTTCGAGCGCAAGGCCCAGGGCCAGCGCCGGGTGAACTACCGCCTGCGCGACTGGGGCGTGAGCCGCCAGCGTTACTGGGGTTGCCCGATTCCGGTGATCTACTGCCCCAAGTGCGGCGCGTTGCCGGTGCCGGAAGAGCAGCTGCCGGTGGTACTGCCGGAAGACGTCAACTTCGTCGGTACGGGTTCGCCGATCAAGGCCGATCCGGAATGGCGCAAGACCACCTGCCCCGATTGCGGTGGCGCGGCCGAGCGCGAGACCGATACCTTCGATACCTTCATGGAGTCGAGCTGGTACTACGCCCGCTACACTTCTCCGGGTGCCCGTGACGCGGTGGACAAGCGGGGCAACTACTGGCTGCCGGTGGACCAGTACATCGGCGGCATCGAACACGCGATCCTGCACCTGATGTACTTCCGTTTCTTCCACAAGCTGCTGCGCGATGCGCGCATGGTGGACAGCAACGAACCGGCACAGAACCTGCTGTGCCAGGGCATGGTCATCGCCGATACCTACTTCCGCCAGAACCCGGACGGGTCCAAGGACTGGATCAACCCGGCCGACGTGGACGTGCGGCGCGACGAGCGTGGCCGCGTCACCGGCGCGGTGCTGATCGCCGATGGCCAGCCGGTGGAGATCGGCGGCACCGAGAAGATGTCCAAGTCCAAGAACAATGGCGTGGACCCGCAGGCCATGGTGAGCCGCTACGGCGCCGACACCGTGCGCCTGTTCTCGATGTTCGCCGCACCGCCGGAACAGTCGCTGGAGTGGAACGAAGCGGGTGTGGACGGCATGGCGCGCTTCCTGCGCCGGCTGTGGACGCAGGTGCAGAAGCATGCGGACGAGGGGATTGCCCCGGCGCTGGACCTGGCGGCGCTGACCGCCGAACAGAAGGCGCTGCGCCGCAAGACCCACGAAACCATCGGTAAGGTCGGCGACGACTACGGCCGCCGCCACAGCTTCAACACCGCCATCGCCGCGGTGATGGAGCTGATGAACGCGCTGGCCAGGTTCGATGACGGCTCCGACCAGGGCCGTGCGGTCCGCCAGGAAGCGCTGCAGGCCACCGTGCTGCTGCTCAACCCGATCACCCCGCATGCCAGCCATGCGTTGTGGCAGCTGCTGGGCCATGGCGAAACGCTGCTGGAAGACCAGCCGTTCCCGCAGGCCGATGCCGGCGCGCTGGTGCGTGATGCGGTGACTCTGGCGGTGCAGGTCAATGGCAAGCTGCGTGGCACCATCGAGGTGGCTGCCGATGCCGCGCGCGACCAGATCGAGGCACTGGGCCTGGCCGAGCCGAATGCGGCGAAGTTCCTGGACGGACTGACCGTGCGCAAGATCATCATCGTGCCGGGCAAGATCGTGAACATCGTGGCGGGGTAAGCCCCGCTCTACGTGCTTCGTTCACGCAGGGTCGGGCATCGTATCGGCATCCAATTTTCTGTTGCCGGCTTCGCCCGGCTCCTCCAGACTGTGAACATGACCCGATTCCTGCTTGCCCTTGTTCTTACCGCTACCCTCGCCGGCTGTGGCTTCCACCTGCGCAACAAGCTGATGCTGCCGGCCGATACGGCGGCGGTGAAGGTGGTCTCCACGGCGCCCTACAGCGAACTGGCCAAGCTGCTCCGGCGTGGCCTGCAGGCATCGGGCGCGACGCTTGCCGACGCCGACAGCAAGGAACCGGCCGCGCAGCTGCAGGTGTTGTCCGAGCGTTGGGGCGACCTGCCCATCGCGATCGATGCCCAGGGCCGCGCACAGGAGTTCAGCCTGCGCTACGCTGTGATCTTCGTGTTCCGTCGCGAAGACGGCAGCGACCTGGTCCCGCAGCAGGTCATCGAGCTGTCGCGCGACTATGTCTCGCCGCCGACCGATTCCACCGGTACTACCACCGAACGCGAGATCCTGGCCGACGAACTGCGCCGTGAGATGTCGGCGTCGATCATGCGCCGCATCGACAGCGTGGTACGTGCCGAGCTGGAGCGCGGGCGGCTCAACCCGCCGGCCAAGCCGACCGCCGATCCGGCAGCGGCGCCTGCCGGCGTGCCGTCGACCACGCCTCCGGCCGCAGTGCCGGCCGTCAAGCCGCCGCAGGGCGGCTGACCGGCCCGCCTGGCGGACCGGCCGCACGATGGAACTGCGCCCCGAACAGCTTGCCAGCCAGCCGGCCGGCCAGGCCCTGGCGCCGGTGTACCTGATTGCCGGGCCGGAAACGCTGCGCGTGCTGGAAGCGGCCGATGCGGTGCGTGCTCGGGCCCGCGCCGACGGCATCAGCGAACGCGAAGTGTTCGATGCCGACGGCCGCGATTTCGACTGGAACCAGCTCGACGCCACCTTCAATGCCCCCAGCCTGTTCAGTGCGCGCCGGCTGGTGGAGCTGCGCCTGCCGACCGGCAAGCCGGGCAAGGAGGGTGGGGAGGTCATCAGCCAGTTCTGCGCCAACCCGGCGCCGGACGTGATCCTGCTGATCACCTGCAACGAATGGAGCAAGGCGCACCAGGGCAAGTGGGCCGAGGCGGTGAGCCGCGTCGGCGTGCTGTCGGTGGCCTGGGCGATCAAGCCGCACGAGCTGCCGGACTGGATCGAACGCCGCCTGCGCCAGCAGGGCCTGCGCGCGGACCCGGCCGCCGTGCAGCGGCTGGCCGAGCGGGTGGAGGGCAACCTGCTGGCGGCCGCGCAGGAAATCGACAAGCTGGCGCTGCTGGCCAGTGGCCAGACCCTGAATGTGGACACCATGGAATCGCTGGTGGCCGACGCCGCCCGCTACGACGTGTTCCGCCTGCTGGAAGCCACGTTCTCCGGGCAACCGGCGGCGGTGCTGCGCATGCTGGCCGGGCTGCGCGGCGAAGGCGAGGCGGTGGCCGCGCTGATGCCGATGGTGATCCGCGAGATGCTGTCCACCGCCGCGCTGGCCAGGGTGCAGGTGCGCGGTGGCAACCTGGCGGCCGAAATGAAGAGCCGCGGCATCTGGGAATCGCGCCAGGCGCCGTTCAAACGCGCGCTGCAGCGGCACCCGGAAGCCAAACGCTGGGAGCGCTTCGTCGCTGAGGCCGGGCTGGTGGACCGCATGGCCAAGGGGCGCGCCGACGGCGATGCCTGGCTGGGCCTGGAGCGGCTGCTGGTGGCCGTGGCCGAAGCGCGCGCGGTACGCCTGCTCGCGCGCGCCTGAGCCCCGTGGGCCTGCGCATCCATTACGGTGGAACCTTCGACCCCGTGCACCTGGGGCACCTGGCCATCGCGCGGGCGGCGCGCGACCAGTTGCAGGTCGCGGTGCGCCTGCTGCCGGCGGCCGATCCGCCGCACCGGCAGGCCCCCGGTGCGAATGCCGCCCAGCGGGCGGAGATGCTGGCGCTGGCGATCGGCGATGAGCCGGGACTGCTGCTGGACCGGCGCGAGCTGGAACGCGCCCAGCGCCAGCCGGCGACCCCTTCCTACACCGTCGACACGCTGCGCGAGCTGCGTGCCGAGTTGGGCCCGCGCCAGCCCATCGCCTGGCTGGTAGGCGCCGACAGCCTGCTGGGCCTGCCCAGCTGGCACCAGTGGGAGGACCTGTTCGAGCTGGCGCACTTCATCGTGGCCGACCGCCCGGGAAGCTCGCTGGAGCAGGCCCTGCCGGCCCCGCTGCAGCAGACGCTGGAGGGGCGTTGGGCAGACACCGACAAGGCGCTGTTCAGCGCCCCCGCAGGGCGCGTGTTGCGCCTGCACGCCCCCCTGCGCAACGAATCCGCCACGGCCGTGCGGGAGCGGATCGCCGCCGACGGGGACTGGCGCGGGCTCCTGCCACCGCCGGTCGCCGATTACATCGCCCGCCATGGCCTGTACGGGGTCCCTACGCCGTGAACACGTTCAGCTCCTCCGCCCCGTATAATCGGCCCCACATTTATCGAGTCTCCCTGCTTTGAGCGACCAAGCCCAGCCCCAGACCATCAAGGTCACCATGCCGAACCCGGCACCGTCCACCCAGCAGCTGCTGGAGTGCGTGCGCCAGGCCACCGAAGAACTGAAGGCCAGGGACGTGGTCGAGATCGACGTGATCGGCAAGTCCAGCGTCACCGATTTCATGGTGATCGCCTCGGGCACCTCCAGCCGCCACGTCAAGTCGATTGCCGACGAAGTGGTCAAGTTCGCCAAGAACCTCGGCATGATGCCGCTGGGCGTGGAAGGCGAGCGCGAAGCCGAGTGGGTGCTGGTTGACCTGGGCGACGTGCTGGTGCATGTGATGCTGCCGCGCGTGCGCGAGTTCTACGCGCTGGAGCGCCTGTGGACGGTGGGCGACCAGCCGCCGAGCCTGCTCGACGAGGGCGACGAAGAAGACGACTACGCTGCGCGCTGAGCGTTGCGCACGTGGTGACGACAACGGCGCCGGGTGGCGCCGTTGTCATTTGAAGGAGCATGACGATGAAAGCCAGGCTGATCGCCACCGGTGAACGCGCGCCCAGCTGGGTGGCGCAGGGTTTTGCCGAGTACCAGAAGCGGCTCTCGCACTGGTTGCCGTTCGAGCTGGTGGAAATCGAGCCGGGCCTGCGTGGCAAGGGACGCGATGCGCGTCGCGCCACCGAGGACGAAGGCAAGCGGGTGATCGCCGCGCTGCCCAAGAACGCGTATGTGGTGGCGCTGGATGTACCGGGGAAGCAACTCAGCTCCGAGCAGCTGGCGCAGCGCCTGGAGCACTGGCGCGGGCAGGGCAGGGACCTGGCGTTCCTGATTGGCGGCCCGGAAGGGCATTCGCCGGAGGTATCGGCGCTGGCCGACGAGAAGTGGTCGATCGGCCCGCTCACCCTGCCGCACATGCTGGTGCGGCTGGTGGTGGCCGAACAGCTGTATCGCGCAGCGGCGATGCTGGCCAACCATCCGTATCACCGCGCGTGAAGAAATTCTGCGCAGACGGGTTACAAGCTGCGAAAAACTGGTTACAATTTGCACCCCGCCCGAATAGCTCAGCCGGTTAGAGCACTTGACTGTTAATCAGGGGGTCGTTGGTTCGAGTCCAACTTCGGGCGCCAAGTTTTAACAGCCTCGCAGCGATGCGAGGCTTTTTTTTGCTTGTGACCCATGAACGAAGAAGCCCGGGCAATGCCCGGGCTTTTCGTTTCACACCAGCATGGATCAGTTGAAGGTGTACTTCGCACCCACCGTGAAGTAACGGCCGATCGCGCCACTGAAGTGCAGCGGGTTGTAGTTCACCCCGCCGTAGGTGGTCGGGTCGAGCGGGGCGGTGCGGTCGAACACGTTCTGCACCGAGGCGTTCAGTTCGAATGCGTCGGTGATGTTGTAGCGACCGGACAGGTCGAACGTGGTGAACGAGGAGATCTTCTCCACCGGCGTGCCATCGGCATAGAACGCGAGGTAATCGCCACCGCGGCGGTCCTTGTTCTCCAGGCTGCTGATGTAGTTGACCACGCCGCTCACGCTCCACGCATCCTGCTTCCAGGTGGTGCCGAAGTTGATGCGGTCTTCGGGCGTGCCGATGCAGTTGGTCACGTCGCAGTTGCCGTGCGTGCCCACGTAATCGACCGTGTTGTCACCTTCAGTGCGTTCGAACTTCAGCACGTGGCTCCACTGCAGGTCCATCTCCAGCTGGCCCGGGCCGACGTCGAAGGTCTGGCGGATATCGGTATCGATACCGCGCACCCGCGACGAGTTGGCGTTCACGTAGGCGGTATTCACCGCCAGGATGGTGCCGGTGCCGGGAATGCCGTTGATCAGGTCGGTGTCGCGCAGCACGCTGCCCGCTGCGATCGCGTCGGCGGTGCTGCCCTGCGCGATCTCATTGGTGCGCTTGATTTCCCATGCATCCACCGTCAATGACGTGGTCGAGGTCGGCTGCAGCACGATGCCGAACGAGTAGCTCTTGGACTCTTCCGGTTTCAGGTCCGGGTTCGGGCTGGTGATGATGGCCACCGGGCGCGCGCCGCAGTTGGTGGTCACATCCGCCGGCGGGCTGGCCGCGCAACGCACGGGATCACGTGCCGTGGAGAACGCCGCCAGGCCGCCGTCGCCGTTCTCGGCAGGATTCGGCGCGCGGAAGCCTTCCGCGTAGGTGGCACGCAGTGCCACCCAGTCCACCGGGGTCCACTTCACGCCGAACTTCGGGGTGGCCTTGCCTTCGCCGCTCTCATATTTGTCGTAACGCACGGCGCCCGACAACTCCAGCTGCTCCAGCACCGGCGCGGAAAGTTCCACGTAGCCGGCGTACACGTTCTGGGTGCCGTCATAGGCCGAGTAGCCCAGGCCGATGATGTCGCCCACGTCGGTATAGGTCTGCGGGGTCAGGCTGTTGCTGGTCTTGCGCCATTCGGTACCGATCGCCAGGCCGAGCGGGCCGCCCTTGAGGTCCATCAGGCTGCGCGAAACGGTGAAGTCGAACATGTCCAGGCTGGATTTGGCGTTGGCCTGGATCTGCGGCGAAATATAGTCGTACAGCGCCTGCGAGTTCTGCCCGGCGTTGTCGCCGATGCGCCAGGTCCCACCCGCGCAGGCCGGGTCGCCCAGCGCGCATTGCACGGCGCTGTAGCGCAGGAAGCCGTCACGCTTGTTGACCAGGTTGGTGCTCGAATGCAGGTAGGCCGTGTCGTAGCCCCACTCGCCCCAGTTGCCCTTGGTGCCAACCAGGAAGCGGGTGAACTCATTGGTGTTGGTGGTCACGCGCGGGCCGACGTCCCAGGCCGAATAGCGCAGGCGCGAGGCCTGGCCCGGGATCGGGTTGTCGGGATGGGTCGGCCCCAGCACGACCGCACCCGGGCCGCTGCTGGCGTTGACCGGGCCGCCGGGATAGCCCCAGCTGCCGGACACGCCGGACGGCGTGTTGCTGAAGACCGTTTCCTTCTTGGAGTACCCGATCTCGGTGTAGATCTCGCCGCCTTCGCCGTATGCAAAGCTGGCGCGGCCGAATACGTTGACGTATTCCTCCTTCGGGCTCAGGTCGCGGAACTGCTGGGCTGCATCGTACAGACAGCCGTCTTCGGCGATCGAGGCATCGGTCTGGCCCGGGATGTTGGTCACGGACTGGCAGCCCGGCAGCGGTACCAGGAAGGCCGGGTTGTCGGCATCCACGTTGCGGTCGTCGAACACCGAACCGTTCGGGCCGGCGCCGCCGCTGGTGGCGCCGTTAAGGAATGCGCCGCTGAGGAACTGCGCGTCGGAGGCGGCGATGCCCCAGCGGCGCAGGTCACCGGTACCGATCCACTTGCGGTCCTTGCGGTCGCTGATCTTGATCGCATCGGTCTTGCCGACGTCCAGGCTGAAGAAGGCGTTCCAGCCGTCTTCGACGAGGTCACCGGTACCGGCGGTCAAGGTCGCCTTTTTGGCGTCGCCGTCGCTGTCGCCGGACAGGCCGTACGAACCGCGCAGGATCACGCCTTCGAAATCGCTGCGCAGGATGATGTTGACCACGCCGGCGATGGCGTCGGAGCCGTAGATCGCCGACGCGCCATCCTTGAGCACTTCCACACGCTCGACTGCGTCCAGCGGGATGGTGCTCAGGTCGGTGAAGACCTTCTGGCCGTCATCGGCCAGGCCGTAGGTGGCCATGCGGCGACCGTTCAACAGCACCAGCGTGGAGCCGGCACCCAGGCCGCGCAGCGAGATGCCCGCGCCGCCGCCGGCAAAGCCGTTGCCGAAGGTCTTGGGAATGGAGCCGGCGCCGTCGGAGGTGAGCGTCTGCAGGTACTCGGCCACGGTGGTCTTGCCGCTGCGGTCGATGTCCTGGCGCGTCACTACCTGCACGGGCGAGGGGGTTTCAGTGTTGGTGCGGGGAATATTCGACCCGGTGACCGTGATGCGGTCCAGGTTGGTGGCCTGGTCCTGGGCCAGGGCCGAGGAGGAGGCGAAGGCGCCGGCCAGCAGCAGCACGCCGCCAGCAAGGGCCGAAGAAATGGAGTGGGCAAGCGGATTGCGACGGTTGCCGCTGTAGCGTTGTTGGATCGGGTGTTTCACAGCTTCTCTCCTGACTGGACAACCTGGGGTCTGGGCTGGGGCGCCGTCAACGGATTGACGCGTCGGCGCCAATCTAGGTTTCCAACAGGTGACGTAAACGTGAAAAATTGCTTAATTCGCGCAATTGGTGACGGCGGTCAAAGAAGTGCGGGGCCCCGGGTTCGGGACCCCGCATCCCTGACGTTACTGCGGCAGCGAGAAGCTCACCGGGACCAGACCCACGGCCGGCACGGCCTGCCCGTTGACCTGGGCCGGCACGAAGCGCCAGTTGCGCAGCACCTGCTGCCGCGCAGCATGGTCCAGCGCCCGCGAACCACTGCTGCGTTCGATGGAGACGGAGGTCGGCTTGCCGTCGGCGTCGACCTGCACCCGCAGGGTGACCGTCCCCTGCTCCCCGGCCCGGATGGCGGCGATGGGGTAGCTCGGCGGCGGTGCGGTGCGGTACTGCAGCTGCGCGCCGTCACCGGAGGCCGCCGGCGTCGGCTCGACCGGCGCCAGGGTCGGCGTCTGTACGTCGCTGGCGGCCAGAGGCGGCACGGCCAGTACGTCGTCTGCGCTGGCGGTGGGCAGCGGCAGCGGGGCCACGCGCGGGGTGGTGGTCGGCGCACGCACCGGCACCGGTTCCTGCGGGGGGATCGGCAGCGGCGGCTCCGGTTGCGGCACCGGCGGGGTGATCAGGTTCACCACCGTGCGTTCGCGTGGCAGCGGGGCGGCCACATAGGCGGCGGGAATCAGCAGCAGCATCAGGGCGAGCAGGTGCAGGGCCAGCGCGGTACTCCAGCCAAGCACGCGCGGGACGTCGATTTGCAGCGGGACCACCGGGGGATGCGTACGGACCATGCTCCACTCTCCTTGCCAGATGTGCGTGCGGGAACATCAACGTGCAGGGGCCGGGGCCCCGCAATGACAGCAATACCGCAGCCCGGCGCGGGCCGGAAGGCAGGGGTGGCGTGGGTGTTTGGCTGCCGGTCAGGAACACAGCGGACCAACGGTCCGCTGCTACCGGGCGGGCTCACCGGCCCAGGTCGAACACTGGGCGGGCTTACCGACCCAGGTCGAACACCACGTCCAGGTTGACCGACACCGTCGATTCGCCCGGCGAAACCGGGGTGGAAACATCGGCAGCCATCGGCGCGGCTGCGGCGCGCATCATCACCGGCCGGAAGTTGCCGCCGCCGCTTTCGGAGATGCTGACGATACGGCGCACGCGCAGGCCCAGCGACTTGGCGTACGTCTCGGCGCGGGCCTGGGCCTTCTTCAGTGCGGCCAGGCGGGCTTCGTCATAGACCGGTTCGGGCTGGTCGATCTCGAACTGCGGGCCGTTGATCTGGTTGGCGCCCTGTGCGGCCAGCGCGTCGAGTACCTTGCCCAGCTTGGCGATGTCGCGCACCTTCAGGCTGACGGTATTGCTGGCCTGGTACCCGGTGATCTTCGGCGCTTCATTTTCGGCGTAGCGGTACTGCGGGCTGAGGTTGACCCCGCTGGTCTGCACGTCGCGCTCGGCGATGCCGGCGGCCTTGATCGCGGCCAGCACCTTGACCATCTGTTCGGCGTTCTGGCGCATGGCCGTGTTGCCATCGGTGGCCTGGGTGACCACGCCGGCCGACAGCGTGGCCACGTCGGGCACGCGGCGGGCTTCGGCGTTGGCCGAGATGTTGAGCAGGGTGCTGTCGGCGGGGACGGCGATGGCAGGCGGGGTCTGGGCGTGGGCGGTCATCGAGGTTCCCAGGGCAAGGGACAGGGCAAGCAGCAGCGGGGACAGGGTCGGGCGGCGCATATGCATCTCCATGTGAAGGCGTTGAGGTTGGTGTCGGAGCGATGAACGTCTGGTGAGGTTTATCGGGGTTGATGACGATTCGGAGGCGTTGCTCGCGATTCAGACAGGGCCCGCAGGTTATGCTTCCGCGATGCTTTATCTCGCCTCTCGTTCGCCCCGACGAACCCAACTGCTGGCGCGCCTGGACCGACCGTTCCGCGCGCTGGACCTGGATGTGCCCGAAGTACGGGCCGCCGGGGAAACCGCCCAGGACTACGTGCAGCGCGTGGCCATCGACAAGGCCCGTGCCGGCTTGGCGCAGGTGGCCCACGACCCCGACGCGCTGGTGCTCGGCGCGGACACCGAAGTGGTGCTGGACGGTGAGGTGTTCGGCAAGCCGGTCGATGCTGCCGATGCCGCCGCCATGCTGCGCCGCTTGTCCGGCCGCACCCACCAGGTGATGACCGCCGCGGCGCTGGTCGCCGCCGGCGCCGAGCAGGCGGTGATGGTCGTGTCGGAGGTGAGCTTCATCGCGCTGGACGAGGCGGCCATTGCCGCCTACGTGGCCAGCGGCGAGCCGATGGGCAAGGCCGGGGCCTACGCCATCCAGGGCGGGGCCGAGCGTTACATCCGCCACCTGGCGGGAAGCTATTCGGGTGTCATGGGCTTGCCCCTGCAACAGACCGAGCAGTTGCTGCAGGCATTTGAATCGAAGGGAGTCGCCGGTGTCTGAAGAAATCCTGGTCAACGTCACCCCACGCGAGACCCGCGTGGCCGTCATCGAAAACGGCATGCTGCAGGAGCTGCACATCGAACGGGGCTGGCGCCGCGGGGTGGTGGGCAACATCTACAAGGGCAAGGTGCAGCGGGTGATGCCCGGCATGCAGGCGGCCTTCGTCGAGGTCGGGCTGGAGCGCGCCGCGTTCCTGCACGCCAACGACGTGGTACGGCCGGCCCCGGTGGCCAGCCCCGATACCGAGGGCACCACGCTGCCGCCGCCGTCGTCGGTGCCGATCGTGGAGCTGCTGCGCGACGGCCAGGACATCGTGGTGCAGGTGGTCAAGGACCCGATCGGCACCAAGGGCGCGCGCCTGACCACCCAGATCAGCATTCCCTCGCGTTACATGGTGCTGCTGCCGCAGTCCAAAGTGGTCGGGGTATCGGCGCGGATCGAGGACGAGGCCGAGCGTGCCCGGCTCAAGACGCTGGTCACCGAGCTGTCGGCCCAGCACGGGGGTTACGGCTACATCGTGCGTACCAACGCCGAAGGCCAGCCGGCCGAGGCGATTGCCGAAGACATCGCCTACCTGTCACGGGTCTGGAACGTGGTCGAGCGCCGTGGCCGCGAGGCGGCCCCGTGTAGCGTGATCTATGAAGACCTGAGCCTGCCGCTGCGTTCGGTGCGCGATCTGATCCGCAAGGACGTGGACAAGGTGAAGGTGGACTCCAAGGAGACCTTCACCCAGCTGCAGGCCTTCGTGGCCAAGTACATGCCGGTGCTGGCCGAGAAGCTGGAGCTGTACAGCGGCGACCGCCCGATCTTCGACATGTTCGGGGTGGAGGATGAGATCGGCCGCGCGCTGGACAAGCAGGTGCCGCTCAAATCCGGCGGCTACCTGGTGATCGACCAGACCGAGGCGATGACCACCATCGACGTCAACACCGGCTCGTTCCTGGGCCAGCGCAACCTGGAGGAAACGGTGTTCCGCACCAACCTCGAGGCCGCGCAGTCGGTGGCGCGCCAGCTGCGCCTGCGCAACCTCGGCGGGATCATCATCATCGACTTCATCGACATGGATGACGCCGAGCACCGCCGCCAGGTGCTGCGCACGCTGGAGAAGGCGCTGGCGCGCGACCATGCCAAGACCACGGTGTATGAGTTCTCGCCGCTGGGGCTGGTGGAAATGACCCGCAAGCGCACCGTGGAAAGCCTGGAGCGCCAGCTGTCCGAGCCGTGCCCGGAATGCAGCGGGCGCGGGTCGATCAAGACCGCGGAAACGGTCACCTACGAAATCTTCCGTGAGATCACCCGGGCCGTGCGCCAGTTCGATGCCGCGCGCCTGCTGGTGATCGCCTCGTCCAAGGTCGTGGCGCGGATCACCGATGAGGAATCCTCGGCGGTGGCCGAACTGGAGGAATTCCTCGGCAAGTCGATCCGCTTCCAGGCCGACGAGCAGTACCTGCAGGAGCAGTTCGATGTCGTGCTGCTGTGACCTGAGCCGGCCCGCGCAGTGGTGCGCCGGCGCCTGCGGGACCCGATGAGCGCGCCGCTGCGCCTGCGACTGCGAAGGATTCGCCGCCATGCTGTCTATGCCATGGCGATCGTACTGGTCTGTGTGGCGGTGCTGGTGGGCAGCCTCAGCCAGGTGCTGCCGCTGGCCGAACGGCACCCGGACAAGGTGGCCGGGTGGTTGAGTGCGCGTGCCGGCCAGCCGGTGCGTTTCGACCAGCTGCAGACGCGCTGGACCCGGCGCGGCCCGGTGCTGGCGTTGAAGGGCCTGCGCATCGGTGAAGGCGAGGGACTGCGCATCGGCGAGGCTGAAGTGCAGGTCTCGATGTATTCAGGGCTGCTGCCCGGCCGTTCGCTGACCGAGCTGCGCCTGCGCGGCCTGGCGCTGGTGCTGCAGCGTGCGCCCGATGGCCGCTGGTCGGTGCAGGGGCTGCCGCAACCCAAGGCCGGCGGCGATCCGCTGGATACCCTGCGCCGGCTGGGCGAACTGCAGGTCATCGGCGGCCGGCTGCGGGTGGATGCGCCGTCGTTGAACGTACAGACCGAACTGCCGCGCATCGACCTGCGGCTGCGGGTGAACGGGCAGCGGCTGGCGGTGGGCGCGCGCGCGTGGGCCGATCTCAAGGGCGCCCCGCTGACGGCCGTGGTGGATTTCGACCGTGCCCACGGCAACGGGCAGGCCTGGCTGGCCGCCGACCCGGCCGACTTCCGTGCGTGGTCGTCGCTGCTGCAGTTCGGCGGCGTGGCCCTGCAGCAGGGTACCGGCACGTTGAATGCCTGGGTGGACCTGCGCGACCGCCGTCCGGTGATGATCACCACCGATGCCGACCTGGCTGGCGTACAGCTGCGCGGTGCGCGCCTGGCCGATGGCGGGCGTCCGCAACTGAAGCTCGATACCTTGCAGCTGCGCGCGCGCTGGCGTTGGGTGCGGGGCGGCTGGCGTGCCGATGCACCGCGCCTGCGGATCGGCCTGGAAGGACGCACCGAAACGCTGGATGGGCTGTTGGTGGCCGGCGGCCAGCACATGGCGCTGGCCGGCGACAACATCGATGCCACCGCGCTGCTGCGCGGGCTGGCGTTGACCGATCGGATCGATGCCGGGCTGCGCCGTTGGCTGCACGACGCGGCGCCGAAGGTGCGCATGAGCCGCGTGCGGTTCGCCGGCGAGCGCGACGGGCCGCTGGGTTTTGAAGGCGAGCTGGAAGAGATCCAGTTCGCCGCCGCCGGGCACGCACCCGGCCTGGGTGGGGTGGGCGGCCATTTCGAGGGCGATGCCAACGGCTTCCGGCTCGACCTTCAGCCGACCCGGGTGATGCATTTCGACTGGCCCACCGGGTTCGGCGTGCGCCATGACGTGCGCCTGGCCGGCAGCATGGTGGGTTGGCGCGATGAAGGCGGCGGCTGGCGCATCGGCACCCCGGCGCTGCGCGTGCAGGGCACCGATTACGCCGCCGACGTGCGCGGCACGATGTGGTTCCAGGGCAATGGCACGCGCCCGTGGATGCAGCTGGCGGCCAAGCTCGACGACGTGCCGATGACCGCGGCCAAGCGCTTCTGGATCCATTCCAAGATGAGCAAAGCGGCCACCGACTGGCTGGATGCGGCGCTGGTGGGGGGCCATATCCGCGGGGGTATCGGCCTGGTGACCGGCGACCTGGAAGACTGGCCGTTCAAGGACCACAATGGTCGCTTCGAGGCGACCGGCCGCATCGACAACGGCAACATCCGCTTCCAGCGTGACTGGCCGACCATGGACAAGGTCGAAGGCGATATCGCCTTCATCGGCCCGGGCTTCGAGCTGCACGGCCGTGGCGACCTGGCCGGCGTGGCGGTGGACCACTTCGATGCGGGCATTGCCGATTTCGGCGCCTCCCAGCTGTACGTCAAGGCGGCCAGCCGCAGCGACGCCGGCGCGCTGCTGGCGATGCTCAAGCAGAGCCCGCTGCACAGGACCTATGCCGATTCGCTGGACAACCTGGCGGCCAAGGGCCCGGCGGCGGTGACCTTCGACCTGCTGCAGCCGCTGCACCACGCCGAGGGCGGCGGGCACCTGCAGGGCACGGTGGATCTGGACGGCGCCACGCTGTCGGACAAACGCTTCGACCTGACCTTCGAGGCGATGCGCGGCCAGGCCAGGTACAGCCAGGACGGGTTCGGTGCCGAGGCACTGGCCGTGCGCCACCTGGGCCAGGACGGCCAGCTCAGCCTGCGCGCCGGCGGTTATGCGCGTGACCCGCAGCATGCGTTCGAAGCCGAGCTGGCCGCGCGGATGGATGCCGGCCAGCTGCTGGACCGTGCGCCCGAGCTGGGCTGGCTCAAGCCTTACATCGAGGGGACGTCGCGCTGGACGATCGGGGTGACGCTGCCCAAGCTGGCGCCGGGCGGCAAGACCGCGCCGCCGACCCTGCTCACCCTGCACTCGGACCTGGTCGGCACCCGGCTGGACCTGCCGGCACCGCTGGACAAGCCAGCCGAGGTGCCCCTGGCCACGGCCGTGAAGGCGCAGCTGCCGATGGGCGCCGGGCGGGTGGACGTCGCCTTCGGCGAACGCCTGGCCCTGGCCGCGCGCACCCACGACAACAAGACGGGCGTGCAGGTCACGCTGGGCAGCGCCACCGTTGACCGCGACCCGCCCGCCAGCGGGCTGGTCGTCAACGGCCGCAGCGGCTCGCTGGATGCCCTGGACTGGATCGCGCTGGCGCGTTCGCCGGGCGGGACGCCCGGTGCAGACCCGATGCCGTTGCGCCAGGTGGATGTGCAGGTCGGGCAGTTGCTGCTGGCTGGCGGCGTGTTCGCGCAGACGCGCCTGCAGCTGCGTCCGACTCCCACCGGCGTGGACGTGCGCCTGGACGGCCCGTCGCTGTCGGGCGATCTGAGCGTGCCCAATGCCGACGGCGCGGCCATCGTCGGCAAGCTGGACCGGGTGCACTGGCAGTCGCTGCCCACCCCCGTGAAAGCCCCGGCCGATGGCGCGCCGATCATCCTGCCGGCCGACGCCAGCTTGCCGGCGCGGGTGCAAGCCAGCGCCAACGACACCAACCCGGCAAAGATTCCGCCGCTGTCGCTGGACATCAACGACCTGCAGTTCGGCAAGGCGCGGCTGGGCCAGGCCGTGCTGCGCACGCGTCCGTTCGGCAACGGGCTGAGCGTGGACCAGCTGCAGTTCCGTGCGCCCAAGCAGGTGATCGACATCCAGGGCCGCTGGCTGGGCATGGGTGAGGCGGCGCGTACCCAGTTCCAGGTCAAGGTCGACAGTGAGGACCTGGGCGGGCTGATGCAGAACCTGGACTACGGCGGCCAGCTGCGCGGCGGGCAGGGCCAGATCAGCCTGGATGCCGGCTGGCAGGGCGGTCCATCGGACTTCCAGCTGGGCGCATTGCAGGGCCAGATGCAGGTGCACGCACGCAACGGCCAGCTGCTGGAGCTCGAGCCGGGCGCCGGCCGCGTGCTGGGCCTGCTCAGCGTGACCCAGCTGCCGCGCCGGTTGATGTTCGATTTCCGCGATTTCTTCTCCAAGGGCTTCGCCTTCAATCAGGTGGAGGGCACGCTGGCGTTCGCCGATGGCATGGCCACCACCGACAAGGTGCTGATCGAAGGCCCGGCCGCCAACATCAGCATCCGCGGCCGCACCGACCTGCGCCGCCAGCAGTTCGACCAGACCATCGACGTCAATCCGCGCGCCGGCAACCTGCTTACCGTGGTCGGCGCCGTCGCCGGCGGTCCGGTCGGCGCGGCGGTGGGCGCGGCCGCCAATGCGGTGCTGTCCAAGCCGCTGGGCGAGATCGGTGCCAAGACCTACCGCGTGACCGGCCCCTGGGCCGAACCCAAGGTCGAAGTGATCGACCGCGACGACGCGCCGCCACGTTGATCCCGGCCGTTACCCCCCACAATGTCCCGCGCACGGCTTGCGATATCGGCCCGCGCCCACAGATCAAGACCATGACCGACAACGCACTCACCCTTGCCCAAGACCGCCTGCTGCTGCCCGCCGGGCTGGATGCCGGTGGCCTGGAACGCACCTTTGGCACCCTGCTGGGGCCGGGTATCGATTTTGGCGATCTGTACTTCCAGCACGCCCGCCGCGAAAGCTGGAGCGTGGAAGACGGCATCGTGAAAGACGGCGCCCATTCCATCGAACAGGGCGTGGGCGTGCGCGCCATTGCCGGCGAGAAGACCGGGTTTGCCTATTCCGACGACATCCATGGCGATGCGCTGCTGGGCGCGGCCCGCTCGGCGCGCGCGATTTCCCGCGAGGGCGGGGCGCAGCCAGCGCGGTCGCTGGTGCGCGGCAATGCACGCGCGCTGTACCCCGCACTGGACCCGATCGATGGCATGGGCAACGAAGCCAAGGTGGAGGTGCTCAAGCGCCTGGACCGTTTCCTGCGTGCGGCCGACCCGCGCGTGCAGCAGGTGATGGTGAGCCTGTCCGGTGGCGTGGATACCATCCTGATCGCGCGTAGCGACGGCGTGCTGGCCGGCGACATCCGCCCGTTGGTGCGGCTGAACGTGCAGGTGATCGTGGAGCAGCACGGCCGCCGTGAATCGGGCTATTCCGGCGGTGGCGGGCGCTACAGCTACGAGGAGCTGTTCGCTGACGGGCGCCCGGAAGCCTTCGCCCGCGAAGCGCTGCGCCAGGCGCTGGTCAACCTGGACGCCATTCCGGCCCCGGCCGGGGTGATGACCGTGGTGCTCGGCCCGGGCTGGCCCGGCGTGCTGCTGCACGAGGCGGTCGGCCATGGCCTGGAAGGTGATTTCAACCGCAAGGGCACCAGCGTGTACGCCGGCCGTATTGGCGAGCGCGTGGCCGCCCCGGGCGTGACCATCGTCGACGACGGCACCCTGGCCGGTCGCCGCGGGTCGCTCAACATTGATGACGAAGGCCACCCGACCCAGTGCACCACGTTGATCGAGGACGGCATCCTGGTCGGCTACATGCAGGATTCGCTCAATGCACGCCTGATGGGCGTGGCCCCGACCGGCAACGGCCGCCGCGAATCGTTCGCGCACATGACCATGCCGCGCATGACCAACACTTACATGCGTGCCGGCCAGCATGACCCGGAAGAAATGATCCGTTCGGTCAAGCGTGGCCTGTATGCGGTGAACTTCGGTGGCGGCCAGGTCGACATCACCAGCGGCAAGTACGTGTTCTCGGCCACCGAGGCCTACCTGATCGAAGATGGCAAGGTCACCGCGCCGGTGAAGGGCGCGACCCTGATCGGCAATGGTCCGGAAACCATGCAGAAGGTGCGCATGATCGGCAACGACCTGGCCCTTGACGAAGGCGTGGGCGTGTGCGGCAAGGATGGCCAGAGCGTGCCGGTGGGCGTGGGCCAGCCGTCGCTGCTGATTGATGGCATCACCGTGGGCGGCACCCAGGCCTGACCGCCGGATGCGCCCGTCCTGCCAGCCCGGCTCAGTCTTCGGCGCTGTCGGCGTCGCCGATGTCGTCGTCGTCGGTGTCGGCCGCCGTCGCTTCCAGGCCCAGCGCGGCCGGCAGCAGCAGGGTGCGCAGCACCTGGTAGATTTCACGGAAGGCACGCGGCGGCTTGTTCTTGGCGCGCTCGGCCTGTGCATTGCGCACCAGCGTGCGCAGCTGCTGGCGGTCGGCCTGCGGGTACTCGGCCAGCAGCGCGCTCAGCGCGGTGTCGCCGTCCTTGAGCAGGCGCTCGCGCCAATCCTCGGCGCGGTGCAGCGCGGCCACTTCGCGGCGCGAGGTATCGCTGTTGGCGTCCAGCGCATCGCGGATCGCGTCCAGGGTGGCATCGTCCTCGCGGCGCATGTGCTTGGCCAGGAACGCCAGCTGGCGCTTGTGGGCGATATGGGCGGTGATCCGCTTGGCCTCGGCGATGTGCGGCAGCAGGTCTTCCGGCACCGGCACGCGGGCCAGCTGGGCCGGGGTCAGCGACACCAGCTTCTCGCCCAGGGCCAGCACGTCCAGCGCGTCGCGCCGGTTCTGGCTGCGGCTGATATCAAGGAATTCACCGGTTTCTTCGTCGCGTCCGCGCATCGTCTTCTTTCCACATCCAGAACTGTGCCCGGCGTTGCGCCAGGCACTCACCCGTACAGGATAAAGCATTGAACGTGATCTCCCCTGAAGCCCATGCCGCCGACGACAGCCTGCCGCGGCTGGAACAGCTGGCCGACATCTCCCAGCAGCTGCTGGCCCGGGCCCGGGCGCTGGGCGCCACCCAGGCCGAAGTCAGCTGCAGCGAGGAGCGCGGGCTGGATGTGAACGTGCGCCTGGGCGAAGTCGAGACGGTCGAATCCACCCGCGACCGTGGAATCGCGGTCACGGTGTACTTCGGCCAGCGCAAGGGCAGCGCCAGCACCGCCGACCTGCAGCCGGCCAGCCTGGAATCGACGGTGGCCCAGGCCTGCGCTATCGCCCGGCATACCGAGGACGACGAGGCCGCCGGCCTGGCCGACCCGGAACTGATGGCGCGCGAGTTCCCGGACCTGGACAGCTGGCACCCGTGGGCGCTGCAGGCTGACCAGGCGGTGGATCTGGCGCTGGCCTGCGAAGCGGCCGGGCGCGAGGCTGACCTGCGGATCAGCAACTCCGACGGCGCATCGGCGTCCACCGCCACCAGCCTGTCGGTCTATGCGAACTCGCACGGGTTCATCGGCCGTGACCGCAGCAGCCATCATTCGGTGGGCTGTGCGCTGATCGCAGGGCAGGGTGACGGCATGCAGCGCGACGGCTGGTACAGCAGCGCGCTGGCCCGCGAAGACCTGGAAGATGCGGCGTCGATCGGTCGCCGCGCCGCCGAGCGCACCCTGGCCCGGCTCAACCCGCGTTCGATGGCCACCGCGCAGATGCCGGTGCTGTATTCGCCGGAAGTCGCGCGCTCGCTGATCGGCCACCTGCTGGGTGCGGTGTCCGGCGGGGCGCTGTACCGCCGTGCCAGCTTCCTGCTCGACAGCGTGGGCACGCAGCTGTTCCCGGACTGGTTCGCGATCGAGGAGCGGCCGCTGCTGCGCCGTGGCCTGCGTTCGACCGCGTTCGATGGTGATGGCGTGGCCACCCGCGATTCGTCGCTGATTGAAGGCGGGGTGCTGCAGCGCTATGTGCTGGGCAGCTATTCGGCGCGCAAGCTGGGCCTGGTGACCACGGGCAACGCCGGCGGTGTGCATAACCTGCGGGTGCATTCCAACGCGGGCGATCTGGCCTCGATGGCGCGGCAGATGGGCAACGGCCTGCTGGTGACCGAGCTGATGGGGCAGGGCGTCAACGGCGTCACCGGCGACTACTCGCGCGGGGCCGGTGGCTTCCGGGTGGAAAATGGCGAAATCCAGTACCCGGTCGACGGGATCACCATCGCCGGCAACCTCAAGGAGATGTTCGCGGCGATCGAGGCGGTGGGCAGCGACATCGACCGCCGCTCGCACGTACACGTCGGCTCGATCCTGGTCGGGCGGATGACCGTTGCCGGTAACGATTGACGGCATCGATTGACGTATCCTGTGCCCGCTGCCTCGGCAGGCGGGGAGCCTGCCACGCACCACCCATACACTGGACAAGGAGTTTCACGTGAGCGAATTCGACAACATCACCGCCCCGCCGCCGCCGCCGACCAGCGCCGGCCCGGTTCCCAGCGACCAGCGCACCATGGCGCTTGCCGCGCACCTGCTGGGCATCTTCACCTGGTTCATCGGCCCGTTGATCATCTGGCTGATCAGCAAGGACGACGCCAGCAAGGGGTTCGTCACCGACCAGGCCAAGGAAGCGCTGAACTTCCAGATCACCATCGCCCTGGCGATGATCATCTGCTTCATCCTGATGATCGTGATCATCGGCGGCCTGCTGGCGCCGCTGGTGGGCATCCTCAACCTCGTGTTCTGCATCATTGCGGCGGTGAAGGCGAACAACGGCGAGGCTTACCGTTATCCGTTCACCCTGCGCCTGATCAAATAATTCCTGTTTTCCGGGAATGCAGAAACGCCCGGCATTGCCGGGCGTTTTTTGTTTGGAGCAAGAGCGAAAGCAAAAGCCGTCGCCTGCCCCCGACAGTGGATCGGTTGTTCAGGCAAAAGCGGTTCAATTGCCTTTGATCGCCTGTGCGCACCAACCAACCGTCAGAGGGCCGGCGGGGGTGGGTTTGCGGGGGCTTTGCGAAACATGGATGTTTCGCAAGAGCCTACACGGACGTATTCACGGCGCCCCCCGCAAACCCACACCCGCCGGCCCTGCGCAGATACGTTCGCAGACCAGGGCTCTTGCCTGCAGCAGACGAACACCGACCGAAGGCCGGTTCCTTAGTGATTGCGCTCGACCGCCAACCGCCCAAGCGCACGCAACGCATCAGCGCGTTCGTCATACCCGGCAAGGCTGTTGTGCATGCGCTCGCTCAGCGCCGCAAGTTCGGCTTTGGCACCGTCCATTCCCAACAACGCCGGGAACGTGGACTTGGCCTGCGCCTGGTCCTTGCCCGCCGTCTTGCCGAGCTGTTCGGAACTGGCTTCCACGTCCAGGATGTCATCGCGCACCTGGAACGCCAGGCCCAGCGCGTTGGCGAAATCGTCCAGCTGCAGCAGGTCCGCGTGCGGTGCATCGCCACACAGCGCGCCCATGCGGACCGCCGCGCGGATCAGCGCGCCGGTCTTCAATGCATGCATGTGCTGCAGGTCGGCCAGCGGCTGCGCGTGGCCCGTTGCATCGATATCCAACGCCTGGCCGCCGCACATGCCGGCCGCACCCGAGGCGTGGGTCAACGCCTGCAGGCAGTGCACCCGCAGCAGTGCCGGCAACGCCGCATCGGCCAGCAGCCCGAACGCGCGCGTCTGCAGCGCATCGCCGGCCAGGATCGCCGTGGCTTCGTCGAAGGCGATGTGCGTGGTCGGGCGGCCGCGACGCAGGGCGTCGTCGTCCATCGCCGGCAGATCGTCGTGCACCAGCGAATAGGCGTGGATCAGCTCCACCGCCATCGCCGGTGCGTCCAGCGCATGTTCGTCGGCACCGAAGATCTGCCCGCTGGCGTACACCAGCAGCGGGCGCATGCGTTTGCCGCCACCGAGCACTGCATAGCGCATCGCCTGGTGCAGGCGCTTGGGCGCCTGTTCCGGCGGGGGGAGGCTGGCGTCGAGCTGGCTTTCAATGCGGTCGCGCCAACGCGCGAACGTGGACTCAACCGTCATGGCTGGGCGGGTCGAACGGCTCGGCGGTTTCCGGGCGGGCCGGGTCGCTGAGCAGGCGCACGCGCAGCTCGGCCTGCTCCAGCGCCTGCTGGCACTGGCGGTACAGGCCCACGCCACGCTCGTAGGCGCTCAGCGACTGCTCCAGGCTCATGTCGCCGGTTTCCATCTTCTCCACCAGCTGCTCCAGTTCTTCCAGCGAATGCTCGAAGTGGGCGACCGGGGAGGCGTCAGTGGGGGATTTCTTGGCCATGCGGCAAGTGTGAAGCGCCAGCCCCAAGGGGTCAATTCACGCCGCGCCCGGCGTCCAGCGCAGTCGGGCGTGCTGTTCATCCAGCCACTGCTGCAACGGTGCCGCGATCACCTGGTCGCCGGCCGCAACCAGCACCTGGTCTGCATACAGCAGCGGCACCTGGCGGCGCTGCCACGGAGGCAACCCGCTCTGTTGCAGTAGATCTTTCAGCGCGTGCGAATGACTGCGCCCGCGCAGCTGGATGCGCTCGCCCCCCCGGCGTGCGCTGACCTGCACCGGTTCACCCAACCGCTGGGCGCCGATCAGTGCCAGTTCGCCACCATCGGGGAGTGCCAGCGGGCTGGCGCCATCCCAATGCACGCTCCAGTCCAGCGGCAGTGCCAAGGCCATCGGCAGCAGGTACAGGTGGCCGCGCCAGCGGCGGATGCGCACGCCCTGCCAGGCGAACTGCGCATCGGCATCCTGGGCAGCGGGCAGCAGTTCGCGTTCGATGGCCTGGACGCCCGCGGCCGGCAACGGCGGTTGTCCCGCGCTGCGCACCCACTGCCGCAGCAGCCGCGCACGGCGCTCGCGCGGCTGCCGTTGCAGCTTGGCGCAGTCAAGCACGCCGGGCGACACCGTGCAGCGCCGCAACGCGTCGTGGTCGGAGGCATCGAGCAGGCGCTGCGCCTGCGCGCTCAACTCGGCGCTGCGTGCGAACGCCGCATCGGCCTGCGGCCAGCGCTGCTGCAGCAGCGGCAGCACGTGCAGGCGGAGGAAGTTGCGGTCGGCCACGTCGCTGGCATTGCTGGGGTCTTCGATCCACTCCAGCCCGTGCGTCGCGGCATGCGCCCGCAGGTCGCTGCGCGGGATCTGCAGCAGCGGGCGCCAGATCGATCCGGCGCCGAACGGCGCATGGGCCCGGATCGCCGCCAGGCCATCCACCCCGGAGCCGCGCAGGGCCCGCAGCAGGAACGTTTCGGCCTGGTCATCGCGGTGGTGCGCCAGTGCGAGGTGTTCGCCTTCGCGCAGGACGCGGGCGAACGCTTCGCGGCGAACGTGGCGTGCCGCGGCTTCCAGGCCCGCACCGCTGTCGCGCGGCACCGCCACGCGGATCACCTGCAGCGGAATCGACCAGGCCGCGCAGATCGCCTCGCAGTGCGCCGCCCAACGATCTGCATCGGCCTGCAGGCCGTGGTGCACGTGCACCGCATGCAGGCCGGCGGCGCGCTGTGCGGGTGACTGGGCCAGCCAGTGC